>NZ_JBOGUT010000013.1:0-85305 GCF_050696275.1 Flavobacterium sp.
TTCAACAACTAATTTTACACATTCAAGCTTTAATGCAAAATTATACTTGACTTTTCTTTCCATAAAAATACCCCCAAATAGTGTCTAACTTTTTGGGGGCAGTGCAAATTTAAATTGGGGCTTTTTTTTATTTAGTCAAGTACATTTTTCTTCTGGAATACAATTCGTAGAATTGATCGTCTTTTAAATCATCAATAAAAAGGATACTTTCTCCTGTACTTTTCATTTCAGGTCCCAAAGCTTTATTTACATTCGGAAATTTGCTGAAAGAGAAAACAGGTTGCTTGATAGCATATCCTTTCAATTGCGGGTTGAAAGTAAAATCGGTTACTTTATTTTCACCCAGCATTACTTTTGTTGCATAATTAACATACGGTTCGCCATACGCTTTTGCGATAAACGGCACTGTTCTGGAAGCTCTTGGATTGGCTTCGATGATGTAAACCGTATCGTCTTTGATAGCAAACTGAATATTGATTAAACCTACGGTTCGTAAAGCCAAAGCAATTTTCTTCGTATGATCCTTAATTTGCTGCATGACAAATTCTCCTAAATTAAATGGAGGCAATGTTGCATTACTATCCCCTGAATGGACACCGCAAGGTTCGATATGTTCCATAATGCCTATGATGTACACATTTTCACCGTCACAGATTGCATCTGCTTCCGCTTCAATTGCTCCGTCAAGATAATGATCCAATAATAATTTATTCCCCGGAATACTCTTCAGTAAATCGATTACGTGTTCTTCCAATTCCGGTTTGTTAATCACGATTTTCATTCCTTGTCCACCCAAAACGTACGAAGGACGAACCAACAAAGGAAAATCTAAGGTATCTGCTAATTTTGATGCTTCTTCAGCACTTTCAGCAATACCGAATTTCGGGAATGGAATATTCAATTCGGTCAGTAACTCGGAGAAACGTCCTCTGTCTTCGGCTAAATCCAAAGCATCAAAACTTGTTCCCAGTATCTTTATTCCGTATTTTGAAAGCTTTTCAGCCAGTTTAAGAGCCGTTTGACCTCCTAACTGCACAATCACACCTTCCGGTTTTTCGTGACGTATAATGTCGTAGATATGTTCCCAGAATACAGGTTCGAAGTATAATTTATCAGCCGTATCGAAATCGGTTGAAACCGTCTCCGGGTTACAGTTGATCATGATGGTTTCGTAACCACATTCTTTGGCAGCCAAAACACCGTGAACACAAGAATAATCAAACTCGATTCCCTGCCCTATTCTATTTGGTCCTGAACCCAAAACCACTACTTTCTTTTTAGGAGTAACAATACTTTCGTTAGAAACATATCGCTCGCCGTTTGCCGTTTCGATTTCTGCTTCAAAAGTTGAGTAATAATAAGGGGTTAATGCCTTAAACTCAGCAGCACAAGTATCCACCAGTTTATACACACGATTGATATTTTTCTCATCACGCAATTTGTATACCTGACTTTCCAGACAACCCATCATGTGACCAATCTGCCTGTCGGCGAAACCTTTTTGCTTTGCTTCCAAGAGTAAGTCTTTCGGCAAAGTATCGATTGAATATTTTGAAATTTCTTTTTCTAAAGCGTATAATTCTTCGTATTGCTTCAGGAACCACATGTCAATTCTTGTAATTTCATGAATTCTTGACAATGGAATTCCCATTGCAATCGCGTCATAAATCACGAAAACCCTGTCCCAGCTTGCGTAAGTCAGTTTTTCGATAATTTGCTCGTAGTTTTTATATCCTTTTCCGTCAGCTCCTAATCCGTTTCTTTTGATTTCCAAAGATTGAGTGGCTTTGTGTAACGCTTCCTGGAACGAACGCCCGATTCCCATAACTTCACCAACCGATTTCATCTGCAATCCTAAAGTTCTGTCAGAACCTTCAAATTTATCAAAGTTCCAACGTGGGATTTTCACAATAACGTAATCCAGAGTTGGTTCAAACAATGCTGAAGTTAACTTCGTGATTTGATTTTGAAGTTCATCCAAATGATACCCTAAAGCTAATTTAGTGGCAATTTTTGCGATTGGGTAACCCGTTGCTTTTGAGGCTAAAGCCGATGAACGCGATACGCGGGGATTGATTTCAATAGCTACAATATCTTCCTTATCATCAGGAGAAACAGCAAACTGCACGTTACAGCCTCCAGCAAAATTACCAATACTGCGCATCATCAGAATGGCCATATCACGCATTTTTTGGAATGTTGTGTCTGATAAAGTCATCGCTGGCGCCACTGTGATTGAATCTCCGGTATGAATACCCATTGGATCCATATTTTCGATAGTACATATAATAACTACGTTATCGTTTTTATCGCGAAGTAATTCCAGTTCGTATTCTTTCCATCCCAATAAAGCTTTATCAATTAAGACTTCGTGGATTGGAGACGCTTCTAAACCATACGTTAAGGCGGCATCGAAATCTTCTTTTTTATGCACAAACGCCGCTCCGGTTCCTCCTAAAGTAAACGAAGGTCGGATTACAAGCGGAAAACCAAACTTCTGAGCAATCTCTTTTCCTTTTAAGAAAGAGGTTGCCGTTTCTGCCGGTGCAGTTGGCACGTCTATTTTTTGAAGCAATTGTTTGAATTGCTCTCTGTCTTCGGTAATATTAATGGCATTGATATCGACACCAATTAATTTTACTCCGAAATCCTGCCAAATTCCTTTTTCATCCGCTTCCAGGCAAAGATTTAACGCTGTTTGTCCTCCCATTGTAGGCAAGACAGCATCGATTTGCGGATGCGCTTTCAGAATTTCGATAATTGATTTTGTCGTAAGCGGTTTTAGATAGACATGATCAGCCATAGTTGGATCCGTCATGATAGTCGCCGGATTTGAATTAATCAAAATCACTTCGATTCCTTCTTCTCTTAGCGAACGGGCTGATTGCGAACCTGCATAATCAAATTCGCAGGCTTGTCCGATTACGATTGGTCCTGAACCTATGATTAAAACCGATTTAATTGAATTGTCTTTTGGCATTGTGTAGTTATTGTTGTTTATTAATTATTATGCGTTTTTAATTTTAAATGGCGAGTGTCATTTCGTATTGTCTGATAAACATTCCTAAACCATTTGATTGCAGGAACTTTGCAGTTGCAATGGCACTATTGTCGACGTTTATGATCGTAACCGGCATAGTATCTTCCGAAATGATATAATCCAGAAGCTGTTTGCCCAAACCTTTCCTTCTATTCTCTTTGTTTACTGCAAACTGATGAATTCTTTTGGTAATCGGATTGAAAATAAGATATCCCATTAAATCCTTCTGATCGTAAATTCCGATGGAAACATTCGTTTGAAACAGATTCTCGACAGCTGTTATTGAATTTTGCCATGATGGTTTGCAATCCCAAAATTGTTGCAGCTGATTCCAGTCGTACTCTTTCAAAGGATGGATGTTTGTACTATCGGTTCCTTTTTTATTTAAATTCCCTTTATAACAACCTAACTCCCGGCTTACCTGAAACCCTAATTTTTCATAGGTGTGCTTTGCAGCAGTATTTTCAGTCAGTACTTCCAATTGAATTTGGCTGAAATTCTTTCTTTTAAGCTCCGGGATAATGAAATCGTACAGCTTTCTCGTAATACCTTGTCCTCTGCTCTCCGGGATTACTCCGGTTCCGGCATTATAAGCCGTGTTTTTTCCATCAATTACATCTTTACCATGAAGGATAACACCTATTAATTTGTCTTCTTCAAAGGCTCCGACAGAAAGTGACAAATCGATACTGTCGCTTATAATCTTATTTTTAAATTGTTCTTCTGAAAGTTTAAAAGGGAGAATGTAGTCCGAAAAAGACAGATTAAAAGTATCAAGAATTTGATTAATACCGACATTTTCTAATGTGCCAATTGTCATTTAAACTTATTTTAGATTAATTTTCTTCCTTAACCATTCTAAAATTGAGGATATAAAAATAAAAAGTTCGTTGCTAAAAGCTTACTATTATTTCAAAAACTTATGCTTTTTTTTGAACATGATATAAAAAAAAGGCGATACTAATAGTAACGCCTTTTAATATGTTCAACAGTCAAACATTATTTTTTGTGTCTTGGTTCACAAGAAACAGTTAATTTATGTCTTCCTTTTGCTCTTCTACGAGCAAGCACTTTTCTTCCATTCGCAGAAGCCATTCTGTCCATAAAACCGTGCTTATTTCTTCTTTTTCTTTTCGATGGTTGAAACGTTCTCTTACTCATAACTTTGTATCTTTAAAATCTTATATAATATCTTTGTTTTGGGTTGCTTAAAAACCGAGTGCAAATATACAACCATTTTTTTTTCTTGCAAGTGGTTTTATAAAAATAATTTTAAATCGTTTTACTATATTTGCAATTCATTATAAAAAAACAAAATATGTTTCATAGAAATATTAAACTCGTAATAGCTGCATTGTTAGTAATTGCTGGTGTTTGGCAGTTTACCGAAAGTAATATAGGCAATGGTATTTTTTTAATTTTATTAGCAGTAATTCCTGTTTTTCTTTACTTTAAGAACGAATATATTCTTTTGGCCTTCTTAAAATTGAGAAAACAAGACTTTGAAGGAGCAAAAAACTGGTTGGATAAAATAAAAAATCCGGAAACAGCCTTAATTCAAAAACAACAAGGTTATTATAATTACCTTCATGGACTGATGCTTTCACAAACCAATCTGACGCAAGCAGAAAAATACTTCAAAAAAGCGATTAGTTTAGGCTTGAGCATGGATCAGGATCTGGCTCTTGCCAAATTAAATCTAGCTGGGATAGCAATGAGCAGAAGAAGAAAAATTGAAGCAACAAATCTGTTAAACGAAGCTAAGAAATTAGACAAACAAAACATGCTGAAAGATCAGATTAAAATGATGAAAGACCAGATGAAAAAAATCTAGTTCAACAACACAATATTCCTACAAAAGCCACGTTTTTAACGTGGCTTTTTTTGTTATTTTAAGCATGTCATCGGAAATAACACACCATTCATCGAAATAAGAAACACTGTTGATTATCAACACGATAGATTTATATCTTTGCAACATAAACGCATTGACTATGAGAAAAATTTACTTACTATTTATGCTTTTCACCTTTTGTTTTTTTGGTTATGGCCAAGAGAACGGGTCGGGTTTTGCCAGTGCCGTAAGACAACATTTAAAAAAGTACAATGTCCAATCGGATTTGGCATTTGAAAATAAAGATTGGCAAAAAGGTCAGATTTTATTTGATTCTCTGGTTTCCAATTATCTGATCGGAACAACCTTTGAAGACTACACTTTAAAGAGTTTTGAAAAAAGAAAGGTCAAACTCAGCAGCTTTAAAAAACCGCTTTTCATCCTGACTTATGCTTCCTGGTGCATTCCAAGCAAAGGAGAAATTCCGGCATTAAACAAATTGGCTCAAAAATACAGCAAGGATGTGAAATTTGTAATTCTGTTTTGGGATAAAAAACATAATGTAAAAAAAATAGCCCGTAAATTCCACCATAACATCACCATATGTTATGCTCACGAAACGTACAAAAATGACGCTAATATTGTTTCGAATTTGAAACATACATTAGGATTCCCTACATCTTATTTTTTAGATCAGGATTTAAAAGTGGTCAACATAAAACGTGGCGGTGCACAACCTGACAATAAAAGCACTTATGTAAAAGCATACACTATGAATTACAATGCTTTCAGAGAAGGTTTGGGTAGCCTGCTTATTGAAAAAAATATTACCGACGAGCAGCTAACAACAAATTAGCCGTTTATTTTTCCAGCAACATTTTTCCGGCCATAATAATAAGAACAATGCTAAAAATCTTTTTTAGCATTTTTTGGTCTAGGTTTACAGCAAACTTACTGCCAAAATAACTGCCTACAACAAAGAAAATAGCAATGACAATAGCAAATTTCCAATTGATATACCCTTCTTTATAATAATTAAAAACAGCAATTGCCGTCACAGGCGCCAATAGCACGGCTAAACTCGTTCCCTGAGCCTGATGTTGCGAAAATCCAACCAGCAAAACCAATAGCGGAACCATTATTATACCACCTCCAACACCAACTAATCCGCTTAGCATTCCAGCCAAAAGACCTATTATTATTAATGATGCAATGGTTGCTGTAGTCATATTTTTCATTTTAGTTATATCCTTTTAACGGAATTTCTATAGTGTATTTCTTTTTGTTCGGATTGTCTAATTTTTTATCACGCAACCATGGATTATGGTACTTCAGGATTTTATAATTGATTCCCTGCGTTTTTGCAAACGATGCTAAATCTGTAATAGCACTGTCTACTTCAATTTTTCTGGTTGGCAAATTTTCATATAATTCGGTTTTCGGAATAGCAAACCCATATTTTACGGGGTTTTTCATAATTTCTTTCAACGCTAAAATCCTAAAAACATACCTTGCCGTTTCTTCTGTTAACAGTAAATCATAATAATCATTCACCTGCTGAAATTCTATTTGCTTTGCAATGCCATTCATACCTCCATTATACGAAGCCGCAGCCAGTGTCCAGGAACCAAATTTTTCTTTTGCCGAAAGGAAATATTTACAGGCAGCTTCAGTTGCTTTTTCAAGATGATAACGTTCATCAACCGTTTCCGTAACTTCCAGCTTTTTCTCTTTTGCCGTATCAGGCATAAATTGCCAAACTCCACGAGCTCCTGAACCCGAAACAGCATTAAGAAGAGAGCTTTCAATTACGGCCAGGTATTTAAAATCATCCGGGACATTATTTTTTGCCAAAATAGGCTCAATAATAGGAAATGCTTTGTTGGCTCTTTTTATAATCAGAATTGTTGAGGAATGCAAATTTTCATTAACCAGCAACTCTCTATCCATTCTTTCTTTGACATCGTAAATATGCAATGGTGCTTTTTCACCTGCAAAATCAATTGAATCCGGCAGCGTTGTCAAAGACGTTGCGTTTAATCCTTTATGAACTGTTGTCGCGTTAATCAATATACTACTTACTCCAATTATTGAAATAAGGAATGCTATTTTCTTAATCATTTTCATGTGCTTTTCTTTAAAAATGTAAAAATAGTAAATGCTAACCCTATTTCAGAATGATTTCCGGTAAATTGCTGTTAAACCATCTAAACCTGTTGAGAATCATCAAATGAGTACCTCCATTAATTTTAATACAATCCTTAATATTCTTAATTGGAAAAACCTCATCCGCGTCACCATGAATATGAATTACGTTTTCATCTATTGTTGTTCTGCTCCAATTCAGGACGTTTTCAATTGCCCAATCCAAATACTTTTTATCGTTAACGGAAAGATATGTTTTGTACAGCTCCAGACGTTTTTTAATCAGATCTCCCTGACCGTATTTTAATAAAAATTCAAGATGGGAAATCCAGCTGGTAGGAATGAGTTTGTATGCTTTTGTATTCTTGGCCAACTTCATTCGCAACGGAAATTCCTCATTGCATTTCACACTTGATATAATGATTATTTTTCTGAACTGCATTATTTTTGACATTTCCTGAACCAAAATACCTCCAAAAGAAACACCAATCAGGATTGCATTTTCATGCTGTATTTTGGCAGTCATTCTTTTGGCGTAATGCTCCAATGTTTCTTTAGGTTCCGGCAAAAACCACTCTAAAAAATGCGCTTCAAAAAGCTTTTCAGGCAATTTTATCCTTTCAAAAATTTTTGGACTGGCAGCCATTCCCGGCATAAAATAGACATGGACTTTATTCATTATTTAACTCTTTTAATAGCAAAGCCGGTTAATTATTCTTAATTTTGCATAAAAATAATTTATTTGATTGACTTGTCTCCATGGTCAATATTATTTTTTTAAAAAATATGGAAATCAAAGACAATACTTTTTCTAGACAGTTCGAAGCTTTAGCTGACGGAAAGCTGATTACGGTTGAATATTCTTTTCAGGAAAAGAAAATATTCTTAACAAGGATGAGCGTTCCTGAAAATTTTGACAACGAAGAATTCATCTCCGACTTTCTAAAAGACATCATGGCCATTGCTATTGAAAGAAAATTAAAAGTAGTCCCAATCTTACCAAAAATAGCTGCTTTTTTCAAGAAGAACCCAACTTATAAAGAATTACTCCCGCCGGGAATCAGAATATAAATTAAAAAGCCGTTTCAAAAATGAAACGGCTTTTTTGTTTTTTCGAAAAAACATATATCTTTATTCCATGAGTTCAGAAGAAACAAATCACAAAATCATCGAGTTTTTTGAAAACGTAGAAAAATATTACGGATGCAGAACCGAAATCACGGAGGGCTTGACCGGAGATTCCACTAACTTTGATGTGGATCACACCACTTGGAATCTGTCGGAGTTTACCTTAATTCGTTCTGCGTATCGAAACAATGGCGGTAAATTCATGTTAGAAGGCGACACTATGTATTATGAAATAGATGCTACTTCAATCATCCGACTTGAAGAACCCGGTCGTAATAAATTTGAATTTATAGAACAATATAGCGAAAATGTATTTCGGATTACGAAAATCAGGTTTCACTATAAGTACTAAACCTCAACACTCAAAAACTCCATTCGCACACTACCGTCATCATCAATTCTTGTCAGATTAATATCGTGCAGGGTATTGACTAATTCCGGATTCCAGGGCGTTTTTACTTTGACATAATTTTCCGTAAATCCGTGAATATACCCTTCTTTGTTCTCGCCTTCAAACAAAACAGTTCTGTCAGTTCCTAATTGACTTTCATAGAAGGCTCGGCGTTTTTTAACCGATAAACCGCGCAGCATTTTGCTTCGTTTCGCCCGAACATTTCCAGGAACGACTCCTTCCATCGTTGCAGCTTCTGTGTTATCTCTTTCAGAATACGTAAAAACGTGCAAATACGAAATATCCAATTCGTTTAAAAAATTATAGGTTTCCAGAAACAATTCGTCTGTTTCACCTGGAAAACCAACAATAACATCTACACCAACACAAGCATGAGGCATTACTTCGCGAATTTTAGCTACTCTGTCAAAATACAATTCACGCAGGTAACGGCGTTTCATTTTTTTCAGGATTGTATTGCTTCCTGATTGCAGTGGAATATGGAAGTGCGGGACAAAAGTTCTGCTTTTGGAAACAAAGTCAATCGTTTCGTTTTTTAATAAGTTGGGCTCAATTGAAGATATTCTCAAACGTTCAATTCCTTCTACTTTGTCCAAACTCTGAACCAATTCGTAAAAAGTATGCTCGTGTTTTTTATTTCCAAACTCTCCTTTTCCGTAATCCCCGATATTCACACCGGTAAGTACAATTTCTTTAATGCCTTGTTGTGAAATTTCTTTGGCGTTTTTTAGGACATTATCCATCGTATCACTACGTGAAATACCACGAGCAAGCGGAATAGTACAATACGTACATTTGTAATCACATCCGTCCTGCACTTTCAAAAACGCACGGGTTCTGTCTCCAATCGAGTAACTTCCCACATAAAAATCCGCTTCTTCAATTTCGCAGGAATGCACTTCGCCCATATCGTTTTTGGACAAATCATTAATATAATCCGTGATTTTGAATTTTTCTGTTGCGCCTAAAACCAAATCCACACCATCAACATCTGCTAATTCCTCCGGTTTCAACTGTGCATAACAACCTACGGCAGCGACAAAAGCCTTATCATTCAGCTTCATGGCTTTTTTTACAATCTGCTTGAACTGCTTATCAGCATTTTCGGTTACAGAGCAGGTATTGATAACATAAATATCAGCAACCTCTTCAAAATCGACACGGTCAAAACCCTCTTCCTGAAAGTTTCTTGCAATGGTTGATGTTTCTGAAAAATTCAGTTTGCAACCCAAGGTATAAAAAGCAACTTTTTTCTTGTTCTCCATAAAAATCCTTAATCAATGAAATCGTTGTCAAAAAATTAAGTCCGCAAATTTAAGCACAAAAATCGGTTTGAAAAAATTAATAAAAACTTATATATCAATAATTTACCCAATACAAACAAAGCCAACCTCACGTATTACGTCTCAATCTCCAATGACCACGTTACTTAACGGGGCAAACGGGGTCCCGGACATCATTGACCACGTCATACCACGTGGTCAATGACGTTACAGACGTGGTAAACGAGGTTATGAACGTGGTTTTTGGCGTTCCGAACGTCATCAGGCACGTCCCTTAACGTGGTTTTTGACGTCCCGGACGTGGTAAATGAGGTTGCGAACGTGGAAAGATACGTTACTCAACGTGGTTTTTGACGTTCCGAACGCCATCAGACACGTCACCTAACGTGGTAGTTGGAGTCCAGAACGTCATAAACGGAGTCCAGAACGTGGTCATTAGGGTTTTGGGTTTACTTAATTGCTTTGGGAGCCAGCATATTTTCCGGATTTAGAATATCGTCCAGTTGCTCTTTGGATAGAATCTCATGTTCTAATACCAAATTGTACACACTTTTGCCGGTTTCCAAGGCTTCTTTGGCAATTTTTGTACTGTTTTTATACCCGATATACGGATTTAAAGCGGTCACAATACCAATGCTATGCAATACCATTTCGCGGCAATGCTCCTCGTTTGCTGTAATTCCATCAATACATTTTGTACGCAAAGTATCCATTCCGTTAGCCAATAAAGTCATTGATTCCATGATAGCATAAGTCAATACCGGCTCCATTACGTTCAGTTGTAATTGCCCTGCTTCGGCAGCCATCGTAACGGTCAGATCATTTCCGATAACCCGATAACAAACCTGATTCATTACTTCCGGAATTACAGGATTTACTTTCCCTGGCATGATAGAAGAACCCGGTTGCATTGGCGGTAAATTGATTTCATTAAACCCGCATCTTGGACCTGAAGAAAGCAATCTCAAATCGTTGCATATTTTAGAAATTTTAATGGCCATCCGTTTCAATGCCGATGAATAAATCACATAAGATCCCGTATCCGGTGTCGCTTCAATTAAATTAGGAGCAGAAACTATGGCTAATCCTGTTACTTTTGCTAAATTCTCAGCACACATTTTGGCATAACCCGGAGCTGCATTTAATCCGGTTCCGATGGCAGTTGCTCCCATATTGGTTTCCAGAAACAAATTAGAATTCTGTGTCAATCGGTCAATTTCTTCTTCCAAAGTAGCTGCAAAAGCTTCAAATTCCTGCCCTAAAGTCATAGGAACCGCATCTTGTAATTGCGTTCTTCCCATTTTTAAAACATGTTTGAACTCTTCTCCTTTTTTTCGGAAAGACTGAATTAAGTCCTTAAGATGCACAATCAGCTTCATATTCGAATGAATTCCCGCAATCCGGATAGAAGTCGGATAGGCATCGTTTGTAGATTGGGATAAATTGACATGGTCATTTGGCGAACAATACTGGTATTCTCCCTTTTGATATCCCATAAGTTCCAAGGCACGATTGGCTAAAACTTCATTAATATTCATATTGGTTGACGTCCCTGCTCCTCCCTGAATCATATCGATTGGAAATTCTTTATCGAATTTACCCGAGATAACTTCTTTAGCTGCTGCTACAATTGCATTTTTTAGTTTTTCATCTAACAATCCTAATTGGAAATTAGTTTCGGCAGCGGCCCACTTTACATAGGCCAACCCTTTGATAAATTCCGGATACTGATACAGTTTTACTCCTGAAATATGAAAATTATCGATAGCTCTCTGAGTCTGGATTCCGTAGTAAGCAGCAGCAGGAACCTGCAAATCTCCTAATAAATCGTTTTCTGTTCTGTACATGATTTTCAAAAATTTAGAGAATAAATTTACAAAAAAAACCACGACTGCTTTTACAATCGTGGTGTTATAATTTGCTTAAAGTTTAAGCTATTCCTTTCTCCATTTTTTGGTTTCTTCAAAAACATGCTCTAAGATCTTCGCATCTTCTTCTGAAAATTCGACATGACGGCGAGACATTACCACTTTAGCAACTTCAAAAGCTTTTTTAGTGAGATAGGTTGTAAAACCCGAAGCACCACCCCAAGAAAAACTTGGTACAAAGTTGCGTGGAAATCCACTACCGAAAATATTAGCACTTACACCTACTACTGTTCCTGTATTGAACATCGTGTTAATGCCGCATTTACTGTGATCACCCATCATTAAACCGCAGAACTGTAATCCGGTTTTAGCAAAACCTTCTGTTTCATAGCTCCACAATTTTACTTCTTCATAATTATTTTTCAAATTGGAATTGTTACTGTCGGCACCAATGTTACACCATTCTCCTAAAACAGAATTCCCAAGAAAACCATCATGACCTTTGTTTGAATACCCAAAAAGAACCGAATTATTAACTTCGCCTCCAATTCTACAGTGAGGACCAACAGTTGTTGCGCCGTATACTTTAGTTGCCAGTTTGACCTGAGCCTCTTCACATAATGCGAATGGCCCTCGAATAACTGACCCTTCCATAATTTCAGCATTTTTTCCAATGTAAATTGGTCCTGTTGAAGCATTTAGTGTTACAAACTCTAACTTCGCTCCTTCTTCAATAAAAATATTTTCCGAAGAAAGCACATTAACACTTTTTGGAATCGGCTGAGAGCTTCTTCCTTCGGTTATTAATTCAAAATCTTCCCGCAACGCCGCATCATTCTTAGCAAAAATATCCCAGGTATGTTCTATTTTAATACAATCTTCATTGAATTCGATAATTTCGTACGTATCAAAATCGACTTCCTCCTGAGTATCATTAGTATAAAAAGCCACAACCTCGTCCCCATGAAAAATGGCTTGATTCGCTTCCAGGCTACTTACCATTTCGGATAAAATTTCATTTGGCAAAAACGAAGCATTAATCATAACATTGTCTTCCATTTCAACCATTGGAAATTTATCCATTAAGTATTCTTCAGTCAAAGTCGTTGTGGTATAACCCAAATGTTTCTCCCATTTTTCACGAATGGTGAGAATTCCAATACGGATATCGGCAACTGGACGTGTAAACGTAAAAGGAAGTAACGCATTGCGGACAGTTCCATCAAAAAGTATATAGTTCATTTTTTAAGTATTATTTCATACCGTTCGGCTTCGCCTTGGGTCTAAGTTGAGAGTACCAAAGTTACAAAGTTTTCGGACAGATTAAAATAAAAAAAGCCTCTCGGAATGGAGAGGCTTTTGTATAGGATAAAACAGCTATTATTTGCTGAATTTAGCGTATTTGTTTTTGAATTTATCAATACGTCCTGCAGTATCGATAAGTTTAGATTTACCTGTGTAGAAAGGGTGAGAAGTTCTAGAAATCTCCATTTTGTACACTGGGTATTCAACACCTTCGTGAGTAATAGTTTCTTTAGTTTCAACTGTAGATTTAGTAACAAAAACATCGTCATTTGACATGTCTTTGAAAGCAACTAATCTGTAATTTTCCGGGTGAATTCCTTTTTTCATGATAAATCTTTTTATTAATGGCTACCTTAGGTCTTGATGCTTTTTTATTTCAAAAAGGTATCAACTGACAGTAACTTTTTGTTTTAACTTTATTATTTTAGGGTGCAAATGTACAACTATTTTTTTAAAATCAAATGATTAAGTAACTTTTTTTGAAACACAAAGACTAATCGTAGATACAGTAGAATTCTTATATTTGTACATTAATTTAAAACCTGATAATGGAAAATCAAAAATCAACTTCAAAGCCGCAAATTGAATTTGGGCTTTTTTACGGACTTGCAATGGTACTGTCATTTGTAATTATTTATGTCTTAAATGTTGACCCGTTTGAAAACCCTTTAATTGGAACATTAAGCAGTGTTTTCAGTTATTTATTATTTCCAATAGTTTTCATATACATGGGAATCAACGCTTTCAAGAAAAAAAATCAAGGTTTTGCTTCTTTAGGAGAATGTCTGAAAACAGGTGTAACCATTGCTTTTATTGCTGCTTTACTGCTTGCCGTTTTTAATGTTGCTTTTAATTATGTTTTCCCTGAATACATAGAAGAAATTTTAAATCAGACCAAAAAAGTCATGCTGAAACAAAACCCAAGCATGACAAGCGATCAGATAGAAACAGCCCTTTCTATAACAAAAAAATTCTCGTCACCAGTATTTTCTGTTCCAATAACATTATTAATGTTTTCTTTTCTGGGATTGATTTATTCGTTAATTATTGGTTTAATAGTTAGAAAAGACCGTCCACAATTTAATTAATTACATGAATATTTCCGTTATAATTCCTTTACTCAACGAACAAGAATCGTTGCCTGAATTAACATCATGGATTACTAAAGTCATGAATGCGAATAATTTCTCTTATGAAGTTATTTTTATTGATGATGGAAGTACTGATGATTCCTGGCAGACTATACAGCAATTATCAGACGAAAATCCAAACATAAAAGGCATTCGTTTTTTAAGAAATTATGGAAAATCACAAGCATTACACGCTGGTTTTGCCAAAGCCGAAGGTGAAGTAATTATCACCATGGATGCTGATTTACAAGATAGTCCTGATGAAATTCCCGGTTTATTTTCTATGATTACTCAAGAAAATTATGATTTGGTTTCAGGATGGAAGAAGAAACGTTATGACTCGGTTGTTGCAAAAAACCTGCCTTCTAAATTATTCAATTGGGCTGCCAGAAAAACTTCCGGCGTGGAATTGAATGATTTCAATTGCGGACTTAAAGCCTATAAAAATATAGTCATTAAAAACATAGAAGTTTCAGGCGAAATGCACCGTTACATTCCTGTTTTGGCCAAAAACGCCGGATTTTCAAAGATTGGAGAAAAAGTAGTACTTCACCAAGCCCGAAAATATGGCGAATCTAAATTTGGAATGAGCCGTTTTATCAATGGCTTTCTGGATTTAATTACCATTTGGTTTTTATCAAAGTATGGCAAAAGGCCTATGCACTTATTTGGCGCTTTTGGCGTTTTAATGTTTATTATTGGATTCCTTTCCACTTTTTTAATTATCGGGTTAAAATTATTCAGGCTATATTCAGGCTATGAAACCATATTAGTAACCAGCAATCCTTTGTTTTATATTGCATTGACAGCAATGATCATAGGAACACAATTATTTTTAGCCGGATTTTTAGGAGAAATCATTTTAAGGACTAAAAACAACGAAGAAAGGTATAAAATTTCAACCGAAATAAACCTTTAGGACATTCAACCTGTACTTTTAAATTAAGAAAATGCACATCGAACAACATATTTTAGATCAGGTAAATATTTGGTTAACACCAACATTTGATGATAAAACGCAGGAAGCAATCAAAGAAATGATGACTTCTTCTCCTAAAGAACTGGAAGACAGTTTTTATAAAAACCTGGAATTCGGAACCGGAGGAATGAGAGGTGTCATGGGTGTAGGAACTAACCGTATCAATAAATATACTCTAGGGAAAAACACTCAGGGATTATCCGATTATTTAAAAAAATCATTCCCTAACGAACAACTCAAAGTTGCCATTGCTTACGACTGCCGTCATAACAGCAATACATTGGCAAAAGTAGTTGCTGACGTATTTTCAGCAAATGGGATTAAAGTGTATCTGTTTTCAGATATGCGCCCCACTCCCGAACTTTCGTTTACTGTAAAACATTTAAACTGTCACGCAGGAATCGTTTTAACCGCGTCACACAATCCGCCGGAATATAACGGTTATAAAGTATATTGGCAAGACGGAGGCCAACTCGTACCACCACAGGATAACGAAATTATTCAGGTTATCGAAGCCTTGAACTATGACCAAATCAAATTTGAAGCAAAAGAGGATCTAATCGAATACATTGATACAGAAATAGACGAAGCTTTTGCACAATCTACTATTGAAAATGCCGGTTTTAATACTTCGGCTGCAGCCAAAGAAAACTTAAAAATCGTTTATACGTCATTACATGGAACTTCTATAAAATCGATTCCGAATATTTTGGCAAAAGCAGGATATACAAATGTAAATATTGTTGCTGAACAAGCCGAACCTAATGGCGATTTCCCAACCGTAAAATCACCAAATCCGGAAGAGCCCGAAGCATTGACCATGGCTTTGGCTTTGGCAGAAAAAACAAACGGGGATATTGTTATTGGAACGGATCCCGATTCGGACCGACTGGGTGTTGCTGTTCGCGATAATGATGGAAAAATGATTCTCCTTAACGGAAATCAAAGCATGGTTGTCATGACACATTTTCTGCTTCAGCAATGGAAAAAGCAAGGAAAACTAACTGGTACAGAATTTGTTGGTTCAACAATTGTTTCAACACCGATGATGCTAGAACTGGCTTCCGGCTATGGAGTAGAATGCAAAGTAGGATTGACCGGTTTTAAATGGATTGCCAAAA
Source organism: Flavobacterium sp. (assembly GCF_050696275.1). Lineage (GTDB taxonomy): Bacteria > Bacteroidota > Bacteroidia > Flavobacteriales > Flavobacteriaceae > Flavobacterium. Next base: position 16,246 of record NZ_JBOGUT010000013.1, read on the forward strand.
TGATTAAGGATTTTCCAAACCAAAAATTTATTGGCGGCGGAGAAGAAAGTTTTGGTTTTATGGTTGGCGATGCAGTTCGCGATAAAGATGCGGTAGCTGCTACACTTCTGGTTTGCGAAATGGCGGCTTTAGCCAAAGAAAAAGGAAGCACTTTATACCAAGAGTTGCTTCAAATGTATGTCGATTATGGTTTTTATAAAGAGCATTTAATTTCTATTACAAAAAAAGGAATTGAAGGTGCCAACGAAATCAAACAAATGATGGTTGATCTTCGTGAAAAACCTTTAAAAGAAATCAATGGCGAAAGAGTCGTTATGATTGAAGATTATCAAAATGCGACTGCCAGAAATCTTTTTACGGATGAAGTCAGTACTTTAAATATTCCAAAATCAAATGTATTGATATATTATCTGGAAGACGGAAGTAAAATTTGTGCCAGACCAAGTGGAACGGAACCAAAGATTAAATTTTACTTTAGCGTGAATTGTGCTATTGAAAATACGAATGAAGTCCCGGAAGCTGAAATTTACTTAGACAACAAAATAAAAAACATTATTGCTGAAATGCAATTGAACTAAATGAACAGTACTTTTTTTAAAATATTACGTTACGCGTTACCTTACAAAAGATTTGCATTTTTAAATGTCTTTTTCAACATTTTATATGCCATTTTTAACACGTTATCATTCGTAATGCTGATACCGATGTTGAATGTGATGTTTGACAAAACCAAAAAAGTCACAATTGAGCCTGTATACACTGGATTTACAAGCCTTCCCGCCTATTCCAAAGACTATATTGATTATATTGTCACCAAAACAAGTGACGAAAAAGGCCCTCAATTTTCGCTTTTACTGATGATAGTTTTAGTAATAACGATGTTTTTACTGAAAAATCTTTTTAATTATCTGGCGATGTATTACGTTACTTTTTTGCGTAATGGTACTTTAAAGGATTTGCGTCTTGCCTTGTATGATAAAGTAATTCACCTTCCGCTTTCCTTTTATTCTGAAAAAAGAAAAGGAGATGTTATGGTTCGTTTGACCAATGATGTTGGAGAGGTTCAATTTTCATTTTTATCCATTCTTGAAATCATCGTCAAAGAACCGTTAACTATCGTTTTCACGATAGTTTCCATGTTTTACATCAGTACAAAATTAACTTTGTTTGTGTTTTTCTTCATTCCGTTGTCAGGTTTTTTAATATCGCTGGTTGGGAAAAGTTTAAAACGAAAATCGAATCGGGTTCAACAGGAATCGGGAATTTTCTTATCTATCCTTGATGAAACATTAAGTGGCTTAAAAGTCATTAAAAGTTATAATGCCGAACCTAATTTTCAAGGGAAATTTACACAGTCTGCTCAAAATCTGTACAGATTCTCTAACAGCTTGGTCAACAGAAATAATTTATCAACACCGATAAGTGAATTTTTAGGAATTGTTGTTATTGCAACCCTGTTGTGGTTTGGTGGAAATATGGTGCTAATTGAAAAAACATTGGAAGGAACTGCCTTTATTGCTTATATGGGATTGGCTTACGGTATTTTAACTCCGGCAAAAGCAATTTCAAAAGCTTCCTATACTTTAAAAGGAGCTATGGCGGCGGCAGATAGAGTTCTTGAAATTTTAGGACAGAAAAATGAAATTACTTCCAAAGAAAATGCGATTCTAAAAAATACTTTTGAAGATAAGGTTGAAATTAAAAACATCAACTTCCGTTATGAAGAAGAAAATGTACTGAAAAACTTTTCTATTGAAGTTCCTAAAGGAAAAACCATTGCACTTGTAGGACAATCCGGCAGCGGAAAAAGTACTATTGCCAATCTACTGACACGCTTTTATGACGTCCAGGAAGGAACTATAAAAATAGACAATATTGACATCAAAGATATGAATCTGCAGTCTCTTCGCGGTTTGATGGGATTGGTTACACAGGATTCGATACTTTTTAATGATACTATCAAAAACAATATCCTTTTAGGAAAAGAAAACGCTACGGACGAAGAAATCATTGAAGCCTTAAAAATCGCCAATGCTTATGAATTTGTAAAAGATTTGCCTTTGGGTATCGAAACCAATATTGGTGATTCCGGAAATAAATTATCCGGTGGTCAAAAACAACGATTGTCTATTGCTCGTGCTGTTTTGAAAAACCCTCCGATTATGATTTTGGATGAAGCAACTTCGGCATTAGATACTGAAAGTGAAAAATTCGTTCAGGTTGCATTGGAAAACATGATGCAAAACAGAACCTCAATCGTAATTGCACACCGATTATCAACCATTCAAAAGGCAGATAATATCATAGTGATGCAAAAAGGAGAAATCGTTGAACAGGGAACTCACGAAGAACTCTTAGCATTAAAAGGAACCTACAACAAATTAGTTATGATGCAGTCATTTGAATAATGCAACGTACTTATTTCAAAAAAATTATCCGATTGGAGAGTAATCTTCTACTTTCCAATCTTTAGATAATAAGTTTACATAATGGTAATGCACTTTATCATTTTTATCAAAAGCTCCATTTTTATTAATATCTTCAATAGTTCTGAAGTACATTCTGTTTTGGACTTCAACAATATTCCAATCAATTAACTCTTGTAATTCTCCGGAAAGTTTGGTGAATTTTGCACCACTAAACTCACTGATATAAAGCGATTTTATATCATTTACATCAATCTTACCATCTTTATTTGTATCTGAATCAACCAAAGAATAAACTAAAATTTGCCTCTTGGTTTTTGCAGCAATCAGATTTAGAAAAGTGGCAGTCTGAATTTGAATCTTCTTATCAGTTAACGGTCTTAAAGCCGTGGAATCAATATGCTGAAATTTTATATTTTCAAAATAGCCGGTTAATTCAAATCGGTTATAATTAGACAACGCGTAACTTACGGAATTCGTCTTACTGGATCCGTAACTTCCATTTACTTCCGAAACACGAACATCACCTATAGCGTGAAGCAGGTATCTTGTCCCTTCCATATGAATAGGCAAATCGGCAATTTCAATTTCTTCAGTCGTTTTTTTAACAGGCTCGGCTACTGTTTTGGTATCTTCATAAATCACCTTTGGTTTTTCCTTATTTTGGCAGCTGGCAATTAAAACCAACAATGGAAAAATAGTATATATAGGGAATTTTTTCATGTCTCAGAATTTATATCAAATATAAGATTTTTTGAATTACAACTTCATATTCAGTTTTAAACTAAAAACACGGGTAGTCAAATAATTAGGAACCCCATATTGAGATTTTGTATATACATCCCTAACCCAGGTATTTGTAATGGCATTTTGATTATTAAATAAATTAAATATCTCCAACCCTAATGATAGTTCTTTGAATTTTTTTAACCAATTTCCTTCTTCTTTAGCTCTGGCTCTGTCTGTAAAAACATAGGAGAAACCAGCATCCGCACGACGGTAGTCACGCAAACGAAATTGATAGTCATACGGATCTGCGTAAGAAGGCGAACCTCCCGGCAATCCTGTATTGTAAACTAAGTTCAGGTACATTTTACACGCTGGAATATTTGGAATGTAGTCTTGAAAAAGAATTCCGAATTTTAATCTTTGGTCTGTAGGCCTGGCAATATATCCTTTGTTTTCAATATTTTCTTCCGTTTTAAGATAACCGAAACTCAGCCAAGACTCCGTGCCGGGAACGAACTCTCCATTTAACCTTAAATCGAGTCCTTGTGCATAAGCTTTCGCATTATTATCGGCTTCATATCGAATCCTGACATTATCTAGAGTGTACGGATTGACATCGGTTAATGATTTATAATAAATTTCAGAAACCAATTTAAATGGTCTTTCCCACATTTTGAAACTATAATCGTTTCCTAAAACAATATGCACCGATTGTTGGGCTTTTACATTTGGCCTTACCTTTCCTTGCGAATCCCTTAATTCTCTGTAAAAGGGCGGCTGGTGATACAATCCTCCCGAAATCCTGAAAAGCATGTCTTTTTCCCAATCAGGTTTTATAGCAAATTGCGCTCTAGGGCTAAAAGTAGTCTGCGCTTTACCATCGATATTATCACCGCTTACCTGCCATTGGTGAGCTCTTATTCCAATATTGGTAAAAATATCATTATTTCCCCATCGTGAACGTCGGTTCCATTGTACGTACCCGGAAAACCTGTCAATATTAGCATAATTTACCGCTCTTAAATTACTATAAGGCACTAATGGTCCAACATAAGGATTATAAGGCTGTTCGTTAATTGGCAAATCAATAATCGGAGGATTTAATGAAAAACCCGCAGAATCAATTACCTCCCACTCTCTCAGTCTGTCACGGATATCTTCACGTGTGTATTTAATTCCCCATTCAATCTGATTGTCGTCCTTTTTATGAGATCCTTTGACTTCTGCATTTATAATTAAAGCATCCAAATCGTTTCTGGCATGGCTTAACTGAGAACCGATGGCTTGTGAAAAATTAACATCACCAAAAGTTTCAGAGCCTAAATTTGAATCCACTTCACCCAAACGGTATTGGGCCAGGATATCAAAATATTCCTGTTCCATGGTATGGTAAGCTGAAGCAATAAATTTCAGATTAAAATTATCGTTTACAGCATAAGACGATTTAAAAGCACCAAAAAAAGTAGTATATCTGTCTTTTTCCTGTCCTTCATAAACAACCAAAAGCGCAATAGGTTCGCTAAGCGTTCCAAAATTAGTCTGACGCGATAATGGTCTGTAATCGTATTTATTTTGAGAAATGTTTCCTAAAAAACTAAGTTGTAACTTCGTGTTTGGCGTAAAAGTGACATACGATTGAACATCCGCAAAACGAGGTCTGAAATTGGTTTCCGTTTGTTGACTATTTACCAGCAAACTATTGTCACGATATCTGACACCGGTAATGGTAGTCCATTTTTGATTGTTTGAAGCTGTTTCAACTGCTAGACTTCCGCCGAGGAAACTCGCTTCAAGTGCAGCCCCAAATTTCGTAGGACGACGGTATGTGATATCTAAAACCGAAGACAATTTGTCTCCGTATTTCGCTTGAAAACCTCCTGCAGAAAAATCAATATTCTGAACCATGTCCGTATTCGTAAAGCTCAATCCCTCTTGTTGTCCGGAACGCACTAAAAAAGGACGATAGACTTCAATTTCGTTCACATAGACTAAATTCTCATCATAATTACCCCCACGAACAGCATATTGCGTACTCAATTCGTTGTTAAAATTAACTCCGGGTAATGTTTTCAGGATATTTTCGACCCCGGCATTGGCTCCGGGAATCAATCGGACAGTTTTAGGTGAAATAGTAGTTACTCCTTCAACCCTTTTGTTTCTGTTATTTGTGATTACTACCTCGCCTATTTGCTCAACATTGCTTTTAAGGATAATATTAAATTCATAATCTTCATTTGGCTTTAATTCCAAAGAAACTACCGCTGCTTTAAGCGAGAGATGTGAAAATTTTAAATTCGATTTTACGTTGGCCGGAATAGTCAGAATATAAAACCCATTAGCATTTGATATGGTTTTCTTTTCCTGAAAAGTAATATTTGCATTTTCTACCGGTTGGTTGTTTTCGTCAAGTATGATCCCTTTAACCCTTGCTGTCTGAGCAAATGAAAATAAAGAAAAGACAAAAAATAATAGTGTGAATTTGGTTTTCAAAATAGTTATTTTGTTTTAAAAAAATATGATTCAAATGTAGTTGAATTCCCTAAATTATCCTTAACAATAATTTTAAAATCATTTCGGCCGTTTTCGAAAATGTTATCTGATAAATTATGTGTTAACCGATGGGATTTGGATTCATATTCCATTAAAATCCATTTCCCGTTCAAATAAGCATTGTATTCTTTAATCCCTGACAAATCATCAAAAATAGAAATTTTTAATGTTTTCTGATCTTCTAAATCATCACCTTCCTTAAAATTAGCATTGTAAACTTTAGGCGCAACCAAATCTTTCATCAAAAAGAATTTACCCAGGTTTTTTGTCCTGATGGAAAATAGGCTGTCTTTTTTGTAGGTGCTTCGGTAAACTGCTTTACCATCATCAAGATTGGCTATAAACATTTTCTCTCTTTCTTTTGTCGGAATGTCGGTAACATCAAAAGTAATGGTCATGTTTTCCAACGCTGCAACAGAATCATCATGCAGGAATAATTCATTGTTTTTTACATCGAAATTCAGGAAGAAATCTTCATCAAAAGTATTTGCCGGAATAAATACCGAAATAGCATCTTTAGCATAGCTATTGTCATTTCTGGCTTTTAACAGATAAGGTGTCTTTTTTTCCACTTCATACACTGCTGGTAATTTAGCATACGAAATAGGAATATTTACAATACTGCTGTTGCCATTAAAATCCTGAACGACAATTCTGTAATTCAGGGAAAAATTAGAAAACACACTGATAATTCCATCATTTTTAATCTCTTTCATAATACTGTTTGGATATTGAGATCCTACAAACAATTTCTGATACCGTTGTTTTTGAGACTGGTATCTCGGATAATCGATAAAAGTGTTGATGTATTTTGTTTCTTCAAACGAAAAGGTCTCAAATTCATACCCGAAATAAGGCAATCCGTTTAAAAAAGTGGTTACTTGAAAAACACCATTCTTGCCATAATTAAAATCCGAGGTATCGTAAGCGTTTATCCCAAAAGCCAATTTACCGCTTGCAACCACCTGACCAGCAAGATATGTGCCGTCGCTTTGTAATGAAAGATTAATAAAAATAGGCTTTGCAGAATTATTTACTTGTGAAGAATCTCCTATCGGATACGCTAAAAGTCCTGTAATCTGAGGCGCTTTGGTATCTTTAATTTTAGAATCAAAACCAAAAAAAAGTGGGTTAATAATCTTTTCCGTTTTAGTATCGCGAAACTCAAAATGCAAATGCGGTCCGCCCGAACTTCCCGTATTCCCGGAATAAGCAATGAGATCTCCTTTTTTTACAGGTATTTCGTCCGGCTTGGGAAACATTTCAATTTCAAAACTTTGTTTTGTATATTGCTCCTTATTCACTTTTTTTTGAATCAAAGGACTGTAAATCTGTAAATGTGCATACACCGTAGTAAATCCGTTGGGATGGTCTATATAAATTGATTTCCCGTAGCCTCCTGTTCCAATTTTAATCCTTGAAACAAACCCGTCAGCACTGGCATAAACCGGAATTCCTTCCCTCTTTTCGGTTCTGAAATCAAGTCCAGAATGAAAATGATTCGGTCTTAATTCACCAAAAGAACCAGCTATTGAAAGAGGAATGTCCATTGGAGAACGAAAATAATCTTTGGGATACTTATCTTGGGCTAAAACTGAATTAATAAATAATAGTGTGGCAACTAAAAATCTCATAAAAAACATTTTGCGCTAATATAGCGAAAAATTCTACAAAACGGAAGCAGGAAACATATTGATAACACTAACATTTTTAATCAATTGAGAACTAAAATTGATAAAATTTATTTTTTTTTTCAAAGTTATTGTTATAATTGAATAGGAATATTAACTTTGTGAAGTTATGTAATGAATTTTTGTTGGAATGAGCGAGATTGGTGCAATAGTTGATTCTCTTGAAGTTAGATTTCAAAGGCTTTTCAAAAAAATGGAAAGTTTACAACAGGCAAACCAAGAATTGACGGTGAAGTTGGAAGAATCTGATGCGATTATAGAAAATCAAAACCAGGAAATTAAAAATTTGAAATCCGATTTCGACTCCATAAAAATTACAAATTCATTACTCGGTAGTGACGAATATAAACGAGATACGAAACTAAAAATAAATTCATTAATTAGAGAAATAGATTATTGTATTGCGCAACTTTCTGATTAGAAAGAATAATGAGTGAAAAACTAAAAATAAAAATATCGATTGCAGACCGGGTTTACCCATTAACGGTAGATCCAAGTCAGGAAGAAGGGCTCAGAAGCGCTTCAAAAAAAATTGATGCAATGATAAAACAGTTTGAACAGAATTATGCCGTTCGCGACAAACAGGATGTTTTAGCAATGTGCGCGTTACAATTTGCTTCTCAAGTAGAACAAAAACAAATTGACAAGTCAACAATAGAGGAAACAGCGAGGTTGAAACTTGAAAAATTAAATGAATTATTAGGCGAATATCTTGACAAATAACACGTTCTTTACATACACTAAAATACTACCTACATTAGTACTTATTTGATAAACTCAACACTAACAAATTAAAATGAGCAAATCATCGTAACTATAGCAAGCCTTTCAGTAGGAAGCTTGAACTGCGAGTTAGCTCAAAACTTGTCAATACGAGTTTATACAATTCTCCTAATGTAGGTTTTTTTATATATAAACCTAGAAAACAAACATGGACATTTTAACAATAATTATTGGAATAGTAATAGGAGTAGCTGGCGGTTTTGGAATTGCAAAATTCATGGAGAAAAGCAATGTTTCCAATTTAATTAAAAACGCAAAAAAAGAAGCTGCATCTATTCTAAAAGACGCAAATCTTGAAGCTGAAAATACCAAAAAAGATAAAATCTTACAAGCTAAAGAAAAATTTATCGAACTGAAATCGGAGCACGAACAAGTAATTTTGTCTCGTGATCGTAAAGTAGCGGAAGTTGAAAAAAGAGTCCGTGACAAAGAATCACAAGTTTCTAATGAATTGGCTAAAGCCAAAAAAGTGAACGATGATTTTGAAGCAAAAACTAATGAATATCAAACAAAAATTGAGTCATTAGAAAAGAAAAGCTCAGAAATTGACAAAATGCACAAAAGTCAGGTAGAACAACTTGAAGTTATTTCAGGTCTTTCTGCAGAAGACGCTAAAAATCAATTGGTTGAAAGCTTAAAAGCTGAAGCCAAAACCAATGCAATGGGCTATATTCAGGAAACTCTTGAAGAAGCAAAACTGACTGCACAACAGGAAGCAAAGAAAATCATCATCAACACTATTCAACGTGTTGGAACAGAAGAAGCGGTAGAAAATTGCGTTTCTGTTTTTAACATTGAATCTGACGATGTAAAAGGCCGAATTATTGGGCGTGAAGGTCGTAATATTCGTGCTATTGAAGCTGCAACCGGTGTAGAAATTATTGTAGATGATACACCTGAAGCCATTATTCTTTCTTGCTTTGACCCTGTTCGAAGAGAAATTGCGAGACTGGCTTTACACAAACTAGTTACTGACGGGCGTATTCACCCAGCTCGTATTGAAGAAGTTGTTGCAAAAACAACCAAACAAATTGACGATGAGATTATCGAAGTTGGTAAACGTACCGTTATTGATTTAGGAATTCATGGTTTGCATCCTGAGCTAATAAAAGTAGTAGGACGTATGAAATACCGTTCTTCTTACGGGCAAAATTTATTGCAGCACTCCAGAGAAGTATCTAAACTTTGCGGAATCATGGCTGCTGAACTTGGATTGAATGTAAAACTGGCCAAAAGAGCAGGTTTACTTCACGATATAGGTAAGGTTCCGGATACGGAAAGCGACTTACCTCACGCACTATTAGGAATGCAATGGGCCGAGAAATACGGTGAAAAAGAAGAAGTATGCAATGCTATTGGAGCGCACCACGATGAGATCGAAATGAAATCGTTACTTTCTCCTATCGTACAGGTTTGTGATGCTATTTCAGGCGCAAGACCGGGCGCAAGACGTCAGGTGTTGGATTCCTACATTCAGCGTCTAAAAGACCTTGAAGACATCGCTTACGGATTTAATGGCGTTAAAAGTGCTTATGCTATCCAAGCAGGTAGAGAATTACGTGTTATTGTAGAAAGTGAAAAAGTAAGTGACGATAATGCTTCTAACCTTTCTTTTGAAATTTCACAAAAAATACAAACCGAAATGACGTATCCAGGTCAGGTGAAAATCACTGTGATCAGAGAAACAAGAGCGGTAAATATTGCTAAATAGAGCATCATTTTTCAAATACACAAAAGGGCTGCATATTGCGGCCCTTTTCTTTTCACATTTACTTCAGATGTGTCTAAAGCTACTCCAATCGTTTGTATTTAAGGAATTACGGCAAATAAAACCTACTTCCGTTTTAACCATTTAATACGAACTCTCTATCGTAGGTATTGTATAAATTTTCCGGTATTTCTGCAAGTGTAGATTCATGAACTTTATTTCCAAGAGTATAAAATTCTTGAAAACTCATAATTAAAGGCTTCCATTTATCAGGATCAACCCGGTTCGGATTGTTATCTAAAATGATAGATTCATCCAAGTAAACCCTTGTTATTTTTAGTTCAACAGTTATGATATTTCCCCGTTGATTAACATCCTCTTCGGCTAATCCATGAATGGCTTCTACAACGGCTTCCATTTGCACTGGGCATTCTTTGACCCTAACCGCTTTTATGGTTTCAGAAGGTGTTTTTGTAAGTCCGGCAATTTCAAATTTATTTTCCACGAAGCGGTATCCTTTTGCTATTTTTCCTTTTGACACAGGATTAGATCCCGTCGTTTTTGCAAGGAGATTAACTGATCCTGCCTGATTTACAGAGGGCAAGTTTAAAACACACTCTTTTGTATTTAAAAGATTTTTAGCGGTTTGAGAGGCCGTTCCAAGGCCAATAATACAACGCCAGCCTAACCAGAAAACAGAGGATATAGGAGCAAGATTATCTGAGCCTTTAGGGTTTTTAGTACTCATAAGCACTACAGGTGTACCGAAATACAAAATGGAGGGGTGACTTTTAATGTGCATAATCTAATGATTTTAGGCTCCAAAAATCTTGTTTTTAATAGTCTTAAAAAATCCGAAACTTGCTGTGTTAAAGTTGTCTGTTTAATTTTCCAATTGAGAATAGTTATTTTCGTGTTCTGTGTAGTCGTTGTCTCAAATCGTTGTCGTGCCTTATTTTTATCCCGTTTCGGTATAATTCTATTAAAAATTTTATCAATTGGCTGTAATATGCTAGCTGACCTTTCTTGTATTTGTATCTCCAGAACTTAAGAGTATCTACTTTAATATTTAATTGATGTGCTGCATTAGTTTTACTACTCTTTTATTGCTCATAGCTATGGCCATTAGTTTGAAATTTAAATGGTATTGATTTTTCATATCTTAAGGCTTTTTTACTGTTTTTAATATTTAAAATTTTTGATTTAAATATTTGATTATTAATAAATTAATTAATCTTGTAGGATTTATTTTTTTGTGGTAAAAAAATAATTTTAAAATTTTTACCACAAAATCTGTGGCAAAATTTTTTAATATGAAAAAAATGCCACAACTTTTGTGGTAAAAAAAATAATTTAAAAAAAATGCCACAAATGAAAAACAATACTATAAGAAAATTATTGGGTTTTACTCAAGAGGAGATTTCTATAGTATTGAGCATTACCAGGAGTCAATGGAGTATGTACGAAATAGGGCAACGTGATTTGCCACTGGCAGCAAAAAAAGAATTAACTGCCATTTTGTTGTATCTTCAAAAAACTAAAGAAATCTCAAAAGTAAAAAAAGAGTTTCTCGCATTGGAACAGACTAAAATAGAGGAATGGCTATTGAAAGAACTCCGAAATATTGAATATAAAAAACAATTGTTGTCCAAAAAAATAGATGCAATGGAAAATAAAAGAGTAGAATGTTTTGCTGCTCTGGATACAATATATTTTCTTGAAGAACAAAACCTAGATGCGAATACATCTTTGTTGCAGCACATAAAACGAAAAGCCCTCGACACACTGAATAATAATTCTTTGTATAAATTAGAGAGCATACAAATGTAGAAAGAGCAATTGGAACTATTAAAAAGTAAATTGGAAAAAAGAATGAAGGATATTTAAGTAGCTTGTAAACCAGATTATAAATGTATAATTCCGAATTCTTTACTCATTATCGGTCAATTTGTATAACAGCCAGATATGTTCCTTTATTAAAAATAATCACTGTATAAATCGCAAAAACAACCTCACTAAGCGATATTTCGCTTGCCAAAACATACAAAAAAGACCTTTTTCGGCAATTTGCTACACCTTCGGCAATGGCATTATTTTTTTTGAATTGTGCATTGTTACTTTGCCCTATTATTAATTTTTTAAAACATTTAATTATGTATTCATTAACCAAGATTGCCAACGTGGCAGATTGTGATGCTCTAATAACATGGGCAGAAAAAGAAAAGTCTGATTTAGCTTTTAAAAAGATTTCCGTAGAACGCATTACTACAAACTACAGTAGTACTTCTGTTGAAATCGAAGCTATTTTACAAGGAGTTGTTGCAGAAATTGCAGCTGTTGAAACCGTACTTGGAATACTGCCAGAAGGCCCAACCAAAGATTCTGAAGAGAAAAGAAAAAAACGGCTAGAGTACAAAAGGTTCTTACTGGAAAACAGAAAAGAAAGTTATGGATCTGTAGCGCTGCTTGAAAAAGAACTAGACCTAGAGCGTATCAATAAAGAACTTTCGGAAGTCGATGTCTTTATTTCAGGTGTTGCAACGCATAAAACTGCTTTGTAAATTAGTTTTTCTCTTCCCCCAAAGATTCCCCCTATATAAGAGACCCTGCCATCAGGGTCTTTTTTATTGTTTACCACATAGGTAATAGAGAATGGATAAATAGGTGTTTTCTATTCTCAATTGCAATGCTTTATAAATCCTTATAGTAATAAAAAGAAGCCTCACAGCATCTTACAAACCTCATGGTGAAGTGACTATAAATTATTAACTACTGCTCAATTGTCTAAAAACTTAAAATTAGTACCAAAGAATTTATTGGATTTTGATGAAGTAATGAAATTGTTACTAGATATTATTAAGCATCTTTTTTTATATCATTTTGTGAGAGTTGCGTATATTTGAGAGTTATAGGCAATACTTCAGGATTGCGTTTAAAAGACATAATTAAAAGAATGATTGAAGAATTTTCATTTATTGGATTAATATTAATTCCTGCGATTTTTTTCATCAGCAGAAAAGTATTGCGAGAAAAAAAGCCTTTTTTAATAATTTTAGCTGTTTGCATAGTTTGCGCAATTTTAGCAACTGTTAAATTAAAATCAGTAGAAAGTGGAAAGCCAAATTTTACGCTTATTTGGTTTTGTCCATTATATTCTCTTTTACTTTACAGAATAATGTTAATTCCATTTTGGGCTAGAAAAAAAAGAGAGCCGAAAATTCCACCAAGTGAATTATTCTACACAGGAAATGTCAATCTTTTTGCAGATAAACTTTTCGGTTTATTGTTTATAATATTGAGTATTATGTTGCCTATGTATTTAATAACTAAAAATTATTGGTAAAAGTACTGCCTATAACAGCCGTTTGGCAAGATTGCGAATTTTGTAGTGAATTCACGTTTCCATTTCGCAAGAACTTTTATCTTTAACAGAAAATAAAAAGTTTCGAACTTCGCAACCATCGCCAAGCGTCGGGACGTTAGCGGCAACCCTACAAAAATTGCTAAAATCCTATTTCGTATCATTAAGTTCTTCTTCCTCATTTTCGAGTGGAAATTCATTCTCATTTAAAAACGTTTCCAACTCTTTTTCGTCCTTTGTGTTCCGTTTTATAAGAAAAACAACAAGAATAATTCCGAAAAACAGCACTGAACCAAGTATGTACCAATTAATTTCCATTTCTTGTTTTTATTAAAGTTATGGAAATTGGCCTGAATGGTTGTGTTTGGGATATTATGAAATTGTTAACTTTGAATGTTTAAAGGCAGCCGCTAACAGCCGTTTTGGCATGATTACGAATTTTGTGGTAAATTCATGTTTACATTTTGTAAGAAATTTTATCTTTAACAGAAAACAATTGGTTCCGAAGTTCGCCACTTCGTGAAGCCACGGGACGTTATGCGTCATGCTTGGGCGACAGTGCAAACCAGAGTTGACCTGTAAGGAATACAAAATAATAAATCTAAAATCACAATCAGACAATGACAAATAGAGCTTTGACAACATTAGCAATAAGATTTGCTGCACTTTTACTTTTTATGAAAATATTTGACCAGTTTGGTTCCTATTTTCTATCAATATATTACACAGCGGTAATTCCTCTTTTTGAAAAGCAGTTGCATACACCCTTTGACAAATTTTACTACAACGGGACTTTCTTAATCCTTACTAATTTTTTAATTTCAAGTATTTTGTTTTTTAAAGCTGAGTGGGTTGCATCAAAGTTAATCAAGAAGGACAGCGACATTAGTATTGGACTGACACCTGAAAAGCTAATTAAGGTCATACTGTTGACAACTGGCATAACTTGGCTTGCTACTGCTATTTACTTGCTCCCTGACCTTTACGACTACGTTCAAATGTTGATTGCGAAAGCTAATCATGAAGAAATTTCAAAGAAGGTAGATTTTAGCCCAATCTATTATATCTTAAAGACAACCTTTGCATTACTTTTCGTTTTCCGCGTTGACAAAGTAAGCTTCTACCTCGAAAGAAAAATGAATCAAAGACATTCAGTAGAAACCATTCAGCTTGAAGACCATGACAATAGCACGAACGCATAACAGCACCTACCCAAAAGGCGGGGTTTCGTGTTCCAAAGACAGTTTAGTGGTTAATGGAAGTTTAGTTTTTCAAATCAAGTTTTGTGGTAAAAGTCCCGCCCTTCGGGTAGCTGCAAACCGTTAGCTGTTATTTTAGTAGAACAAAGACGAAAAAATTAAATTATAAAAATCAACAATGTTTAGAATAACTTCCTATTTAATACTATTAATATCATTTGCAACTTATAGTCAAACTGATTCACAACATTACTTTGAAAAATCAAAACTATTATTTGAAGAAAAAAATTACGAAAATGCGTTATCAACTATCGATAATGCATTAAAAACAGATAGCCTAAATAGAGATTATTTAATCCATAAAATAAATATTCTATATAACTTTTCAAAATGCAATGAGGCTATTGAAGTTTTTGATAAAGTCTATTCTATTAAAAATGAGGTAGATGATCAGTTAATAGTTATCTGTTGCCAATTAGAAGATTGTCGTAGCATTGAAAAAAAAGAAAAAACAACACTATTACTTAAAACCTATATTGACAAAAACCTATATCAAAACAATGAAATAATAATTGTTCTAGCCCAGAGATTATTGGAGCAACAAGATTATGAAAACGCAATAGTGTATTACAAAGAATATGTCCTACTAGAACCTCACGATATTGAAGCAATAATAGATTTAACAAAAATAGTATATAAATTTAAAAGTAGTAATGAAGCAATTAAAGAAATATCAAAAGGACTAGAAAACAACAAAGACAATGTTCAGTTATTACACTATTTGGCTAGTTGCTATTATAATACTAAAAATTATGACAAAGCACTCGAAATACAAAATCAAATTATGAAATTGGAATACAACAGCGAGAACATTGCTAGTAGATCAAAGCTGTATGAATTACTTGGCAGAAAAAAAGAAGCATATGAAGATAATAAAGCGGTAATAAATTTAGTGAAATGCAATACCGAATATTATCTTAAAGTTTTACAATATGAAGCTGACAACCGACTTTATGAAAATGTAATTAAGCATAGTAATGAATTGATTGTATGCGATTCAAAAACAGAAAATACTCTACTTGACGGATTATACACATCATCATTTTTTTGTGGAAACATTGAAAAAGGAATGTTTTTTTTAGATAAAAAAATATCATTAATTCCTGATAATTTTTATCCATATTATCTAAAAGCTTCAATTCTGATTGAAAAAAATCAATTTAAAGATGTTTTAAAATATTTAGATTTAGCATCAAATGTAAAAGATATTACAACTGAGAATTTATATCAAATAAGTGTTATAAAATTATCGTATTATATTCTGATTGAAGATTATAAAAGTGTGGTGAATTTATGGAAATTAGGAGGAATTAAATCATTAGATAATAATTTGTTTTTCATACTAGATGAAAATTTTGAAAAAGAAAAACCAGAATTTAAATTAGATTTTAACAAAACTACAGGTCTAATAAACTCAACATTAACTGTTCCGTCTAAAGTGGTTAAATTATTAGAAAATGAATATCGCTTAAAATTAAAGCGTGAAAAATAAAAACAACCGCTAACAGCCATTTGGCGAGATTGCGAATTTTGTAGTAAATTCATGTTTACATTTTGTAAGAAATTTTATCTTTAACAGAAAACAATTGGTTCCGAAGTTCGCCACTTCGCAAGCGTCGGGACGTTGGTGGCAATTTTAAAAAAAACGTAAACAAAAGAACAGAAAATGAATAAAATTCTTCAATTAACAATTTTACTTTTATTATTTGTAACAGGTTGCAAAGCACAATCAGACAAGACCGATTTACTTAGAAATAAAATTGAGCAAATATTATCCGACAAAAATGCAGTAGTTGGAGTTTCAATAATTGGGAACAACGGAAGAGACACACTTTCGATAAACGGAGACAAGCGATTCCCTATGCAAAGTGTCTTTAAGTTCCATATAGCATTGGCAGTACTGTCAGAAATTGACAAAGGGAAACTTTCCTTACACCAAAAAGTTGAGATTAGTAAAGATGACCTTTTACCAAAAGATTTTTGGAGTCCACTCAGAGACGAAAATCCTAATGGTGGAACATTTACCATTGAAAGGCTAATTCAATATTCTGTTTCACACAGTGACAATACTGCTTGCGATATATTGATACGGCTTATTGGAACTCCAAAAACGGTTGAAGGATACATAAAGAAAAGTGGTATAAATGATATACAAATCACCTTCAACGAAGAAGAAATGCAGAAGAGATGGGAAAATATGTTTCAGAATTGGACTACACCGAAAGCAGCAAGTCAAACTCTTAAATTATTTTATGAGAATAAAAACAATTTGCTTTCCAAAAGCAGTTATGATTTTTTTTGGAAAACGAATATAGAAACAACAACAGCTTTGGGCAGAATCAGAGGCCAACTCCCTAAAGAAATTATTGTCGCTCATAAATCGGGGTCTTCGGGTACAAATAAGGAAACTGGCATTATGGATGCTGTAAACAATATTGGAATTGCCTTTTTGCCAGATGGGAAGTACTTTTATATTAGTGTTTTTGTGACAAAATCGCATGAAAATTCTAAAACGAATGATAGAATTATAGCGGATATTGCGAAAGCTACTTATGACTTTTATACAAAAACGGATAAATAGAAAAACTGCCACCAACAGCCGTAGCTGTTGCACAACCTCTAAAAAAAAATATCATTTAAAATAAATCATAAAAAACAAGCTCGTTTAAAGCAATTTAAGCGAGCTTGTTTTTTGCTTCCAATACACTAGTGGTAAATATTAACTGACTCAAAAGGACTCTTTTTAAGTCGTAAAAGACAGATATTAGATGCCGGTAATGGTGTTGGCAATTATAATTTTTCCGCAAATCCGAATAAGATTTTAAATCCTGGAGAAGTTTTAGCCATTAGTATAAAATCAAAAATAGCCACGCCTAGAAAAGTAGTTTTAGAAGGTACTCTGACTTATCTTGCTATTTAAAAGAAAACTCCAAAATGATTAATTCATTTTGGAGTTTCACATATACTTCTTAGTTTTATTTTATACTAACCATTTCTAATGTATACATTTTCCTCACTCCTTTTATCATATCAGAATATTCCAATATTTCTAATGGATAATATTGCTTTATAATTTCTCGGTCATTAATTATGGGGTGAAAATTTGATTTAATTTTTTCAGTAACCCACATCTCACGAGTGTAAGTGTAAGAACTGATTAGATTACTGTATTCTGATAATTCAGGCTCGGAAAAAGTGTAAACTACTCTAAAACATGAATATCCATTAATACTCTTCGTTTGAGTTTTAAATTCCTTTACCTCTTTAATTTCGTTTTCAGAATATTCAAAAAATTCATCATCACCCTCAAATCTCCTTGTTTTAGCATTAATCTCTAAAACCTCTTCCTCTAAATCATTTCGAATTTTATATTTTTTTACTATTTTATCCTGATACTCGAGACAAAATTTCACATTATCATCGGCAATTAGCGTACTATTAAATAATTGAGCAAAAGAAGCTTCATTTGCTTTTATGACTTGATTTATCTTGAATGTATCTACTGGAATCCTAGCAATTCTACGCTCAATTATAGTGGATTCCTTCATGTCTTTTAGAAACTCTTTTTGATAATCTTTTTTCGACTGATCGAATAATTCCTGATTTATTATATCCATTTTGCAGTTAAAGACAATTGTCCCCAATTTAGGGACAATTGCTTTATTTTGTGCCATACCTGAAACGGTAAGTAGCATAACTATTATTGTTGCGTTAAAATTTGCCATATACTCTTTCTCTTTCTCCGTTATGATACCATTCTTGCAATGATAATTCTATCGGTCTAAATTCAATTCCTGTACATTCTTGTTTTTCAATTTCATTTTTAAGTTTTTCAGAAACAATTCCTCTGCCACTATTTTCAAAGAATCTAATAAAAAAAAGATCAAGATCCATTTTATCCTCGAAAGAAATGTCTTTTAAACTAATGCTTTTGGGGTATTCTAAAGAATTAACTATCGATAGAAACTCCTCAGCATAAGAAATTTCGACAGATTCCGTTACTATTTTTCTCGTTTCAATATTCAATATTAATGCTTTTGTCTTTTTAAAATCAATATATTCAAAAGGCATTTCACAAATGTGAGTCTGCCAATAATTAGAATATGTTGAACCATCTTGAATAATATATGTAGGGAAAAATTGGAAGCCATAACAATTAAATTGGTCTAAAATCTCCTTTAATTTATTACTTATAACAAGTGATCCAAATGAAAAACCTACATTACTATATGTATCAATTATATCTGTTTGTTTTGTTATAGGGTACAATATAGGAATAGATAAAATTGGACTTCCCTCAATTTTTTTAAAAGGAAACTTATCTATAAAATCAGAATTGTCTGAAACATTACAATTATGCTTAAAATCTTTAACTTGAGGAATTTTACCTACTAATGTTTCATTTCGGCCATATTCAATTGCAAAATATTTCGTCATCATAAAACTAATTCATTTAAGTGAGAGTTAGGGTGATTAATTACCCATTCTCTAATATTATCGGTTAAATTTGAAATAAAATTATAACATTGTTGAGGCGTTGCATTCGGATTATACTGATAAAAGAGATCCATTTTTAGTTCTATTAAATCATTATAAGCATTGTGATTAGGCTGATTTCTCCATGCAGCAACAGCAATGCCATTTAAAGATTCATTCATATGGAAACCATATTTGGCTGCTCTTTGGACTACTTCATGCCCCTTTTTTGCCCAAGGTATCAAATGATGTGCTTGTCTAGGGTCAACACTTGAAATTGCCATTCCCAATACTTTCCTTAGTTGGCTCTGCTGACCAAATGTAAGAATTCCATTTTTTATTTTCCAAGTTAATTTTACTTTCGTGGTTACAGCATAAACCGTCGGTACAGTATTAGCTAACTTAAGCCCAAATTTTGTTCCAGCTGTAAACCATCCAGTGACTGGAATTGCACTTGCATAACTTAATGCTGCATTTAAATTGTCTCCTTCTAAAGTGTAAATAACCCCGCTTATCAAATCAGCTGGCTCTCCAATAACTGGAGCCAATCCGAAAAGATCCAGTCCAGTATGCAGTAAATCTCTGAAAGTTTCCTTTAATAGTTTTGCTTTACTCCAATTGGGATGGACTGATTGTAAAACATGGTATTTTATAATTAGCGGATATGAAAGTAAAAAGGATTCCTCAGATTATATTTTGTTTCCTGACAGAGATGTTAGTTCAGACACAATTAAGAATAATTTATCTCGCTCATTCACCCATTACAGAAAGGGAGCTGGTATAAATAAAGACGTAAGTTTGAAGAATTTAAGGAAAACATACTTATCATGGGTTAACTCAGTAATGACTAAAGACACAGTGTTACTTTCTTCTCATGGTTCTAAAGAAGTACTAGAAAAGTATTATTTAGACCCCACAATTTTATCAGCAGTAGAAAAAGGAGCTTTGGAGATAAAGATTTTTGGATAAGATTCCTCACTCCAGTTCCTCACTCCATAGAGTATTCGGTTTTTGTAAAACAGGAAAATATAAGCAAGAAAAAACCCTAACTATTTGATTAGTTAGGGTTTTGCTTTTTGTAGCGAAGACGGGAGTTGAACCCGTGACCTCAGGGTTATGAATCCTGCGCTCTAACCGACTGAGCTACCTCGCCATTATTCGGTTATTGCATCTCTCAATGCGGGTGCAAATATAACACTATATTTAAAGGTTGCAAATATATTTTTAAAAAATATTATTATTCAAAAATATTTTTTTTTCAAACATAATTGTATATATTTCCAAAAAATAAATTATAATGGAAACCAAAATACGTTACGAACTCGAATTCCCCATAAACTCTTCACCTCAGTTATTATATCAATATATTTCTACACCTTCCGGCCTACAGGAATGGTTTGCAGACAATGTCAATTCCCGTGGCGAATTTTTTACATTTATTTGGGATGATTCTCAGGAAAAAGCCAGATTATACTCCAAAAAAACCGGCGAGAAAATTAAATTCAAATGGATTGACGATGACAATCATGATACGGAATATTTTTTCGAAATGAGAATTCTTGTCGATGAAATCACAAAAGATGTATCTTTAATGGTTGTAGACTATGCCGAAGAAGGTGATATCGAAGAATCTAAACTATTGTGGGAGAATCAGGTTTCTGATCTCAAACATGTAATTGGTTCTGTCTAGTTTTTAAACATTATTACACTTATATTTGCCCTGTAATTTTTCAGGGCTTTTTTATGCAAAATACTTCCATGCTTCAAAACAATCGTGCTTTTCTATATGGAGATGCCGTTTTTGAAACCGTAAAAATCTTAGACAATAAAATTCTTTTCCTAGAAGACCATTATTTCAGATTAATGGCTTCAATGCGTATTTTGCGAATGGAAATTCCCATGAATTTTACGATGGAATTCTTTGAAAATCAGATTCTGAATGTAGCCAAAATTGAAAATACAGAAACTTCGGCCAGAGCAAGAATTACTGTTTACAGGAATGACGGTGGTTTTTATTTACCCGAAAACAATAACATTTCATATCATATTTCGGTTGCCGGAATAGAAAATCCATTATATAAAATTGAAAAATCGGTTTATGAAGTCGATATTTACAAGGATTTCTATGTTTCAAAACAATTAATTTCGACCTTAAAAACCACAAATAAGCTAATCCATATTACTGGCAGTATTTATGCCGATGAAAATGGCTTAGACAACTGTATCTTGCTTAATGAAGAAAGAAATGTAACCGAAGCGCTGCAAGGAAACATTTTTATGCTTAAAGACGGCATTTTAAGCACTCCTCCGCTTACCGAAGGCTGCTTGAACGGAATTATGCGCAAACAAATTTTATCGTTAGCTAAAACCCTTGAAAATATAGAAGTAACGGAATCACCTATTTCTCCTTTTGATTTACAGAAAGCCAATGAATTATTTATTACAAATGTGATAAAAGGAATCCAGCCGATAACTAAATATCGTAAAAAAGAGTTTGAAACCGTTTTGTCAGGCCAGCTTATTACAAAATTAAATACAAAAGTAAGACTGGGTTAATTAAAAATAGGGTTTTCAGGTGCGTTTGACCAAATCAGATAATCCCCACCCTGTTCCATTATTTTTTCTTTCCAGAAATCTGTTGACGATTTACCAATAATTTTATTACGAAGGCCGTTTTCAGAAATAATCCAGGAATTTGAGTCCAGCTCATTTTGCAATTGTTCAGCATCCCAACCAGAATAACCTAAGAAAAAGCGAATATTATTTCGGCTTATTTTCCCTTCATTGATTAAATCTTTGGTCGATTCAAAATCGCCACCCCAAAATATCCCGGAGGAGATTTCAATACTGTTAGGAATAAGTTGCGGTATATTATGGATAAAATACAAGTTATCCTGTTCAATAGGCCCGCCGTTATAAATTTTAAAAGGAGCTGTTATTTCCGGTATTAAATCTTGTATCGTATAACCAAGAGGTTTGTTTAAGATAAATCCTACTGAGCCTTCTTCGTTATGGTCTGCAAGTAAAACCACCGATCTATTGAAAGATAAATCTCCTGTAATAGAAGGTTCTGCCACTAGCAAATTTCCTTTTTTTGGCTTTACAGAAATCATAATATTAAGATTTAGACTTAAATTTAACAAAAATTTTAAATAGCAACCAAATTAAATCGTTGAAAAGCAAAAAAAAGCCACGCAATGCGTGGCTCCGTACTTTTATAACAAACTATTATTTGTTAACTGATCCTTCTAATTCAGCACCAGCTTTAAATTTTACTACATTTTTAGCAGCAATTTTGATAGTTTTTCCAGTCTGAGGGTTTCTTCCATCTCTAGCAGCTCTAGACGAAACTGACCAAGATCCAAATCCAACAAGAGATACTCTTCCGCCTTTTTTCAAAGTACCTTCAACGTTTCCTAAAAATGATTCTAAAGCTAATTTAGCTGCAGCTTTTGTAATTCCTGCATCAGCAGCAATAGCATCGATTAAATCTGATTTGTTCATAATAATTGTTATTAATTGATTGGTTAATATTAATACTTACACCTACAAATTTAATAGGATTTCCTTACCATACAACACTTAAGCTATTTTTTTGTTGTTTTTGTTAATAACTTAAGTTCTTTGTTGATAAATAGACTTTGTTTTTATCAAATCGGCGTTAACCCTATCATTTATTGGGCTTAAAATGCAAGAGTCTTTTCTGAAAAAGTCATTCCGTTAAGCAATTCATGCACCAACATCTTCTTTTTTCCCGGAAATTGCAATGACAAGATATGAATATATCCGTCATGAGCAGCAATTTTCATTTCTTTTTTTGTAGCTATAACACTTCCGGCCGGATTGTCATGAGCCACAATTTCTTTCCTTACATCATAAATTTTCACGTTCCACTGTTCCTCTCCATCTTTAAAATTACAATAAGCAGTCGGATACGGACTCAGACCTCTTATCAGATTATAAATCTCGGTGGTATTTTTAGTAAAATCAATTTTACAATTTTCTCTGTCTAATTTATAGGCTGTTTTTATATCCGAAGTATCCTGCTGAATGGTAGTTGTTGCTTTTCCTTCAGAAATAAGAGCTAAAGTTTCCAAAACCGTCCTGCTTCCTAAATGCATCAGTCTGTCATGAAGTTCGCCGGCATTTTCCGATTCTGAAATTTCGATTGTTTCGCTCAAAATCATAGCACCTGTATCAATTTTTTCATCAATAAAGAAAGTAGTAACTCCCGTTTTAGTTTCCCCGTTGATAATTGCCCAGTTAATTGGTGCCGCCCCTCTGTAATTAGGCAGCAGCGAAGCGTGTAGATTAAACGTTCCTAACTCCGGCATGGCCCAAACTGCTTTTGGCAACATTCTGAACGCCACCACAATATGCAAATTGGCATTCAGCGCTTTGAGTTCCGCTAAAAAAACTTCATCTTTCAAATTGGCAGGTTGTAACAATGTCAGATTTTGCGCTACAGCATATTCTTTTACTGCAGAGAATTTAACTTTTTGACCACGTCCTGCCGGCTTATCCGGTGCCGTTATAACAGCGGCTATTTCGTGTTGTTTTTGCTTTACAATGGCATCCAAAATTCCTACTGCAAATTCCGGCGTTCCCATAAAAACAATTCGTAATGCTTTCATTTCTTACTAAGTGTATATTGATTTTTTGTATTGAATGTAATAATGCCGTGTTCCAATAACTGTTTCAGGGCTTTTAATATTTCTGATTCTTCGACAGGAAAAACAGCAGCTACATCTCTTGAAGTCATTTCTTTTTCTGAAAGTAATGCTAGTATTTCTGTCCGAATGGTTCCTAAATCATGCTTTTGGGACTTCTTATTACTGCAAAAAGAACAAATTCCGCAATCGTCAGGATTTTTCTCTCCAAAATAATCAAGCAGTAATTTACTCTTGCAATTACTTTCATCTGAAACATACCGAATTACAGCTTCCAGTTGATTTTTCTTTACCAGATTTTGCCGCTGCAGATCTTTTGAAACCCTGTTTATTGTTCTGTCATCTTCTCGAACTTCGAGAAAGGTAATCTTCGATTCGTTTTGCTGTGAAAAATAATCAACGATATTGAGATTTTTCAATTTCTCCAGCAAATTTAATACTTTAGCTTCAGTTGAGTTCGCTTTTTTGGCAATAAAAACAGTATTAATATTCGTTTGAAGATCAAAAATCCCGGGATATGTCCTTAAAATAACAGCAATTATCGGTTCATCGTCAGGATTTAAACTGATATACCGAATGACTTCCTTCGATTCAATTAAAAACTGAATCTGTACTTTCTCCGAAAATTCCTGAGAAAGCGAAATAACTCCCTGACGGTCTAAAAACTGAAGCGAATTAAACGTTTTTATTACCGGAAACTTATATTGTCCACAAAATTGATTCAAGCTAAACGAAAACTCTTCATTAATTCCTTCTCCATAACCAATCCGGAAGTAATTGCAGAGCTTTACAAAAACTTCCTTCAGAAAATTTGTATCCGGCAATACCGAAATAAATTGGCTTTCCGCCTGAATAACATCTGACGGAGATGAAATTAAAACCGCAAATGCTTTTTCACCATTCCGTCCTGCCCTACCGGCTTCCTGATAATAACTTTCAAGATTTTCGGGCAAATTGATATGAATCACCGTTTTTACATTAGGCTTGTCAATCCCCATACCAAAAGCACTTGTAGCAACCATAACCGTCACTTCGTCTTTCATCCAGGAATTCATGTTTTTTTCTTTCTCTTTCACGGGCAAACCGCCGTGGTAAAAAGTAGTCTTATGCCCTAATGCACTTAACTGCGCGGCATACTCGTGGCAATTTTTTCGATTTCGGACATAAATAATAGAAGATTCTGGGTTTTTCTGCAGAATTTGATGCAGTTTATGCAGTTTATCTTCTGCTTTAATTATAAAATAGCCCAAATTATCCCGTGCAAAGGATTTCTGAAAAACATTTGGATTCTCTAAGCCTAAAAGACCAATAATATCTTCCTGGACAACTGGTGTTGCTGAGGCAGTAAGTGCTATAAAGGGAATTTTGGAGAAATGAGATTTTAATTTTTTAATCTTCAGGTAAGAAGGTCTGAAATCATGCCCCCATTGTGACACGCAATGTGCCTCATCAATAGCTATTAATGAAATAGGCAATGCTTTAATTCTTTCTAACACCCAATCCTGTTCCAGCCGTTCCGGTGAAAGGTATAGAAATTTATAATTCCCAAATTGGCAATTGTCCAGCAGTTCAATCAATTCATCCGGTTTTATGGAACCCGTTAATGCAATTGCTTTAATATCCCTGTTTTGCAATTGATTTACCTGATCTTTCATCAAGGCTACCAAGGGAGAAATAACAAGACACAATCCGTCATTGACTATTGCAGGAACCTGAAAACACAATGATTTTCCGCCGCCGGTTGGCATCAGACCAAATGTGTCGTTCCCTTCTAAAACCGACTGGATAATACCATCCTGAACAGGCCTGAAAGCAGTGTAATGCCAATATTTTTCAAGAATTTGTAATGCTCTTTGCATTTTCTATATTTAGGGTAAAGTTTGTAAAGAATAAGACTTTAAAACTTATAATACAATCATTTAAGATGCCCTAAGATAAAAAGAATTCTGTTATCCATACTATCTTTTGGCACTTCAATAAGATCGTACCCATACTTTTCGTAGGTTTCAACCAGGTGATTGTAAATTAATTTTGCCTGTTCGTAATTCTCATAACGCTCATTATCTGCAATATAAATATCTTTCCAAGGCGGTAAAATAAATATTTTGGTGTATTTATTTTCGTGACAAGCGGCATCAAAAAAAGCAGGATAACTATCTCCTATATAATGCATATAGGCCAATACATCCGGGATACCACGATCTAAAAAGACAACATCGTGTGACTCATTTTGAGCACTTATGAACTGTTTTTTTCTTCCTTCCAAAAGCAATTCACTGAAAAGCAGCGGGTTTTCAAGAAACAATTGTTCGATTCCTTGTTTTTTTGCCTCCAGAATCACTTCTCTCGAAATTTCAGGATAACAGCAATGACCTCTAGCTATCAATCCATCGATAATAGTAGTTTTTCCTGTCCCAGGACCACCAATAATAACAACAATTTCTTTCTGCACTTTGTAAAAAATAAAGGCGCAAAAATACTTAAAGTAATTGGGATTTGAAAAAATGATTTAAAATAATCCTAAATCATCGTCTCTATTAAAAAAATCTAAAATCAAAACCTTATATTTGCTTTTATTTTAATTTGAATATGGATAAGAAAACCACCGAGTTTTATGCACGATTAAAAGAAGAACTCAACAACGCTAACGTTTGGCCTGCCAAATATTTATTTAAATTTATTGTCCCTACGGAAATAGAAAAAATTAAAGCGGTTGAAAATGCTTTTGATCGCATGGGAGCCGTAATAGACACACGTCAGTCCAAAGCCGGAAAGTTCACAAGCGTTTCTGTGGATGTGCAAATGCCAAGTGCTGAAAGCATTATTAAAAAATACCAAGAAGTTTCAACTATTGAAGGTATAATTTCCCTATAAATGGATACAAAATACATAAAAGAGATTGCTGCTGATGTAGTGCAGAATTTAGAATACAATTCTGAAAGAAAAGCACTCATCATCCCTGAATACGGTCGTTATTTACATAAATTAATAGACCAGGCCACAGCTATTGAAGACAGGACTGAACGGAATAAAGCAGCAAAATACATCATATCAGTGATGGGAAATCTGAATCCGCATTTACGTGACGTGCCTGATTTCCAACATAAACTTTGGGATCAGATTTTTATTATGTCTGATTTTAAGTTGGATGTAGATTCTCCGTACCCGATTCCATCGCGTGAGGTGTTAAAAATGAAACCTGATCCGCTGAAATACCCGCAGAATTTCCCTAAATATCGCTTTTACGGAAACAACATCAAGTACATGATTGATGTGGCAAACAAGTGGGAAGACGGTGACTTAAAAAACGCTTTATGTAAAGTCATTGCCACGCACATGAAAAAATCGTATTTGAGCTGGAACAAAGACACTGTAACTGATGCCGTTATTTTTGAACATTTACTGGAACTTTCCGGAGGAAAAATCAATCTGACACAAAGCTCGGAAGAATTACTAAATTCTAATGATTTAATGCGTACAAACAAACGCATGTCAAATAAGATTCAAACCAACAGCAATAGCGGAAAACCGAAAATCACAAAAAACGGAAAGCCAAAACCTTTTATCAAAAACAATAATAATCCGAAATAAATAGTTTTGAGTTATGAGTTATAATAATCCTAACTTATAATTCATGACCATAATCATAACTTATATCACACACAAAAATGGGAACTTTTAAAATTGAAGGCGGTATCCGATTAAAAGGAGAAATCACACCACAAGGGGCTAAAAATGAAGCATTGCAAATTTTATGCGCCGTGCTTTTGACCCCAGAAAAAGTAACAATAAACAACATCCCTGATATTATTGACGTCAACAAACTAATTACTTTATTAGGCAATCTTGGCGTTAAAATCCAAAGAAATGGACCTGGCTCAGTCACTTTTCAAGCAGATGAAGTCAATGTAGGTTATCTTGAAACAGAAGCTTTCAAAAAAGAAGGCGGTTCTTTACGTGGTTCTATCATGATTGTAGGCCCGCTTTTAGCACGTTTCGGAAAAGGATACATTCCAAAACCGGGTGGCGATAAAATTGGAAGAAGAAGATTAGATACTCATTTTGAAGGATTTATCAATCTTGGCGCAAAATTCAGATACCAAAGAGAAGATCATTTCTATGGTGTCGAAATAGATGGCAGATTGAAAGGTGCGTATATGCTATTGGACGAAGCTTCGGTAACAGGAACAGCCAACATTGTTATGGCTGCAGTACTTGCTGAAGGAAAAACAACTATTTACAACGCTGCCTGCGAACCTTACCTACAACAGTTGTGTAAAATGCTGAATTCGATGGGCGCAAAAATTACAGGTGTAGGCTCTAACTTAATCACCATTGAAGGTGTTGAAAGTCTTGGCGGATGCGAACACAGAATTTTACCTGACATGATCGAAATAGGTTCTTGGATTGGCCTTGCAGCTATGACAAGAAGTGAAATAACGATTAAAGATGTTTCTTGGGAAAATTTAGGTGTAATTCCGAATGTGTTCCGAAAATTAGGAATTACATTAGAAAAAAGAGGGGATGATATTTACATTCCGTCTCATGAAAACGGATATGAAGTAAAAACAGATATTGATGGTTCTATTTTAACCATTGCTGATGCGCCATGGCCGGGATTTACTCCTGATTTACTAAGCATCGTTTTAGTGGTAGCTACACAAGCAAAAGGTGACGTTTTAATTCACCAGAAAATGTTTGAGAGCCGTTTGTTCTTTGTTGATAAACTAATTGACATGGGCGCTAAAATTATGCTATGTGATCCGCACAGAGCTGTGGTAATGGGACATGATTTCCAATCTCAATTGAAAGCAACCACTATGTCTTCTCCTGACATCAGAGCTGGTATTTCGCTGTTAATCGCAGCACTTTCTGCTAAAGGAACAAGTACAATTCAAAACATTGAGCAGATTGACCGTGGATACGAAAGAATCGACGAAAGATTAAGAGCCATTGGAGCTAACATAGTCCGTGCTTAATTTAAAACAATAATTCAAAATATAATAATCCCATAGCGAAATGCTTTGGGATTTCTTTTTAGAAGATGGAAACCAGCATACTTATTTTTCTTTGTTTAGCCTCTTTTTTTGCCGGCTTCGTTGACGCGATTGTGGGCGGCGGCGGATTAATCCAGACGCCTGTTGCTTTAATACTATTACCCAATTATGCCGTTTCAACCATTATTGGATCCTTAAAAATCCCTGCATTTAGCGGAACAAGTTTTGCTGCTTTTCAATATTTGAAAAAAGTAACTATGAATTGGAAATTACTCATTCTTATGTCTGTAATTGCCTTTGCTTCTGCTTTTACAGGTTCCACCCTATTAACTTATGTGAGCAATGATTTCATGAAACCGCTGCTTCTGGTTGTACTTTCGTTATTGGCCGTTTACACTTTCATGAAGAAGAATTTCGGTCAGCATCAGGAAAAATTAATGTCATTAAGGCAACAAATAATTTACGCTGTCATCATTAGTCTTACCGTTGGTTTTTATGATGGTTTTATCGGTCCCGGTACAGGAAGTTTCTTTGTAGTTGCTTTTATTTCATTACTGGGATTTGATTTTCTTCACGCTTCAGCCAATGCTAAAATGGTAAATTTAGCAACCAATTTTGGTTCCATATGCCTATTTATTTTAAAAGGAAAAATCATTTGGGCAATTGCTATTCCAATGGCATTATGCAATGCTCTTGGCGGTTTTATTGGCGCCAAATTGGCCATCGCAAAAGGCAACGGATTTATTCGTGTTTTCTTTTTAATTGTTGTAATCGGAACATTGATTCGTTTCGGATACGATGTCTTTATAGGTAAATAATAGCCTTTAGATTTCTTTGAAACCCAGTCTCTTTCCTATTCGAGGACATTCAAAAATTTCAAACCAAAAACGACTCCATCGGTCTGGAACCCGCTTTGATACGATCTGACATAATCAAATCGGAAGATTTTGTATTTTCCAAATCCTAAATTATTCAATCCGGCGGAAAATTCGTGGTAAGGTTTTCTATCAGGAACTGAAAGATTATGATACCCTAAAATCAAGTTGGCTTTCAATTTATTCAGCAACGGTACTTTATTCGTCACAAACCCTTTATCATCGTATTCGGAATGTACTTCGAAAAAAGCATCATTTGTACTGTTTGTATAGTAAGGCAATAGGTTAAAAACATTCAGGTAGTTATCCGACTGTCCAATATGCGTCTGGTTTCCGGCAAAATGCTTATAATCTACAAATGAAATATCAGAAGCATTGTAAAATTTCCCTACAGTAAGATTTACTCCCAGACTTCCTTTATTGCCAAGGTTAAAATCTTTGTCCACTTTTCCTGATAAATAATCGAAATTATAACTGTTCAGATTCCCTCCAAACCCTTTTTCATACGTAAAATATACCGTAGGATATTTATCATTTGTGATATTGAATTTACCGTCAGGACGCATCCAATACTCTTGTCCAAAATTAATTTTCCCTGTAATTTTAGCCTTGATTAAATTGTGCTTAACAATCGCCGGAGTAACTTCATCGAAAGGCCGTAACGGATTGTTTGAAGTATATAAATCATCGCTTTTTATAATACTGAAATCAGTGTTGTTAAACAATGGTTTCCGTTCGGAATATTCTACATTGGCAAAAACAGTAAAACTATTAATCACTTCCTGACTGTATCCGATTTTAGCAAAATTTTTATCGTACAGCTTTATGAAATTATTCTTAAAAAACAGCGTACTAACCGAATTTACAATATTCGAAATTGGATTTCTTTCGTTAAACTGAACAATGCTACTACCTCCTGAAATGTTCAATGAGGCATTATTATGATTATTGAATTTTCTTGAAAACTCTCCTTTAATCCTTAATTTTTGTTCTGCAAAACCATAGTTAAAAGTCGTTTTTGCCTGTATAAAAGTCCTGTCTTCTTCTTTGGTTTTTAGAAACGAAAAACCGGAACTCAGCGCATATCCCTGAACTGTATTGAATTTGACAGACAGTAATGGTCCATTGTAATTGAATGACCAATTTTCATACGAATTCTGATAGCTATAACCCATTAACACATCTCCTATCCCGAATTTATTCTTCTTTTTATCAATGGAATCCAGGTACACTTTTGATTTTCTTAAAGTCTGAATACTGTCTTTCTTAACATAATCATTGCTTTCTTCCAAGGTTAACGGTATTGGTCTGATGGTATTCCAGAAACTGTCTTCCTTTTTATTGGCTTCTTTCTCGAAAGTAAGCACTTCCCTTGTAAATGTTTTTTTATCAAATTTAGGCTCAAATTCAAAATTGCTGTACACATAAGTAAACCTTCCTGAAATATTAATTCCCATCAATCCGGCAATAAAGTCGAGACTTTGGGTGTTTTTTGTCCAGATCTTATCCTTTGGATTATAACTAAAACTTTGTTTCAAGACCAAATTATCCATAAACGGCATTTGTACTCTAGCTCCTTTTATAACTGCATCTATAGCGTAAATTGCCCAGGAATCTTCTACAATATAGATATAGCCTTCAATAACCGGCTCTGCATCTCGTCTTGGAATTACTTTTATCTTATTAATTTGCTGCTTGTCTTCGGTATAAAAACTTCCTTCAATCTTAAATTTATAATAAGCAAATGCATTATCGCTCAAAGGCGAAATAAGATTAGTCTGAAAGGGAATGTAATTTTCATAGAAATCAAAATCAACTGATGCAGCATTATTGAAACTGAAACCATTATCTTTTCCGCTTACTTTTGAAGCTACTATGGTTTCTTTCATTTTATCTGGCTTTTGAAAATTTAATTTCGATACTGTTTCTGACAAATACAAAATCCCCGTTCGAGTAGAATCTAAAGCCCCGTCAAAGTCACCTAAATCCTGTCCTAATATTTTCTTTGGTGCGTCTTTAATCCTGATTAATCCTCGGGAATAAAAATCAGCGTTGTATTTTGATGTCTTATCAGCGTTTTCCTTTTTAGCAGCAATCGCATTTCGTATAATCTGCTTAGCAGGATCTTCCTGATTACTGACAGTAACTTCACTTAAAGTAATATTTTCTTCTGTTAATTCAACATTTAGCTGGTATGGAAAAACATCTATTGTTACTGGTATTCTTTTGGTTTTAAAACCTAAGTATTGAACAACGACAACATAATTTCCCGGTTTTTTGAGACTCAGTTCATACAAACCGCTTTCATTTGTAGAAGTGCCGTTATACGTATTTTCAATAAGTATGGTTACTCCCGGAAGTCGATTGTTCTTATTGTCTGTAATTAAGCCTTTTACCTGTGAAAATGAAGCAATTGTGCACAACAAAAACAGCACCAGTGATATTTTTCTCATTAGAAATTTTTAGAATAAGACTGAGTTATCCGAAAAAAGTTACGCAAGATCTATAAAAGATAGCAAGGCCAGTTCATAACTTTTTAAACCAAAACCAATTATGACTCCTTTAGCGTTAGGAGAAATATACGATTGATGGCGAAAAGTTTCTCTGGAAAATGTATTTGAAATATGAACTTCAATAACAGGTGTCTGTATCGCTTTTATACAATCTCCTATACCAATTGAAGTATGAGTATACGCTCCGGCATTAAGAATTATGCCATCATGATCAAAACCAACTTCTTGCAGTTTATTAATGATTTCTCCCTCAACATTGCTTTGATAGTAACTCAACTCAACAGTTTGGAACTTACTCCGCAGTGTGCTAAAATAGCCTTCAAAATCCTGACCGCCGTAAATTCCAGGCTCTCTCTTTCCAAGAAGATTTAGATTTGGCCCGTTTATAATGATGATTCTCATTTTAGTTTTTTGTAAAAATAGAAAAACCATCCCGATTGCGAAATGGTTTAACAAATTAATGCAACTATTTTTTAGAACATAAATCCTACAGATAATTGCCCTACTGAATTTTTAAAATCTGCATTTTTATCAATTTCGGTGAGTCCTAATGTGTATCTGCCCTGAATAAAGAAGTTTTCGGTGAGTTTAAATCCTAAGCCTCCCGCCAGCGCAAAATCAAATTCATTGATATCTGTCGAAGTGTCTATTTTTTTGGACAGCAAAAAAGAAAACTGCGGACCAACATCGATACTTACAGTTTTTCCAAGATTAATTTTTACCAAAACAGGAACTGAAACATATCCTAGTTCAGATTTAAATTCTTCAACTGCATTCTTGTAAGATGCTCCTTGTGTTGAATACAATACTTCAGGTTGTAAAGAAAAAGCATCTATTATTTTTATTTCTCCTACCAAACCTGCATGATAACTGGTAATAGCATCCGTCTGCAATGTTGAACCCTGAAAATTAGCATAGTTTAAACCTGCTTTCACTCCCAGTCTAAATACTTGGGCATGACCAAAATTTACTGTAAATAATACTAGAATGATACTAAAAATTACTTTTTTCATAATTATTGACAATTAAAGATTATTCTTAATAAGAACTTTAATTTAGAAAAAAAATTGTATCCGATAAATTTTACAAATAAAAAAAACACCACCAACTCCTTAAAAATAAGAATAATAGCCTTAAAATTGTTGGTAAAATTGTTAATAACTAAAATTAATATCTTGTATTTCAGGAATTTATAAGTTCTAAATTCACTATAGTAATTTTAAAACTAAACAAATGAAAAAAGTAGTATTAACTGCCGCAGCACTATTCGCATTCGGATTTGCTAACGCACAAGAAGTAAAATTCGGGGTTAAAGCGGGGCTTAACTTAGCAAATTTGTCTGGAGATTTAGAGAACACCTCTATGAAAGCCAGTTTCCATGTTGGTGGATTTGCTGAAATCAAGCTTTCTGACAAATTTGGAATTCAACCGGAAGTATTATACTCTGTACAAGGTGCTGATGTTGACGGCGGGACTTACGAGTTCAGTTACGTTAATGTTCCTGTTATGGCTAAATTTTACCCAATTCCACAATTAAGCTTAGAAGCAGGCCCGCAAATTGGATTTTTAACATCCGCTAAAGGCAAACCGGACAGCGGCCCAGATGTAGATGTAAAAGAGTTTTTAAAATCTACAGATTTTGGAGTTAATGTAGGTGCCAGTTACAACATCACTGATAATTTCTTAGCCGGATTGAGATACAACATTGGCTTAGCCAACATCTCAGATGAAGAAAATGGTGATATAAAAAATGGTGTTCTATCGTTATCCGTAGGCTACAGGTTCTAATTTTAGTCGCAAAAACCTACAAAAACCTCCTTTATGGAGGTTTTTTTAGTTAATAAATATTTAAATTTTAATCCTAAAAAACTCATAATGAATTTGTTAAATTCCGAAGTGATTTGCAGCAATACAACCCTTGTTTTTTCGAAAGGAAATTATTCTATATTCGCATATAATTTTTAAAATTAAATAAAACAATGAAAAAAGTATTATTAACAGCAGCGGCTTTATTCGCATTTGGATTTGCTAACGCACAAGAAGAAGCTAAATCTTTCGGATTTTCTAAAGGAAACATTATTGTTGAAGGAAATTTAGGATTTTCAAGTGACAAAGACAACGAAAGTTTCAATGGAACTGACGTTGAAGAAACTAAAACAAATGCTTTCAATTTTAACCCTAAAGCAGGTTATTTCGTAACTGATAAAATTGCTGTTGGAGTTGAATTAGGAATTGGATCTAACAAAGAAGAAAACACAGTTTTCGGTTCACCTAACGTTACTAATGAAATTAAATCTAACTCTTTCGGAGCTGGTGTATTCGCAAGATATTATTTCTTAGAATTAGGTCAAAGATTCAAAACGTATACTGAAGCTGGTTTAGGTTTTGGTTCTACAAAAAACAAAACTAACGGTACTGAGACTTCTAAAGTTAATTCTTTAAACTTAGGAATCGATTTAGGTATCAACTATTTCGTAACTGAGAAATTTGCTATCAACTTCGGTTTAGCTAATGTATTAGGTTACTCTTCTGCTAAAACTGAATTCCCAGGTGGTGGAGAAGAAAAATCAAATGAACTTAACGGAAACTTCAATGTTTTCAATAACTTCTTCAATACAGCTCAATTCGGTTTGACTTACAAATTCTAATTTGTAGCTATATAGTATTAAAAAAACCACGCCAATGGCGTGGTTTTTGTTTTTATACTCATTCAAAAAATTACATTTTAAACCCGATTCCTACTTGAAAAACCATGTTTTTAGAATCGCTGTCTTTTACAACTTCATTTAAACTCTGCGTAAAACGACCCGTAATAAAAGCACCTCCACCAAAATTGAAAGAAACACCAGCAGCAATTGCCGTATCAAAACTGTTGACCTCATCCTCAGTTGTGGAGCCATTATCTGATTCTGTTTTTTCTGAAACTTTCAAGCCAAATTGCGGCCCGGCCTCAATACTAAACAGTTTTCCTATGTAAAGTTTTGCCAAAATAGGCACATTTACATAATCAATCTGATAGGTTACTTTGTAATTCGAACCTATAAGTGGCTTAACAGTTGTCTCAAACCCTTGTCTTGAATAAACGACCTCAGGCTGAATAGCAAATACATTTCGAACGACAGGAACCTCACCTAAAAAACCAATATGAAAACTAGTTCTGGGATCCGGACCTTCATCAAATTCACCCTTAGATACAGTTGAGTAATTCAAACCACCTTTAATTCCAAATCTGGAATTGTTTGTGTCCTGTGCCGCAATATTACCCGCAAATGCGAATAAAAATGCTCCTAATGTCAATTTTTTAATTAATTTCATATCGTATATATTTAATAATTAATCAACGTAAAAATAGTAAGAAAATTATACCATTCATGAAAAACAACTGGCATTCTTATATTAAAAACTTTCAATCATATCTGAAAATAGAAAGAGGATTGTCTAAAAATTCTATTGAAAATTACACCTTAGATATTGAAAAACTCTGCAGGTATTTAGAAGTCCAAAACATTGAAATTTCACCTGTAAAGATTCAGGAAGAAACCGTCCAGCAATTTATTTATGAGGCTTCAAAAGAAGTAAATCCGCGTTCGCAAGCCAGAATTATTTCTGGATTAAAAAGTTTTTTTAATTATCTTATTTTTGAAGATTACCGCGCTGACAATCCCATGGAACTGATTGAAACACCGCGTTTAGGACGAAAATTACCCGACACACTTTCCATTGAAGATATCGACAGACTGATTGCCGCCATCAATTTAGCATCAAATGAAGGTGAACGCAACCGTGCCATGCTGGAAACTCTCTACGGCTGCGGATTACGTGTCTCAGAATTAGTATCGCTCAAAATTTCAGACTTATTCTTCGCCGAAGGTTTTATCAAAATAACCGGAAAGGGAAACAAACAGCGTTTTGTTCCCATCAGCAGCTACACGCAGAAATACATTGAAATATATAAGAAAGAAATAAGGCCTCATCTTCCTATCCAGAAAGGACATGAAGACACTTTATTTCTAAATCGACGCGGAAGGCAATTGACAAGAGCAATGATTTTTACAATAATAAAAAATCTGGCTGTAGAAATCCATTTAAACAAAACAATCAGTCCGCATACATTCCGTCATTCTTTTGCAACACATTTACTTGAAAATGGTGCCGATTTACGTTCAATTCAGCTCATGTTAGGACATGAATCAATTACAACAACCGAAATTTACATGCATGTAGACAGAAAGCATCTTAATCAGATCATGCAGACTTTCCATCCCAGAAATAATTAGTTATGGCTATTGAAGTTCTGATTTCAAAGCTTCAAAAGAAAGTTTCTTCTGTTCGCCGGAAACTAAATTTTTCAATGCATATTCATTATGCTGCATTTCATCACCACCAACAATCACAGCAAAAGGAATTCCGCGTTTGTCAGCATATTGAAATTGCTTTCCAATCTTCACATTATCCGGGTACATTTCCACTTTAATTCCTGATTTCCTCAACTCAGTAATTGCTTTCATGGCGTATTTTGTCTCGTTTTCTCCAAAGTTTAAAAAAATCGCTTTAGTAGTTGACGTTACCGTTTCCGGAAATAAATTTAATTCTTCAACAACCAGATAAATACGGTCTAATCCGAAAGAAATCCCAACACCGCTCATATTTTTCAATCCGAAGATTCCGGTCAAATCATCATAACGGCCTCCACCACCTATAGAACCCATCGAAACACCACTTGGCGGAGCTACTTCAAAAATAGCACCCGTATAATAATTTAAACCACGAGCCAGTGTAACATCTAAATCTAAAATAGCGGAAGATAAACCTAAATCAGCAACATTGTCACATATAAATTGCAGTTCTTCCACTCCTTTCATTCCTTCAGATGAAGAAGAAAGCAACGCTGATAATTTTTGTATTTTCTCCGAAATTGATCCGGTAAAATGAAACAAGAGCTGCACTTTTTCGATAGCCGATTCAGAAATTCCTTTTTCAATCATTTCTTTCTTAACGCCATCCTCTCCTATTTTATCGAGCTTATCGAGTGCTACTGTAAAATCAATTAACTTATCAGAAGCCCCAATTACCTCAGCAATTCCTGATAGTATTTTACGATTGTTGATTTTAATCGTTACGCCTTCCAGTTTTAAATCTGTAAAAACAGCATCGTACAATTGCACTAATTCTACCTCCTGCCATAATGAAGTGGAACCCACCACATCAGCATCACATTGATAGAATTCTCTAAAACGTCCTTTTTGAGGTCTATCTGCTCTCCAAACCGGCTGGATCTGATAGCGTTTAAACGGAAATTCTATATCATTTTGATGTTGTACCACATAACGAGCAAACGGAACGGTTAAATCGTAGCGTAATGCTTTTTCGGAAATACTTGCAGCAAGTTTGTTACTGTCTTTTTCCGCTAAATGAAGTTCGTTGGCTTTGGCTAGATAATCTCCTGAATTTAAAATCTTAAAAATCAGGCGATCTCCTTCTTCTCCGTATTTTCCCATCAGGGTTTCGGAATTTTCAAAAGTAGGTGTTTCAATAGGCTGGTATCCGAACTTCTCAAAATGAGTGCGTATCTTTTGAATAATGTATTGACGTTTTGCTACTTCCGCAGGTGAAAAATCACGGGTTCCTTTTGGTATGCTTGGTTTTGATGCCATATATTTAGATTGTTATCTCTATAGAGTTTTATAATTTTTAGGGTACCGAAGTTCCGAAAATCATGATGTAGCCCTGATGGAAGCGTCATCCTTTTTTCCTTATACAGAAACCCGTTTGTAAAACGAATGTCGATTTAGGGAAAAAAGATACAGCGCACAGCAGGAACAACAGTCATCTGAAAATCCAGGCGATTCGCTCCTAAAACTTTGCAAATATCTTACTTTTTACCCTATTTATAAAAATTAACCTTCAAAACTTGTAACAAAAAATGTACTTTGGAGTCCAATTCACTATGTTTGGATTATTCAGAGAAAATGTCAGAATCGCGCTGGGTTCTATAAAAACACAGTTGCTTCGCACCATATTAACGGTGCTTATCATTGCTATTGGAATTACTGCTTTGGTCGGAATTCTAACCGTGGTTTCAGCACTTGAAAACACCCTTTCCAGCGATTTTGCTTCGATGGGCTCTAATACTTTTACCATCAATCAATACGATAATCTTACCCGGACTAATGGTAATGGTGAACGAAAAAAAATAAATCCGATCATCTCTTATCCGGAAGCCAGAGATTTTAAAGAGAATTTCAATTATCCGTTAACAAATACTTCCATTTCGTTTACAGCTACTTCAAATGCTGAAGTAAAATATGAAAATACCAAAACAGATCCGGAAGTTTCGGTTTTAGGTGTTGATGATTATTTCCTTCCGAATTCCGGTTTAGAAGTTGCAAAAGGCCGTAATTTTACTGCTTTCGACATTGCAAACAACAATTACGTTTGCGTTTTAGGTTCCGATTTTGAAAAAGGTTTATTGAAGGATTTAAATCCGATAGACAAAACCATTTCCATTCGAGGCGCAAAATTCAAAGTCATTGGTGTTTTGGAAGAAAAAGGATCAACTTTCGGCAACAGCCAGGATTTAAGAGTCATGATTCCGATACAAGTGGCACGAACCTTATTTACCGCTCCAAACATCAAT
The DNA here is from genome assembly GCF_050696275.1 of Flavobacterium sp. GTDB lineage: Bacteria > Bacteroidota > Bacteroidia > Flavobacteriales > Flavobacteriaceae > Flavobacterium. The sequence goes on from NZ_JBOGUT010000013.1 coordinate 54,921, forward strand.
TATACGACCAGCGTAATGGTTGAAAACAAGGAGTTATTAAGCCAAGCAGTTGATGATGCCATGATTGCTATGCGAAAAGTCCGTAAATTGAATCCCATTGAAGATACTAATTTCGGAATATCCCGTAGTGACGATTTAATTAATAAAATCCTTGGTATCACACAATATTTAGGCATTTCAGCTTGGGTCATAGGCATTATTACCATTTTTGGATCTTCCATTGCGCTGATGAATATTATGCTGGTTTCAGTAACCGAAAGAACGCGTGAAATAGGAGTAAGAAAAGCACTCGGAGCTAAGAAAAGCACCATTGCTATTCAGTTTTTTATGGAAACACTTGTGATAGGACAATTAGGAGGACTTTTAGGTGTTATTTTAGGAATTCTAATCGGCTTTGCTCTTGCTACAGCAATTGATTTTAAATTCGTAATTCCGTGGCTTGCCATTACAGCTGCATTTATTGTAAGTTTTATTGTGGCTGTTGTTTCCGGTTCTTATCCTGCAATAAAAGCTGCCCAACTGGATCCGATTGAAGCGCTGCGTTACGAATAATTACGGTTTTACAGCAAAAGTCATTCTGTCGTTTCCGTAAATATCTTTCCGTAATTGGCTGTTTTTAAAATTATTTTTCTCCAGTAATTCTTTCATTTCTTCTCCGAGATATTGATTGATTTCGAAGTATAATTGTCCGTTTTCTGAAAGGTTTTTTAAAGCTAATTCAATAATTTTTCTATAGAAAACCAAAGCGTCCGTATCTTCCACAAACAAAGCCAAATGCGGCTCGTAAGCCAGTACATTTTTATTGATTTCTTCTTTTTCCAAATTCCTGACATAGGGCGGATTGGAGACAATTATATCGAATTGTTGCGCCAAATCCTCCGTTTCCAGTATGTTTCTGTGAAGAAAAGCAACCTTCACATTGTTTCGAGCAGCGTTTTTTTGGGCAATTGCCAATGCTTTTTCAGAAACGTCAATCGCATACACTTCGGCATTTGGTCTGTTTTTAGCCAATGAAACAGCGATGCATCCGGCTCCTGTTCCGATATCTAATATCCGAAGAGGATTTTCCGACTCGAGAATTGAATTATTTGATAAAATCCACTCCACCAGCTCTTCTGTTTCGGGTCTTGGAATCAAAGTGTTCTCATTGACATAAAACGGCAATCCAAAAAATTCCGTTTCCCCAAAAATATATTGAATCGGTTTATGTTCTTTGAGTTGTGCCAAAACCGTTTCCCACTGGAGTAATTGGATTGTGTCAATTTCGAAATTAGGATTCAGAGCCAAATCTACCCGTTTCATCTGATGAAAAGCATCCAAAACAATATAAAAAAAACTCTCGATTTCTTTTTCGTCGAAAATTCCAGTAAGTTCCTGGACAAATTGAGTTCTGTAGGTTTTTAGAAGCATATTACAAATCTTTTATCATCCAGACCGGACACGATGAATGTCCTGTGTTGCCCATTGGTCCATCGAGATATTCGAAACCGGTTTTTTTATACAGTTTCTGAGCGGCTTCCATGTATGGCATCGTTTCTAGGTAGCATTGCTTGAATCCAAATTTTTTAGCTTTTTCAAGACAGCTGTTCATCATTTTAGAACCAATGCCCAAACCTCGTGTTTCTGCCAGAAAATACATTTTTTGCAGTTCACAGACTTCCGACGAACCATTCGCTAAAGGCGCAATTCCCGCTCCACCGATGATTTTCCCTTCTTTCTCCACCACAAAATACATTGATTTCGGATCAGAATAGGCTTCAAACATATAATCCAATTGCGGATCAGCATAGGCCGTTCCTACTTTTGGCACGTTATGTTCGATTAAAACGGTACGAATCACACTCGCAATTTCCAGATTATCAGTTTTTTGAATTTCTCTAATTATGGCTTCGCTCATTTTGAACAGAAATAGTTATTTTTGTGATGTGAAGATACACGAAACACTAATGAAAAAAAAGCCTTATTCCAAAATAGTTGAAGGCATTCCTGACGCTCTTATGCTAAAAAACAATTTTTCGGAAGAATTTTACATAAAACGCTGCATTGAATTAGCCGAAAATGGTTTGGGGACTACTTATCCCAATCCACTGGTTGGCAGCGTAATTGTATGCGACGGAAAAATTATTGGAGAAGGCTGGCATCGGAAAGCAGGAGAAGCCCACGCCGAAGTAAATGCCGTAAATTCAGTAAAAGATAAATCCCTGTTATCGAAATCGACTATTTATGTCAGTTTGGAACCTTGCAGCCATTTCGGAAAAACACCTCCGTGCAGTGATTTGATTATTACACATAAGATTCCAAATGTTGTTATCGGAACAATTGACCCTTTTGCCAAAGTTTCGGGCAACGGAATCAAAAAACTGCAAGAAGCCGGAATCAATGTAACTGTTGGAGTTCTCGAAAACGAATGCAACGAACTCAATAAGCGCTTTTTCACTTTCCACAACAAAAAAAGACCTTATATTATTCTAAAATGGGCAGAAACTGAAGATGGCTATATTTCTCCAGCAACAAAAGAAGAACAAAAACCTGTCTGGATTACCAATCCATATTCCCGTCAATTAGTTCATAAATGGCGAAGCGAGGAACAAGCAATACTTGTAGGAACGCAAACCGTGATTGATGATAACCCAACTTTAAATGTAAGAGACTGGAAAGGAAACAATCCCGTAAGGATAGTTTTAGATAAAAATAATCGAATTTCAAAAGAAAGTTTTATCTTTGATAGTTCGTCAAAAACATCAATCATTGATAATCAATCTATTGATTTTCATAAAAACACCGCAGAGCAAATTGCTGGTTATTTATATGGAAATACAATACAGTCAGTAATTATTGAAGGCGGCAGAAAAACTTTACAGACTTTCATAGATGCTGATCTATGGGATGAAGCAAGAGTTTTTATTGGAAGGGAGCAATTTTCAAATGGAACTAAAGCCCCTATCATCACTGGAAAAGCAGTGCAAAAAAGCAAAATAGAAAGTGACGAACTAGTAATCTATTCAAATTTATGATTAACACTATTATTTTCGATTTTGGCGATGTTTTTATCAATTTGGATAAAGAAGCTTCGCTTAATGCATTAAAAAAATTGGGATTAAATTCCTGGAACGGAGAACTCGAACAACTGAATCAGGATTTTGAAAGAGGAAAATTAAACGAAGCCCAATTCATAATCGGTCTTAAGAAATTAATTCCAAACGCTACAATTGAGGATTTAAGAATTGCTTGGGGAGCCGTATTACTTGATTTTCCTTTGCACAGATTAGAATTTTTACAGCGGTTATCAATGAAATACCGTCTGTTCTTATTGAGCAACACCGATGAAATACACATCTCAAGATTCGAACATAAAGTAGGCACCACATTTGCCAGAGAATTTTACCAATGTTTTGAAAAAGTTTATTTTTCATTTGAAATCGGACTGCGAAAACCCGATCCGGAAATCTTCAATTACATCATCAAGAAACACGATTTATCAATGAAACGTACCTTGTTCATCGATGATAAAAAAGAAAATACCGATATTGCACAATCGCTTGGTATGCATGTCTGGAATCTTCAAGCCGGACAAGAAGACGTGACAGACCTTATCGATAAAAAATTTATAAGCCGATAAATTCATTCTTTTTGGAAATACAAGACACTTATCTCACCATTGACAAAGCCTCTTCTGAAATTTTATTTAAAGACAAAAACAGCAAGTTTTTTGGCTACGCGTTTCCTATTGCTTCAGAAGAAGAAGAAGTAAAAAACCACATAGACAGCCTTAAAAAACAACATTTTTCAGCACGCCACTGGTGTTATGCTTATCAAATAGGGACGACTAAAATTCAATACCGGGCCAATGATGACGGAGAGCCAAACAATTCTGCAGGAATGCCCATTTACGGCCAAATTCAATCCTTTGGACTAACTAATGTTCTAATTGTTGTAGTACGGTATTTCGGAGGCATTAAATTAGGCGTAGGAGGATTGATAACTGCATACAAAACAGCAGCACAAATGGCACTCGAAGAATCAGAAATTATAGAGAAAACTATCGATGTTCATTTTTTAATTCAATTTGATTATAAAAACATGAACAAAGTAATGCGGGTTATTAAAGAAAAAAACATCACAATCGTAGCGCAAAAAATGGAAGAAGATTGTCAAATCGAAATAGCCACACGGGCAAAAAATGCCAAAACGATTTTTGAAATTTTTGAAATTATGTTTGAAATCAGTATCAAACAGAAAGAATAGGTTACTTTTTCAGTACGGCATTTGTAAGCCAGGCAAAAATCAAGACAATAAATTTCTTATCCGGACCATCTTCGGCTCCTGCTTTTAATCTGGACATTTTTCTATAAGTTGAATCATTTATTAAGACACTCCCATAATAAAATACTCTACTCTTCGTTAATTGATTGCAATGATTTTTTAAATGTCAAAATCATTGCAATCAATAGTTAAGAAAAAAAAAGTACCAAATTAAAATCACTCAACAAAAAGCAAAATAATTTTGACATTTTTAACCCCTTTTTTAGAAGAAAATTTAAAGAAACTTAACTCAATTTACAGATTCTTTAATTTTTCAATAACATAATCCGGAGGCAAGGTTGGACGTCCGGTTTTCATGTCTACAAAAACCAAAACGGAATGCCCAGTTGTTAACAACTCATTGTTAGCATTGTAAATTTCATAATCGAAATCTATCTTCACCGAGGTTTGATTTTTGTAAATCGTTTTCACCGTTAATTCATCATCGTAACGAGCCGGTTTTTTGTAATTCATAGATAAGGAAACCACAGGAAGCATAATTCCGTTTTCTTCCATCCATTTATAAGAAAGTCCAAGGTTTCTAAGCCATTCCACACGACCCATCTCAAAATACTGAGCATAATTCCCATGATAAACAACACCCATCTGATCCGTTTCTGCATACCTGACACGCACCTTAAATTCGTATTCTCTCATTCGTTTTATAACATATAAATTAATAATTCTTTAACACTTACAAAATACCATTACGACATTTTTTTCATAAAATCAATATCAAAAAAATTTTTTTTTAAAGATTTTATAACCCATATTTGCTATCCCAAATTACTCTAACAGAAACCAGTTTTTTTTACCAGAAAAAACCTTAATAATTTAACTATAAGAATGCAAACAATGAATAAAACTGCGGAATCGGTCTGGGATAACTGTCTATCGTTCATAAAGGACAATATACAGGAACAAGCATACAAAACTTGGTTTGAACCAATCAAGTCAGTAGAGCTTACAGACAACGCACTTTATATTCAGGTCCCTAGTAAATTCTTTTACGAATGGCTGGAAGAGCATTACGTTAAATTGTTAAAAGTCGCCTTAACCAAAGAACTTGGAAAAAACGCGAAGTTACTTTATAAAATTAAAATGGAAAACACTTATGGTAATAAACTTCCGTTTACGGAACAATTACCAAGTGCACATCGTTCTCCTGTAAAAACTCAGGAAATTGATGTTCCGGTACAACAAAAAAACCCAGAATTAAAAAATCCATTTATCATTCCCGGAATCCGAAATTTAAAAATCGAATCCCAACTGAATGCCAATTACAGTTTTGATAATTTCCTTGAAGGAGATTCTAACAGACTGGCTCGTTCGGCAGGTATGGCAGTAGCTAATAAACCTGGAGGGACATCATTTAATCCTTTATTAATTTTTGGCGGTGTAGGATTAGGAAAAACACATTTAGCCCATGCTATCGGTGTAGAAATAAAAGACAAATATCCGGACAAAACCGTTTTGTATATTTCTGCTGAAATATTCACTCAACAGTATATTGATTCGGTTAAGAAGAATACCAGAAACGACTTTATTCATTTTTATCAATTAATTGATGTTTTGATTATTGATGATGTCCAATTCCTTTCCGGAAAAACAGGAACTCAGGATGTATTTTTCCACATCTTCAACTACTTGCATCAAAACGGCAAACAGGTTATTCTGACATCAGATAAAGCACCTGTTGACATGCAGGATATCGAGCAGCGTCTATTATCCAGATTCAAATGGGGACTTTCTGCAGAATTGCACCAGCCGGATTATGAAACCAGAATTTCGATCTTAAAAAATATTTTATATCGAGATGGTGTAGAAATACCGGAAGACATCATAGAATATGTAGCCCGAAATATCAAAAGCAACGTACGGGAACTTGAAGGAGCTATCATTTCATTGATTGCTCAATCTTCTTTCAATAAAAAAGAGGTAACAATCGAGTTAGCAAAACAAGTAGTTGAGAAGTTTGTTAAAAATGTGAAACGTGAAATCTCTATTGATTATATTCAAAAAGTGGTTTCGGACTATTTCCAATTGGATGTTGATACTTTACAATCTAAAACCAGAAAACGCCACGTAGTTCAAGCAAGACAACTGGCTATGTTTTTTGCTAAAAGATTTACTAAGGCTTCTTTAGCTAACATTGGTTCCCAAATAGGAGATCGTGATCACGCAACCGTTTTACATGCTTGTAAAACTGTAGACAATTTGGTATCAACCGATAAGCAATTCAAAAAATTTGTTGATGACATCAACAAGAAACTATCTTTGTAAGTTATGTCCACAAAAATATTGATGGTTTGCTTGGGAAACATTTGCCGTTCTCCATTGGCAGAAGGTATTTTGCGTTCTAAACTTCCTTCGAAATCTTACATTGTAGATTCAGCCGGCACCGGACATTGGCATGTAGGCAATCCACCTGATGCCCGATCTATTAAAGTTGCCAGAGAAAGAGGTGTTGATATATCAAATTTAAGAGGCCGGCAATTTTCAAAAAAAGACTTTACTGATTTTGATTATATTTATGTGATGGACAGTCAAAACTATCGAGATGTTATTAATTTAACTTCAAATGAAAATGAAAAAGCAAAAGTTCATCTGATACTTAACGAAATTTTCCCTAACGAAAATGTTGATGTCCCTGATCCTTATTACGGATTACAGGATGGCTTTGAAAAAGTATTTGACATGCTTGATATGGCTTCTCAAACGATTGCTGAAAAACTTATGAAAAAATAAATTCCAATGAAACCAATTACTTTTTTAGGCAAATTATACCTCATCCCAACCACGTTAGGAGAAATAAACCCTGAAGATGTTTTACCTGCAACAATCAAAAGAAGTATTGAGTTTATTGATGATTATATCGTTGAAAACGAGAAAACCGCCCGTCGCTTTATAAAAAGTGTTTATCCCGAAAAGAAACAGCCTGAGCTCAAAATTTCAGTACTAAACAAACACACGGAAACCCGAGAACATCTTGAATTTATAAAACCTTTATTAGAAGGCAAGAATGTTGGGCTAATGAGTGAAGCAGGTTGTCCGGGTGTAGCTGACCCAGGGGCTGTAATTGTAAAATTGGCCCATGAAAAAGGCATTCAGGTTGTCCCGTTAGTTGGCCCGTCATCTATTCTACTTGCTGTTATGGCTTCTGGAATGAATGGGCAAAGTTTTGCTTTTAACGGCTATCTGCCTATTGACAAATCTGAAAAAAAACAAGCTTTAAAAGGATTAGAGAAATTATCATTTGATAAAAATCAATCGCAGTTATTCATCGAGACACCGTATCGAAATAATAAATTATTAGAAGACATATTACAGATATTACAACCAAATACCAGTTTGTGTATTGCCTGTGACATCACCTTGCCAACAGAATACATTAAAACAATGACTGTTAGTTTATGGAAAAAGCAAAAGATCGATTTACATAACCGTCCAACGCTTTTTATTCTTCATAAAACCTACTAATAGTGCCTCGCTTTAGCCTTTTCATTCGGAACAATAAAGTTGGTATCATAACCTGCAAAATCTTTCAAATACTCTAGTATTGAAGTGCCATAACCATCCCTAAATTTCCGCCTCCCGTTGGTCCTTAAAAATTTTTTTACCGATCCGGGACCGCCGAGATGAGCTGCAGCCAGTATTCCCGATTCTGTAATTTCAACACCTTTGATTACCTTTCCTGAATACTTGGAAATTTCCTTTCGCAGCTCCCATTTGTTCCTGGACAGATTAGCCAAAAAGGCTTTTTCCTGCATTTTTTTACTTCTTAAAAACGCCAGAGTGTCTCTGATTCCTAAAATTTTAAGTGTTGCTGATCCGAATTGGTATTTTCCTAAATATCCAAAAGAATTTACTTTGTGGTATTTCCCCTGAGACTCGCGCACAGCAAGACTCTGTTGGAATCCAATGAAGGTTTTTCCTGTAAAAGGAATGTCAAAAAATGTTTGGTTAAGTTCAACCTCTGTAGGAACTGTACAAATTACCTCCTCTTCTTCGTGTATCCGAAACCAAGGATATAATTTTAAATAAAATGGTGTAAAACCAGAGCTTAGTATTATGATTGAGGCAAATAATCCGATATTAAATATCATATTCTTTGTCATAATAGTATATTTTCTTTCAATTCAGGAGAATCAAAAAATTTCTACATTACTAAGTTACCCATAATTCATAAAATACTGAATTTCAAAGTGTTAAAATTTACTAAAAATAGATGAAATACCCTTTTATCCGTCTGTTCACTCCTATTTCAATTGCAGGCGCCGGTATTTTAACTAGATTAAAAATGGAGAAAAAAGTTTTTAGCACATGTGATTTTGTTTCAATTTTAGTTAAATCAGCATCAAAACTAAAGTAGAACTGGCGGTATCTTTTTATTACCGGAATTTCAGGATTCATTGGAAATTCATTATCTCCCGTTACCATTCCATCCGCACCATAACCAACAGCCACATTGAGCCATTTAGGTATTTTAGAAGCTTTAAAAAAGGAATGTACATTAGCCGACAACCAATAAGTTTGCCCATTATAATCCTTAAGAACCTGCTCATTTAGCGATTTCCCTAATAATTCAGGCCTGATTTCAGTATAAGAAGTTGTGTGAAAGGAAAATTTCGGTATGATACGCTGCTCATTCCAAAGTAATTCCTGAGAAACATACAAACCGGTTCCTGTTGCATTGGCAATAACATCACCTCCAGAAGCACCCCACTTTTGTGAATAACCGTCTAAAACCTCAACTGCTGTAAGGAAAGCGAAACCTAAAGTTGATCCGTAAATAAGTTTTTGTTTTTTTGTAGCCCAGCTCCATTGTAAAAGACTGGCTCCGGCACTTCCTATATGATAAGCGGAATAAGTATGCCCCATTTTATCCATTTGAAGCCATTGATCATTATCATTGATAAAATGGAATTTCGAACGAGGATAATCTTTGTACCAAAGTTCATTTAATCCTACCAAAGCACCTGAAACACCAATCGCTTCAGTGATCACGACGGCATTTCTTCTTTGTTTATGTAAAGAATCGGCGGGTTTTAAAAAAGATTCGATTCCGCTTTGGGGGAAAACCGGAATCGAAGATACAGTTATAACACAAACTATATATTGGAATAATTTCAAAACTACCTCTCGATACCTAGTTTAGTAACCCATTCGGCATATTTTTTTGCATTTACCTGATGTGCTTCATATGTTGCGGCAAAATCATGGTATCCAAAACGCTCAACACTTGCACAGAAGTAGATATAATCATGTTTTTCAGCATTTAGGACAGCATCGACAGCCGAGATATCCGGCATGGCAATAGGTCCGGGAGGCAAACCGATAGTAACATAAGTATTATAAGGAGAATTTATTCTTAACATTTCACCACGAACTCTTTTAATCACCTGATCGAAATCTCCCGAACTCTTTTTAACTGCAAAAATCACAGTAGGATCTGCCTGCAAAGGCATTTCAAGTTTCAATCTGTTTAAATAAACTCCGGCTACTCTTGGACGCTCATCAATTTTAACTGTTTCCTTGTGAACAATAGCTGCTAAAGTGATTACTTCTTCAGGAGTCATATTTAGCGCCTTGGCTTTGGCTGTTCTTTCAGTATTCCAGAATTTATGGTATTCGTCTGCCATTTTATCTCTGATTTTTTCGGCAGAAGTATTCCATTTCATCTCATAGGTATTCGGAATAAACATCCCTAAAATAGTTTCTCCATTGAATCCGTTTTTCTTCATGAAAACAGAATCTTTGATTGTATTTATAAGCGTTGTACTATCCACTTCCATCTGGGAAGAAATACGGGAAACCAGTTTTTCTAAACTTTCCTGATTGTTAAAAGCAAGATTTAACGGCATGTTGTGTCGAAGTGCCGATACCAATTGCAGGTTATTCATTCCTTTTTTGAACAAAAATCGTCCAGGGAAAACATTTTCATTATAAGAACGTTTCTCAGCAACAAACTTAAATTTATCTATATTTTTTACGTAAGGTTCAACGATTTTCAGAACATCTTCGTAAGTCGAGCCAGTAGGGACAAAAACATAAAGTTCCTTTTTTTCAAATTTCGTATTTGCAGAAAGTACATTAATATAACCGTAAATAGCAACGGAAGCCACTAGGATCAGTGAGGCAATGATGGCAATTTTCTTTTTACTCAAAACTAATTTTTTTAATGATTTTTATGAATCAACTGAAACAACTCTTCGTCGAAGTATTTTCCCTGATGATAATTCCAGTCTTTTTTGGTTCCAATTTTTTGAAATCCAAAAGTAGTAAAAAGCTTCAAACTTGCTTCGTTATTACTCCCAATATTTGCAAACAATTGATGTAAGTTTAAATGATTGAAAGCATACTTTATCAGGAGTGAAAGTGCCTCACTTCCAATACCTTTGTTTCTGTCTTTCTTATTTTCAATGACAATTCCTATGCCTGCTCTGTTATTTTTCGGATCGAAATCAAATAAATCTATTAATCCGATAGCTTCAAAAGTGTCATTTTTACAAATTACCAACCGTAACTGTTTGGCCTGATGAATGTCCTGATGCGCATTTTCGAGATACTGCATGATTAAAAACCTCGAATAGGGTGTTTGTGTATTACTCACCTCCCAGATTGATTCGTTATTTTCGATAGAATAAACAAAGTCCAGATCTTCGGGTTCGAGAGCACGTAAATTGATTGTAATTCCTTTTAGTGTAACCATCTGATTGCCCTTCGATTGTTCTCAGGGTGGTGTTTAATTAAGTTTCATATTTCCTTCAAAAACAAAAGTTGCCGGTCCTTTTAGAAAAACCTGAGTAAAAAAGCCGTTTTTCTCTATAAAAGAAACCTCCAGTTCTCCACCTTCTACACGCAGTTGAATAACCGAACTTTCCGTTTTCCCGGTAGCTTTCATCGCAATAGCAACAGCTGTCGCTCCGGTTCCGCATGAAAGTGTTTCGTCTTCAACACCGCGTTCGTAGGTTCGTAAAGCAAATTTATTCTCATCTGTTTGTGAAACAAAATTGATATTGCTTCCCGCTTTTCCGTACAAATCACTGTAACGTATTCTTGCGCCTTCATTTCGGACATCAAAAATATTTAAATCTTCAACCAACTGAACATGATGCGGTGAGCCAGTGTTCAGGAAAACATGATTTTCATGCTCATGAACTTCATCAACATCTTTCATTTGTAATGAAACAATGCCATTCTCATCAATCGTTGCGTTGTGCAGACCATCAACAGCAATAAAAACTGCCTGATTGCTTATTACTCCTAATTTTTTGGCAAAAGCCACCAGACAACGCCCTCCGTTACCACACATGGAACTTTCATTCCCGTCGGAGTTATAATAAACCATTTTAAAATCCGTAGATTCATCATTTTCCAGCAATATTAAGCCATCAGCTCCAACACCAAAACGGCGGTCGCAAATTTTCTTAATAAGTTCTGTATTGTCTTTTTGGAATTGCAGCATCCGATTGTCAATCATGACAAAATCATTCCCGGTTCCTTCGTATTTATAAAATTGCATTTAGTGTAAATTCAGATATTTAACAAAAATAAATCTATACAAAGTTACAAATATTAATGATACGTTAAATGTTGTTAAACGGGCGTTAAACTCGATTTATGAATACAACAAAATTTTAAATTTACGTTTAGTATTTAACATCAAACAATTATATAGTTATGAAAAAATTTGCAAGTTTATTTTTTGTGTCTTTGTTAAGCGGCGCAACAACGCTGGGAGCTTACAAATTATTTATCGAAGATCATTCCGCTTCAAAATCTAAATTATCTGTTGCAGGAGAAAATTTTGCCAGAACAGTCGGACTTACAGGAGAAAACACCGATTTTACTGTTGCTGCCGATAATGCCATTCATACTGTTGTACACGTAAAAAACCTAACCGTTTACAATGTGCCAAACGATCCGATCATGGAATATTTCTATGGTTCGAGAGCAGGTGGCGGCGGTCAGCAAACGCAGGTTGGTACCGGTTCAGGTGTAATTATCAGTGAAGACGGGTATATTGTAACAAACAATCACGTAGTTAAAGATGCCACCGAACTGGAAGTGACATTAAATAACAACAAGACTTACAAAGCCAAACTGGTCGGAACTGACAGCAAAATGGATATTGCATTACTGAAAATACAATCGGATGAAAAACTTCCCTATGCTACTTTTGGAAATTCTGATACTATAAAAGTGGGCGAATGGGTTCTGGCTGTTGGAAATCCGTATAATTTGACTTCGACTGTAACAGCAGGAATCGTTTCGGCGAAAGCCAGAGATTTGTCAAACAACGGTATTCAATCTTTTATTCAAACCGATGCAGCCGTAAATCCGGGAAACAGCGGTGGAGCATTAGTGAATACTCGTGGCGAGCTGATAGGAATAAACACGATGATTTCATCACAAACAGGCTCCTACGTAGGATATTCTTTTGCTGTTCCTTCAAATCTGACCCGTAAAATAGTGGAAGACCTGATGGAATATGGCAATGTGCAGCGTGGTGTTTTAGGAATTGAAGCCCGTGAATTGAACAGTGCTGTTTCTAAAGAATTAGGTATTAAAGAAACCACAGGCGTTTTAATCGGAAACGTAACTAAGAATTCCGGCGCTGAAAAAAGTGGTTTAAGGAAAGACGATATTATTGTAAAACTGGACGACCGAAGCATTATGTCTTTTGCAGATCTGACTAATTATGTGAACACCAAACGTCCTAATGACGAGATAAAAGTCGGTATTCTGCGCAATGAGAAAAACATCACAATTCCTGTAAAACTGACTAAAAGAGAATTGATCAATTATGATTTGAAAGGCCTTGAATTGGAAGACATTGATGCAGCAGATAAGAAGAAATTTAAAATTAATTATGGTGTAAAAATTAATGACATCACAAACGAAGAACTTTCTGCTTATGCCGACCAACTTAAAGGCGCTGTCATTTTGAGTGTTGACAACATTAAAGCAACCGATATTGAAACAATCACCAAAGTTTTATCCCGAAAAGGAGAAAACCAACGTTCACAAATAGAATTGATTACGGCCAATGGCCAATTATTGAGGTTCTTATTATAAATGAAATGCTTACACTAATTAGCCGGCTCGGTTTTCAAAGACCAGAGCCGGTTTTTTTATGCAAAAAATCTGAGAAATAGTTTTATGAAAACATTTGAAATTGGTACTTTTGCACCATAAAAAATAATAACCTTTTTTACCTAAACGAATGAGCAACACAACGGTTTACGAAAAAGAAATAGCTTTTCAGGCTGACAGAAGAAGAGCTGGAGTAGAATTAATTAAAATCATCAGTGATTTGTGGTATGACAAATCTATCGAAATGGTATTATTCAGAAACCAGTTAATCGACAGAAATGTAAGCGATATTATCAATCTTCACGAATATGCAGGAGAGTTTGTAGGCAAACCTATTTCAGTATTTGATTCTGTAGAAATTGCAAGAGCAATACTTTCATTGGATTTACCACCTTCAAAACTGGATATTGGTAAATTGACTTACGAGTTTCACTTGGAAGACAACAAATATGACGATGCTAAAGCATTTGTTATCGACAAATTAAAAAATGCAAAAGAAACCAGCGACATTCATCCGAAAGATGTTGTTTTGTACGGTTTCGGACGTATTGGACGTTTATTGGCAAGAGAATTAATGTCTAAAATGGGTAAAGGAAATCAATTGCGTTTGCGCGCTATTGTGACCCGTGACAAGAATGATGCTACTACATTAGAGAAAAGAGCTTCTTTATTGCGTTACGACTCAATTCATGGTGATTTTCAAGGTTCAGTTGTAGCTGATGTTGAAAACAATGCGTTAATCATCAACGGAACAACAGTTCATATCATTACAGCAAACCAGCCGGAAGATATTGATTATACTGCATACGAAATCCACGATGCCTTAGTGATTGACAACACAGGTGCTTTTACTACGCAGGAAGCTTTAGCGAGACACCTTACTTCAAAAGGAGTAGATAAAGTTTTATTGACTGCTCCTGGTAAAGGCGTTCCAAATATTGTTCATGGTGTAAACCAAAACGAGTACAACCCTGACGAAGTAAATATTTTCTCTGCTGCTTCTTGTACAACAAACGCCATTACTCCTATCCTTAAAGCTGTTGAAGACACTTTGGGCGTGGTTAAAGGGCATTTAGAAACAATCCATGCGTATACAAACGACCAGAACTTAGTAGATAACATGCACAAGAAATACCGTCGTGGCCGTGCTGCTGCTTTAAACATGGTTATTACTGAAACCGGTGCTGGAAGTGCCGTTGCAAAAGCATTACCAAGTTTAGCTGGAAAATTAACTTCAAATGCGATTCGTGTTCCTGTTCCAAATGGTTCACTTGTTGTTTTAAATCTTGAAGTAGGCAAAGCAACTTCTGTTGAAGATGTAAACAACATCATGAAGAAATACGCTTTGGAAGGTGAATTAGTAGAGCAAATTAAATATTCATTGAACAACGAATTAGTATCTTCTGATATTGTAGGAACTTCTGCTCCGTCTATTTATGACAGTAATGCAACAATTGTTTCTGCCGATGGTAAAAACGTGGTATTGTACGTTTGGTACGATAACGAATACGGATACAGCCACCAGGTAATTCGTTTGGCTAAATATATTGCTAAAGTAAGACGTTTTACTTATTACTAGTATCAGGGTCTGACCTTATAAAATAGAAAATCCGCTTTGAGAAATCGAAGCGGATTTTTTTGTTACTTTTGATGCAATACAATAAAATTGAAACAGTAAAAAAACACTTTGAATGAAACAGAATCGTACCATTTTCTATTGGAGATTTATAGGCTTGTTACAATGTTATTTGATTATAGAAAAATATGTAAATGCAAAAAGCTTCTTCAATGATAAATTCTATTTATGGAATGGCGTTGTTTTACTTTGCAGTATTGTTTTTCTTTTCAATCGGATGAAACGAAACAAAGTTCTTCTTAATTATGAAGGCATGCTACTTCTTATGTTTATACTGAATTGCACCAGCACGGCAGTAGCTTATGTTATTTCGGGTGTTTCGATGGCAAGAATTATCATGACAATCCTGATTTTACTCTTATCAATTTACATTGGGATCTCGTTAAAAAAAGAAATCGGAACAAAAGCATGAAATACTTTATTTCATACATTCGTTCGACAGAAAAACTCTAAATAAAACGCTTTGAGAATAGTAAATAGACTATTTGCCACATTGATTCTCTTACTGAATCTTTATTTTTTACCATTTTCATTTATAACTATCCGGGAAAATTTCGGTTCTATGCGAGGCGGATTAACTTTACTTCCAATAACGCTGCTGATAAACATGCTGATTATTACTTCAGTTTTAGCTTTCAAAAAGAAATACGAAAAAAACTTAGGGATATTGATTATTAACCTTTTTGGATTACTATTTGCTCTAGGGTTGTTTTTCTTATTGATGGCTACTCAGAGAATGGAGTAACATTTAATACACTATTTTAGTTGGATTAAACCACAAAAGATAAGGAATTGGGCATCCTTTTTGAGAAATTGAATCAGATTTTTTATATTTGATACTATAAACCCTTTGTTATGGAAATTCAGGTTTTTGAAATAGTAAAAGCGACTCTTGCGGATTTGGAAACCCTTGTTGCCATTAGCCGTAGTACGTTTTATGAGACTTTCGCCAAAGACAATTCGGAGGAAAACATGCAATTGTATTTGGATGAGCATGTTACTCTTCAGAAATTAACCGCGGAAATGAACCATCAGGATTCGGAATTTTACTTGCTCAAAGACGGTTTGGACGTGATAGGGTATTTGAAAGTCAATTTTGAAACGGCACAAACCGAATTACAGGACAACCATTCGCTGGAGATTGAACGGATTTATGTGGCTGCGGCCTTTCATGGCAAACATGCAGGACAGCTTCTTTTCGGTAAGGCTTTGGAAATAGCCAGACTTCATGGTCTTGATTATATCTGGCTTGGGGTTTGGGAGGAAAATAAAAAGGCTATTGGTTTTTACAATAAGAATGGCTTTACTGCTTTTGACACGCATACTTTTGTTGTTGGAAATGACGCGCAGACGGATATACTAATGAAACTGCCACTGAAATAAACAACAATACTTATTTATGAGCCCTTGTGCTTCTTTCAAAAGCGAAATACTTGCTTTTAAAGGATGTGTGATACGCTAGTGTTACACTTTCGTCCTATTTTCTGGCTTTCTCTTTCAATCTTTTCGATATATTTGTGAACAATAGTAATACAATTCTCACCTGAGCGAAGCCTACGGAACGCTACAATAAGTTTAAAAAATGAAGCATTTAAAATATCTTATCTTAATTCTTTTTTTATCTACAAAATTATTCAGTCAAGAACATAAAAGACTATTTAAAGAAACTGCTTTAGAATTTGCGAACAGATTAAAACCCATCGAATCAGAATATAGATATACTTGGGATTTAGAAGACAAAGATGTTATTGAAACTCATCTTGACAATACTTCATCAAATAATGTGATTTTTGTCTTTTACAGAAATGAAGCAGTTAGCTTAAAAATATCCGACACTACAATAATGATATTTGCATATGTTGAAATTTCAGCCAATTCATACCGTAAAATCCCTATTGACTCCTATTATACAGACGACTTCAAACTGGAACGCATTTATTTTTCCAATACTGACACTGACCCTGAAAAAGAATTGGTTATCAATTATTTTAAATATACTAATACTGAAAGAACACTAATCACAAAAATATATGATAATTTCGGTGTAACAGAAACTTCTGGTAAGTTAGAAGAAAAATCATTTTTTTTGAGATATGAAAACGAAACTGCTTCAGATTTTGCAGATCGAATTTTACCAAATCAAAGTAAAATAATCGGTAAAGTTGTTGAAACTTCCCTTTGGGACAATAAAACAAAAACCATTATTGTCTTTTATAAATCTAAAACTTTAAATGAATTTAAAAAATATAATTCCTTTGGGCAAGTATTTATAGAAATGGAAAAAAATGTTTTTAAAAGCATCTACATTGATGGGTCTGCAGACTCTTCTTTGGATGGAATCTTCATCGAAAGTGTGTTTTTTGTTAATGCAGATAAAGACACGGATAAAGAATTAGCAGTTATGTATTCTTCTCCTATGATGGATGGTAGTGAAATACTAGGAAAATCATATTGGACTTACATTTATGACAATACAAATTTTAATAATCCTCCAATCCAATTAGAACGATTGAAAGAATTTCACAGCACTTTTAGTGATTTTGAGAGGAAAAATGATGTTAGCAAAGCAAAATACAAAACTGCAGTTGATGTAAAAAAGAAACTTAAAGAGCTTGGCTATTAAAATTGAAAAACAAAGCTAATCACAACAACTTTGCAGTAACGCTTATTGCAATCAGCAATACTTTTTTTTAATTGTATTTACGCAATATAACTATGATTTAATTGAGAAAATAGTGAAATTTAGAATTCAAGAAATCAGAAGTAATTAATTCAGAACACGATTTACCTGAACGAAACGCTTGGCATAATACGGTTCCCTTGTTGAGGAGATGATTACGCCTGCACTGGTTGAAGAGTGTATGAATTTGATTTCATCTTCCAGTATTTCGGTGACCATTCCTACGTGACTTACACGGCCACGGCCCATTGTTGCAAAAAAGATCAGATCGCCTTTTTGGGCTTGTGTTCTGTCTATTTTTACTCCTGCACCGGCAGCCATTTCATGAGAAGATCTTGGCAGCGTCATGTCGATGTTTTTAAAAGTGGCAAACATCAAACCTGAACAATCGAACCCTCCATTTCCTGTTGATCCGCTTCTGTATCTCGCTCCTAGGTTTTCGGAAGCTTTGGCAATCAGGAATTCTGCTTTAGACATATTATCCAGAGAAAGTGGTGCCACTTCAGCAACCGGAGCAGGCTCAGATTCTTTAATCTCTATAATTTTAATTTGAGAGGAACTCGTTCCCACTTCTATTTCTTCTTCCTCTTCTTCTATCTGTGGAGAAACTGTTTGGTTGTGAACCGTTTCCGATGGAGTTCCTTTTCGGATAATCAATTTATGACCCACCGAAAGTCCGTTAGCAATCTCAGGATTTAATTTTTCAAGCTCCTGAATACTGATTTTATAGCGTTTTGAGATTCCGTATTTCGTTTCCTTTGGCAACACCTGATGCACTATCTCTTCACCGTTATTTTGGCTTTCAGCCACTGGAGCTACTTCCTGTTTAGGTGTTGTTTTTACTTGCGCTTTTATTTCGGTTACAGCCACATTCTTAGTCGGCGGAGTTATCGTTTCAGCAGCAGACGGGATCGTTATTTTGGCGCCCAGCTTTAATCCTTCCGTTTCAATTGTAGGATTAGCCTCTTTGATTTTATCGATGCTTATTTTGTATTTTTTGGAAATTCCGTATAATGTTTCTTTCGCCAGAACTTCGTGGATTACCGGTTCAGCAGCACTTACACTTGCGATTTCCTCCGGCTTATAATTTCGGTTAGGTACCAATAAGACCATGTTCAATTTCAAGAGCTTCTTTGCTTTTGGATTCAACTCCAAAATTTCGGAAGGCTTGACCTGGTATTTTTTGGCGATGCTATAAACGGATTCCCCTTTTGCAACGCTGTGCTTAATTTTTTCCTGTGAAAAAACTACTGAGGACATTAAAACGAAAAGAAAAGTAAAAAGCTTATAAAATTTCATTGGGGGGAATTTTTTTTGGCTTCAATAATGAAGAAAATTATTTTTTCACAAGATAAGAAAATCAAAATAAAAAAACTCCCGGCTTGCACCGGAAGTTTTCATTTTTATATTAAAAACGTAAATTAAGCTTTACCAGCAGCAATAAGATTTAAAGCAGAACCTGCTACAAACCAGCCAATTTGACCTGCATTGTACGTATGATTTGCTAAAATAATATCTTTTGAACCATCAGCATGAACGAATTCCAATGTTAATGGTTTTCCTGGAGCAAACTCCGTTAAATCAGCGAAATTGATTGTATCATCTTCTTTGATTTTATCGTAATCTGCTTCGTTTGCGAAAGTCAAAGCCAACATTCCTTGTTTTTTCAAGTTGGTTTCGTGAATACGGGCAAATGATTTTACCAATACAGCACTCACTCCTAAGAAACGAGGTTCCATAGCCGCATGCTCACGAGAAGATCCTTCACCATAGTTATGATCACCCACAACAATTGCAGGAACTCCGGCAGCTTTGTAAGCTCTTTGAACAGCAGGAACTTCAGCGTATTCACCTGTTAATTGGTTTTTAACTGAATTTGCTTTTTGGTTGAATGCATTTTCAGCACCAATTAGCATATTATTAGAAATGTTATCCAGGTGACCACGGAAACGCAACCAAGGCCCGGCCATAGAAATATGGTCAGTTGTACATTTTCCGAAAGCTTTGATTAACAATTTGGCTCCTGTAATATTTTGTCCGTTCCAAGGTGAGAAAGGCGCTAATAACTGTAAACGATCCGATGTTGGAGAAACCACTACCTGAACTCCGCTACCATCTTCAGACGGCGCCTGGAAACCAGCATCTTCTACATCAAACCCTTTGCTAGGCAATTCGTCTCCTGTTGGCGGGTTTAATTTTACAGCTTCACCGTTATCGTTTAACAACGTATCAGTAAGCGGATTAAAACTCAAATCTCCTGAAATTGCCAAAGCAGCTACCATTTCCGGTGACGTTACAAAAGCATGTGTATTTGGGTTACCGTCAGCACGTTTTGAGAAGTTACGGTTGAAAGAGTGAACGATGGTGTTTTTCTCCCCTTTGTCAGCACCGGCTCTATCCCATTGTCCGATACATGGTCCGCAAGCATTGGTAAATACTTTAGTTCCCATTTTTTCGAAAGTTGCGATGATTCCGTCTCTTTCGATAGTGTAACGAACTTGTTCAGAACCAGGGTTGATACCGAATTCTGCTTTTGGAGTAATTCCGTGAGCTACAGCTTGCTCTACAATTGAAGCAGCACGAGCCATATCCTCATACGAAGAGTTCGTACAAGATCCGATTAATCCCCATTCTATTTTTAAAGGCCATCCGTTAGCGGCAGCTTCTGCTTTCATTTTTGAAACAGGAGTTCCTCTATCCGGTGTAAAAGGTCCGTTGATATGAGGCTCTAATTCAGAAAGGTTAATTTCGATTAACTGATCAAAATATTGTTCCGGATTAGCATATACTTCAGGGTCAGCAGTCAGGTAAGAAGCTACTTTATCAGCAGCATCCACAACATCCTGACGGTCTGTAGCCGCTAAATATCTTCTCATAGAATCATCGTAACCAAATGTAGAAGTTGTTGCTCCGATTTCAGCACCCATATTACAGATTGTCCCTTTACCGGTACAAGACATATTTAAAGCACCTTCTCCGAAATATTCAACAACTGCTCCAGTTCCTCCTTTTACGGTAAGAATATCAGCTACTTTAAGGATTACGTCTTTTGGCGCAGTCCATCCATTTAATTTACCTGTTAATTTTACACCGATAAGTTTTGGAAATTTCAATTCCCAAGCCATTCCAGACATAACATCTACTGCATCTGCTCCACCAACTCCGATAGCTAACATTCCTAAACCACCTGCATTTACAGTATGTGAATCAGTTCCAATCATCATTCCTCCAGGAAATGCATAATTTTCTAAAACAACCTGATGAATAATTCCGGCACCCGGTTTCCAGAAACCGATTCCGTATTTATCTGACACTGAAGAAAGGAAATCAAAAACTTCTTTTGACTGTGAATTTGCTACAGCTAAATCCGTTTTTGCTCCGACTTTCGCCTGAATTAAGTGATCACAGTGAACCGTTGTTGGAACTGCTACTTTATTTTTTCCGGCATGCATAAACTGTAACAATGCCATTTGTGCTGTTGCATCCTGACAAGCTACCCTGTCTGGGGCAAAATCTACATAATCTGCTCCTCTTTTATAAACTCCTGTAGGAGTCCCTGACCAAAGGTGCGTGTATAAAATCTTTTCTGTTAGTGTTAGCGGACGGCCAACTAATTCGCGAGCTTTATCCACCCTAGTTGCCATGTTTGCATACACTTTTTCAATCATTTCTATATCAAATGCCATAGTATGAATAAGTTATATTAGACTTGTTTGTTTTTATTAAAATCACACAAATTTACAAATTCCTAACGGAATAAAAAATTTTTAGTTATTTGATCTTTTTAAAGAATTATTATTTATAAACATTCTATTTTAATAGATATACTTCAATGAAATCTTAATTTTATATCAAAAATTTAAGAATTCTTAAAAATAGTAATTTATATTACTAAATTATGAATATAGTATCTGAAAAAAGAGAATTCTATATTTCCAGATCTTTGTCATTGATCCGAAACAGTCACTAAAATCAAAATTATTTGATCACTTTAACAGATTGCCTGCCGGTATTTGTATGAAGATTTACGAAATAAATCCCGGAAGGATACGGAAAATTGAATGAATATGTTTTACGCCCCTTCCTATCAATGGTATCTACTTTCAGTTCTTTGATTCTCTTTCCTAATGAATTATAGAGTTCGATTACTAAATTATCAACATCGGTAAAATCAATCGAAATATTCAGTTTGTCAGTAATCGGGTTGGGCTGTACTTTAGCAATAAGAGGTACTCTGCCTGTTTCCTGAAAATCGCCCGTGTCTAAATTGACATCATTGTATTTATAGATTGTTGTACCTGAAGCATACGCCAGGTTATCGTTGACAATAAAAATTCGATTAAGATTACTTCCGACATTCAAGTTTGTCCATGTATCGCCGCCATCCAGTGTTTCATAAAAACCAGTGTTATGACCTCCCATCCAGCCGTGGTTTTCGGTTACAAATCCAACCGCCTGAATATCTGTTTCAGGGGCATTTTTTGAAACCCAGATAGTTCCGCCATCTGTTGATTTAATCAGTTTTCCTGGATTAGGCGCTATTGATTCAACTGCTCCAAAAAGAACATTTGAATTTCCCTGCAGGATCTGCATCTTCCAAACATACTCGCCTGCAATCCCTGAGTTATAGATCTGCGTCCAAGTAGTTCCTCCGTTCAATGTTTTTAAAATAATTGCACCTGTACTGTTCTTACCTGCTGCATATCCGACATTTTCATCTAGGAACACAACTTCAACCAAACCGGTAGCATAAGCCGCCATATTTGTATATTGCCATGTAGCACCGCTATCAGTAGATTTGATTATAAATGCAGGTCCGAAATAAGCCCCGCATCCATAAACCGTTGAAGTCCCTACAGCATCTAAACCGCAGATAGCCTTTGGCGCAGTGGGTATATTGGTAACCAGGCTCCATGTGGTTCCTCCATCGGTGGTTTTGAAAAATTTATTATTAATTAAAGTTCCAACAAATCCAATTTCAGGAGTTAAGAATTCTACATTTCTAAAATAATAATTAGACCCTAAAGCCGATTCACTAAGTTGCGGAGTCCAGGTCGTGCCTCCATCAATGGTTTTATATACAACCGCATGACCACCACCCAAAGCCCAACCTAAATTAGCATCGAGAAAAAAAACATCATCGAAACGCTGTGCATCTGTATTGGCCGGAATAGATGTTATCGGATGCCATTGCAATTGTGCCACAGCATGAAAAGAAAATACAATTGACAAGCAAACAATAAGTTTAATTCTTGTCAAGACAATGCTATTCTTCATTTAAAAAAATTTAATATACTGGTATAAAGGTAATTAAAAGAACAATTAGCAATTAAAATAACTTCTTAATAATCATTTCTTCAGAAATTCCTTCGGCGTCTGCTTTGTAATTTTTAATAATACGATGACGCAGAATTCCAGTTGCCACAGCCTGTACGTCTTCAATATCAGGAGAAAATTTCCCATTTAGCGCTGCATTAGTTTTAGCTGCTAAAATCAAGTTTTGCGAAGCCCTCGGTCCTGCTCCCCAATCTAAATAATTTTTAATAAAATCATTTGACAGCGGGTTATCAGGACGCGTTTTTGAAA
Organism: Flavobacterium sp.; assembly: GCF_050696275.1. GTDB lineage: Bacteria > Bacteroidota > Bacteroidia > Flavobacteriales > Flavobacteriaceae > Flavobacterium. The sequence goes on from NZ_JBOGUT010000013.1 coordinate 78,224, forward strand.
CCAAAGTCACTGCATATTCAATCACATTATCTGCAACCGGAATACGACGGATCAAGTGCTGAAAATCGATAATTTCCTGCGCTGTAAATAATGGATTTACCTGTTCTGAAAAATCACTAGTGGTACTTTTGACCACCTGAACTTCTTCTGCAAAAGAAGGATAGTCGAGCTTAATAGCAAACATGAATCGATCCAGCTGTGCTTCAGGTAACGGATAAGTCCCTTCCTGTTCGATAGGGTTTTGAGTTGCCAATACGAAGAAAGGCAAGTCGAGTTTATGATGCTGCCCAGCGATGGTCACCGACTTTTCCTGCATAGCTTCCAATAAAGCCGCTTGTGTTTTTGGCGGTGTACGGTTGATCTCATCTGCAAGAATGATGTTTGAAAATATAGGTCCTTTTAAGAATTTAAAATTCCTGCTTTCATCCAATATTTCACTTCCCAGTATATCGGAAGGCATCAAATCCGGTGTGAACTGAATTCTTTTGAAATCCAACCCCAATGCTTGAGAAATGGTATTTACCATCAATGTTTTTGCTAATCCGGGAACACCAACCAATAAGGCATGCCCACCCGAAAAAATACTCAAGACGATCTGGTTTACCACATCATCCTGACCTACTATAATTTTAGCAATTTCCTGTTTTAATTCTTTCTGTTTTTGAACCAGATTTTGAATGGCGGCAACATCAGACATTTTGATTATATTTTAAATAAAAAAGAGTTAGTACTATGAAATCATAAAACTAACTCTTTCTCTGAATTAATAAAAATTTATTTTTTTAACCAATTGTTGGTAAATGCGCAATCACGGTACTCACCATTGATTTTTATGTACGTTTCTTTGATTTTTTCTTCAGACCATTTAGCAATTGCCTTAATTTGTTTTTCTTTCAAAGCCAATTCTTTCAAACGTCCGTAATCTTTAGAATAATCTGCCGTATGCTCTTCATAACGATTAGTAACCGTCATCACTTTATAAAATTTCCCACCAGTACGATCTTCTTCAACAACCGGCAATGAAACTTCATTATCTTTCAGATTAGTCACCTGACTGTATAAAGACGGGTCCATTTTAGTTAATTCGAAACGAGTATCGTGTGTTTTCGGATTAGTTAAAACACCACCATCATTACGAGTTTCTTTTTCATCAGACATTGTACGGGCAGCTTCAGCAAAAGTAATTTCTTTACTTAAAATTCTTGTGCGGATAAGTTCTGCTTTTTCTTTGGCTTCTTTTAAAGCTTCAGGCGTTACCTTCGGTGCAATTACAATATGACGCAAATCAATTTCCTGTCCTCTTACTTTTTCAAGGTAAATAATATGGTAACCGAATTCCGTCTCGAAAGGTTCTGAAATTTCACCTTCATTCAAACTAAAAGCTACATCTTTAAACTCTTTTACAAATTGTGTTCTACGGTCCATTTTATAGAACCCTCCGTTTGATCTGGATCCCGGATCTTCGGAATATAAAACTGCTTTACTGAAAAAGCTAGCGCCATTCTCAAGAACATCTTTTCTGAATCCTTTTAACTGATCAATTACTTTTTGCTTTGCTTCTTCGGAAACCTTAGGTTTTACAACGATTTGAGCTAATTCCATTTCGGCACCAAAAACAGGCAAGTCATCTTTTGGTATTTTTTTGAAAAAATCACGAACCTCTTCAGGGGTTATGCTGACTTCATCAACAATTTTTTTCTGCATTTCTGCCGTTAATTTGTTCTCTTTGATAATATCAAAAAGTTCAGCTCTGAAATCCTGCTCACTTGTTTTTTTGAAATACTGAACTACTTTTTCCATGGAACCCAATTGTTCCACCATATATCCAATTTGCTCGTTCAGCTTCGAATTTACATCAGAATCAGTAACTACAATACTATCTTGAATGGCTTGGTGAGCATATAATTTATCCTCTAATAATTTGCCCAGCATTTCACAACGTTTAATATCCTTTGTATCGACACCTTGGCTTGAAAGCTCAATATACGTTTTATCGATATCCGAATCTAAAATAACATAATCCCCTACAACTGCCACAACGCCATCTACTTTTTGCTTTTTCCCCTGAGCTAAAGCTCCTAAAGAAAATACCGAAAGTGCTATTATTAAATTGATTCTAATGTTTGAAATTTTCATTTTTTGTATTTACGTCGTTAATTATTTTTTAATATTGAAGCTTTTATTTTTTCAAAAACATCTTTATTTACTTCAACCTTAAATTCTTTTTTAAGTTCAGCAACCCAGTTATCTTCCAGATATTGCTGATAATCATTTATGACCTTCCCACGAACATCATCAATAGATTTTGGACCTGCCGGCAATACTTTTTCTACTTTATTTACAAAATAGAATTCTCCTTCTTTGTAGATGTCAGAAATGCCTTTTTTGAACGTTATGTTTTTCGGCATATTATCGGCACCTTCTTCAATAATCTCCTGCTTAATCATAACATTTACAGCATCATTCGTATTTAATACTCCTTTAATAGCATCTGCAGTCTGGTCTTTTTTAAAGAGTTTTTTTGCCGCTTTTGCAATATCTTCTTTAGTTGAAGAAGCTGTCAGAATTTCCACTCTGGTTTTCCATTGGTATTTAGACTGGTTTTCTTTAAAATAATTGCTTAAGCCCAATGTATCCTGTTTTGCTTTGTTCCAAATTTCTCTTTCCATCAAATCAAAAAGCAGCAATCCGTCACGGTACTCATCCATCACATTTGAAAACTCAGGAAACTCTTTTTCTAAATTATCATTGTAATAAATATTCAACTGTGTGTCTTCAAAATCTTTATAATAAAAATCAACCAGTTTGCTGATTGGCTTCAATTTTGATTCTGCTTTTTGCAATCCTTCTAGTGCTTTTAAAAATGCAAATGCTTTTACTTCGTATTTTGAATCAATAGTTACCAGCGTTTCATTGAAATCCTTCATGTTTGAAGGAAGTAACCAACTCCCGGTATAATATTTATCTGTAACTAACGCTTTTATCTTTGCGTACATTTTCTCATCTCGAACTACAGTATATTTTTTACGTAATTTAGATGTAAGCGAATTTGTGATTAATCGGGAACGGTCATCTTTTCTGATTTTCGTATCCAATTCACGTTCCATTTCAGATAATTTCTTTATTGGATATTTTTCAATTAATTTCACAATATGCCATCCAAACTGACTTTCAAAAGGCTCAGAATATTTGTTTGGTGTCGATAAACCGAAAGCCACATTCTCGAATTCTTCAGAACTAAGTTGGCCTGAACCAAAACGCGGCAAAACACCTCCTTTTGAAGCTGAGTTTTTATCTTGTGAAAATTGATTAGCCAGGTTTTCGAAGTTTTCCCCTTGTTTTAACTTGGTATAAATATCTTGAATTGTAGATTTTGCTTTATCTGTATCCGCCGGATTGTTTGATGTAGGCTTTAAAATCATAATATGGGCAACAGAAATCTCACCACGATTGTCACGTGAATCAACTACCTTTATTACATGATAACCGAATCTTGTACGGACAGGCATTGAAATATCACCCTTTTTTGTCTTGAAAGCAGCTGTTTCAAAAGCATAAACCATTCTAAAAGCCGAAAAATAACCTAAATCACCTTTATTTTCTTTAGCTGAAGGATCTTGTGAAAAATTTACCGCTAAATCTTCAAATTTCTCACCAGCCAATGCTTTTTTTCTGACATCAAGTGCTTTGTGATATGCTTTTAGAGTATCTGCGGGAGTTGCATTTTCATCAAGTGTAATCAGTATATGAGATGCTCTGATTTCTTTTTGGTATCTGATGTAACCTTCATCAATCAAGGCCTTGGTTACTTTAATATCAGAAGTGTAATTTTTAGAAAGCTGTGTTCTGTATGATTTCAGCTCATTGATATATTTAGTATTGTACTGTAATCCTAATTTATTTGCTTTATTAATTTTAAGCTTATATCCGATGTACAAATCTAAATACTGATTCAAATCTTTTTGGGATTCGTCTTTAACTAAATCCAGGTTTTTCTTGTAAACTCTTGAAAACTCATCTGTATAGTATGGTTTATCATCAACAGTAAAAAGAACTTCTTTTTTTTCGGTTTGAGCAAAAGCAGCACAATTTAAAGCTAATGCAAGTCCTAAAATTATTTTATTAATATTCATTTTCGGTTTTATTTACAATCTTTTTTTGGTCAAATTTTATTAACGAACAAAAATAACAATTCGGATACATTATACAACTATATCGCTATGTATTAACAAAAAATTATATTTGAAAAAAGAAAATACCCGAGAAGATTAACAATTTCAGAAAAACCTAGGCGATTTAATCCTATCATAAGACCTAAAAAACTCATATCTGAGAAAAATCTCATGTGAGCCTTGATTGAAATTCCCCAACCTGGTCACATCTCTGTCATAGGAATAACCTATCAGCCAGGTATTTGAAATCTGAAATCCGGCCAAAGCACTTACGGCGGCATCCCATCGGTAAGCTGCTCCTAAAGTCAGTTTTTCAGAAAATAAAAAATTAGCTGACAAGTCCAATTGCAGCGGTGCTCCTTTCACTATTTTTGTCAATACGGCCGGTTTAAATTTAATTTTGGGATCCAAACTAAATACATATCCGAACATTCCATGCAAATGCATTCTCTCACTTGCCGTTAACTGAACATTGTTATCATAATAGTGTTTTTCGAGTAAATAAGGGATCGAAAAGCCCAAATATGCCTTGTCAGAATACCAATATACTCCAAAACCAAGATTAGGAAAAAATCTGTTATCGATATTATTTCTGCTCCCATGCAGTGGATCTGCCGGATTGTATTCTTTTAATTTATTAAAATTAACGTTCAGAAAATTCAATGTCGATTTTAATCCGAAAGCAAGTTTAAATCTTTCAGAAGTTGGCACAGCAAAACTTACATCAACCGAAACCGTATTTTCATCTGACGGCCCTAATCTGTCATTGACAACTGATAAACCCAAGCCCCATTTCATATTGCTGTCTATTGGAGAATGTACTGCAAGCGTATTTGTGACCGGAGCCCCATCAAGGCCAACCCATTGTGATCTGTGCATCACTAAAACACTTATCACTTCTCTTGAACCGGCAAAAGCAGGATTAATACTGCTTGTATTATACATATACTGTGTAAATTGAGATTCCTGCTGTGCGTACAGAGCCACATTATATGATAATAAAAAGAACAGTACTACTCTATTTACAGAATACTTCACAGATACTACATTAAACGGTTTAATAATGTAAATATAGAAACAATCGTTCAGAAATAAATTACCATTACCAACTTCATGGCAAAGAATAATGTATTCCGTATATTTGCCAAAATTTTAAAACATGAGTTTCTTAAAAGAAATAGAGCGTAGAAGAACTTTCGGAATTATATCGCATCCTGATGCCGGAAAAACCACATTGACTGAAAAACTATTGTTGTTTGGAGGAGCGATACAGGAAGCTGGGGCAGTAAAAAATAATAAAATCAAAAAAGGTGCTACTTCCGATTTCATGGAAATTGAGCGCCAAAGAGGAATTTCCGTGGCAACATCGGTGTTGGCATTCAATTATCACGACAAAAAAATCAACATCTTAGATACTCCGGGACATAAGGATTTTGCAGAAGACACCTTTAGAACCTTAACAGCAGTAGACAGTGTCATCGTAGTTGTTGACGTTGCAAAAGGAGTCGAAGAGCAAACAGAAAAATTAGTAGCTGTTTGCAGAATGCGTAAAATTCCGATTCTGGTTTTCATTAACAAATTGGATAGAGAAGGAAAAGACGCCTTCGATTTGATGGATGAAGTCGAAAAAAAATTAGGACTAACCGTAACTCCCATGAGTTTTCCTATAGGAATGGGATATGATTTTCAAGGTATTTACAATATCTGGGAGAAAAACATCAATCTTTTTAGTGGTGACAGTCGAAAAAACATAGAAGATGTCATTGCCATCAGTGACGTCCAAAGTCCTGAATTGGAAAAAATTATCGGACAGAAACCGGCAGATAAACTTCGGGAAGAACTGGAATTAATCACCGAAGTCTATCCTGAATTCGACAGGCAGGATTATCTGGATGGAAAATTACAACCTGTATTTTTCGGTTCAGCATTAAACAATTTTGGAGTTCGTGAGCTTTTAGACTGTTTTGTTGAAATTGCTCCTACACCAAGACCAAAAGAATCTGAAACCCGATTGGTTGACCCAAAAGAAGAAAAAATGTCCGGATTTGTGTTTAAAATCCACGCCAATATGGATCCGAAACACAGAGACCGTCTGGCATTCGTGAAAATTGTTTCTGGGACTTTCGAAAGAAACAAGCCGTATTTACACGTCCGTCAAGGGAAAAATCTGAAATTCTCCAGTCCAAATGCTTTTTTTGCTGAGAAAAAAGAGATTGTCGACATTTCCTATCCTGGCGACATTGTAGGATTGCACGATACCGGGAATTTTAAAATCGGTGATACATTAACAGAAGGAGAGCAAATGAGTTTCAAAGGAATCCCAAGCTTTTCTCCGGAGCATTTCAGATACATCAACAATGCAGATCCATTAAAATCAAAACAACTGGAAAAAGGTGTTGACCAATTAATGGATGAAGGTGTTGCACAGTTATTCACACTGGAAATGAATAACCGTAAAGTAATCGGAACAGTAGGTGCGCTACAATATGAAGTTATTCAATACCGTTTGGAACACGAATACGGAGCAAAATGCACTTATGAAAATTTTCCTGCTTACAAAGCATGCTGGGTGAAACCGGATGATGCTAAAAACGAGGAATTCGCCGAGTTCAAACGTATCAAACAAAAATTCCTGGCCAAAGACAAATACGGTCAATTAGTATTTTTAGCCGATTCTGACTTCTCGATACAAATGACACAAAGCAAATTTCCAACAGTGAAATTATTTTTCACTTCAGAGTTTGATTAATTTTCAATTTGAATTACTACTTATAAAAAAATCCCATCTTGTTTTGCACTGCCCCCAAAAAGTTAGACACTATTTGGGGGTATTTTTATGGAAAGAAAAGTCAAGTATAATTTTGCATTAAAGCTTGAATGTGTAAAATTAGTTGTTGAACAACATCATTC
>NZ_JBOGUT010000014.1:0-83112 GCF_050696275.1 Flavobacterium sp.
TTTTGAGCTTGCTTATAGCTAAGTTCACCTTTTTCTACTTGCGAAATAACAGCTAATTTAAAGCCCAAATTATAATCGCGTTGACTACGCTTTTCTGCGCTGTTTTCTGATCTATTCATAATAAGTCGATTTCATGTCAACTTATTTCAGGACGGGACAGCAATTAACAAAAAAGCACCTCAATCAAGGTGCTTTTTTTATATCTAAAATAAAAAGTTTTTCTATTTAGTATCTTTCTTTTTCTGGTACATTTTATAAACCGCAAATCCTATTAATCCCGCAAGGATGTAAGGAATCACCATTAAGTACACAATTCCGTCATTAACCGCTTCAGCCTGACCAGTATCACCAGTACTTTCCAATGAAGCACGACACATTGCACATTGGCTATAACTTTGAAAAGAAAAGAAAATAGAAAATAGAAAATAGACGCATAATGTAAAACGTCTTTGCCCTTTACTCTTTGTTCTTTGCTCTTTAATTAACATAATAAGGTGAAATCATTAAATAAACAATCACTCCAGTCACTGCAACATACAACCAAATCGGAAATGTAATTTTGGCAATCTTTTTATGTTTATCAAATCTTTGCGAAAGAGCCCGAACATAAGTGACCAACACTAAAGGAATGATGATTATGGATAATAAAATATGTGAGATCAGAATGAAAAAATAAATCGGCCTTACAATACCGACTCCTCCAAACTTCGTTTCAATGGAAGTCATGTGATATGCCACATACATCGCTAAAAACGCCACAGAAAGCGCAATAGCCGTTTTCATCAGGTTTTCATGCAGTTTTCTTTTTCCATTTTTAATCGAAATAACCGCCCATATCAAAACAATAGCTGTAATCCCATTGATGGTAGCATAAATTGGAGGCAAAAAAGACAATGGTTTTACGTCATATCCTAATTTTCTCAGATTCACACCAAACAGCAGCGCAACTACCAAAGGGATCACAATTGATAAAATGGTAATCCAAACGTTGTATTTTTTTTCTGAAATATTGTTTTCCATTATTCTGCTAATAATTTGGTGATGTCTTGTTTAATTTGCTTTACTCCTTCGTCCTTCAATCCGTCATAATAAATAATCGGGTTTCCGAATTCGTCCCGCCTACTGCGGATATTGCCATTCTTATCAATTAAAGCAAAGAATCCCGAATGCTCAAATCCCCCGCTAACCTTACTATTCTTACCTACATACAAATTATATCCTTTGTTAGCCATATCAAATATTTTAGTTCGGTCTCCGGTCAAAAAATGCCAATTTACTCCTTTTGCACCAATGGTTTCAGCATGCTCTTTTAAAACTTCAGGCGTATCATTTTCAGGATTAATACTTATTGATGCAATCCCGAAATTGCTATTTGCTCCGAAACTCTCCTGAACAATTTTCATGTTTTTGTTCATAATTGGGCAAATGCTCGGACAGGTCGAAAAGAAAAACTCAACAACATATACTTTCCCCGCATATGTTTTATTAGAAATCATTTCCTTATTCTGATCCGTGAGCGAAAACAACGGTGCTTTCCCAATAGTCACTAAATCGCTTTTTACAGCTGTATCACCGTTATTGGTTTTACTCAATCGGTCAGATTTTACAACATCATCGCTTTTAATCCTGTCAACAATCTTTGGAATAAAGTAAATCCCAAAAACAAGTATGATAAAAGCGGTTCCAATGTATGATTTATTTTTCATGGCTTATTTGCTTTCGTGCAAATGAAAATCTTTGCGTTTATTATTTCTTTTCAGTGCTAAACGGTATTCGCGAAGCATAATCTTTACGTCGTCAGCCATTTCGTTATGCAAATCGGCTGCAGAAGTCGTATTATAACTTTCTTTGTATTCCTTTTTTCCGGCCTTATTTTTCCCTTTCCGGCCACGGTGATTTCTGTCTTTATCGATAATGATAACTTCTGCCGTATTCATCTCCGAATTTAATTTTCCTTTCAATTTGAAAGAATTATAATACTCCTGAATCTCTTCCGGTTTTGCAAAAACGAATTTCCAAGCCGACATGTTTTCAGTAAAATTTGACAATTTCTCGACTAGGGCTTTTACTTCATCCTGTTTCCCATCGGCTACAATCATTACCATCTGAAAGTCCTTAAACCCAACATAATTATCATATATCTTTTGGTTCAGATTAAAAATGTTTCCTTCGCTGTTTTTGATATCATTCCCGATAAATCCCAGAACGGTAATCTTGTTTTTCAAAAAAACAGGCTTAGCATCAAAACTGGTCCATTTAGGCAACTCTTTATTGTTACGGGAAATAGTAGGCAGAAAAAGTGAGTTATGAGTAGCTGAAGCAAAAATTAAGTAAATAAGAATCGGCAACGCCAAAAGAACGATTAAAACCAGTTTCTTTTTCATCTGAAAAATTTATATTGTGAGTACAAAAATAAAAAAAGCTCCGCATAACGGAGCTCTTTTTTGAATTAATATGTTGTTAAAAATTCCATTTAATGGTAGAATTCTTAAACACTCCAAAAATATAATCAGCTTCAACTAGTAAAATGAATATTAAATATATTATTAGAAAAACTAATGGCCCTACAATAGACCAACGCAATGATGCTTTTTCACCTTCAAGGTGCATGAAAGCCCACATGATTCCATAGGCTTTAGCAATTGTTAAAATGATAAAAATCCAGTTTAACAAATTCATTCCCAGTAAATTAGTGAAATGCAAGCTGTGAGGCTTAGTAATCCCAAAATAAACTTCAACAATAGTGATAGCAGAAAGAATGAAAAAAACTTTCCAGATTCTACCTACATTTGATTCGTGTGCGTGATCGTGTGACATGATAATCTTTCTTTTTTGAATTAAAAAATTAAACTAGGTAGAAGAATGTAAATACAAACACCCAAACTAAATCGACAAAGTGCCAATACAATCCAACTTTCTCCACCATTTCGTATGAACCTCTTCTTTCATAAGTACCTAAAAGCACATTAAAGAATATAAGAATATTGATTACTACTCCTGAAAATACGTGGAATCCGTGGAATCCTGTAATAAAGAAGAAGAAGTCAGCAAATAATTTACTTCCATATTCATTACGAGTTAAATTAGCTCCTTCAACTACGTAGTGCGCAGTTTTCATTCTCTCAAGTGATTCTTCACGTGAAAGTACTTTTTTATGCTTAGTTGTCGGATCAATTACTTCAGTTCGTACCAAAACATCAGGATGCACTTTAAATCCTTCAGTTATTTGTTCAACCGTATAAGTAGGCAGAGTTGACTCACCAAAAAACCAAACCCCTTTACTTCTGGTATCTTGAGTTCTTTCCGTAGGTGTATTCGCTGCAAAATCAGCCAAAGCAACTCTCGTATGCTTCGCGTCATTTTTCACAAATTGCAATATAGAACCTCCTTTAGTTTCTACAGCACCGTATTCCCCTTTAATGAAATTTTTCCATTCCCAAGCTTGAGAACCCACGAAAATTAATCCACCGATAATGGTTAGGAACATGTAAAGAATCACTTTGTTTTTTTTCATCTGATGACCAGCATCTACTGCCAACACCATGGTTACAGAAGAGAAGATCAGGATAAAAGTCATTAATGCCACGTAATACATCGGCGCAGAAACACCATGCATAAATGGAAAGTGTGTAAAAACCTCGTCCGCTACCGGCCAGGTTTCAATAAATTTAAATCTTGAAAAACCGTAAGCCGCAAGGAATCCGGTAAATGTTAAAGCATCAGAAACGATGAAAAACCACATCATCATTTTACCGTAGCTTATACCCATCGGTTCATTTCCGCCTCCCCAAGTTTTACCATCAGTACTAGTAGTAACTGTCGTTGCCATAGAATTGTATTTAAAAAGTTGTCAAATTTACGTTTTTTTCTTATTTCACGAAATATAAAAACAAAAACAAATATACCCAAAGAAAATCTAAAAAATGCCAGAACATCGCACCAAGCTCAATACCAGTGGATTGTGTGGAATTGTATTTTTGTTTAAAATGATTATAAATTATGATTAATAGTGAAATCATCCCTGCAAAAAGGTGTGCCAGGTGCAAAATAGTCAGAACATACAAGAATGAAGAGGTTACAGAACTTCCGTTTCCTGTAAAATAATACCCCATCTGAACCACCTGACTAAACCCTTTGAATTGAAAAAACACAAAAGCAATTCCAAGAACCAATGTTGTCAAAAGATACATGGTTGTATCTTTTCGATTGTCCTTTTGGATCGCTTTTTTTGCAAGGTGGATTGCAACACTGCATAAAATAATTAACACCGTACTTATTGTAAAAGCCGGTGGCACAATCATGGTGTGTATCCAGTCTTTTCTGGAAGAACTTACCAGATAAGCACTCGTTAAACCTGCAAACATCATAAACATACTCAACATTGCGAACAGCAGAATCAATTTGTATGATCTTGCTTTTCTTTGATTATGCTCCTGTACCGACATTGTCATCTCCATATTATTATCGTAAAAATTTATCTAAAATATAAACTACCTGTATTAGCGAAATGTAAGAAACACTCACCAGCATTAAAGATCTTGCTGATTTGTCGTTTTGGTTTTTATACAATTTAACAGCATAAAAAAGCATCCAAAGACCTAACAAACCAACTATTATTGTTGAAACTGTAGTCAAATATAACTGTCCTGTGTAACCAAAACTAGGCAAAACAGAAGCCACCGCCAGCCATAATGTATATAAAATAACCTGCATTGCTGTTCCTTTGTCTCTTTTCCCTGTTGGCAACATATAAAATCCGCCTTTTTTATAATCTTCAAACAAAAACCAGCCAATTGCCCAAAAATGAGGGAATTGCCAGAAAAATTGAATTAAGAACAAGGTACCCGCTTCAATTCCGAAGTTATTCGTTGCTGCAACCCAGCCCAACATAAAAGGAATTGCTCCTGGAAATGCCCCTACAAAAACAGATAATGATGTTACCGTTTTAAGCGGCGTATAAATACAAGTGTATAGAAATATTGAAATGGCACCAAACATGGCCGTTTTAGGATTAATCCAATACAAAATAATTAACCCAATCAAAGTTAGCGCCGTAGCAATGACAAACGCAGTGTTTACAGTCATTCTGCCAGATGGAATAGGCCGATTTTTCGTTCTGTCCATCAAAGCATCTAAATCTTTTTCAATGATCTGATTATATGCATTTGAAGCACCAACCATACAATAGCCTCCAACAGCAAGCATAACCAGCACATAAACATTGGCAGAGGAAAATTCCGAGACTCCAAGCAAGTATCCGGCTAGTGAAGAAAAGACTACACTAATCGCAAGACCTGCTTTAGTAATTTCTTTGAAATCAAGAAAAATAGATTTTAATGAATGTGATGAATTCGTTGCGCTCAAGGCAGATTTTTTTAAAACTGGTGCAAAGATATAAATTACCATGCAGAATATGGAAATCTTCAATCTATATTTTTTGATATTTTACTTAGAAGGCCCGCTTGATCCTGAAGTCTATTTATTGCCTCCTTCGTAAATTTCTTTAAAAATAACAGCACCTACAACTGGTCTGTAGTGACTGTTCTCATAATAGTTTTCTTCGTTATTGGTAAATTTATTTTTCCCGGTGTAATCATAAAAATTTTCACCAAAGAGTTTTGTCAGAATATCTTTGTCTTTTTTATTCCATTTTATCTGTTCGTACAAAGGTCCGGCGACGATTTTATACTTTGTTTTCTGTTTTTCAAGAATAGATTTCATTTCCTTCAGCGTTTCTAAATAATCCTGATCTATCCGGCTTATCGAATCTTCTTTTGCTTCATTCGGCCTGTCGTAAAAAACACCGCCAAGATCTTTAACATGCTGCCTGGGATCCTTTTCAATCCTTTTGTCAAGATCAAATTCAGTCATTTCATTACTAACCGGATCTATTGCAAATCGATCTTTGGCAATCACATACACCATCCAATCCTTATATTCTCCAGTTATTTTGTAATTATAAAACACTAATAAAAACCTTGGATTCAAATAGGCTTTCAAAAATGCAAAATGAAAATCCAACCATGATCTTCCAGAAATCACAGGATGTTTTTTAAACAAATGTCCGACGCTGTTTTTTCGGGTTGCAAAACTCCAATCCCTGCATAAAATTATCAGCGCATTTTTTATTTCAACCTTTTGCTTATCCATATATTTCAATTTGGCACCGATTCCGCTGATGGATTCCGCTGAAGCATCAAATTTGTATGGAATTGCATCATTACTTAAGTATTTCTTCCAATCAGCTGTCTTAAAAGCAATCGTCCTTGAACTACCTAAAATAAAAGAATTATAATGATACTTGTCTTTGTTTTTAAGATACTGTTCTGTGGAAATATAATCCCTACTTGAAATAACAGGTGTCTGATCGTAATTATCATACGTATAAATCACATTAAAGGGATCAAAATAAATATATCCTCCCAATAAAAAAACAACAGGAATGGATACAAATAAGAAAAGGCGTTTGAAGAATTTTATCATAAGCTAAAATTGGAAATAAATAAACTGCTGTCCTGAGCCTGCAAAATACAGCACTGCAATAATTACTGCGTAATAAAATCCCCAGCGAACCGGAGCAGGAAAGGTCATTTCTATTTTAGAAATAGCATATTCATGTTCCCTTCCAAACCATTCAACAATAAAAAATGGCAATAAAAACCACAACTTGATTCCTAGTTTTACATTTGGAACGGTAAAAACCGACATAGAAAATATCCCGCTTATATAGCTTATGGCATGGCTTAAATTCTCTGATCGAAAGAAAATCCAGCAGAAGACAGTCAGGCAAAAAGTGATAATAACCGATGCTAATTCCTTAAAAGTTGGGAAAATTCTGCCCTGAGCTACAATATCAAGATTATTTCTATTTGTGTTAAATAAAACAGAAGGCATTATAAACAATGCATTTACAAACCCCCAAGCGATAAAAGTCCAATTGGCACCGTGCCAAAATCCGCTTACGAGGAAAATAATAAATATATTACGAACCTTAGTCCCCACTCCTCCCTTGCTTCCGCCCAACGGAATATATAAATAATCTCTAAACCAAGACGACAATGAAATATGCCAACGCCTCCAAAACTCAGCAATATCTCTTGAAAAATAAGGAAATGCGAAATTTTTCAGTAAATCAATTCCGAAAAGCTTGGCTGTTCCAATAGCAATATCTGAATAGCCTGAAAAATCGCCGTAAATTTGAAAAGCAAACAAAACAGCCCCTATTATCAATGAACTCCCCGAATAATCTTCATGATTGTTAAAAATCAAATTAGCAAATTCGGCACAATTATCCGCGATAACCACTTTTTTAAACAAGCCCCACAGAATCTGCCGAAGACCATCTTTCGCCTTGGCATAATTAAAATCACGCTGGCATTGTATTTGCGGCAATAAATGCGTTGCTCTTTCTATAGGCCCTGCAACAAGCAACGGAAAAAAACTAACAAACACAGAATAATCCACAATATTCTTTTCCGGTTTGATTTTATCCTTGTAAACATCAATCACATAAGACAATCCGTGAAAAGTATAGAAGGAAATCCCCACAGGAAGTATCACCTGAAGCGACCAAAAACCCGCATGAATCCCCAAAAGAGACAATCCGTCTGCGAAAGAATCAGCGAAAAAATTATAGTATTTAAAAATCCCTAAAAACCCCAGATTGACCACAACACTTAACCAAAACCAAAAAGTTTTAGTCTTCTGAGTTTTGGCATCAGCCATTTTCAATCCGGTATAAAAATCCAAAAAGGTGGAGAAAATCAGAAGAAATAAAAATCTCCAATCCCAGCAGGCATAAAAATAATAACTGGCAACCAGCAAAAGCACATTTTGCACTTTATAATTACCTCGCGTTGCAAACCAATACAGTACAAAAACTATAGGCAGAAAAACAGCAAAACTAACGGAATTAAAAAGCATACTCTACAACTGATTTTTCAACCCGATGAAACCTAAAAATCATAATACCAGTTAAACAAATCTGCTCTTAGACCTACCGAAAACCAAGTAGTGTTTTCTTTAAATACTATTGCCGTATCCATTTTTGGTGAAAAATTTCTATAAATAAGATTTCCGAACAATTTTAGATTAGTACTTGGATTTAACAGATAACCAGCCTGAATATCAGCGATAAGAATATTGGCTTTATTTCCCTGACCTACAACAACACCTTTATCAAAAGCCCTGTTTTCCTCATAATCTTTATAGATATTTGATCCGTAATTTAATCCATCAGTCGCCGTGTCATAATCAAAGCCTCTTACTCCGACACTTAATTTTGCATCGGCAAACAAACGATTTTTAGAATAACGCGCAATGACTGTCAACTCTTTGAAGTTTGAGCCCCAAATATGCCCCATACTTTGATTGTTATGCCCGTAATTTGTAAGAGCGTTGCTGTGAGCGTAAACATAAGGACGAACATGATTGTACTCTGCCTGCAAATATAGGTTCTGAATTCCAAATGCGTTATAATACTTTCCTCCCAACTGGTATCCAAATTTATTTTTCCAACTTTTCTCTCCGGCTTTTATATCGCCAAGCGAAAATTCGTCAAGCAGAAATTGCCCGTAGAAATTAATGAAGTTATTCCATTTATATTTTGAAGTCAATCCTAAAACCGCATTTCCGCTTCGGGAAGAAGAAGAAAATTCAACAGAACGATAAAAGATAATCGGGTTTACAAAATTAACATCAAAGCCTCGATCATTATCATTGGCCCAAACTATCGATTCAAAGAAACCGATATTTAATCTTTTGGTCACATTATAACTCAAATAATGGTTAGCCATATATTTGGTTGCATAAGTTTTATCTACAGTTACTTCAGGACGGACGTCTTTAAGCCACATGTATGTGTTAGTATATTTTATTTTCCAGAAAGTCGTATTTATTTTAAAAAACGGGTACGGACTGGCACCATCCGCTTCTAACAGAGAACGGTAACCATCTCCAATGAAATTTCTGCTGTAGCCCAGTTGCAAATTGAAAAATCGACTTGGTGTATAAGTAATATTAGCATCGGCAGAAGGAAAATCAAATTGTGTTTCCTTAAAATCTTTGGCAATACCAATCCCTGGAATAACGGCAGGATTACCTCCTCCTGGTTTTATAGACTGAGCATATTGGTTAAAATAATCCGCAAAAAAACCTTGACTTTCATAAATAGTTGTTGTAAAACTTATCTGCTCACCCAGTCCGCCTTGAATCTGTAATCCACGAGTGTTGTTATAGGTGTAACTTTCAGAGCTTGGATTACTTTTTCCTAATCTTAAATCGAAAATAGGATTCATCGTAAACCAATAATCCTGCCCTTGGATGGCTACCAGATTTTCATTGAACATCTTCCTGCCCCACCAACCTTCTTTTTTTATTTTAATTTTCTCGTTGGCTTCGGATAAACTGTAGTATTTAGCAACTTCCGCATATGTAAATGGCTTTGACGCTGTATGACTGTTAGTTCCCACCTGATTCATTTCGTCATCAAACTGCGTATAGAAATTATGTGAAAAAGGAATATTGAGATGACTTGTAAACTGTGGATTCGAGAATTTCTTATAGCTTTTTGATACCGCTGCAAATTCCGGATTTTCTTTATTAGCCAATACTTTTGTCGAATTAGCTATTTGCATCTCTTCTTGTTGCTTCAGTTGCGCCATCTCGGCAGCACTTTGCAAAGGAATGGCAATCGTCAGAGTATACTTTGAATATGTAGGTTTTCCGTTGTAGGTTCCAGGAGTAATTTTTGGCAGTCCCGAAAAAACCCTTTTGATTTCATCAATTAAAGAAGCATCGATTGCATCAACATACAAAACCTTGAAAACCCCTGTTGTATCTACTTCAAACAAAGTAATAATCTTTCCTTTAAAATTGTTCTGTTTTGCCATTTCAGGCAACTGAAAATTATGGTAGACAAAATCCTGCAACTGGTTGTAAAAACAATTTTCAAGTTCTTGACTTAAAGCGTTTTGACAAGCATCAAAGACAGGAGGTTTTTCCTGATTTCCCACTTGTGAAAACATATTCTGAACAAAAAATAAAACAATAAAGGCAGAAAAGTATTTTTTCATTTTGGTATTTTTAATAATTATCACCCGATGTCTTCCCTTCAGCAATCACTTTTGCCGCCGAAGTTCCTATTCTTTTTACACCGAGTCTTATCATAGCTAGGGCTTCATCAAGTGTTCTTACTCCGCCGGCCGCTTTAACAGGAAGCGGATTTGAATTTTCCAGCATTAAGATAATCGTTGGGATCGTAGCTCCGTTTGGCAGACCATCTTCGGTTTTATAAAATCCTGTCGATGATTTCACAAAGACATTCTGGTAATTATCTTCTTTAAAATTAGCAATAATCGTGTTTTTGATTAATGCCGAAACCTGAACAATCTGCTGGTTGCTGAGCGCGGCTACTTCAATAATAAATTTGACCACTTTTTTATGCGACAATCCTAATTGAGTGCAGGCAATGATTTCTTTTTTGATTTCGTTTGTTTCTCCTCTTTTGAATGCCTCGTAATTGATTACAAAATCCAATTCATCTGCATGATTCTCTATTGCTTGTTGGGCTTCTTCTAACTTGGCTTCCAATTCTGAAGCACCGTTAGGAAAATCGATAACGGTTCCTATGAGTACTTTCGAATTAGCCTGAACGATCATTTTTTTTGCCAGCCGGACTTGTTCAGGGCGAATCATAATCAGTTTAAATCCCTCATCAATAGCTTCCTGAATGAAATTTTGTACCACAAGCGTATTTTCATTTTCAGATATATTCGCCTGCGAAGCTGTTTTCAGGTACGTTGAATCGAGATATTGTTTGATGTTCATGATTGTCAATTCTTAAAATAAGCTATACGGCTATAAAAATAGAAAAATCCCACCGAAATGGGGTCTTTTTTGAATTAATTATTTCGTCATGCTTCTGTTTTCCTTATAAAATACCGCTGTTGTCCTTGGTATCAAAACCATTTGTCCGTAACCATACAAACTATAGAAATAGATTCCTTTCCAATTTTGAATGATACTACATATTAATCCTTTTATAAAAGAAAAAACAATATGCCGATACTTAGCTCCAAATCTCTATATTTGTTAGTATAATTTATTCTGTTTTGAAAAGAATTTTTCCTTTTTTCTCCTACTTCTTCCATCCAATTTTCACAGCGGTATTTGCGGCGCTTTTATATTTTGTGATAACTCCCCGATATTTCGTATATGAAATTATCTATTTGTATCTTATGCAAATACTAGTGGTCACGGTTTTCATTCCTTTAGCCTGTTTTTACCTGTTGCTTATGCTTCAAAAGATAGACTCTATTATGGTTCCATCGGTGTCACAGCGTAAAATACCCTTACTGCTCCACATTGTTCTTCTGGCTATGCTTATTTTAAAAAGTACCAGCATAGACGCAATTCCAGAATTATTCTATTTTTATTTAGGCAGTATAATAAGTAGTGGATTAGCCTTGTTATTGGTTGTTTTCAACAGGAAAGCAAGTTTACACATGTTAGGCATGGCTTCTTTAACAGTTTTCTCCATCAGCTGTTGCCTTCATTTTCAAGCTAAAGAAGTTGTCTTTATTGCTTTGTTGTTATTGTGTAACGGACTCGTGGCATCCTCAAGATTATTTATGAAAGCTCACACAACAAATGAGTTGATTCTGGGGTATCTTATTGGGTTATTTCCGCAATTATTTCTTTTATTCTTCTGGCTATAGAATATAAAACATCAAACCAAAATTCAGGGTATTCATTTTAATCGGATTACCGTTTAATGTTCCTTTCTCGAACATATTATCAAATCCGTAGTAGGTATAAAAATTCCATTGATTCCAGCCTGCGGAAATATAAGCACCGTATTGAAGCTTTACAATGTCTGGATTATTATTTACTTTATAATCGATTCCGGTTGCTTTGTACCGAGATTGACTCGCCAACAGATAACTCATTTTAAATCCGGCATAAATACGCCAGAACTTATGTGATTCATAGGTTGAAGTTCTCCAGCGAAATTCGACAGGCACTTCGACAAAATACATCGCCAACTTATTTTTATCAAAAGGAACTCCGGCAGGAATAGTACTGTATTCCATCACTCCTTGATTCTCCTGAATAACCAAATTTTGTTTGTAGTTTTTGAATGAGAATCCTAGTCCTGGAGCTATTGCAAAAGTTCTTTTTTTATTGATTGGAAAATCTCTCAAAAAGCCTAAATACAATCCTGTAGAAAAAGAATTCTGTGAAACTTCCTTAGGCTTACTGCTCAAGATATTGTAGGTTACTCCAAAATAAAACTGATCTTCTCTATACAAAGAATCAACCGCTTCAAAGTTGGGAACTTCCTGCGAAAACACAGTAAAAAACGAAAGCAAAAAAACAACTTTAAAAAGGTTTTTCATAGCACTGATTTAAGGTTTAAAGTTAACAAAATACTTTATAAAGAAAAATGCCTTTCAATAAGAAAGGCATTTTATTATTATTTTGTTTATGAATGGTGAAGTTCTTCTTCTCCTTCTTTCATTGGTGTTGTTTGAGGCACAAAATCCTCTTCATAACCAGGCTTACTGTAATCGTAAGGCCATCTGTGTACTGTAGGCAACTCACCTGGCCAGTTTCCGTGCATATGCTCAACTGGTGCAGTCCACTCCAAAGTATTTGATTTCCATGGATTCTGCACTGCTTTTTTACCGTAGAAAATACTAGTAAAGAAGTTCCACATAAATACTAACTGGAAAGCAGCTCCAATGATAGCAAATGTTGTGATTAGAACATTCACATCAGCTAAATCATCAAATAATGGGAAGTTTGAATTTGTATAGTAACGACGTGGTAAACCAGCCATTCCAATAAAGTGCATTGGATAGAATACACCGTAAGCACAAATTGCTGTTACCCAAAAGTGAATATAACCTAAGTTTTTATTCATCATTCTTCCGAACATTTTAGGGAACCAGTGGTAAACCCCGGCAAAGAACCCGTAAAGAGCAGAAATACCCATTACTAAGTGGAAGTGAGCTACTACGAAATAAGTATCGTGAACGTTAATATCTAATGTACTGTCTCCTAAAATGATTCCTGTTAAACCTCCAGAGATAAAAGTAGAAACCAATCCGATAGAGAACAACATCGCAGGATTCAACTGTAAGTTACCTTTCCATAAAGTAGTAATATAATTAAATGCTTTTACTGCGGATGGAATTGCAATTAACAATGTTGTAAAAGTAAATACAGACCCTAAGAAAGGATTCATTCCTGAAATAAACATATGGTGACCCCAAACAATTGTCGATAAGAAAGCAATCGCTAAAATTGACGCAATCATCGCACGGTAACCAAAGATTGGCTTACGTGAATTTGTAGCAATAATTTCAGAGGTGATACCTAATGCCGGTAATAATACAATATATACTTCAGGATGTCCTAAGAACCAGAATAAGTGCTCGAACAATACCGGAGAACCTCCTTGGTAGTGTAAAACTTCACCTGAAATAAAGATATCTGACAAGAAGAATGAAGTTCCAAAACTTCTATCCATGATTAACAATAAAGCCGCAGATAATAATACCGGGAAAGAAACAATACCAATTACAGCTGTAATAAAGAAAGCCCAAACAGTAAGTGGCAATCTTGTCATTGACATCCCTTTAGTTCTTAAGTTGATAACCGTTACAACGTAATTCAACGATCCCATCAATGAAGATGCGATGAATATCGCCATAGAAGCCAACCATAAAGTCATACCTGCTCCAGAACCTGGAATAGCTTGTGGCAAAGCACTTAATGGAGGATAGATTGTCCAACCCGCAGAAGCTGGTCCCGATTCAACAAATAACGAACAAAGCATAACAACACTCGAGATAAAGAACAGCCAGTATGAAATCATATTCATAAATCCGGAAGCCATATCTCTTGCTCCAATTTGGAGCGGAATCAGTAAGTTACTAAATGTACCACTCAACCCGGCAGTTAATACAAAGAATACCATGATAGTACCATGAATAGTAACCAAAGCAAGGTAAATATCGTTACGCATTACACCTCCTGGAGCTAATTTTTCACCTAATAAAAATTTGAAAATCCCAAATGATTCCTCAGGCCAAGCAATTTGCATTCTAAAAAGAATTGACATTACAACTCCAATGATTCCCATAATAATACCTGAAATCAAGTATTGTTTTGCAATCATTTTATGATCAATACTGAAAATATATTTTGTTATAAAAGTATCTTTATGGTGGTGTGCGTGATCTTGATCGTGTGCGTGATCGTGGTCATGTGATGCTGCTGCCATAGTTTTATATTTTAATTTTTTTAATTCTGATTATTATTTACTTACACCTACTGTTTCTGTAGCCGCTACAACGATAGTATCAGCTTTTTTTGCCTGAACCGGAGCAGAAACAGGAGCGTTCTCAGCACCTTTAGCCGCTTTATCATCATTAATTGCTTTAACAATCGTTCCTTTTCCTTTTAACCAATTTTGAAAATCCTGTGGAGTATCAACTACAATTTTCATTTGCATGTTATAGTGAGAAGCACCACAAATTTTATTACATAACAAAAGATAGTCAAAAGTATACGGGTCTAATCCTTGTTTGCCTTGAGCTACTAATTCAGCAGTTTTCTTAGCACGAATTTTATTAATATTCGCAACTTTTTCAACCATATCAGCATCCTGACGCATTTCGTCTGTAGTATAGATTGGTTTAAATGCAAATTGAGTTACCATACCAGGAACACAGTTCATTTGCGCTCTAAAATGTGGCATAAAAGCCGAGTGCAATACGTCTTGTGAACGTAATTTGAACAATACTTTTTTCCCTTTAGGAAGATGTAATTCTGTAACTGCAATATCATCTTGTGCATTAGGATCTGTAACATCAACACCCATTGTGTTTACACCTTCAATCAAACGAACATTTGCTTTACCAAGAACGTTGTCCTCACCTGAATAACGAGCTTCCCAGTTAAATTGTTTTGCATATAATTCAACAACTATAACATCTTCGTCTTCATCAACAAACATGATATTTGTCCAAGTATACAATCCGTAAAGAATTAAAACTGCAAGAACAATAACAGGAATGATTGTCCAAACAAACTCTAGCTTATCGTTATCGGCAAAATACAAAGCTTTATTTTCTTTTTTCCCTCTGTATTTGTAAGCAAAATAATGAAGTAATGCCTGCGTAATAGCCTGTACAAAGAATACAATTCCAAAAGAAATCCACATTAAGTTGTCATAATCAGCTCCATGTTCAGAAGCCGGATTACTCAAAACAAAGTGACCCCATTTAAACAATCCATAAATAATAAAGACATATAGGAACGCAAGAAAGCCGAACATCAAATATCCTTGAATATTATTATCATTATCAGTCGCAACTTGGGAATCATCCTTTTTATTGCCAACTTGAGTTAAGTCGAAGATTTTAGTCATTTGCCAAATAGCAACTGATAATAGGACTAAAACTATAATAACCAACAAACTTGTCATCTGTTTTTGTATTTAAATATTAATAATGAAAATGCTTACTTTCTTCAACAAGCGGATTACCTTTTGGCAATAATGGTTCTTTTGTAAGTGCTGTAAAGACAACAAATATGAACAATCCCGCAAAGAATGCTATTGAGCTGATTTCTGAAAGACCTATAAACCATTGATCACCAACCGTTGCAGGATAAATCATGTTATGGAAATCTAAATAATGTCCTGCTAGAATAACGATTCCAGCCATACTGATAATCCAAGGCACACGTTTAAAATCAGTGTTGATAAGGATAAGAATAGGGAATACGAAATTCATCACAACCATTCCAAAGAAAGGCAAATTATAATGTTCAATTCTGAATTTAAAATAAACTACCTCTTCAGGAATATTAGCATACCAGATTAACATAAATTGAGAGAACCATAAGTAAGTCCAGAATACTGAAAATCCAAACATGAATTTAGCTAAATCATGAAAATGACTATTATTCACATATTCTAAATAACCTCTTGATTTTAAGTACAAAGTAACTAATGCAATTACAGTAACTGCACTTACAATAAAACTAGCAAATACATACCATCCGAATAAGGTACTAAACCAGTGTGGATCTACTGACATAATCCAATCCCAAGACATCATTGATTCTGAAACCAAGAAGAATGCTAAGAAACCAGCAGATAATTTGAAGTTTTTCTTGTAGTAAGTAAGATCGTTTGTTGCATCTAAAGCCAAACCGTTTTTTCTTGAAAAATGACGGTACAAAATCCAACCACCCATAAATATTGCTGCTCTTATTAAGAAGAACGGCACATTCAAATAACCGGATTTACTTTGAAGCAACTTATCTTCAGCTACAACTGACTCATCCATCCAAATAAATAAATGATTGAAATGCAATCCAGATAAAACTAATATAACATAAACTATTATAGCTCCGGGAACCAGGTATGAAGTGATAGCTTCCATTACTCTAAAAAGCACTGGAGACCAACCTGCCTGTGCAGCTTGTTGAATTGCATAGAAAGCCAACACTCCTAATGAAATTAACATAAAGAATAAGGCAGCAACATAAAATGCAGCCCATGGCTTGTTTTGCAGCTGATGTAAAACATGCTCTAAATGCTCTTCATGTTCATCTTGCTCAGCTA
Organism: Flavobacterium sp.; assembly: GCF_050696275.1. Lineage (GTDB taxonomy): Bacteria > Bacteroidota > Bacteroidia > Flavobacteriales > Flavobacteriaceae > Flavobacterium. The sequence goes on from NZ_JBOGUT010000014.1 coordinate 16,643, forward strand.
CTTCATGTCCTTTTGCTTCTGCTTCATGTTCTTTTACTTCTACTCCATGAGCTGTTTTTGCAACTTCAGCAGCAGGAACTTCCGCTTTAACAACCGAATCAGAATGTGTTTCCGCAACAGCATTTGAATTCTTAACAGCTTCAGTAACATGTGCTTCTTCAGCATGTTCAGCAGGTGCTGCTTCGGCAGCATGTGCTGGTGCTGCTTCGTGAGCGCCTTCAACGTGATGACCACCATGACTATCAGCAGCAAGAATTGCTTCTACATCTTTAGTATTTTTTGGTGCAGTGAAAAAACCAACTCCAATACCCAATGCTCCTAAAACCATTAGGATAAGAGATAAGTTTTTTAATTTGCTTGAAAATGTATACATAACTTATAAATAGAGTGTTTTACAATTATAATTCAGATCTAAGTTTTAAAACATAACCTGTAACTTGCCATCTTTCTTTTTGCGATAGTTGATTAGCATGTGAACCCATAGCATTTTTTCCATAGGTAACTACGTGAAAAATACTTCCTTCGGTAACTTGTCTGTCTTTGTAACTAGGAACTCCAAGGAATTTTTCTCTTACTGCCAATTTTCCTTTTCCATCCCCTTTTTCACCATGACAAATTGCACAATAAATATTGAACAATTCTTTTCCTTTTTCCATGTTAACAGGTAAAGAATCCAAAGGTGATTTTAAATTTAATTTTGCAGCTTCGTACCCTGCATCCGTATTTGGATACTCATAAGGCACAAAACCTCTTTTGATAGAACCTTGAGCTGGCAATTGCCCTTCTTTTCCATTTTTGAAAGCTGCAGATTCAGAATAAGTTTCATATCCTGTCGATTCATACATGTTTGGAAAAAACTGATAATTCGGTTTTTTTGTATCTTGACATGAAAACAGCAATGAAGACAACCCCATTAAAACTGCTAGTGTATATACTTTTTTCATAGTTCTGATTAATGCTTTTCAATTACTTTAACTTCTACAGCACCTGTGCTTTGTAAAAATGAAGTTAATTCACTTTCATTATTATTTACTGCCACTTCCATTAAGAAGTGATCATCAGTTGTTCTGACATCTGGGTTTTCAGCTACTTTAAACGGCCATAATTTACTTCTCATATAGAATGTAATAACCATTAAGTGTGCTGCAAAAAATACCGTTTCTTCGAACATAATTGGCACGAAAGAAGGCATATTCTGAATATAGCTGAAACTTGGCTTACCTCCAATATCCTGTGGCCAATCCTGAATCATGATATTATTCATCAACCATGTTCCGAAAGACAATCCTGTTAACCCGTAAAGAAATGCGCAAATAGCGATTCTTGTAGGTGCTAACCCCATAGCTTTATCTAGTCCGTGAACTGGAAATGGAGTATAAACTTCTTCAATATGGTGATGCGCTTTTCTAGTTTGCTTTACAGCATCCATCAAAACATCGTCATCATTATATAGTGCATGTATTACTTTATTACTCATGACTTATTAGTGATTATCGTGATTATGACCTTCTTTTTCTCTTTCTCTTTTGTAATTCTCTCCTGATGATTTCAAGATTGTTTTTACTTCCGCCTGAGCAATCACAGGGAATGTTCTTGCATAGAGTAAAAATAATACAAAGAAGAATCCAATAGTACCGATAAAGATACCTATATCAACAAACGTCGGCTGAAACATTGTCCATGAAGACGGTAGGTAATCACGGTGTAACGAAGTCACAATGATCACAAAACGCTCAAACCACATACCTATATTTACAACGATAGAAATAACAAATGAGAACATGATACTGGTTCTTAGTTTTTTGAACCACATAAATTGCGGAGAGAAAACGTTACATGTCATCATCGCCCAGTATGCCCACCAGTAAGGTCCGGTTGCTCTGTTTAAGAAAGCATATTGCTCATACTCTACTCCAGAATACCATGCTACGAAAAGCTCTGTTATGTAGGCACAACCTACGATAGAACCCGTAATCATGATTACAATATTCATTAATTCAATATGCTGAATTGTAATATATGCTTCAAGATTAGAAACTTTTCTCATAATGATCAACAATGTATTTACCATTGCGAATCCTGAGAAAACCGCTCCTGCAACGAAGTAAGGAGGGAAAATAGTTGTATGCCATCCCGGTATTACCGAAGTAGCAAAGTCCATCGATACAATGGTATGCACAGAAAGTACAAGAGGAGTTGCCAAACCTGCCAAGACCAAAGAAACTTCTTCAAATCGTTGCCAGTCTTTAGCTCTACCACTCCATCCAAAACTCAAAATAGTGTAAATTCTTTTTGTAAACGGAGTTACAGCTCTATCTCTTAACATTGCAAAGTCAGGTAACAAACCAGTCCACCAGAAAACTAATGATACTGAAAGATACGTTGAGATTGCAAATACGTCCCAAAGTAAAGGTGAGTTAAAATTCACCCATAATGATCCGAACTGATTCGGGATTGGCAATACCCAATATCCTAGCCATGGACGACCCATGTGGATAATCGGGAACAAACCTGCCTGAACTACAGAGAAAATTGTCATCGCTTCTGCAGAACGGTTAATGGCCATTCTCCATTTTTGACGGAATAACAATAATACTGCTGAGATTAGGGTTCCAGCGTGACCGATACCTACCCACCAAACAAAGTTTGTGATATCCCAAGCCCAACCTACTGTTTTATTTAATCCCCATGTTCCAATACCTGTGGTAATTGTATATATCATACAGCTCAATCCCCATAAAAATGCGGCTAAAGCGATATAAAAAACTGTCCACCATTGTTTATTGGCTCTACCTTCAACTGGTTTAGCTACATCAACTGTTACATCGTGATAGCTTTTATCACCAATAACTAAAGGTTTTCTAATGGGTGCTTCGTAATGAGACGACATAATCCTTTATCTTATTTCTTATTAATATTAATTTCTAACTTTTACGTGATAGAATACGTTTGGTTTTGTTCCAACGTGCTCTAACAAGTGATACATTCTTTTATCTTCGGCTAATTTAGCAACTTTACTTTCTTTATCGTTAACATCACCAAAAACCATCGCTCCAGAAGAACATGCATTTGAACAAGCAGTTTGGAATTCGCCATCTTTTACTAATCTTCCTTCTTTTTTAGCAGTCAAAATAGTAGCTTGTGTCATTTGAATACACATAGAGCATTTTTCCATAACCCCACGAGAACGAACGTTTACATCCGGATTTAATACCATACGACCTAAATCATCATTCATGTGGTAATCAAATTCATCATTTTGGTTATACAAGAACCAGTTAAAACGACGTACTTTATAAGGACAGTTGTTTGCACAGTAACGAGTTCCCACACAACGGTTGTAAGCCATATGGTTTTGACCTTGACGGCTATGTGATGTCGCAGCCACAGGACAAACAGTTTCACAAGGCGCATGGTTACAGTGCTGACACATAACCGGCTGGAATGCTACTTGAGGATTATCAGAAGGACTTTCCATTCCACGTAATGTAGAAAGAGAATCCATCAGACCTGAAGCATCTTCTTTAGTTTTATCATCCCCTTCAAAAGTATCCTCAGAAGAATAGTATCTGTCAATACGCAACCAGTGCATATCACGGCTACGTCTAACTTCCGCTTTTCCAACTACCGGTACATTATTTTCAGCATGACAAGCGATAACGCAAGCCCCACAACCTGTACAGGCATTTAAGTCTATAGAAAGATTGAAGTGGTGTCCTACTGTACGATCAAATGATTCCCATAAATCAACCGTAGTTGCAGCAACTTCTTTATGATCCAAAGATACAACCGGAATAACATTCCATTCTTTTGAATCTTTAGTATTGAATATTTCAAGGGACGTTTCTTTAATAATATCGCCACGACCCATCAATGTTTTTTGTAATTGAACACAAGCAAACTCGTGCTCTCCGCTTTCTTTAGCAATTGTTACGTTCTGAACATTGCTAAAGTTGTTATACAAAGTGTAAGCATTAACTCCCACCTGCATTTCTTCTTTCATAGAAGCAATACGTCCGTAACCTAAAGCGATACCTGCAGTTCCTTTAGCTTGTCCTGGCTGAATCATAACCGGAACTTTCTCCAATTTGACACCATTAACAGTTAAAGTTGCATAACTTCCGTTAAGACCACCATTAGCTACATTCCAGTTTTCCAATCCTAATCTTTCAGCATCAGCTTTAGAAACGGTTACATAATTATCCCAAGAAGCACGTGTAATTGGATCTGGGAATTCCTGTAACCAAGGATTGTTTGCCTGCTGACCATCTCCTAAACCGGTTTTAGTATACATTACTAATTCCAATCCGCTGGCAACAGGAGTAGCTTTTGCTAAAGTTGAAGCAGCACTGTTAAAGTCAGCTCCAGCTCCAGTTCCTGCAGAAATTGATTCATTTACAGCAACACCATCATGAACTAATTGATTCCATGATTTTGTTCCAACCCATGAAGTACGGATATAATCGTAGTATGATTGGGAACTACCTGTCCAAGACAACAAAGCATCTTGAAATTGAACTGTATCAAATAAAGGGCGGATTGTAGGTTGTGTAATTGCATAACTGCCTTTTACAATACTTACATCATTCCATGATTCTAAATAATGAGGAACAGCAACAGCTACTTTAGAAACTAAAGCTGTTTCATCTTCTTTCATCGTGAATGAAGCAGAAAGTTTCACTTTCTTCAAAGCTTCAGCAAATTCTTTTCCATTAGGTAAAGAATAAACCGGGTTAACAGCATTCATAATTAAAGTGTGAACAGCACCTGATTTCATATCAGCCAAAAGCTGTTTTACATCAGCGTTATTTCCTTTACGGATTTGACGTGTATTTGCTGTATTGAAAGCTTCACTGCTTAAGGCGCGGTTGATAGCTAAAACTAACAATTGCGCATTTTTATCTTCGATACCACACACCAAGACACCTTTACTTCCGGCAGCTTTTAATTGTTGTGCAGCTTTTGTTACCGCATCATCATTATCAGTTTTTGAAACTGAAACAGCTGCACCGGTAATAATATTGTATATTTTTACTAAAGCTAATTTTTGATTAGCTACAGTCATTGGCACACGTTTATCAGCAGCAGCACCTGACATTGTCATATTAGCTTCAAACTGAAAGTGACGCGACATTTTTCCGTTTTGAGGAATTCTTCCTTGAGCATATCCAGCATCAAAACCTCCTCCTTGCCAATCTCCTAAGAAATCCGCACCAACAGAAACAATCGTATTTGCTTTTGAAAAATCATAATCAACTAAAGCTCTTTCGCCATAAACCATTTGGAAAGCATCTAAAGCTTCTGAAGAAGAAACCGCATCATACACCACATGCTTTGCATTAGGGTTTAACGCTAAAAACTGCCCAATTAATCTATCCGTAGATGGGCTCGCAGAAGTATTAGTAAGTAAAACTACCTTACCTCCTTTCGCCTTAGCTTCGGCTACGCTAGCTTTAATTTTAGCATTTGCTTTTTCCCAAGATGCAACTACGTTTTCAATCTTAGATGTTTTCAAACGCATATTATCATATAATGATAACACAGACGCATGAACACGAGCATTGGCTGTAAAATTCGCACCGGCGATTTTATTATTTTCTATCTTAATAGGACGACCTTCACGGGTTTTTACTAAAATATTAGCAAAATCGAAACCATCCGCCACAGTGGTAGCATAAAAATCCGCTACTCCAGGGATAATTTCTTCAGGTTGAACTACATAAGGAATCGACTTATGCACTGGACCTTCGCAAGCTGCCAATGTAGCAGCTGCAGTACTAAATCCAACGTACTTAAGAAAATCACGACGTGTTGTAGAAGACGTAGCTAAAGTAGCCGCATCACCTAAAAATTCATCTGTTGGAATTTCTTCAACAAATTCGTTATTTCTAAGCGTCTCAACAATAGAGCTATTTTCGTTTAGCTCCTCAACACTTTTCCAGTATTTTTTGTTTGATGACATATTGTATATAAAAATTAGCTTCTTAGTATTCTATTAATAGTGACATTTACCACATTCTAAACCTCCCATTTGCGCTGCAGTTAACTTATCTACACCGTATTTTTTAGAAAGTTCTTCGTGAATTTTTTTGTAGTAATCATTTCCTTCGATCTTCACATCAGTCTGACGGTGACAGTTCACACACCAGCCCATTGTTAATGGAGAGAATTGTTTCATTACTTCAAAAGTTTGCACAGGACCGTGACATGTCTGACATTCAACTCCAGCAACAGTTACGTGTTGAGAGTGATTGAAATAAACGAAATCAGGCAAATTGTGAATTCTAACCCATTTTACCGGTTTTTGTTTTCCAGTATATTTCTGAGTTGTTTTATCCCAACCCACTGCGTCATATAATTTCTGAATTTCAGCAGTGTAGTACTCCTTAGTATAATCAACATATGTTGAATCTTTGTCACCTTGGAATTCAGAGATGTTTTTATGACAGTTCATACAAACATTTAATGAAGGTATACCTGCATTTTTACTTACTCTGGCTGAAGAGTGACAGTATTTACATTCAATACCATTATCACCGGCGTGAATTTTATGCGAATAATGGATTGGCTGAATAGGCGCGTAATTTTGATCAACACCAACCTGCATCAAATATCCGTAGATAAAGTAAGCACTTGTCAGCATCAATAACACTACAGAAACCAGTACTAAAAATTGGTTTCTTGCAAAAGCTTTCCAGATTGGTAATGATTTTGGCTTTTCAGCAACTTCAACACCATTTGACTTAGCTATTTTATTAAGCACATTGTTAACCATAAATAACATAGCCACCAAAATTGCCAAAATACCTGCTAATAATCCTAAGATCAAGTTGTTTGACAAACCACCTTCTTTTGAAGCTCCTTCAGCCCCAAGTTGAGGAAGCACAGTTTTCGACACTTCGATTTTGGTATCCGTGTATGCTAAAATATTATCAATATCCGCTTCTGACAATTGAGGAAAGGCTGTCATGTTAACCTTGTTGTTCTCATTGAAAACCTTTACAGCTTCTGCATCACCTGAAGCAATTAAAGCTGCACTGTTATGAACCCACTTATAAAACCAAGCTTTATCATGTTTTTCAGAAACCCCTCTCAGAGCAGGCCCGGTAGACTTAGAGTCAAGCTTGTGACAAGCGGCACAATTGGTATTAAACAATGTTTTACCCAGAACAGCATCACCACCAGCAGCAGGAGGTGCAGCCGTTGTAGCTGCAGCATCAGCCGCAGGAGCAGCTGGAGTTTGGGCAAAAGAACTTAAAGAAACGGATAATACAAACGCCAGACTTAGCGTTATTATCCTTGAAATCGATTTATGGTTTCCCACTTTTTTCATATATTAAATGATTATCATCTAAATTTGGCATAGTTTTTTCTACTGTTTTTGCAGCAAATACAATATGCCATTTAAAAAACTCCGACAAAAATACGACTTATGAACTATTCTCAAAACCTTAAATATATCTTAATTATTAATTTATATTTATTCTAAATAATATTTTTGATTTGTTTAATCAGTTAAAATGTACTTTTGCTAAAAAATATATTCATTATGAGAATTTTAAGTCTGCCGAAAGGTTTTACCTGTTTGATTTTCTTTCTTTTTATTACCTCAAATAGTTTTGCACAGGATGGGAAAACGAGTGTTAAACAAGATCCGAGGTTTGAACAGCTGTTAAATGAAAAACGTAAGATTAATTCGTCAATTACAGTTAATGACCGTTATAAAATCCAGATTTTTACCGGTGATAGCGAAACAAGTAAGAAGGCATTAACCGAATTTAGAAAAGCCAACAAGAATGTTGATGCCACAATAGTTTTCAACACACCTATATATAAAGTATGGATTGGGAACTTTAAAACCCGCATTGAAGCCGAAAAAAAGCTTTTGGCGCTAAAGAAAAAATACCCGAATGCTTTTTTAATAAAGCCAAATAAATAGCATTTGAATTATCGATTCGATTAGTTCGCTATTATAAAGAATGGAAAAAGCCTTGATTTTTGAAAGTCAGGGCTTTTTTGTTTGAAATACTTACAAAGTAAAATTTTGAATTAGAATATCAATGTATTATGTTTTAAAAAAACCTGAAATTAGACAATATATGACACCGGACAAAGCTTCAAACCCCTTGATGAAAAAAGCTTAAGCCAATGTCTAGAACTTGCCCAGTAGTGGAGTTTTTAATAATTAGTTCTAAAAGTAAGTAAAATATCAACTTAAATTTTCCGGTTAAAGAAAACTAAATGAGCTATTTCACTAAACCGTCTTAAGTTTCTTTTTCATTCAATATTTTTATTTTTGAAGTGTCAATTCCTTTTGTTAGCATCCACAAACACAATGATAATTCGCCAATAAAAATAGGAATGGCAAGATATATAAATAATGGATTTAAAAAGCCTTTTGAAAGAAACATTGTAAAACTATTTATTAAGTAACACAAACCTGCAATTGCGTAAAGTATTCCCAATATTCTTGGAATTAATTGTGATTTAAAAATCAGAAAACCTATTATCAAGCAGTAAAAACCAAAAAATACTAATCCAATTCCGTAGCCTTGTGCTTGAATATTTAGAGATAATAGCGAAAGTGAAGCAAGTTGTTTAGGCTCAAATGTGTTAAGATAAGTTTCGTTACTTAAAATTAAAAGTGTAGAAATTTGATTTAAAAGATTAACTGCAATAATTGCAGTTTGAATAATTACAAAAGCCAAAGCAGTTTGTACTAATAATTTATTTACTCGTTTGAAAAAATAGTAAATAATTAATATAGTAGGTAAACCGACAACAAAGTTGATAATATCCGCAACAAAACCCCAACGAAATAGCATTTCGTGTGCCTGAATGTTTTGAGCAGTTGCCAAAGCATTATTCGGCACTCTTAATACTTGTCTTACAAATACTTCTGAAAATAGTCCTGTTGCTATTACAATTAAATAGCACAAGCCTGCTATACGAGCCAAATTTTTATCTGTTATCATTTTTTTGTTGGTAGAATATAATTTTTAAAGAAATATGTCCAATGAATAAAAGGTATTGCCAATAAATGAAATTGCAGCATAACCTGGCCATAATTAACAAGTTACACCATCTACTGGTTCCCATTCTCTAATATGAGTTAAAACCTCTGTCCACGTAATCTAACCCATTACAAAAAAATAAGCGCAAAATACACTCTTAGAACATAAATATTTATTGGTCTTACTCCTTCAAAATTCTTGAAGTCTTGCTTAAATATATTTTTCGTTTTTTATGTTTATGAGTAAGACGATTGGAATTATATTTTGTTACATTTCAATATTTTACGGTATCTCGCAGCTTGACCGCCAACTTACTTATATGTCTGATTTCATCATGTATATGTCTTAAAAACAGCTAACTATATGCGTAATGTTATTTTAAATATACTAAACTTAATTCTAAATTCTAACTCCTTGCTAAATTAGTATGCCCAATTCAAAAAACATATTGATTTGTTGTACTTATGTTGCACCAAATTAATTTTAATTTAAAAAATATCAATAAAATTGATACCATTCAAAGCTTCTAATGCAAAAGGGCTGTTATCCGCTGACATGTTATGATATGTTATCACAATACTTTTTGTTAACAACTTTGTCACGCATTATCGCTTTATTATTAAAACTTCTGGATATGTTTCTAATAATATCACTATAATTATTTCCATTTGTCCATTCATAAAAAAATGGTTTAATAGAGACGCAATTATTATTTTCAAACAATGTATTTAAAAGAGTTCTATCAGATGTTCCACATGAATGTCCAAAGAGTAAAATTTGATACTTTCCAGAGTTAATAAACTGTAATAGATTTTTATAATTCTCAGTTTCAAGATATTTTATAGATTTAATATTATCTAGATAAACATTATTTTCTAACTTTTCTATTTCCTTATAATCATCATCTAGTTCATCACCAAAGCCAAAAATTATTGGATTTGAATGAGAAGTGTCAACGCTCCCATGTATATGGATAACTTCAACATTTTTATCTGTATAATTACCAAAATGGTCATAGTCATTTTTATTCAGATATAATCTTTCACTACTTGTATAATTAAAATTTAGAAATAATATTGATTCGGGTAATAAGTCAAAATAATCAACTGCTGTATCTGATAATAATAATTTTCGCAATTCCTGTTTTGTCCTTTTTGTGCTAATTCTTGAAATAAGTCTTTGTTTATCTGGGGCTATTTCTTCGAAAGTGATATTTCCATTCTCGAGGTCATCAATAATTGGTTTAATTTTATCGTATTCAACGTTCGCTTTTTCATTAATTGAATTCTCAGTGAAATCTCTTAATTTGAAAGGACAATAAATTTTTGGTCCAATATCATTAGTCACTCCTGTCAAAATTAATTTTTCTAAATATTCGTTTTCAACGTTTAATAAATATTCATTCAACTCAGTCTTAATAAATTCAAACTGTCTGTTTAAATCTTCTATACTAAATTTACTTTTTACAATTTTGAATGTCTCTTTGAGTAGCTGATAATATTCATTTTCTATATCAACCCAATTTTTAAGGTTTTTTTTATCAGTTATAATTTCTAAAAACCTATTGTTATAAGATATATTTTTCCCGATATACTGTAAACTTTTGACAAGGGCCTCATAGTTATGGCCTGGAAACCATTGACGTGGTACGCGAGAAACTGATATATATTTATTGCTAAAACTTGTATCAACCTCAGCAGCTTGTACTTCTTTACAGATTTTCTCCCATAAATAATCTATGAAGTTATGATAACTAGTTGGAAATTTATGGGCTAAATCAAATCCGTTACCAATTAAAATTATTCTATTCATAAAAAAGTAGTTTGAAAATATTGTTGATTAATGCTTGCTACTAACTCATAAATATACACAACTTACCTTATAATCTTCAAAAACTCAACGAACAACCCAATGCTCTTTCAAACCACTCCATCCAAAAGGTTTGAATATTTACCACAATAATCTTCATCCAAATTTCATTTTTGACACATATATGACACAAGTCAAAACAAAAAAAGAGTCTAATTGTTTGACAAGCAAATAATTAGACTCTTTTTGCAGAGGGGATGGGATTCGAACCCACGATACAGTTACCCATATACTAGCTTTCCAGGCTAGCTCCTTCAACCACTCGGACACCCCTCTGAATATTTTTGCAAATAAAAGAATAAAATAGTTCTGATAAAATTATTTTTGGAATTTAATTTCAATTCATTTCACCACGAAGCGAAGTTTCGAAAATGGTCTTAAAAACATTGTGCGCCACATTTTGCCCTAACAGGTACATTAATTTCGCTATAGCAGCCTCAGTTGTAATGTCTTTACCGGAAATTACGCCAATTTGTTTCAGCTGTGAACTGGTTTCATATTGACCCATATTGACACTTCCACCGGAACATTGCGTCACATTTATAATGTAAATTCCTTTTTTGACAGCACCTTCCAACGCATTCAAAAACCAATCTTCCGTGGAAGCATTTCCTGAACCATACGTTTCCAAAACAATTCCTTTCAATCCCGGTATTGACAAAATGGTTTTAACCACGTTTACATTCATACCCGGAAATATTTTTACGATAGCAACATTGTCATCAAACGCAGTATGAACATCCAGTTTTTTTGCTGAAGGTTTGACCAAAATAGCTTCATTCACTTTCAAATGCACTCCAGATTCGGCTAAACACGGGAAGTTAGGCGAAGTAAATGCATTAAAATGTTCAGCACTGATTTTTGTAGTTCGGTTTCCTCTATACAACTTGTATTCAAAATACAAGCAGACTTCAGCGACAACGGATTTGCCTTTTTGCTGTAACGAAGCCACCTGGATTGCTGTAATCAGATTTTCTTTGGCATCTGTACGCAAATCTCCAATAGGCAATTGAGAGCCTGTAAACACAACCGGTTTATCGAGGTTTTCCAGCATAAAACTTAAGGCAGAAGCGGAATACGACATGGTATCTGAACCGTGCAAAACTACGAAACCGTCATAGGCATCGTAATTTTCCTTGATGATATTGGCCATTTTTACCCATTCCTGAATATTCATATTGGAAGAATCAATAGGATTTTCAAAAGAAACGGTGGCAATATTACAATCCAGCAATTTTAACTCTGGTATGTTTTTAAGCAGTTTACTGAAATTGAATGCTTTTAAAACACCCGTTTCGAAATCCTTAACCATTCCAATGGTTCCTCCAGTATAAATCAGGAGAATATTAGGCTTAGACTGCGTCATTGTATTTCATTTTGTTTACTACCGGATTGGCATACATGGCAAGAAAACTTTCCTTCATCTGCTCGTTTTTACCATCAATACGCATTTCCAGTCGACGTGCAAAAAGCGATTTTTCCTGTTCTGTATATCGGTCCGAAAACTGGTCCGTTTTATGCAAAACGTCGTAAGCGATAAAGTTGGTTGGCCATAATTTATACGATTTCAGGATAGACACGTCGACAACCTGAGTTAAGGCCTGAATTTGTTTATTTGAATTTGAATTTTCAGCTTTTATTTCATCCAATTCCTTATCTAATATATCACCCACGTGGATATGAATGCCTTTCTTCTGACCTATAATACCACTAATGATGTTATTGAAATCTTCGTTAGATCCTTTTACATACCTTTCCTGATTGGCTTCAGCCATTAATTGCGGCATTTTCAGAGCGTCTGTCGGATCGTATTCGTATGAGATAGAAATAGGAACAATTTTGATTTCCTTAAAATAGTCAATTACATTTCTATTTCCGGAAGCCATAGCAAGCATTTTTAAGACACCTGAATGCGTGGCATCGTTACCATCTTTGGTTCTTCCTTCACGTTGTGCAATCCAGACAGATCGGTTTTCACGCAACAACAATTGCTCTATATATTCAGACATCAGATGAGAACTTTGCAGTAATTCCCGTGGAGGCAATCCCCTTTGCACTAGAAAATTCCTATTAAGTCTTGATAATGATTTCAGAAAATCTTTCTTCACCAGATTATCCCCTATCGCCGATGCAGTCATGACCAATCCATGATCAAAAAGCGCAATGTTAAGCAACGAGGTATCTAAAATAATGTCGCGATGATTGGAAATGAAAAGGTACGAGGTGTTTTGCTCCAACTTTTCGAATCCGGAAGTAGACAAGCCATCAGAACTTTTTTTAAGTACTTTTTGAATTGCTTCGTAAATAAAATTACATTGAAAATCGCGAATAGAATGCGTTTTGCTCAGCTGTGTTTTCCAAACTACCTCTTCAACATCAGGGAAAGTGAAATTCATCATCGCCTTCATTATCGGATGATTAATTGCGCTTTGCAAAGCCTGATTTACTTCGGCATCATAATACGGTCGAATGGCATCGAATTTTGACATTTCAGAGAATTTATTCCTACAAATGAACGAATTTTTTTTTAATCTTAGGTTAAGAAACCCTTACATTCCAAATACAGCCTTTGCGTTTTGAGTCGTTATACGTGCAACTTCCTCAATTGAAATAGTATAAATTTCGGCTAATTTTTGAGCTACGAGTGTTATATAACTGCTTTCGTTTCGTTTTCCGCGGAAAGGAACCGGTGCCAAATAAGGAGAATCGGTTTCCAAAACGACGTGTTTGATATCAATCTGGTTTAAAAACTGGTCAATCTTTCCGTTTTTAAACGTCACAACCCCTCCAATTCCTAATTTCATATTATAGGAAATCGCTTGGAGTGCCTGCTCATAAGTCCCGGAAAAGCAGTGAAAAATACCAAATAAATCATCTGATTTTTCCAATTCCAAAACCTCGAAAATTTCATCAAAAGCTTCTCGGCAATGAATATTTATAGGCAACTTGTATTTTTTTGCCCATTGAATCTGTCGCTGGAAAGCAATTTTCTGAATAGCCAAAGTTGTTTTGTCCCAATACAGATCTATCCCGATTTCGCCAATGGCGGCAAACTTTCTTTTGGCTAATTCTGCTTCAACATGAGCTAATTCTTCCTCATAATTTTCTTTAACATAACAAGGATGTAACCCCATCATCAGAAAAATATTTTCAGGATATGCGGCTTCTAAAGCATACATTTTTTGAGTATAGCTGGAATCAATAGCCGGAATAAAGAATCTGGAAACGCCTTTTGAAATGGCATTTTGAATCATTTCGGCTCTGTCTTCATGAAATTCTTCCGAATATAAATGAGTATGTGTATCTGTTAAAACCATCAAATTATAAGTGCTTTTTTTGGGCTGTAAAAATACGATTATTGCCGCTAGTTTTCACAGAAAAAACAAAACAGAATACTATTGAGAATTACTCCAGGGCTTTTAGCAATTTTTGGGCTTTTTCGAAATCTTCCGCATCCGAAGGAATCTGTTCCAATAGGGACTTACAAGCAGGAATTTTATGCTGCTTTAATTCCAAAAGTGCCAAATACCATGTTGCTTTGTCTTTATAAACCGAAGTGCCTTCTTTAATGTTATCCAAAAGAATGGCTGCTTTAGCGAAATCATTGGTTTCAATTAAAGCAATAGCATAGAAATACTGCAATTCCGGATTTTTCAGGTTGTCCACTTTTTCAAAAGCCATAACTGCATTTTTATACTCTTTGGCATTAAAAAAATCCTGGGCTTTTTTCAAATTCACATCTTCAATTCCGCGCTCTATGAAATAGGCATTCTCATGCTGGTTGTAATCTCCATATTCCGGATTGGTATTTTGCATCAGAAACCAGGTACCAAACAAGATTGTAATTGAAGCAGCGACAGCATATTGCCACGGTTTGAAAGAAATCAATTTTGACTTATCCTGTTGATTTTCAGAAAAATAATCTTTTGAAATTGATTTTAAGTTTTCTTTAAAATCATTGGTTTCCTCGGAAAATTTACTGTTTAAAAACTGTGTGGTTTCTTTATATGAATTGAAGTCCTCTCTAAACTTTTCGTCGTTTTGAAGTCTTAATTCAAAATCAGACTTCTCTTCAGGCAGCATTTCATTATTGAGATAATTTTCAAAGCCTATGTATAATTCTTCGTTCATGACGCTAGTTTTTAAAAGATTTGTACCTGTTCGATTGTTGAATCATTTCTGACAATTGTCCTGTGCAAAGTGATTTCTTCTTTCTCACATAACCGTAAGTTACATTCAGTTTTTCGGCTACGTCTTCCATGGTTTTAGACACAAAACTTAATTTGAGTAATTCCTGGCATTTTTCACCCAGCTTTTGAAACATCTCGTCGAACAACGACTGTTTTTCATCAAAAACTTCGGTTTGAAAAACCATATCCTGAACAGGTTCATCTATAGATACAAGATTTTCTGAAATTGTTACCTTCTTATTCGCTTGTTTTTTCAATTCATTCAGCCAGCGTCTTTTGCATAATAGAAAAAAATAAGCCTCAAAAGGGCACGTCAATTTTAATCCGGTTGTTTTGGCTTGATTGTAAATAATAATTAAGACTTCCTGAATAATATCCTGAGCATCGTCATCATTACCGCTATTATTTCTGATGTAATTCTTGATTTTTGGCGCAAATTTCTTGTAAATAACTTGTATCACGCTGGAATTATTTTGCAATAAGCCATCAATATACATTTGATCTGAGTGTAGATTTTTACCGGTCATGAATAACTATTAAATGGATAAAGTTAAAAAAAATAAAACTAATGGGTAACAAATTGAATCTCTAATTGATATATCTACAAACACGATAATTAATAACACAAAAAAATTAGAAATCATGAAATCAAATTTTAAAACAATCGGTCTTTTATTCTTCGGAATAATCACAATGACGGGATGCAGTACTAGTGATAATGAGAGTCAAATTACACATATTCCACCTTCATCTCAAGAATACAGAGCATTAAGTCAGGAAGCATTAGACAATCTGACTCAGAATTTCACCATGGTAGCTGAAAACGGAACGGCCACTTTTACCTCTTCAAAAGGAGTGAAAATCACAATAAACGGAAACTGCCTGACGCTAAACGGAAATCCTGTAACCGGGAATGTAGATGTTAAATTCATCGAAGTATTTGACAAAGGAACTATGCTAACAACAAACAAACCAACTTCGGGAAAAATGGCTAATGGAAATTTAGAATTACTGATTTCAGGCGGTGAATTTTATGTTAATGCTACAAAAAACGGACAACAACTTACCACAACCTGTAATATTCAATTGGAAGTTCCTGCCAACTTAACTGGCGGCGCTGATATGGGTATGGAATTATTTACTGGCTTTATCGATGCCAAAGGCGATTTAGAATGGAGAAAAAACAATCCAAATCCTGCAGGCGGAGGCGGAATTGATGTAGGTCAAGGCGGAACAGGAGGCTCAAGCTATTATGTAAGTTTTGGAAACTTCGGCTGGACAAACGTCGATAAATTTTATAGCGACCCAAGACCTAAAACTACTATTCTTGTTGATGCACCGGAAGGCTATGATTTTGACAACAGCGCAATTTACCTTTCTTACGATGGCGAAGGGCAAAATGCCTTAGCGAAAATGGATACTTATACTGCTGCAGGTTTATTCAGTGAACATTACGGACA
Organism: Flavobacterium sp.; assembly: GCF_050696275.1. Classification (GTDB taxonomy): domain Bacteria; phylum Bacteroidota; class Bacteroidia; order Flavobacteriales; family Flavobacteriaceae; genus Flavobacterium. Next base: position 33,176 of record NZ_JBOGUT010000014.1, read on the forward strand.
AATTCCAGTTGGATTAGCTTGTCATATTATTTTCGTAACCGAAGAAGACGGACAATTCAGATACGGAATAAAAGCAGTTACAACTACTGCAAATGCTATTTACTCTTTTACACTTGCTGAAACTACATTGGGAACTGAAGCGCAACTCGTTGCTGCTATCAATGCCATTCAATAATTCAAATTAAAAAAATATAGGAAAGTGGTGACAAATTCGCCGCTTTTCTATATTTTTATATACCAAAAACCAAAAGATCATGAAAAAATTATACTTACTTATGTTTTTTATGTCATCTTTTTTCTTGTTTTCCCAAACCAAAGTAAAAGACACGATAACAAGAAGAGCAAACATTGGTTATAATAAAAAAGGAAATCAAGTTTCTTTTAAACCGGAAACCCCTCCTCTGATCCAAATTGCCGGAGCGCCAAAAGCTAGCTATTCTTACTTATGGGAAATGGGAGATGGAAATTACAGCAAAGACCCCAATCCCAAACATAATTACAAAAAGCCAGGTGAATACAAAGTAAACCTAACGGTAACTAACAATTATGACAATGGAAAACCTCCCAAAACACGACCGAAAACTGTTGCCATAAACGAAATAACCGAGAACAATTATACCGAAATCGCATCACTGGCTGATTCAATCGGATACAGTATATTCAACAACAGGGAACCTGTTCCTGATGAAGAAATGGTTGTAGTTGTGAGTTACAAAAACAGTCTGAATTATGTAGCCAATGGAAAACTATACCTTTTTTATAACGACAAAGAATTTAAAAGCGATAATTTCCAATTAACAGAATACCGAACCCATTTCGATGAACGAAAAGTTATAGAAGAAGGTTTTGCCTACTCAGATGAACTCAATAATACCAACCAATATGTAGCTACTTCTTCAAACGAAACAAACTATAACAGTAATTTATCCCGAAAAGATGAAAATCTGGAAATGACGCTTTTGGAATGCAAATCACAATTTCGAAATGTTAACGTTCTCGAGTTTGACACTATGAATCCCAACGAAACCCGAAACGTTTTTTTTACCTTCAAAACCACTCCGGAAATGATAAAAGATACAAGTGCAACAGTAAAAATGCGAGGTATTTATGTCCCGGACCGAAATTACAAAAATCATAAGAAACGAACACTCGAAATGGAAATCGTAACCTCACATGATCCTAATAAGATGTCAAGCAACGGGCTTTTCATGAATTACAGATTCGTGAGACTTAAAAAACTGAATTTTAAAATTCGTTTTCAGAATGACGGTGAAGGCCCGGCAAGAACCATCCGTCTGGAATCTGATATTCCGGATATGTTTGATAAGAAAACACTTCAAATCGTAGATTCCTATCCTAAATGCCCTATTTGCCCCAAAGGTGAAGAAGTGACTTACAGCTGCCTGGACACGATTCTCAAACAAAAGCAAATCCATTTCATTTTCAAAAACATTTATCTTCCCGGAAGTAACCAGAAAAATGTAACCGAAAAAGACAGCACAAAGGGATTTGTAAAATACACCATGAAACTGGCTAAAGATTTCCACAAACAAACCACACGCAGCAAAACTTCTATTTTCTTTGATAAAAACGAGCCTGTAATTACAAATTATGCCGTTACGAGATTTAAACCCGGCATTTGTATTGGTGCAAAAACCGGTTATAATTATTTTTCCGGCTTAGAAAATTCCAAAAGTTACTTTGTTGCTGCTACTGTTTCCCCTTTTAAAGCATATCGCTGGTATTGGCAGGCAGAATGGCAAAACAGCATCCATAAATACAATTCAGAAACCAGTATTCATGACGAAATAGTAACCGGCACTAACGGCGTTCGTCAATTGCACCGTACGACAACAAAGTCATCATTTGACAACGTTACTATGGAAATTCCCTTATTAATGCGATATAACATTAATAACTATTTTGGAGTTGGTGCCGGAGTTTTGGCCGGAATTAATATTTCTGAAGATCAGGATATGAAAACCAAATTTGAAATTTTTGAAGGCATAAACCCTAATTTCGTGATGAAAGAAATGAATAGATCCGAAACCATAAAAGAATCTTTCTCTCAATTCAAATCAGGCATTTTACTCGATTTTACAGGTGGCTTCTCTCGAATCGGACCAAGTGTTGGAATTCGGTATATTTTACCTTTTGAGAAAAATTTTAATTACTGGCAGTTTTATGCAATTTGGAAATTTTAAATTCAACACCACAAAACTGACATGAAACAGGTTTTACTTCTACTTCTTTTTGCGCAATTCGCTTTTTGCCAAAACGTAAAAATCACCTTAGAAGATACCATTTACGATGCTATTGACAACTTCGTCGCCAAACCCAGCCCCGAAAGCTTAAAAAAATTAGAATCCTCAGAAAAGAAATTCAATCCTAAGACGAAATCGGAACTTTTAGCATTTGTCATTTTAAAATGCAATAAAGCGTATTTTGAAAATCAGTTCGGATTAACAAGCAAAGCCATTTCAGATTATGAAAAAGCATGGCAATTATTTCAAACTCATCAACTCAAAAATTACGACATTACTGAGTATTGCTTAAAACCTTTAGGGAATCTTTATACTGTTACAGAAGATTATGACAACGCCGAAAACACAATAAAACAGTATTTTTTTATTGCCAGCATGGAAGGAAACCAGCAGCAAAAGATAGCATCAGTCCTTAATTTATCTAATGTTTACCAAAGTTCCGGAAAAAGTGACCAGGCAATAGCATTGTTAGAAAAAACCATAAAAACAGAAAAATTATCTTACACGCAAAAAGGAATATTACTGAATAATTTAGGTGCCAATTATACGATTACCGCTAATTTCAAACAGGCAAAAAAAGCGTTGCAAACTTCTATCAGTTTATTAAAAAACAGCACAAATCAAATCATTACTGTCTCGAATGCAAACAGAAACTTAGCGCTGATTTATAACCGGGAACGAGATTTCAAAACTGCTGATTCTTATTTTGCAACCGCAAAAAAAATGTTTTTTGAAAGTAAAAACCTAGAACCTAGAAAGACAGGACGATTTTATTATGATGAAGCATTGTTGTTTTTTGAACAAGGAAAACAAACTGAAGCAACCCAATCCATAACTGCTGTATTTAAAACGCTCATCCCTGATTATGAAAAACAGCAAAAATTACTTCCGGACACCAACAGTCTCTATGCCGAAACGGTTCTAATTGATGCTTTAGACTTACAGGCACAATTATTTTCAGATCAAAATCAGCCTAAAAAAGCGTTAGAATGCTATACGCTTTCTTTTCACATCGAAGAATTACTTCAATCATTATTCGTTTATGAAAATTCAAAAATCATTTCACAAATCAGAAATCGAAACCGTACTGAAAAATGCATTTCCCTTTATACTTCGCTTTATCAGAAAGAGAAAAAAATTAGTTATATAGAAACTGCTTACCAATTACAAGATCAGACAAAATCAAGTGTTTTGAAGCATTATATCGCTGAAAATCAAATCATATCACAGGAAGAAAAACGTATTTTAGAAGCACTTCAAAGTTGGTCGGACAACATCTTGAAAGAACAGCAGAAATTAGATGCCGCTGATATTTCAAAAATAAACCATGCTATAAAAAAACAAAATGAGCTGATGCTTTTGCTCAAATCAAAACGGTTAAAAACTACTGATTCAAAAAATGAAATTATCAATCTTACCGATTTGTATGAAAAATTAGAAAAAGACAAAACCGATATGATTTCCTTTTTTTACGGGACAAAAGATATTTATCTGTTTACATTGTCCAATCGCAAAATAACATTAAAAGTTTTTGAAATCACCAGCCAATTACAAACAGATATTTACGGGTTTATCAATTATTTTAGTGATGCAAATGTTATCACAAATAATACAAAAGGCTACAATCTTTCCGCTAATAAACTTTACGAAACGTTCCAGCCGGGAAAACATTCTACCCAAAAAAACTTAGTTATTATTCCCGACGGCATTTTAAACTTTATCCCTTTCGAAGCTTTAATCGTCGAAAAAACAGCAACGGCAAATTTTACCAAAATGCATTATCTGGTCAATGACTTTAAAGTTGGATATGCTAATTCGGCTGATTTCTATCTGAATTCCAAACCTTTTAAGCACACAAAAGAAACTGTCTTAGGTGTTTTCCCTGTTTTTGAAAATTCACCACTGGAACTTCCCTTTTCAAAGGTAGAATTAGAGAATATTGAGAAGTCTTTCACAGGAATTTATTTAAAAAGAAACAAAGCGACATTTACCAATTTCAAAGCCAATGCAGCGGATTTTTCGATATTGCATCTTTCTACTCACGCTTCTTCAGGAGATCTTTATACTCCGGCAAGCATTCGTTTTTACGATCAGGAAGTTTTATATTCCGAATTATACCATCTCAACATCCATCCTGACCTAGTCGTTTTAAGCGCGTGTGAAACCGGTTTGGGAAAACTTTATAAAGCCGAAGGAGCTATGAGTGTTGCAAGGGGGTTTCAATTTGCAGGAGCCCGTAATTTAATGTTTTCTTTATGGAAGGTAAACGATTATACAACTTCGGTTTTTATGAATCATTTTTATCTCAATGTAAAAAATCACAATTCCTATTTCGAATCCAATCATAAAGCTAAATTAGATTACTTAAATGACTCCCATATCCCAAATGCAAAAAAATCACCTTATTATTGGAGTGCAATGGTCTATTATGGTACCTTGGAGCCTAAAACCGAAACCCACTACTCCATTTATATTGGATTGGGTATCATTTTTGGTTTTGGACTATTTTTACTCTTCAAAAAAATAAAAGATGGAAGAATTAGAGAAAATTCTAAAAAAAAATAAATACAAAAAAATAAAATTCAGGATTTTAAAAACCCAGCATTTGCTTATAAAAGCGAAAATAAATGGTATAAATGGCGATTTTATACTGGATACCGGAGCCAGCAACAGTTGTGTTGGTTTTGAAAGCATCGAATATTTCAACTTGGAAACTTCAGCATCAAAAACAAAAGCAGCCGGAGCCGGAGCAATTGGAATGAGAACGTTAGTTTCGAAAGAAAACAAAATTGAAATCGGCCGATGGAAACACACGGACATTGCAATTGTCATTTTCGATTTATCTCACGTAAATCAAGCATTAAAGGAATTTAAAACAAGACCTATTCACGGCATTATAGGCGCCGATGTTTTGCAAAGCGGAAAATCTATTATTGATTACTACAACCATTGTTTTTACCTTAAATAAAAAAACGCCTTGATTTCTCAAGGCGTTTTTTTTTATATTTATGAACTGCGATTACTGAAAATCAGTAGCAGTTACACCTTCATTGATTTTTACATCAGATGTAAGTAATTTGATTTCAACACCAACATTCATATCGATTTCATGTGGTATCTTAATTCCTTTAACCTCTTTATAATTACTATAATAAGTGGTTTGATTACCTCTTTCAGTCATTTCAGCTTCAGCTGTTTTTAGTCCTGTTTTAACATCGTAGTAGTATGTTTTCTTATCATTTTTGACAGCATAAACATCATTCCCATTCATGTTTTCGATAGACTCTAACTTGGCATTTGGATCACTGGTTAGTGTCAATTCTTCAAATGGGACAGCTGCTTTCTTTTCCTCCTTTAATTCTTCAGGAGTGAAGTCTTTTCTTTGTCCTTGCTGAACCATGTAACCGGATTTGTCACCTATTACTCGTTTCATCATTGACTGTCCCATCACTTTCATTTCCACAAACACTTTACTGTCTGAAGTAGTTTTAGTTGTTAACTCTAAAGAAGCTCCCTGAACAGTTCCTGAAGAAACCGTTACAACAGATTTAACAGTTTTAAGAATTTTTTCGCCACCAATAGCTTTAATATAATTATCAAAAACCGTTTTAGCAGTTACACCAGCTGGAATTGGAGTATTCACTTTTGGCTTTTCTGTCGGAGTACCATATTTATCAAAGTACAAAATTGGCAATTTTTCTTTAGCGCTCATTTTTTCTAATCCTGGTAAAACTTCAGAAGCTTTTCCAACGATTACAACACGAGTGTTATCCGCCATAAAGAATTTATTGGCAGCAGCCTTAACATCTTCAGCCGTTACAGCATTGATGTTCTTGATGTAGTTTTCATAGAAATCCAAAGGAAGACCTTGAGTTTCTGTATTTAAAGCATAACGGGCAATGGTAGCCGGTTTTTGAATTTGCATTACAAAGTTTCCGATGTATTTTGCTTTAGCAACTTTTAAATCTTCTTCAGAAACCAATTCGGTTCTAATTCTTTTCACTTCATTGAAAAATTGAACTACAGCACTATCTGTAACCGCGTTTCTTACTGAAGCTTCAGAACGGAATTTTTCTACATATTTCCCCGAACCTAATGAAGAATACGCTCCGTAAGTCCATCCGTGTTTCTCACGTAAATTCATGAACAAACGACCTTCTCCACCACCACCAAGAATTTGGTTAGCCAAGATTCCGGCGAAGTATTCTTTATCTGTCATTTTTAAATTTACCGTATTTACCAATGCAATTTCCGATTGCACAGCGTTTGGCATATCTACAAAGTTAATTTGAGAATACTGAACATTACTTGGATCAGTGTATGTTAGTGACGGAGCTGTTGCTTTTTTCCAAGGGCCAAATTGTTTTTCAACCATTTTCTTAATATCTTTCAAGGCAACATCACCAACGATAACCAAATAAGCATTACCAGGAACAAAGTATGTATTGTAGTTTAAAACAACATCATTCAGCGTGACATTATTAATTGTAGCTTCGCTTAAATACTCCCCTGAAGGGTGGTTTTTACCGAAAGCCAAAACGTCTTCCACGCGTCCTGCAACAGAAGTTACACTTTTCTCATTTGATTTTAATCCTTCTATTAATTTCGCTTTTTCTTTATCCAGCTCTTCCTGTGTGAAAATTGAGTTTAAAGCTCCATCAGCCATTAATTCCATGATTCTTCCGGAATATTTAGACAATCCGCTTGCGAATGCTCCGTTTGATTGGAAATTAATATCAGCTCCCAAGAAATCAACTTCTTCATTAAAAGCATCCTTAGTCATTTTTTTTGTTCCGTTTCCAATTAACGCACTGGTTAATTCTGACACCCCTTTTTTATCACCTTCGGTATAAGGTGCATTGTCGATTGTCAGGTTAAAAGAAATTCTTGGAAGTTTATGATTTTCAACAACCAATACTTTCAGTCCGTTTTTCAATACGAATGAAGATGGCTTTCCAACATTAATTGTTGGCGATGGGCCTGGTTTTGGTTGTTTTCTGTCTTGCGCTTGCATCGTCATTGTTAAAAACAAGCCCGCTGCTATATAAATATATTTTTTCATAGTAATTTTCAACTTAGTTTTGTGCTTTGTCTTTTGCAGGAACATAATCTAAAATCAAACGTTGGTTGGGGTTCAGATATTTTTTTGCAACTTCTCTGATTTCCTCTCTGGTGATAGAACGGTAAATATCAATTTCAGTATTGATTAAATTTACGTCTCCATGCAACAAATAAAAAGAAGCCAGGTTTTCAGCAATACCTTCAATACTTGCATTACCGTTAACATATTGGTTTTCGAATTTGTTTTGCAGTTTTTGAAAGTCTTTTTCAGAAATCAATTCTGTTTGTAATTTTACAATTTCCTCGTCAACTTCTTTAACTAAGCTTTCGGTAGTGTTTTGTCCCATTGGCAAACCGTAAAGGATATACATTCCGTAATCTTCCTGACTGTAGTTGAAAGCGCCAATTTGCAATGCCATTTTCTTATCGTCTACTACTTTCTTGTATAATCTTGAACTTTTTCCATCAGATAAAATCGAAGAAATCATATCCAAAACTTTAGAATCACGTGTTTTCATCGAAGGTGTTCTGTAAGTACAAACCATCATCGGAATCTGAATATTCGGATCCTGATATGTTGCTTTGATAGTTTGTGTTATAGGAGCTTCTTCAAATTTTTGTTTTTGAACCGGCGCTCCTTTTGGAATAGCATTAAAATAATCTTTTACCCATGCTTTAGCCTGTGCTGGATCAAAATCTCCGGCAACTACTAAAACAGCATTGTTAGGAATATAGAATTTTTTGTTGAAAGCCTGGAATTCTGCCAAAGTTGCTGCATCCAAATGTTCCATAGAACCAATAGGAGCCCAACGGTATGGGTGTACTTTGTACATATTTTGTTTCACGGCAGCAATTAAGTTTCCGTATGGCTGATTGTCTATTCGAAGTCTTTTTTCTTCTTTAACCACTTCATTTTGTGTATCAACACCAATTTGATTGATTACCGGATGCATTAACCTTTCTGATTCCATCCATAAAGCCAATTGTAAATTGTTTGAAGGAAAAACCTCGTAGTAATAGGTTCTGTCTTCCGATGTATTAGCATTGTTGTTTCCACCGTTAGCCGTTACAATTTTAAACCATTCGCCACGGGCAATGTTATCAGTACCTTCAAATAAAAGGTGTTCAAAGAAGTGTGCAAATCCTGTTCTTTCAGGGTTTTCATCTTTAGATCCCACGTGATACATTACAGAAGTGATCACAACTGGTGCCGATTTGTCCTGATGTAAAATTACATGCAAACCGTTGTCTAGGTTGTATTCTTCAAACGCTACTTTTTGAGCTGAGGCAAAACCTCCAAGCATTAAAACAGCGCTTAAAGTCATTAATGATTTTTTCATAAAAGTTAATAGTTATTAAAATATAATAGCATGAGACGATTCTTTTGATTTTTTGTTACAAAATCAATTCATTTTTTTATCAATCTTTTTGATTGTAAGACTTTTATAAATAATTTTTAAAGCAAGAGTTGCGGAATAGATAAATAATCGTATATTTGCAACCTTAAAATTAATAAACATTATTGTTATGTACGCAATCGTAGAGATAGCAGGGCAACAATTTAAAGTAAGCAAAGACTTAAAGGTTTATGTTCACCGTTTGACGAACGAAGAAGGTTCAAAAGTTTCTTTTGACAAAGTTCTTTTAGTAGACGACAATGGCACAATCACTTTAGGCGCCCCAGCTATAGAAGGTGCTTCAGTAGAAGCAAAAGTGTTACAACACTTAAAAGGAGATAAAGTAATCGTTTTCAAAAAGAAAAGAAGAAAAGGTTACAAGAAAAGAAACGGTCACAGACAGTATCTTACTCAAATCTTAGTAGAAGGTATTACAACTTCAGGCGCTAAGAAAGCTGCTCCTAAAAAAGAAGCTGCTCCTAAAAAAGAGGTTGCTGCAACTGAAGAGGTAGTTGAAGCTCCAAAGAAAAAAGCTGTAAAAGCTAAAAAAGAAGATACACAAGAATAATATTAACATTTAAAACCAAAACGTCATGGCTCACAAGAAAGGTGTCGGTAGTTCGAAGAATGGTAGAGAATCAGAATCGAAACGCTTAGGTGTTAAGATTTATGGTGGTCAAGCTGCAATCGCTGGAAATATCATTGTAAGACAAAGAGGTTCTAAACACAATCCAGGAGAAAACGTTTACATGGGTAAAGATCATACTTTACATGCAAAAGTTGCCGGTGTTGTGAAATTCCAGAAAAAAGGTGAAAACAAATCTTATGTTTCTGTAGTTCCATTTGAAGCTTAAGTCTTTAAAAACTTATACAATATAAAAAACGCTCAACTAGTTGAGCGTTTTTTTTTGGTCCTCGTGATTCAAAAAACAGGATTTTCTGAAATCTGCTCCATTAGCGGCTTAATAATTTATTTAATACCTTTGCAAACAATTTGATTTTTTATGAGCAAGATAAGAATTACCAAACAGTTCAGTTTTGAAACCGGCCACGCCCTTTATGGTTATGATGGAAAGTGCAAAAATGTTCACGGCCACAGTTACAAGCTGTCGGTAACGGTTATTGGTTCACCAATTACGGACAGAACCAATGTTAAATTCGGAATGGTGATTGATTTTTCGGATTTGAAGAAAATAGTTAAAGAAGACATTGTCGATATATTTGACCACGCCACAGTATTTAATGCCACCACTCCGCATATTGAACTGGCAAACGAATTGAAGACACGCGGTCATCACGTGATTTTGGTAGATTACCAGCCTACAAGTGAGAATATGGTGATTGATTTTGCAGAAAAAATAAAACGGAGACTGCCTGATTCTATTAAATTGCATTGCCTTCGATTACAGGAAACCGAAACTTCATATGCAGAATGGTTTGCATCGGACAACGAATAACCAGGTTTAAAACACAAAAAGGACAGCAAAATTGCCGTCCTTTTTTATTTCAACAAAAAAAGAGCCCAAACGAGCTCTTTAATTATACTATATAAATTAGATTTTAACCTAAAAGATTCAACACATAGCTAGGAAATAACCCCATCGCTATATTAAGCACTAAAGCCACCACAGCAACGATTTGATATGTCATTGGTATTGCCGGCAAACTTTCCTCACTTTCTTTAGTATACATAGCTAAAATGATCTTAAAATAATAGCCAACACTTATTATTGAAGTAACAATGGCAACGATAACTAAAACCAGCCAGCCAGTATGTACTAATTGGTTCAATAAAAAGAACTTGGCAAAGAATCCGGAAAGTATCGGTATTCCAGCCATAGACAATAACGATGCCGTAAGTATCCCAGCCAATAGCGGATGTGATTTTCCTAAACCGTTAAAGCTGTCAATTGTTTCGTTTTCTTTGGCAGCAGTCACATAGATTACCACAGCGAAAAAGGCAATACCTGCTACTGAATAAGCCGCAGCATAATACAATAAAACACTAGCTGCATCATTAACACATAAAAGTGTCATTACCATAAAACCTGCGTGTGAAATCCCTGAAAAAGCAAACATACGCTTTACATTATTTTGACGCAAAGCCATGATATTTCCAAGTACCATTGAACCAATAGCTACGCAAACAATAATAATTTGGAACGAATAAGATTGTATAGGCAAAAGTTTTGTCACCAATTTAAACAATGTTGCCATAGCTACAATTTTAGCCAAGCTGCTCATTGTAGCAGTTGTTAGCGCCGGAGATCCTTCGTATACATCCGGAGCCCAGAAATGAAAAGGCACAGCTGCTATTTTGAACAACATACCAATCACCAATAACACGATACCTATAAAATACCATTGCGGAAAACTAGAATAGTGTATTACCTGATAAATAGCCATCAAATCAAAACTACCGGTTGCACCATAGACCAAACAGATACCAAAAAGAATGATTCCTGAAGCAAATGATCCCATTAAGAAATATTTCATTCCGGCCTCGTTGCTTTTCAAATTCAATCTGTTGCTTGCTGCAAGAACGTAAAGTGCAATAGACAATACTTCAATTCCCAAAAAGAACATAGATAAATTCCCAAAAGAAACCATCGCCACAGCGCCTGCCAGCAAGAATACTTTTATGGCAACATAATCTGAGATTTTAGTCCTTTGATTTTTATAAAAATCATGACTCATAGCCACCAGAAAAATAGTAATTACAATAAATAAACATGAAAATGCAGAAGAGAATTTATCTGTAACAATCATGTTATTATAGTAACTTTTATCAAGACCAAACTCAGAAGCAGTAAGTCCCAAAATAGCTAAAAGCCCGACAATCGTTATTGGCACTATTATTCTTCTTGCGTTAAAAATTTCGGCAAGCAAAGTTAAAATCCCTAATCCTGATATTGCTATTAATGTATTCATTTGTGATATTTATATTTTGAATTCTGATTAAAAAATCAAATTCGAACTATTTATTGTCTATTAATTTTAGTAACAATCTCCTGTAATGCCGGTGTAATCAAATCATTAATTGGCTTTGGATACAAACCGAAGAAAAGCAATACAGCGATGATGATGACAAAAACTACTGTTTCCTGAACTGTAATCGTTTTGAAAACTTTGGCATTAGCCTCACCTAACATTACATGCTGAAACATTTTAAGCATATAAACTGCCCCTAAAATAATGGTTGTTCCTGCAATTACCGCAAACCAGATACCTGAGTTGTACAAACTGTATAATAAAGTAAACTCACCAACAAAGTTGAAAGTAGAAGGCAATGCAACCGAAGCCAGCATAACAATCATAAACATCGAAGCAAATTTATTATCCTGAATTCTGATTCCTCCCATTTCTGAAATTTCCTGAGTATTGAAACGTCTTTCAATAACTTCAGCAGCAAAGAAAAGACCTACAACGACAAACCCGTGCGCAATCATCTGTAAAACTGCACCACGCAATCCATCAAGTGTTAATGTATAAGCGCCCGCAGCAATTAAACCAACGTGTGCTAAAGACGAATATGCCAATAATTTTTTTATGTTTCTTTGTTTTAAAGCGACAATTGAACCATAAACTACACCCGCAACACTCAAACCAATGAAAATATCCATATACATCTTTGCTGCCATTGGCGCAATAGGCAATTGCCAGCGAATAACACTATACAATCCCATTTTAAGCATAATTCCTGAAAGCAGCATGGTACCAACTGCTGGAGCTTTCTGATACGTATTTGCCTGCCATGAATGAAAAGGAATAATTGGAATTTTGATTGCATAGGCTAAAAACAGCGCCAGGAAAATCCAGAATTGCTCTTGACCTGATAAAGGAAACGCATACAAATCTCCTATCAGCAAACTTCCTGCTTTTTTGAACAGGTAAATGAAAGCCACTAACATGAACAGCGAACCCGCTAACGTGTAAATAAAGAATTTAATTATTGCTCTCTTACGTTCTTCCGCATCGCCATTACCCCATAATAAAGCAATAAAGTAAATTGGGATCAATGACAACTCCCAGAAAATGTAGTATAGAAAAGCGTCTGCACTTAAGAATGTCCCCACCATAGCAAACGACATGAACAGTATTAAAGCGTAAAAATTCTTACTGTTATTGTATTGATTTCCAAAAGAAGAAAATATAATAATTGAAGTTAATGCCGTTGTCAAAAGCATCATAGCAATCGATAATCCGTCAACTTTTAATGCGATGAATAAATTAGGATTAGAAATCCAAACCTCTTTAAAATCAATATCGACTCCGGCCATATGAAGATTCAATATATAAATTGAACCTGCTACTGAAGCCAAACTAAAAATTAAAGCTACGCTTTTAGCTAATTTATCTCCAGCAAAATAAGTTGCTATCGCACCGAACAATAAGAGAATGAGTATAAATGATACGTTCATTATGTATGATTATTAAACTAAAAATAAATAAATTAAAATCGAAGAAACTCCTATTACAAAAGCAAAAAGATACAATCCAATACTTCCGTTCTGGATTAATTTCCCTTGATTCCCTATTTCGTTTGCCAATTTTCCTAAGCCAAAAATAAATCCTGAAACAGCTTCTTCAACATACTTTCTGCAGAAGTGTGATACCTTATACAATGGATTTACAAAAACAGCATCATACGCTTCATCGACATAGTATTTATTATACAACACTTTTGCAATCCCTTTAATCTCTGAATCTTCGTCCGGAATTTGATTTTGTTTGATGTATTTAGAGTAAGCCATTCCGATTCCAAGCAATGCTCCTGCTGTAGCAATCGCCATAAGCATGTATTCGGTTGTCCCCAAATGATGCGCTTCATGCGAAACTTTACTGAAAAGCGGCTCCAGATAATGATTTAACCAACTGTTTCCAGGCAAACTAATTAATCCGCCAATAGCAGCTAAAAACGCAAGAATAATCAATGGAATCGTAATTAAACTTGGACTTTCATGCAAATGATGTTTTTGTTCTTCTGTTCCTCTGAATTCTTTAAAGAAAGTCAGATACATTAATCTGAACATATAAAAAGCAGTCATTATTGATGCGATAGAACCAATTACCCAAAGCACAATATTCCCATGAAAAGCTGTCATTAAGATTTCATCTTTAGACCAAAAACCTGCAAATGGAAAAATCCCCGCAATAGCCAAAGTAGAAATCATCATGGTCCAGAATGTAATTGGCATGGCTTTTTTCAACCCACCCATTCTTCTCATATCCTGTTCTCCATGCAAAGCGTGAATAACAGAACCTGAGCCCAAGAACAAACAAGCTTTAAAAAAAGCATGTGTAATTACGTGAAAAACAGCCACTTCATAAGCTCCAAGACCTAAAGCCAAAAACATCAATCCTAATTGAGAGACCGTAGAATAGGCCAATACTTTCTTGATGTCATTTTGAACCAATCCGATAGAAGCAGCGACCAATGCCGTAACAGCTCCTACAACTGCAATAATATCCTGGATATACGGCGTAAGATCGAATAGAAAATTCATTCTTGTCACCATAAAAATACCGGCAGTAACCATCGTTGCAGCGTGTATTAAAGCAGAAACCGGCGTAGGCCCGGCCATCGCATCCGGCAACCATGTATATAATGGAATCTGCGCAGACTTCCCGCAGGCTCCTATAAACAGACACAATGCCGCTACAGAAAGTAATGGATTGGATAAAATAGCACTATTGCTCAGAATTCCTGTTTTAAGTGCGGTATAATCTAATGTGTTGAATAAGTATCCTAAAATGAACAGTCCGATTAACAAACCTAAGTCTCCAATTCTGTTCATGATAAACGCCTTCTTGGCAGCGTCGTTGTACTCTTGATTTTTATACCAAAAACCAATCAAAAGGTAAGAGCATAATCCGACACCTTCCCAGCCAATAAACAGGATTAACAAGTTACTTCCCATAACCAATGTGATCATGAAAAACACAAACAAATTCAGATAAGCAAAAAACTTATGCATATTTTCGTCATCGTGCATATAACTGATGGAATACATATGAATCAATGTTCCGATTCCAGTCACAAAAAGCAGCCAAAGAACAGACAATTGATCTAATAAAAACGAAAAGTCAATATTGAATTTTTCTAAAGAAATCCATTGGAATAAATTAACCTGCACTGGTTGTCCATTCGATTGGATCAAAGCGAAGAAATAAGTCGTTGCAAAAAAGGAAATCAAAACAGACAAAGTTCCAATAATTCCTGAAATCGATTTTCCTGCTTTTTTCCCTAAAAAAACATTGAATAAAAACCCGCACAACGGGGCTAACAATAATACTAAAGCTAAATTTTTTTCCATTAGTATTTATCCTTTTAAATTTTTTAAATTATCGATATCAATAGAACTCAAGTTTCTGAAAATCGATACTAATATAGCTAGTCCTACAGCAACTTCGGCAGCAGCCACAGCCATAGAGAAGAATACGAATACTTGTCCCTGAGCATCCTGATGATACGTCGAAAAAGCCACAAAAAGCAAGTTAACAGCATTCAGCATAATTTCGATAGACATAAACATGATGATGGCATTTCTTCTGTACAAAACACCAAAAATCCCAATGCAGAAAAGAATCACACTTAAATAAATGTAGTTTTCAATTCCTATTTCTTGTAAAATATTATTCATTTATTGAATTGATTTTTCTTTTTTAGACAACAACACAGCTCCAATCATCGCTACCAGCAATAAAACAGAAGCAAATTCGAACGGCACCATATATTCGTTAAGCAATACTTTACCTAATACTTTTATAGATTGAAAATCCTGACCTGTTTGCTTGTATTCTTTGATAATTGGCATTGCTTTAATAAATACCGCCAACATGATAAAGCAGATCAATCCAAAAGAAATTACTGCGGCCAGTTTGGTTGCCCATTTTTTATGCGGCTCGCCTTCTTTGTTTAAATTCATCAGCATGATCGTAAATAAAAACAAAACCATGATGGCTCCTGAATAAACTATGACATGAACGATAGCAAGAAACTGTGCATTAAACAGCAAATAATGGCCTGCTACCGTAAAGAAACAGATTACTAAATAAATAGCACTGTGAATAGGGTTTTTACTAATGATAGTTAAAAGTGCAGTCGCAATAGTAATTGCCGATAGAAAGTAAAATATAATAAGTAATGTTGACATTAGTTAGCGTTTTTAAGTTGAGCATTTTTCATAGCCATATCCAGTGGCATAACTAATTTATCTTTTCCGAAAATGAAATCTTCTCTTTCGTAATTTGAAGGAACCAATACTTTAGACGTTGTTAAGTAAATAGCATCTTTCGGACAGGCTTCTTCACATAATCCGCAGAAAATACAACGCAACATATTGATTTCGTAAATTTCTGCATATTTCTCTTCACGATACAGGTGTTTTTCATTTGATTTACGCTCTGCTGCTTTCATCGTAATAGCTTCAGCAGGACAAGAAAGCGCGCACAAGCCACAAGCCGTACAATTTTCGCGACCTTGCTCATCACGCTTCAACATATGCTGTCCGCGATACACAGGGCTCATTTCACGAACTTGTTCCGGATAATGAATCGTTACTTTTTTTCTGAAGAAGTGTTTAATCGTAATTAACAATCCTTTGACAATTGCTACTAAATACAAGCTTTCCCAAAAAGTCATCTCTTTGTGTGAAACGTCTTTTTTTCTGCCTGATAATGATATATTTTGTATAGTTACTGACATAAATTTCTTATTTAAAAGCTAAAAGGCAAACTCCGGTTATCATAATATTGATAATGGCCAATGGGATTAAAATTCTCCATCCTAAATGCATTAACTGATCGTATCTGAAACGCGGAATCGTCCAACGCACCCACATATAGAAGAAGATGAAACCGCAAATTTTGATAAACAAAGCCAGAATACCTAAAACATTAGCTGTATTTACACCCACGTTTTCAGCCATCCATTGCATTCCCGGATAATTGTAACTTCCGAAGAATAAAATAGCCAAAATAGCCGATGAGATAAACATATTAGCATATTCAGCAAATAAATAGAATCCCATTTTCATGGAGGAATATTCTGTATGGTACCCTCCAATTAATTCTGATTCACATTCTGCTAAATCGAAAGGTGTTCTATTGGTTTCCGCAAAAGCACAGATTAAAAATATCAGAAAAGAAAGCGGTTGTTTAAAAACATTCCAGGAAAACCAATTTTCTCCCCAAAAACCTGCCTGTTGCACAGAAATTTCTTTTAAGCTTAAAGTTCCTGTCATCATCAACAACGCAATCATTGACAATCCCATAGCTACTTCATACGATACCATTTGTGAAGCCGCACGAACCGCTCCCATCAAAGAGAACTTATTATTAGAAGCCCAACCACCAATCATAATTCCATATACACCTACTGAAATTACCCCAAAAATGTACAATAAAGACACATCAATATCTGTTGCCTGCAAAGTAATATCTCTTCCAAAAAGGTGTAGTTTATCACCCCAAGGAATTACTGCACTCGTCATTAAAGCCGTACTCATTGCGATACCCGGCCCTATGATAAACAAAAATCTATTAGGAGTGTTTGGGAAAAATTCTTCTTTTGAAAATAATTTCAAACCGTCGGCAAGTGGCTGTAATAAACCTCCGAAACCGGCACGATTTGGCCCAACCCTATCTTGTAAAAATGCAGCTACTTTACGTTCTGCCCAAGTAGAATACATGGCAAAAATCATCGTTATGGCAAATACTGTTACAATGACAACGCTTTTTTCTATAATAAATGCACTATCCATTTTTCTTAGTGTTGATTAAGTTACCATCAATTTTTTCGTTGTAATCAATTTCAGCCATACTGATTTTCTTTCTATCGATATCTCTACCGTCTAAGATTCCTTTTTCGGTTTCGATGATTACTTTTTCTAATTTTTGAGTGTAATTGTTTTGATTGATTACAGAATCTTTTTCAAATTCACGAGGTCCTTCAATTGTCCAGTCTTCCACGTTTTTATGATCAAAACGACATCCATTACAAATGAATTCTTCAACTTCATGGTACACGTCTTTACGACCTGTAACACGTTGGATTTCACCTCCGAACATCCAAACAGTTGTTTTTCCGCAGCATTTATCACAATCTCTGTGTGCATTATATGGTTTATTAAACCAAACTCTTGACTTGAAACGGAAAGTCTTATCGGTTAAAGCACCAACAGGACAAACATCAATCATATTCCCGGAAAACTCATTGTCAATTGCTTTTGAAATACAAGTTGAAATATTGGCATGATCACCACGATCCATTACACCATGAACACGATTGTCAGTCAATTGATCCGCTACCTGAACGCATCTTTGACATAAGATACAACGGTTCATATGCAGTTGAATATTCGGACCGATATCTTCCGGCTCGAATGTTCTTTTTTCTTCAATAAAACGGGATTTTGGATTTCCGTGTTCGAAACTTAAATTCTGTAAATCACACTCACCAGCCTGATCACAAACAGGGCAATCCAAAGGATGGTTGATTAACAGGAATTCCGTCACTGATTTTCTGGCTTCTTCTACTCTTGGTGAAGATTTGCTGTTTACTTCCATTCCGTCCATACAGCCGGTTACACAAGACGCCATCAATTTTGGCATAGGTCTTGGATCCGCTTCGCTGCCTTTCGCAACTTCTACTAAACAACAACGGCATTTTCCGCCGCTGCCTTTTAATTTTGAGTAATAACACATGGCTGGCGGCACTAATTCGCCACCAATCATACGTGCAGCCTGCAGGATGGTTGTTCCTGGTTCTACTTCTATACTTTGACCGTCTATTGTTACTTTCATAACTCTTATTGTAAAGCTTCAGCGATTTACATCACGCCACTTTCGACTAAATTTATACTGTTACTTTTGACACTAAATGCTTTACTTTCTCGAAAGGCTCAGCTACAAAGTGATCTCTGTTTTTTATTTTTTCGGGGAAACGAACGTGGTATTCAAATTCTTCTCTAAAGTGACGAATTGCTGCTGCCACTGGCCAAGACGCTGCATCACCTAAAGGACAAATCGTATTTCCTTCAATTTTACTTTGAATACTCCACAATAATTCGATATCCTCTTCACGACCTGAACCGGTTTCGATTCTGTGTAATATTTTTTCCAACCATCCTGTCCCTTCACGGCAAGGCGTACATTGTCCGCAAGATTCGTGGTGGTAAAAACGGGCAAAATTCCATGTGTTTCTTACAATACAAGCTGTATCATCGTATACGATAAATCCACCTGAACCCAACATCGAACCCGTAGCGAACCCACCATCAGATAACGACTCATACGTCATTAAACGATCTGTTCCAGCTGCTGTTTTGTAAATTAAATGTTCCGGTAAAATCGGCACGGAAGAACCTCCAGGCACTAAAGCTTTCAAGGGTCTGTCAGTACTCATTCCGCCTAAGTATTCGTCTGAATTCATGAATTCATAAACGCTGATTCCCATTTCAATTTCATAAACTCCAGGATTTTTGATATTTCCTGAAGCCGAAATTAATTTGGTTCCCGTAGAACGTTCAATACCGATTTTGGCATATTCAGCACCGGAATTATTTACAATCCAAGGCACTGCAGAAATAGTCTCCACATTATTTACTACTGTAGGATTTCCCCAAAGTCCTGAAACTGCAGGAAATGGTGGTTTAATACGAGGATTTCCTCTTTTTCCTTCCAATGATTCAATCAATGCAGTTTCTTCACCACAAATGTAGGCTCCACCACCAATTTGAACATATAATTCCAAATCATAGCCGGTTCCTAATATATTTTTACCCAACCAACCGGCAGCTTTTGCTTCAGCGATGGCTCTTTCTAAAATTTTGTAAATCCACATATATTCTCCACGAATATAAATGTAAGATAGGTTGGCACCCAAAGCATAACTTGAGGTAATCATTCCTTCAATTAGTAAATGAGGAATAAATTCCATCAAATAACGGTCTTTGAATGTTCCTGGTTCCGATTCATCGGCATTACAAACCAAATGACGTGGTTTTCCTGATTTTTTATCGATAAAACTCCATTTCATTCCCGCTGGGAAACCCGCTCCTCCACGGCCACGAATTCCTGAAGTTTTTACTTCTTCCACCACTTCATCAGGTGTCAATGTTTTCAAGGCTTTCTCTACAGATGCATAACCGCCTTCACGACGATATACTTCGTAAGTTTTAATGCCTGGAACATTTATTTTGTCTAATAATATTTTTCTTGACATCTTATTTATCGTGTAATATTATTTTATTGTCTTTACAATCAGCAATTAACTGATCAATTTTTGCCTCTGTTAAATGTTCCTGGTAGAAATCTCCCAATTGCATCATTGGTGCATAACCGCAAGCTCCCAGACATTCCACACCGCGAACTTCAAACATACCGTCAGCGGTAGGTTCTCCAATTTTAACTCCTAACTTATTACAGGTATAATCCATTAAGTTTTCGATTCCATTCAGACAACATGGGGATGTATGACAGAATTCGAACATGTATTTACCAATTGGTCTTTGGTTAAACATGGTATAGAAAGTTACCACTTCGTATACTTCAACAGGTTTAATCCCTAAAATTTCAGCAACTTTGTCTTGCAATTCGATACTCAACCAGTTGTCGTGAGCGTCTTGAACTTCGTGCAAAACGGGCAATAATGCCGATTTTCTTTTATCATCCGGATAATGACTCGTCAATTCATTGATACGGGTCATCAATGCTTCCGTGATGTTTATGTTTTGTTTGATCTGCGTTTTTTCCATAATTATTAAGCGTCTAACTCGCCGGCAATTACATTAAGACTTGATAATATTACGATGGCATCCGATAATAATGCTCCTTTAATCATTTCAGGATACGCCTGATAGTATATAAAACATGGACGACGGAAATGCAATCTGTAAGGCGTACGGCTTCCATCGGTAATTAAATAAAATCCTAATTCCCCGTTACCGCCTTCAACAGCATGATAAATTTCAGCTACAGGAACCGGAACTTCACCCATTACAATTTTGAAATGATAAATCAAGGCTTCCATATTATTGTATACATCTTCTTTTGGAGGAAGATAATAATCCGGAACTTCTGCATGATAGACATTTCCTTCCGGCATTTTATCCAATGCCTGACGGATAATGCTCAAACTTTCCCAAACTTCTGCATTACGAACGCAGAAACGATCGTAAGTATCACCTGATTTCCCTACAGGAACGATAAATTCAAAATCCTCATAAGAAGAATACGGTTCAGCCACACGGACATCATAATCAACACCTGCAGCACGTAAGTTTGGACCTGTAAATCCGTAAGCCATGGCACTTTCAGCAGAAATCGGACCTACATTTACGGTTCTGTCAATAAAAATTCTGTTTCTTTCGAAAAGGTTTTCAAATTCTTTCCAAGCTATCGGGAATTCTTCCAGAAAAACGTCTAATTTTCTAAAAGCTTCTTCCGACCAATCTCTTTCGAAACCGCCAAGTCGTCCCATATTAGTTGTTAAACGGGCTCCGCAAATCTCTTCGTAGATTTCGTAAATTTTTTCCCTGAATTGGAATACATATAAGAAACCGGTATAAGCTCCTGTATCAACGCCTAGAATCGAATTACAGATAATATGATCTGTAATACGTGCCAATTCCATGACAATAACTCTTAAATACTGAGCACGTTTCGGCACTTCGATATTCAGCAGTTTTTCTAAAGTCATCCACCACGCCATATTATTAATAGGCGACGAACAATAATTCATTCTGTCCGTTAAAGGGGTGATTTGGTAAAAAGGGCGGTTTTCGGCGATTTTTTCAAAAGCTCGGTGAATGTAACCAATTGTTGGCTCGGCATCTAAAATACGTTCTCCATCCATCAACAGAATATTTTGAAAAATACCGTGAGTAGCTGGGTGAGTTGGCCCTAAATTCAGGATGGAAAGCTCGCTTCCGTCTTCGTTTAGTTTCTCTTTAATTATTTTAGCATATCGATGCTCTGGTGGTAATAATAGTTCTGACATTTATTTAAATGTGAAAAATTATGTAAATATTTTTTAAGAATTTGTCTGGGTTCTTCCAAAAAACCTATCGTCTTTGTCTGTTCTTCCGGAATCTTCCAATGGGAATTCTTTTCGCATTGGAAAAGAAACCATTTCATCCATATTGAGGATTCTCTTTAATTGCGGGTGACCGATGAAATTGATTCCGAAGAAATCGTACGTTTCACGCTCCATCCAATTGGCGCCTGCAAAAACAGTTGAGATTGTTTTTATCTCCGGATTTTGTCCGTTAATAAAGCTTTTGATTCTGATGCGTTTGTTTTCAATCCAGTTATGCAAGTGGTAAACAACAGCAAACTGCTCGTTTACATCACTATCCGGATAATGAACTCCACATAAATCTGTTAAAAAGTGGAAATTCAATGTTTCTTCGTTCTTCAAAAACAGAATTACTGAAGTTATTTTATCTGATGAAACATCGAAAGTAAAAATATCTTTTTCCTGGCGGAAATGCATTACGCTTTCTCCAAAGGTTTCAGTTAATTTATCTTGAATTTGGGTGTTTTCTAAAGCCATGTTCTTACTTAATGTTATAAGATGCTAATAGTTCTTGGTATTCCGGCGAACTGCGACGACGAACCGATTCTGATTTGACCAATTCCTGCAAACGCATTACACCATCCACGATTTGTTCCGGTCTTGGCGGGCAGCCTGGAACGTAAACATCAACCGGGATTACTTTGTCTATTCCCTGTAAAACAGAATACGTATCAAAGATTCCTCCTGAAGACGCACAAGCTCCTACAGCAATTACCCATCTGGGCTCAGCCATTTGTTCGTAAACCTGACGTAAAATAGGTGCCATTTTTTTTGAAATAGTTCCCATGACCATTAGCATGTCTGCCTGACGAGGAGAAAAACTCACACGCTCAGATCCGAAACGCGCTAAATCATAATGCGAAGCCATTGTTGCCATAAACTCAATTCCGCAACATGATGTCGCAAAGGGTAATGGCCACATAGAATTGGCACGGGCTAAACCTACAACATCATTTAATTTTGTTGCAAAAAAACCTTCACCTGATACTCCTTCCGGAGCTTCTACTATGTTTATATCTGAATTGCTCATTTTAATATTTTAATTATTAAGTTATGAAAAATCACTACTTAAATATAAGAAAAAAAATCGACTTTTATTCCCATTCAAGGGCCTTCTTTTTGATAATATAGAAAAATCCGATTAACAATAACGACATGAAAATCACCATTTTAATCATTCCTTCCATTCCTAAATCCTTAAAATTGATAGCCCAAGGATATAAGAAAATAACCTCAACATCAAAAAGAACAAATAAAATAGCTACAAGGAAATATTTTACAGAAAACGGGATTCTCGCATTTCCGATAGATTCTATACCGCTTTCAAAGTTTTTATCTTTATTTTCGGAAGATCTTTTCGGGCCTAAAAGACTAGAACCAAATATGGTTAAGGCCACAAACCCTACCGCAAGTCCCAATTGCATTAAAATAGGTATATAATCAAATTGATTTGTATGCATGCTGCAAAAAAATTAGTTTTTATCACTTACAAAGATACATGGCTGGAATTAAATCACAATTAAAAATGGCAATTTCGGTAAAAAAAATGCCTTTAAAGGAGTTATTTTTATTATTTCTAAATAAGGCCTTGTATAATAATACTGTTTTGTCGTATTTTATTGATAAAAAAGCAAAATTTAACAGTGAAACTCTTAGAAAACTGAAGATTAAATTTATTTTGAAAAATATTAAAAAAAGCAGAAAAATTTTACCAATTTGGTATTAGTTTTGATGTAGTTTAAAAGAACTTTTAACCAATTATTTATCCTTAAATTCTTTAATCAAAATGAAAACGAAAAATTTTGTTTGCGTGTTTATTGCTGTTCTTATTTTTCAAGCTTGTGGCAGAAAATCAGCCGCCGATTTTAATTCAGACTTTTCATTATTTAAGGGTATAATTACAAATTTCACTGGAGGAATAGTCTCGGCCCAGTCGGATATACGAGTCGTCATGGCTTTTGACAAAAAAGAGTGGAAAGCCAATACCATTTTAGACAGCGATTTATTTGATATTTCGCCAAGCGTTGATGGAAAAATTGTCGCACTATCCAGCAACACCATTGCTTTTATTCCTGAAAAAAAGCTGGCTCCGGATACAGAATACCAAGTCACACTGAAACTGAACAAATTAATGACCGTCAAAAAAGAACTGTCTGAATTCTGTTTTACAGTTAAAACCCTAAAACAGGACTTCTTGGTTACAACTCAAGACATACAATCCTATAGTAAAGATTACCAATATTTAAACGGAACCTTAAAAACAGCCGACAACATCGATTTTGAAACAGCTGCAAAACTAGTAACAGCCCAACAAAAAGGAAAAAATCTTGCCGTAAAATTCATCAAATCCCAAAGCAACGCTACGGAATTCAAATTCATTATCGACAGCATTCAGCGTTTCGATGAAGACACAAAAATTCAAATCGCCTATGACGGAAATGATTTTGATATTGACCAAAAAGGAGAAATCGAATATACTATTATTGGAAAAGACAACTTTAAAGTGGTTGATGTTATCATTCCCGAAGGAGAAAACCAAACGCTGTTAATCAATTTTTCCGATGCTTTGCAAAAAGGCCAGGATTTTAAAGGATTAGTTTCCATTCAAAATGCCAAAAACCTAAAGTTTGCCACTCAAGGAAACGTCTTGAAAGTCTTTTTTAATAATGAAGTTCCTCAAAACACACCTCAACCCCAGCAAGTCACAGAAACCATCGAAGCTGTTGTAGATACGGCAGCAGTTGCAATAGATAGCGCTGCAGCAATTGTAGAAACAGCAGCAACTGCCGTAGAAGACGTAGAATATGAGGAACCCGAGACAGTTACCGAGCAAGTAACAAATGGCAATATCTTAGTGGAGGTCTTTCAAGGTATAGAAAGTGAAAACGGCTATAAAATGAAGCAGAATTTCACCACTTCCATTTCATTTGATCAGATAAAACCTAGTGTCAAATTCACAAAAAACGGCACCATATTACCTAGTTCGAATAATCTAAAGATCAATTTTGAAGCTGTAAATCTAAGCGCTGTTGATGTTAAAGTCTATAAGATATATAAAAATAATATTCTCCAATTCTTACAATACAATCAATTAAATGGCGCGCAAAATCTAAAAAAAGTAGCACAGCCTATAGCTAAAAGCACTATCAATCTGAAGGAAAACAGGCTGGTTAATTTTGCCGAATGGAATACGTTTGCATTGGATTTATCCAAAATCATCACGCCGGAACCGGGGGCCATTTATCGTGTAGAATTTTCATTTAAGAAAAAATACTCTCTATATAAATGTGACAATCCACAAACAGATGAAGAAGAAACAGAAGAGGAAGAAGTTGATGAAAACGATGTAAACTACAGCGGAAACAACTACGATGATTACTATTACGAAGATTACGACTGGCGCGAAAGCCAAGATGCCTGCACATCTTCTTATTTTTATAACACAACAATCGGCACAAACATTCTTGCTTCCGATTTAGGTGTTATTGCCAAACGGGGTGAAAACAAGTCCTATTTATTTGCTGTAAATAACATTGTAACAACAGAACCTGTTTCGAATGCAAGGATTGAATTGTATAATTTCCAACAGCAAAAATTAGCTGTCGAAGCAACAAACAGCGAAGGAATAGCCGAATTTCAACTGGATAAATTTGCTTATTTTGCTACTGTCACGCAGGGAACACAATCTACCTATCTAAAACTGGATGACGGAAATTCGCTTTCAGTAAGTAATTTCGATGTTGCAGGAGAAGCGTTGCAAAAAGGACTAAAAGGTTATATTTATGGAGAACGCGGCGTTTGGAGGCCGGGTGACAACCTATATCTTTCTTTTATTTTCAACGATGCTGCTAATAAATTACCCAAAACACATCCTATCAAATTCAGATTGTCAAATCCTAATGGAAAGGTAACTTATCAAACGGTTCAAAAATCAAATGAACTCAACCACTACAGCTTTATTGTGCCAACAAATTCGGATGATCCAACCGGGAATTGGGAAGCAATGGTGAGTGTTGGTGGTGCAAAATTCTACAAAAGCATTAAAATCGAAACCATCAAGCCAAATCGTTTAAAGATCAAAAATGTTTTCAAAAACGCGGTGCTTTCTTCTTCTTATCCAAACACAAGCAACCTACAGGTCAATTGGCTTCATGGGGCTGTAGCCAAAGATTTAAAAGTTGAAATGCAAGCTAAATTTTCACAACAAACAACCACTTTCAAAGGATACACCAACTATGTTTTTGATGATTTAGTACGTCAGTTTGGCACCGAAGAAATAAATGTTTTCTCAGGAAAAGTGAATGGTACCGGAAAAGCTTCTGTTGTTATTGACCCGAAATTACAAGGTCAGGCTCCGGGTATGCTAAAAGCCGCTTTCATCACAAAAGTATATGAAGAAGGTGGTGATTTCAGCACGGATGTAATAGCTACAACCTATTCACCTTACAAAACGTATGTAGGCTTAAAATTACCTGCATTGACAAAATATGAAATGCTTGAAACCAGAACTAATAATCGCTTTGATGTTGTTACCGTTGATGAAAACGGCCGTCCAAAATCAGTTAAAAATCTGGAAGTAAAAGTATTTAAAGTAGAATGGCGCTGGTGGTGGGATGCCTCAAATGATAATTTATCGAATTACAACTCATCCGATGCAACAACTTCGTACAAAACATTTAGGGTAAATACCGATGCAAACGGAAAAGGAACTTTTCAATTCGCGCTTTCTGATGAAGAATGGGGCCGTTACATGATTCGAATAACAGATCCTAACGATGGGCATGCGACAGCACAAACCGTAAACATTGACTGGCCAGTCTGGTCCGGAAAAACCAGAAACACAGATGCTTCAACGGCGAATATGCTTGTTTTTTCTACAGATAAGAAGGATTATGCCGTTGGAGAAAAAGCCCAAATTTCCTTCCCGTCAAGTGAAGGTGGCCGTGCTTTAATTTCGATTGAAAACGGAGCAAAAGTAGTACAGACTATTTGGGCAAAAACAACAAAAGGAGAAACAAAAGTTACAGTACCAATAACTGCTACAATGGCACCAAATGTGTACTTCAACATCACATTACTACAACCGCACGCTTCTACCAAAAATGATTCTCCAATACGAATGTATGGCATCCTTCCTATTGAGGTAATTGACAAGAACACCATTCTTGAACCGAAGATAGCAATGCCTGACGTTTTGAAACCGGAGCAAACCTTTAACGTAAATGTAAGTGAGAAATCAGGCAAGGAAATGACCTATACAATTGCTGTAGTAGATGAAGGATTATTAGATTTAACCCGATTTAAAACACCTAACGCTTGGGATAGTTTTTATGTACGTGAAGCACTTGGAGTAAAAACATGGGATATTTACGACGATGTCATCGGTGCTTATGGCGGAAAAGTAAATCAGATTTTCAGTATTGGTGGCGATCAGGATTTAGGTGGCGGAAAAGCTAAAAAAGCAAACCGATTCAAACCGGTGGTCATCTATCTCGGCCCATTCAAATTAGAAAAAGGACAAACAAAAACACATCAGTTGAAGTTACCAAAATATATTGGTTCAGTAAGAACAATGATTGTGGCCGGTGATGCGAACACAAGTGCTTATGGAAGCGTGGAAAAAGCTACGCCTGTACGCAGTCCTTTGATGGCTTTGGCTTCGTTACCGAGAAAAATTTCACCTTCGGAAAAAGTTACTATACCAGTTACCATTTTCGCAATGGAAAACCATGTGAAAAATGTTTCGGTGCAAATCAAAACCAGTGCCGGATTACGAATTGTTGGAAAAGCAATCCAAAACCTGACTTTTACCAGTCCGGATGAAAAAATGACTTATTTCAATCTGGAAGTAGGCGCAACAACAGGCATAGGAAAAATCGAAGTGATTGCAACTTCAGGCAAAGAAAGATCAACATATGATGTTGAGATTGATATGACCAATCCAAATCCTGTTACTAACATATATTCTGATATTATTTTAAACCCGAATAGCTCCAAAACTATTTCCTGGAAAACTTTTGGCGTAGCCGGAAGCAACAAAGCCAGAATTGAAGTTTCCTCGATGCCATCGGTTAATTTTAACGGAAGACTTCAATACCTGATTCAATACCCGCATGGCTGTGTGGAACAGACTACTTCTTCTGTTTTCCCTCAACTGTATTTAAATGATATTGCAGATATAGATGCTAATCGCAAGTCTCTAATCCAGAAAAACGTAACCGCCGGAATTACAAGATTGGGCGGATTTCAACTAGCTAATGGTGGAATGTCCTATTGGCCAGGAGAGGGTTCTGCTGACGATTGGGGAAGTTCTTATGCCGGTCATTTCTTAATTGAAGCGGAGAAGAAAGGGTATGTTTTGCCGATAAATTTCAAATCAAAATGGATTTCCTACCAGCAAAAAGAAGCTAAAAAATGGCGATTTGAAGCTAAATACGGTAATGATTTTGCGCAAGCCTACCGTCTTTATACTTTGGCACTTGCCGGATCACCGGATTTATCATCCATGAACAGACTAAGAGAAACAAATGGTATTTCTAACGAAAGTAAATTAAGATTAGCAGCAGCGTACGCTTTGGCTGGCCAAAAACAAGCCGGAATGTCTTTATTATTAAAGAGCAAAATCGACGAGGAAAACAACCACTATAATTATTACTATTATGGATCCGGCGACAGAAATCGTGCAATGACATTGGAAACGCTTATTTTATTAGGACAGAAGCCAAAAGCATTTACAATGGCCAATACCTTAGCTAAAGCCATGTCTGCCGATCAATGGATGAGTACGCAAACTACGGCATACTGCTTGTATTCGATGTCGAAATTTGCACAGTTCAATGGTGGAAAGGGTGTTAATGTGCAATTTAGTAATGGCGGAAAAAATATTCTCATCAATACTAATAAATCGTTAGCTGAGAGAAATCTGACCATCAAAAGCGGAGCAAACGGAGTTACTATTAAGAATAATAAAAACAACACCTTGTATGTTCGTGTCTTAAATTCCGGAATTTTACCTGTTGGTCAAGAACAAGTCGTTCAAAGTAATCTTTCGGCTACTATTGTTTTCAAAAACAGAAAAGGGCAAGTAATAAAAGTTTCCAAGATCAATCAGGGAACCGAATTCATTGCTGAAGTTACCCTTAGAAATGAGAAAAACGAACGTGTGGAAAATGTGGCGCTTTCACAAATCCTGCCTTCAGGCTTCGAGATTGTAAACACCCGTTTTACTGATTTTGGAGATGCGACCAACAATATTGCCGATTATATAGACATCCGGGATGACAGAACCAATTTCTATTTTCCGCTAGCAGCCGGCGAGACAAAAGTGTTCCGAATCCTGCTTAATGCTTCCTATCTTGGAAATTATTACTTACCTGGGTTGCAATGCGAAGCCATGTACGATCATACTTTCCTGGCCAGAACAAAAGGACAATGGGTTGAAGTGGTAAAATAATTTTTTTAACCGCAAAGAGACAAAGAAAACGCAGAGTTCGCAAAGTATTTAAATACTGTTTGGCGAACTTTGCGTAAATTCTTGCGGCCTTCGCGGTTATTATTTCAAACAAAATGAAAGAAAAACTAAAAGCGTTACTGCAACGCATTCTTCATTGGATAAAAAGCAATAAAAAAAAATCAGCATGCTTATTTGTGCTACTGGTTATTTACTATTTTTCATTGCCGAGAACATTGTTTCAGGAGCCCTATTCTACCGTAATTGAAAGCAAAGAAGGTGAACTGTTAGGCGCAAAAATCGCCCGTGATGGTCAATGGCGTTTTCCGGCGCAGGACAGCGTACCTGATAAATTTAAAAAATGCATTGTCTATTTTGAAGATGAACATTTCCGACACCATCCGGGTTTCAATCCTGTGGCAATGTACAACGCAATGAAACAGAACAGTAAAGCCGGCAAAGTAGTCCGAGGCGGAAGTACACTAACACAACAAGTTATTCGTTTGTCCAGAAAAGGAAAAAACCGGACTTATTTTGAGAAAATAATCGAATTAATTCTTGCTACAAGATTAGAATTCAGACATTCTAAAGAGGAAATATTAGAATTATATGCGGCACATGCTCCTTTCGGAAGCAATGTTGTCGGATTGGAAATGGCTTCCTGGCGTTATTTTGGAGTGCAGTCACATCAATTATCATGGGCAGAAAGCGCCACTCTGGCTGTTTTACCTAATGCGCCCAGTTTAATTTATCCGGGGAAAAATCAGGAAAAATTACTCCGAAAAAGGAATACTCTCTTGTTAAAACTAAAAAACGAAGGAATCATTGACCAGCAAACCTATGCATTAGCTAGTGACGAACCTCTGCCTCAAAAACCATATGACCTGCCACAAATTGCCCCTCACCTGTTACAGCGTGTTGCTAAAAATCAGGAGGGAACGCGATTGAAAACAACCATTGATATTACACTACAGAATCGGGTAAACCAAATTGCAAAATACTATTACAATCAGTACAAACAAAACGAAGTCAACAATCTGGCCATTTTAGTAATTGATGTACAGAATAGAAACGTGATTAGTTATATTGGAAATTCCCCTTCAGATGAAAATCATCAGAAAGATGTTGATATCATTGGCGCTCCAAGAAGTACCGGTAGTATTTTGAAGCCTTTATTGTATGCTGCCATGCTGGACGAAGGAGAATTATTACCCAACACATTAGTCGCTGATATTCCCACACAGATTTCAGGTTATACACCACAGAATTTCAATTTGACTTTTGACGGTGCTGTTCCTGCTCACAGAGCCTTATCGCGCTCACTGAACATTCCGGCAGTTCTGATGTTACAGGATTATGGAGTGAATAAATTTTATGAAGAATTACAGAAATTCAAACTCAAAGACATTTCGAAACACCCGGATCATTACGGGTTATCATTGATTTTAGGTGGTGCTGAAAGTAATTTATGGGATTTGTGCCGCACCTATGCCGGCATGTCATCAACAGTAGATTATTTTAATAAACACAACGGAAATTACCGTACCAAAGAATTCGCAGAATTGAATTATGATCATAATTTTACACCCGATTTTGGTTCAGAAAGTAAGCAAAAAACCATTTTAGGAGCCGGAGCAATTTGGCAAACTTACAATGCGATGGAAGAAGTAAACCGTCCTGAAGGAGATGAAGCATGGAAGTTTTATGACAGTTCGCTTAAAATCGCATGGAAAACAGGAACCAGTTTTGGGAATCGTGATGCTTGGGCCATAGGTACAAATTCGAGGTATGTTGTAGGTATTTGGGTGGGCAATGCTTCGGGAGAAGGAAGGCCAACATTGACAGGAGTAACCAGTGCAGCACCTATTTTATTCGATGTATTTAATTTATTACCAAGAAAAAAATGGTTTGATGTCCCTTTATTGGATCTGGCAGAAGTAGAAGTATGCAGATTAAGCGGCCATCTGGTACAGGAAGACTGTCCGAAGATAAAGCAATATGTTCCATTGAAAGGAAAAACGACATCTATTTGCCCGTATCACAAAACCGTGCATGTAGATAAAACCGGAAAATACAGAGTGAACAGCAGTTGCGAGAATGTAGAAAATATTGTGACAAAAAAATGGTTTGTGTTGCCTCCGGTTATGGAATGGTATTATAAGAACCAGCATATTGAATATTTACCTTTGCCCCCTTTCCGAAGTGATTGCCAGGGAACACAAACGGCTTCAATGGATTTTATTTATCCAAAAACCAACAACAAAATTTATCTGACAAAAGATTTTAACAGCGAAACCCAGCCTGTAATCCTAAAAATAGCCCATTCACAAAGAGAAACCGAAGTATTCTGGTATGTGGACAATGTGTACAAAGGTTCGACAAAAACCTTCCATGAAATGCCGATTACACCTAGTGAGGGCTTTCATTATATCACTGTGGTGGATGAATCCGGCTATGAAATCCGAAAGAAGATTGAGATTGTGCGGGAGTAATTTCAATAAAGCATTCTATCTATATCAAAAAAACGCCAGTCAAATTCGACCGGCGTTTTTGTTATTGTATATTTAAGGTTTTATAATCGGTATTGGCACTTTCTTTTTCCATTGTGCTTTTTGAGTTAACAGCCAACTGAAATCACCTGTCAACTGATCTCCTTGGGTAAAGTTTCCTTTAGCATCTATTCCATTATAAATACCGGCGCTTGAGTGGCATCCCATACAGCTTTCCGTACCAAAAACAGTAATATCACTTTTAGGATTGGCTTCCATAAAATTAGAGGCTGATTGGTTTCCGCCTTGGAAAAATGTTTCCATAGAGATATTCGTAAGAAAAGCCAAGTTTGGCATTCCTCCCGGTTTATTCGCGATGGATTCCGGAAGATGGTAACTGCTTTCTTCATGAGATCCCGGAGCAGCATTCTGATCTAATGGGTATTGAGTATCTATCAATTGATAATACTGCCAAACGCTTTTCTGAGACCTGAAATACTCCTGCATTCTTCTGTTAATTTCCTGCACACGCACTGGAATATCAACCATACGCTTCGCCTGAGTTTTCATGATATTGTTTTCAGCAAAATAACGATCCGTCGTATCTCCAGAAATAGTCCAGAAATTACTATGTATCCCTGTATTGAAAGTATAGGTTGTCCCACCGTTCGTAACATCAACATTAACAGGACAGGTTTCGCATTCCGGGTTTGTTAATGATGGATGTATGATGGTTTTTTTGCCATCTTTCATGACCACATTCTGATCTAGATTATCTATCTGCTCAAAGGTAGACCAAACCCATTGTTTTCCTGTTGGTGTCTTCTGACTGATATGGAAACCTATCATCCCAAGATCCTTTTTCACCAACTTTTTTGTTTTTGGATCAATGATATATCCCCTGCTTTTATAATAGCGGTCTTTATCATCTCCTTTTTCAAGTATTTTCCATGCAAATTTAATTTCTATTGCTCCTTCTTTCTTTTTTTTGTAATCTCCTGCAGGGAAATTTGCAAGGGAGTCTTTCTTCGAAAATTCTATTTGGCCATTAATATTGTACAGTCTATTCGTAACAACATAATCAAATTCGGATCTGTTCATTAAAACCTCATAAACAACCACATTCCCGTTTTGATCGAATAGCTCGCCAGCAAAGGCCTGATCTGTCTCATCCGCAATATTTTTACTACGATTTATATGTGTAGGTGTAAATGATGACAATACCAATCGCGTATCTTCTTCATTAAAAATAGCCTGTGGCAAACCCAATCCTCCACCGGTTCTTTTACTTCCCCACGGAGCCGGAATACCTCCATCTTCACGATACACCTGAAAAGCTTCTTTCCATGACAACCAAGTCGATTTTCCTTCGTCATTAAACTTTTCCTTAGGGTTTCCGTCTTTGTCCCTTGGCCAAAAAATAGCGATTAATGATTTCCAGCTGTGCTCATTGAAAACTTCGTTCAGTTGGTAAATATCACCCTCTTTTTTCAGTTTTTCCTGAAATGCAGGATCAACATCTATCGGAATTTCTGAAGAAAAATGAACTGGCGGAGGAATGTCGCCATAACCATCTTTCCTGCAAGAATTTGCCATGAAAAACAACACTAAAAGAGAAAGTCCCTTAAAGGAGTTGCTGCCGATTATTAATTTTAATTTGTTTGTCATTGTTTAAAAATTTAATGGTTAGTGTATTTTATTTCTTCTGTTCCAAAATGGGGAAGAAGCAAACCTTTCTTCCTGGTTATAATACTCCTGATGTTTCTTTAGGTAACCCTGAAAATCATGGTCAATAATTTTTTGGTATTTTTTTAAGCCCGATGGCTGATCATTAATTGTATCCAAAACAGCGTAGGCCGCATAATTGCTCATTGCTAATGATTTAAAAATACCAGCAGCAGAAATGGGATCATAACAAGAAGCCGCATCACCAACAGCAAGCCATAAATCTCCCGTTGCTGTATTAAGACATTGGGAATGTGCGGCAATAATTTTAGGCTTTGTTATTTCATTTTTCCCATCAACCCTACTACCTGTATGTATTGTCTGTGATAAAAAATCCTCAAAAACAACTGCATTCTTCATTTGCAATGCTACCGCAATATCAGCGTCTGTCATATATGCCGCGACTAAAACATCATTAGGCAATACCGCACTGTACCACCATCCATGCTCATTTGTTTCAACTAATGAACCTTTGGTTATTTTTCCACCTGTCTTTTTTTTATTTTTCAAATCATAAAAACGATAAATCCCTACCAGCTGATCTGTTGCTATTTTTTCGGCACCTTGCTGAACAGAAAATGCTGCTTTTTTTCCTGTTGCATCAACAACAAAATCAGCGTTGATAATTTGTTGTATCCGATTTGAATTACAATCCAAAACCCAATTGTGAGCTTCCTTTTTTGATGCAATGCAACTTGTTTCAAAAAAGAAATCAACGCCTCTTTTTTTTGCTTCATTCAGCATGAAACCATCAAAAACCGGTCTGTCTAAATACCATCCATATCCATACGGAGAATAGATATATTCATTAGTATACAATTGTGATGATCCCCATGCTGCAGATGTTCCATACGATGTTATAAAATTATAGGTGGCAAAATCATCCCAAATCCCCAGTTGCTGTAAAACTTTTGATGCCTGCGGAGGCAGTGTTTCGCCAATACGATTGGTTTCAATAACCGAATTTCCTCGTTCAAGAATGGCGATTTTAAGTTTTGAATTCAGGTTTTTCAACGCAATAGCAGTTGCACAACCCGCGACACCGGAGCCCATAATAACAACATCATATGTAAGGCTGTTTATCATGCTTTTTCTTCATCCTGCTTAACGGCAATCCATTGCGCTACTACTCCGGCAGGTGCTGTCGATTGATTATTAGGCCCTGTCGGATGTGGTATAACTCTAACTATTGTTCCTACAATTGCTGGTCGCTGGTCTACCCCGTTACACCAGTTAGGCACATAATACCCAACATAATTATAAATCCATTCTGCTCCGCCCACTATCCCTTTCCCTTGAAATTGAATAGTAAATGGATTACCATAACCTATAGATCCGCTTAGTTTTAATTCCCATCCCGGTCCAAAAATCAACCCGTCCAGTGTTTGCATAGGAGCGTCATCAATTTTAATTGTTCCTTTTCCAAACTGCAGCGAATTGAAGTCCGCATCCAAATCCGGGTTGCTGAGAAAACTTCTGTAAGTCCACAAACCCGTAAGGATTTCCGGAACTCCGTTCTTTTTTGAATTCATAATAATTTGTTTTTTGGTTTATAGTTAGATTATTAAAGTTTCTCTATTTTTTCTTTTTCGATTCATTAACAGAATGTCCCAGAATCCTGTCACCTGGCTTAACCGGTTCACCCAAAGCTTCGTTATTGCGTTCAATCTGATAAAACTGTCTGGTGATACCTTCTCCATCTGCAATTAAAAAACCTAAATCTTTCCAGGCCTGCACCATTTGAAGATCCCCTGCATTATTATCCGGTATTCCTGATGCCCAATACACTTGAGGGCCGTTTATAGCTACCGGAACAACGATAGGTCTGTGTGCTGGCCACCATGGAATGTTATAGGCAATTTGCTGTTCTACCGGGTCTCCAACAGAATCCGGGTATATAGTATTCCAGCTTCTGAAGGTTACATCTATATCCTGATCTGTACATTCATGGAAATCTGCCTGCCATGGTATTCCAATATATTTTGTAATATCTCCTGGCTCTAATCCTTGTTTCAAATCTGGCGCTGTACTGCCGTCGATATCCGCTATCGGCTTGGGAATACTCAGTGCTCCCGGAATATAATCCGCATGTTTAAAACGATATGGACCGCTGTAAATCGCTGGATTTTCGACTATCCAGGACATTTCGCCTCCAGGACAAAAAGCGCCTCCGATAACGTTACCCAATACTCCTCGATCAATTCCAATACCTGACACAGGAGGTAAACTCCATGGGTTACTGCAACTGGCATTTGCTTCATCCCATTCCAAGCATTCGTTTACAAATTTCCCTTTCGCCCATTGTTTCAGAAAAAACAACTGCGTCTCTGTCATAGATAAAAACTTTTGCGGAGCAGTATTTGTCAGCGGATTGCTGCCACACAATAATGGCATTAATCTGGGTTTGTTAGATCCGCCAAAATAACCGCTTACCTCATAATCGTTCGACTGGTCTGTTTGTCTCATGATACTTAAAACAAATTGCCGAAGTCTGGCATTCGGATCTTCTCCATTTAAAGGCGGAACAGAAAGGGCATCTTTGCTCAGATTACCTCCGGTTCCTCTATTATGCGGATCCCCTCCTCCGAAATTATCGAAGATATAAGTGTATTTAAAATCATCGGGTCTTCTGAGTTGCGACCAGATTTCTTTATAAAATTTAGGATAATAATCCGGGTTATAACGTGCGGCATTTCTCCAGAGATCAAGTTCTTCCTGTGTTTTAGGACTATTGCTTTTTTTATCAAAAGGAGGCACACCAAACACCTGAGGGTCATAAGCCATGTTTCGGACAAAAACATCATACATTTTCTCATCCATGGTAATCATATCTTCCATTTCCGGAACATATCTCGGATAACCAACAACAACCCATGCAGGGATTTGAACATCCATTGTTCCTTTTACGGTGGTTTCTATTTTTTGATCCCCATCATAAGTAATATCTGTAAATGTGTATTCGATTTTTGCAGTAACGGGCCCATCTGAAATATCATCAAACCATCCATTATTATTAACAAAATTGGTAATTACAGGAGTTTTTGTCGATCCTGAGTTTCCATCACCTCCCAGTACTATCAATCGAATATTTTGATCTTGTTCATTCACTATCAAGCTTCCTAGGGTCTCGATAGGATTTGGCTGGATATCAGAAGGTGGAAAAGTTTGAGGATAAGAGACTTTTTTGTTTTTACTATTATCGTTTTTCTTGCTTTCAGAACCAAATTTGGCAAAAGCCCCAGAGCTGTTTTTAAGATTGACCGTTAGCGGCCCCGGATCTATAATAAGTTGCCTGCGCAAATCCGGCTGGTTTACTTCTGGATTCCGCAAGGCATGATCCGGCGCATAACCATGCTCTCCGTTTGTCTCCTGAAACTCATACCACGAAGCTTTTTTATTAGCCAAATGTACTGTCCAATCAATATCAGTAACTTTACCTTTAACAACTCGCGGCGCTGTAACTGTCGTTTGATAAATAAAATTATAGGTCTCCCCTTTTTTAATTTCTTTACCAGAGGTATCATCATCATTATCGTAAGCAAAAATTTTAAACCTTGCTGCCTGTTTTTTAATTTTTGATAAGTCACCATCATCCTTGAAGGAACTGACTCTTATAAGATTTCCGTCTTTGTCTTTTAGTTCTCTGCCCACCTCATCACAAGCGATAGGCAAAGTTCCCGGTTGCTCCGGCGCTAAGTAAAAATCATCTGCCGTATTTCCTAATCTTGCGATACCGATGCCAGGGTGAATTTTAAAAGTTGTATATGATTTATCCATTGTATCCATTTTTTAGTCCATAAAGTTTAAAGAAACACCTTCGATATATACTCCGTTATCAATGGGTTTTCCATTAATCCCAACAATAACCAGCTGGATTGTAATATCCTTTGCACCGTTATTCAAAACCCTTTGCACAGCATTTGTAGCATCAATTTTAAAATTTCTTGGTTCGTGGTGGTGCAACGTCCTCTGATCAAATACTCTTGTTTTCTCTAAAGGCAAATTACAGTGGCTCGGACCTCCATAGCAGGTTCCGTGAAAGGTTGTAACCTCTTCAACAAAATTATCATTCCCGTTAGTTGGGGTGTCAATTGTAGCATTTGGAGAATTTAAAAACACTCTTATGCGTGCGTTTTGCAAATTCCCGCGTTGCACCCGATGAATTTTAATTTCGGCTTTTCTATGGGTATCCAAAGTATTGACAGACACTTTTATAGGCTCACTGTTGAATTTCTTCAATCCAACGGCACTGGAAACATTGTAGAAAACAGAATCTTTCATATAAGTATAGCCCAATTTCTGGATACTCATGGCGTCCTGAACCCCTAAACTCCATGGTGCTAAAGCAGCATTCATTTCCTGAGGAGTGCCATTATGCTGTTCCTGCCATCTTGCCCAAAGCCTGTCTACATTTGAGTGATGCGCCCAAAACAAAGGGTCAAAAGCTGTAACCCTGTTATCAGTCATCCAGCCATATGGAGGATTTTCTTTTCCTTGCGGATCAGCGGTTAAATTCAATTTCTGGTAAATTTTAACCCATTCAGGGCTGTTATCCGGATAACATAGATTTGTCCCTCCTGAGAAATTATGCATTCCATTATGCACTTTTTCCAAAGAACCAAAGAAATGATCGTAGGCAGGTCCTCCGCCAAAATCTCCAAAACTGTCTATCGACAATAGTAATTCTATGTCCTGTTTAGTGGGATATTGTGAAAGCGGGCCCATTGAACCAGGCCATCTGTTAGGAAACCACAACGGATTAACCTCTTTCAGCACGTTGTAAAGCATCCTGATTTTATCGGTCCATACTGCCGTATTGTTAACGTTCATGATTTCATAAGGTATTCCGGCTGCATTTAAAAAACGCAATCCAGAATTAAAAACAGTCCCTTTTTGAGCGATTTTCTGCAATGCTGTAATTTCGTTTTTGGAAAACATTGGACCACCAGTTACCGCTTTTGCATTCTGAAGTTTGTCTAATCCTTTAGCTGTTAAAAAACAACCGTAAGCTTCGGGAATGACTCCTAAATCGTATTGTTTGTTGTTGAATGTATTTCTGTTTACATCGGCATAATCCGTCCAAGACCAATAAGGCAAGGCTATATCAGCATTGTAATCTTGTAAAGTCTGCTCGAAAAAATAGAGATATAATCTATGCCAAGGTGCAAATTGCTCCCAACCGTGCTGACAGGAATCAGTGTGTATTCTGGCCCAATAATCAAAACTGCGTTCGTCCTGCAAATAGTTATTATACTGGCTCATGCAGTTAATCGCTTCCCGATACGTTTCCAGTTCATCCGGTGTCAATGAGCTTATTTCTTTTCTGACGGAAGGTCCTTTATTGTCTCTAAGATCTTTATTTGTTTTGTTTGCTGATATTTTATGCAATGCATCTCCGTTGGCTAAGGCCAATAAATTGCTCACTGCCGAAACCGCTGCCAATTTGGTTTTCGTATTGCTTTCTTCTTCCAGCGTTAACGGGCATCCTGCATCAATCCAATTCGCAACTAATGCAATCTGATCTGCTGAAGCCACATTAGCCGTATCCCATAATAACCTCGGAAACTGGGTGCCGTCAAAAGGGTACAATCCTTTAAGCCCTATTATAATCGCTGATGCATCACTTCTTTTTTTCTGAGGAATGATCTGTCCTCCGCCTTTTCCTCCTGAAGGCCAGCAATCCCCGGCATTATCTGATGCTGTAGGGGAAGATAAAGTACCCGTAACCGCTGCCTGAGGAACTCCGGAGTCAGACTGATCGCTGCCTGAACCGCAGCAACCTTCTCCTTTTTCAGTTGGTGATGCCGCAACTGGAATTGTTGTATTATCCGTCGAACCGCAACATCCATTCGGAGCCCCATTTGCATTTTCATCGCTTGCCGGTGCAATAAGCCGCTGTCCGTACAAAAAAGCATTTAGAAATATATCCGGATTAAGCCAAAACGCATGCAATCCCTGATAACTCGGTATCTTATCTCCTTGCAGCGAATTTAAAGTATCGATAACCTGCGCATACAAAGACTTTTCAGTTTTCTTGCTAGCCATATAGTAGATTTTAGATTTAGTGTTAAGTTAATCAAAATTAACAAAATATAAAAAAAATCTTACAGGTATTTATACCTGTTTTCTATAGTAGCGGTAAAGTTTAAAACTTGAAGTATTGATTTGAGGAAAAGAATAAAAACACGAAACTCGTTTAAATTAAGCTTGAGATGTTATGTGATGTTGAAGGAAATCGTTATTGCCAGCTGGTGATTATTTCTTCTTACTGGATTTAGCAAAAGGATTGAAATCCAGACAAAGCTGTATCCAATAGGAAAGATCTTTATTGCTTTTGTGTCCTTCTTCAGTAACAAAAATATAGCCCTTCATTGTTTTGCCTGACATCTCCATAGGCACGACAAAATTGTTTTCTACAGCCTTGGGTATGCCAATCAAAATTGCACCAAAAAAAGAAATATTTTCTATAGTTGGTTTTTTGAGTTTATGAGAAATAAAATACCCATAATCATAAATTAAAGCCATTCCAAACATCACATTATTGAATACAGTTGCAATTCCTTTAATATCAACTTTATCTTTTTCTTCTTTTGACATTGTATTATAGCCAGCTATAAAAAATACAATTTTCCGTGTTTAATTAGTATTCCGAGTACTATAAAAAGTATTGCTATTCCAATTATAGTTCTATTTTTTTTCTTTTTTATTAATTACACAAATTGTTAATATCATGGATATGATTACGCATAAATTGGAAAGAATTCCAGAATAACTATTTTCCTTTAATTTTTCAAAATTAAATTCTGATAAATTTAGAATAAGTAAAATAGAACTTGCAAAAATTAAAAAATAAGCCAATTTTTTT
Source organism: Flavobacterium sp. (assembly GCF_050696275.1). Taxonomy (GTDB): domain Bacteria; phylum Bacteroidota; class Bacteroidia; order Flavobacteriales; family Flavobacteriaceae; genus Flavobacterium. The sequence goes on from NZ_JBOGUT010000014.1 coordinate 73,508, forward strand.
CTATCCATGTTTTTTTTCGTTTTTGTTCGGCAAAAATGACGCACAACATTGTGTGGCTTGCACGGAGTGGCGGACTTCGTGACTGATTAATTTTCCGCCAAGATAAAACATAATTGCGGAAAATCAGATTGAACCCGCCATTTCTGCAAACCACTGTGCTTGTTGCACAACTATCCAAATATAATAAAATGGTTTGTTTAAAAACATGAATTTTCGTGTTTTTAAGAATGCAAGGAAGAAAAGAACTCAGCCCCAAAATGCTTTACCAGGTTCACGGTAGTGCAAACCTTTTAAATGGTTTTTTCTTTGGAATGGGTGGCTGTCCTATGATTGCACAGACTTTAGTAAACCTATCTGCGGGTTCCAGAGCGAGACTTTCAGGAATTATAGCTGCGTTAACGATTTTAGTAATCATTTTAGTTGGTGCTCCTGTAATTGGAAAATTGCCAATGGCAGCCTTAACAGGTGTAATGATTATGGTGGCGATAGGAACTTTTGAATGGGCAAGTTTGAGAATTTTTAAACGTATGCCTAAGTCTGATATTTTTGTGATGATTGTTGTTATGTTAATAACGGTTTTTCTTCATAACTTGGCGTTAGCGGTTTTAATAGGTGTTATTATTTCTGCATTGGTTTTTGCTTGGGATAATGCTAAACGCATACGTGCAAGAAAGCACATTGATGAAAATGGTGTAAAACATTATGAGATTTATGGCCCATTGTTTTTTGGTTCTGTAACTGGTTTTTCTGAAAAGTTTGATGTATTAAACGACCCTAATGAGGTGATTATTGATTTTGCAGAAAGTCGTGTTGTGGATATGTCTGCTATTGAAGCCTTAAATACAATAACAAATCGTTACCACAAAGAAGGTAAAAAAGTTCACTTACGACATTTAAGCCAAGATTGCATTGCATTGCTTAAAAACGCAGAAGCAATTATTGACGTGAGTATTATGGAAGACCCGATTTATTTGGTTGCTGAGAAAGTATAATTTATTAAAAAGGCATTACGGAATCGTAATGCCTTTTCTTTTTAATCTCAATGTTTGAATTAATTTTTAAATGACACTATAAATAATGATTACGCCAATAATAAAAGAAAGAGGAGAAATTAATTGAAAATATGTTGGTTTTAATATATCTGCAGATTTATTAGAGAAGTTATAATGAAGTTGTCTTGGGACAAAATAAAGTACCCAAGAAGTAACAAGCATAAACCAACCAAAAATTTTGAATACTTCGGGAAATTTGGAAAAGTCAGAATATACAATTAATGCTGTTGCTGGTATCATTCTTATAGTTATCTCGGCATAGTTTATAAAATTTGTACTTCCTGCTTTTCTTAATGTTGCTCTTGCCTTTTTTGGATTAAAAAGCATTAATGCACTTACAAACATAAAAAATATTCCAAAGAAGATTATTATATATTTCGCAACAATTTCTATCATAATTTATCGGTTTTTTTCTGCGTAATTTTGGGGAAGGGTTGCCTACAACGTCCTGGCGCTACAAGAGGTTTGGGATTAAAGATGTGAGTTTTTTCCATTATGCACACCCGAGCGATAGCGAACTGACGAAGTAAATTTTCCAAATACAAAAGCATCTTCAAATTCAGCCTAATGCCCAAATCTCTTGTAACGGCTGTTATAGCCAGTACATTTTATTCATATGGTTTCCAATTCTTATCTCTTTCTTCATCAGGATTTGGAATGCGTACATTTTTAACCATCTCTTTTTCGCAGGCACCAAACTTTAAAAAATATTTTTGACCTTCTTTTAATGAAACTTTATTTGCCCCATCTTCATAATTCGGATTATCAAGTTGAATTGGGGCGTTTTCCAAAAAACAGACTTCACAAATATCATAATTCTCTTCAGGTTTGTCTGTAAAAGACTTGTAACCACAACATAGATAAGCATATTTTTCCGCCATCATCATTTTATTATTTGGTTATTATTTCTTGTTTACATTTATGAGAAATAAAACAAAACCAACAAAACTAAGCCCCAAACCAAATGTCAAACCTAAAGAGCTAAATGTTGGTCCAGGTAAAATCGTCCAAGCCAAACCATTTAGTATAAAACCTAATATCATTAAAGAGATCGATAAAATTATACCCTTATACCTTTTCATTATAATTTATAAAATTTTAAGTGATTTTGTTTTTCGCATTTTTTGGTTGTATTGGCTATAACGTCTTGGTACTTGCGATGTGGCGGATTAAGGAAGCCTAATCCCGCCATATTGCTAAACGACGGTTAGTGGCTGGTTTTTTGTTCAGTTTCTTTTTTTATTAAATTTTTCGCCATAAAATATATTCCGATTGTTATAAATGGAATACTCAAAATTTGTCCCATATTTAATTTCATACCGTCTTCAAATTCCACTTGATTTATTTTTACAAACTCAATTAAAATTCTCATTGTAAAAATTAAAGTAATTGCCAAACCAAACAAAAATCCATTTCCTAACTTTATGTTTTTAGTTTTGTAAATAGTAAAAACTATAATGAAAATTATTAAATATGAGATTGCTTCATAAAGTTGAGCTGGATGTCTTGGTATATTGTCAACTTTTCTAAAAATAAATGCCCAAGGCATTGTAGTTGGATTACCAATCATTTCGGAGTTCATTAAATTAGCCAGTCTAATAAATGTTGCTCCAAGTGGAGCAACGATTGCAATTAAATCAAGTATTTTAAGATATTTTATTTCGTATTTTTTTGAATATAAATAAAGTGAAATAATTAGTCCAATTGTTCCTCCGTGGCTTGCCAAGCCAGTATATCCAGTAAATTCTATTTCTCCAATTTGATTTATTTTAATTGGTAAAAACATTTCTAAAATATTTTTTGAATAATATTCAAAGTCATAAAATAAACAATGTCCAAGTCTTGCCCCAACAAAAATTCCAATTATTCCATAGACAAACAATGCTTCGTGTGCGTTATCTTTTAAGTTTTCATTTTTGTAAATTCCTTTTAAAACATAAGTGCTTAAAAGTAACCCACAACCAAATAGAAGTCCGTAATATTTTAAAGGAAATCCAAAAATGTTAATTATTTCAGAATCAAAATCCCAATTTATGTATAATGCAATCATATTTTTTATTAATTTCTATTTTCTGCGGTGTTTTGGCAAACTAGCCACTAACGTCCCGACGCTTGGCGATGGTTGCGAAATTCGGAACTGTTTATTTTCCGTTAAAGATAAAATTTCTTACGAAATGTAAACATGAATTTACTGCAAAATTCGCAATCTCGCCAAACGCCTGTTACCAGACGTTTTTATTTTAAATTTAATTTTTCTATTTTATTTCCGATTGTAAACGCTTTCATTTCACTTTCTAAATTGCTAAATTCCTCCTTCAAAACTCTCTTAATTATTTTTCCGTTTTTCAATAAAAATATTTCATCGCAAGTGTCGTTTAGTGTCGAAAAAATGTGAGATGAAATTATTATTGATTTTCCCATTCCTTTCAATTTATGAATTATTTCGGTAATTATTATATTACTGTGAATATCAACACCATTAAAAGGCTCGTCTAAAATGAATAATTTGTTTTCTTGCAATAATATTGCAGTAAATGCGAGTTTTTTTCTCATTCCTGTTGAGTACTTTACGGCATATTCATTCAATGGCAAATCAAAAATATTTTTTTCTTTTAAATCGGTGTTGGTTACATTTCTGGCATTGCATAATAATTGAATATATTCATTACCTGTTATTTTTGAAAAAAAGTAAGGTTCGGTTTGTAAATAGCCCAGAAAATCTTTAGGTTTTCCATATTCACAATTGATTGCTCCATTATGTTTTTCTAATCCAGCAATACATTTGAACAATGTAGTTTTTCCTGCACCATTTTCGCCAACAATTCCATAAACTTTTCCTTTTTCAAAATTCAAGTTAATATTTTCTAAAACTACTTTAGAACCGTATGATTTTGACAAGTTTTCAATGCTAATCATTGTAATATTTCTTTTAATTTTTTCGTTGATTGGATGTATAAATAAGGAATGATTAGCAATAATAATGGCGGAAGCCACAATGTTAATGCAAATACAATTCCGAATCTAATATTTAATTTTTCAGGAAATACTGAATATTTTGCTAACATAGTTGTGAAAATAAATAAATAACCTAAAAATTGAAAACCTAATATTATATCAATTTTTGTGAAGAAAAATAGAGATAAGCTTATAATTATTGGCAAACATAAAATGGTTGAATATTGGATGATATTTTTTAATTTATATCTTAAAAATTCTTTTGGGGTCAATGAAAATACCCAAACATAAAATTCATCTTCAGAATTTGCATAATAATTAAGACAGGAAAGTAAAGTAAGAATTAATGAAAAAATACCCAAATTAAAATTATCAACACTAATCGACATAAATGTTAAAAAATAAGCAAAGAAATAGATGAAATAATTTGACCTAAAACCTACTGTAAACTCAAACGGATACTTATAAAAAGGAGTTGGTAATGTAAAACTTGATTTGGTTTTTAAATCTATTAGAGAAAAAAGACAAACCGAAATAAAGAGTAAAATCGAACTCAAATATTTTTCTTGAAATAACAAAAATGTTATAAACGCAATTGAAACAATTAGGTTTTCGACTATTCTTATTTTAGTATATTCTGTTTTAGAATAACAAAGCTTCAAAAAATCGTTTCTGTTTATTTCATTCAATTTTATTACTAAACTTAAAGCCAATGCAATATAGACATATTCAGCAAATTGAGTTTTTTCAAATAATTTTATCGAAATACCAATAAATGCAAAAAGACCAACAAGATAACCAATTATAGGTTCAATTCCCCATTCGGTTAATTGTCTGTTTAGCATTTTGAATTGTAAAATACAATATTCTTTCATTATTTCGGAGCGCTAAAATGGCTGGTAACTCACTTATATGCATGATGAAATCATACATATGTCTTAAAAACAGCTAGATTATATGTATACTATTATTTTTAAATATACTAAATTTTATTCTTAATTCTAACCCCATGCTAAATTAGTATGCCCGATTCAAAACATGTTAGTTTGTTGTACCTATGTTGTACTAAATTAATTTTAATTTAAAAAATATCAATTAAATAAAGGAATAACAAGTGTTATCATTCTAAACCACTGTGCTTGTTGCACAACTATCCAAATATAATAAAATGGTTTGTTTAAAAACATGAATTTTCGTATTTTTAAGAATGCAAGGAAGAAAAGAACTCAGCCCCAAAATGCTTTACCAGGTTCACCTACAAGATTTGGTTTCAGAGCATAATTATTATCGAATGCTGGATTCGGCACTAGATTTTCACTTTTTATATAAAGCGACAGCAAAATATTACGCAGAAGAAGGACAAGAGAATATCGACCCGATAGTGTTTTTTAAAATCTGTTTGGTGGGTTATTTAAACAACATCAACTCTGATAGAAAACTAATTGAATATTGTTCGAATTGTCTGGATTACGATAAAATGCACCAAAAACTGACTCAAAACCCTCTGTATGCCAAGCGAATGGTTAGAGTGCGAAGCAAAACAGTAGAACCTGTTCTAGGGACTTTGATTAATTTTTTGAATATGAAAAAGGTAAATAGTCGTGGAATTAGGCAAGCCAACAAACATGTTTTGATGGCAACTATGACCTACAACCTGAAGAAATACCTGAAGTTTATTAGCCAAAAGCCTAAATCACAAGCCAGAATTATATCTCAAAAGGGAGGGAAAGTACAATCTTCTCTAAAGTCTTGTTTTTACGACTTAAAAAGAGTCCTTTTAAGTGTACTGATTGTTAGAGAAGATAATTTACAACCAAAAATAAACCTCGCTTAAATTGCTTTAAACGAGCTTGTTTTTTATGATTTATTTTAAATGATATTTTTTTTTAGAGGTTGTGCAACAGCTACCGCTGTTGTGCGTAGCCTTTTTATTTATTCTGTTTTTTTTCCAATTCTATTTTCATCTTGGCTAATATTTCTTCTTCGAGTGCCTTTTTTATTTTTCTATTTTCAAAATAACCGAAAGCACTATTTAAATCTTTCCATTCTGAATTTGAGTCTTGTATTCTCACAAACGCAAAAGTAGTATTGTTTTTTCCACTTGGTCTTGTCCAAGTTAATAGCATTCTATTATGAAAGTTAAAATAAATATGATGCCAATAATCGGTAGAATCTTTGTCTTCCCATCCTTCGCCAACGTGCAAGTAAATATTATCTTTCCTAACTTTTTCAGCGGCTTCAATTACTTTTTTTTCAGGATAATTTAGTTCATAACTTTCCGCATTTGCATAACTTCCTGGCGCAAATGCACTTCCTAATTTGTAGAAACAAAACAGAAATAATAATAATCCTCCAATAATAAATATGTATTTTCTTTTCATTTTAGTTCCGTTTTTCAAAGGTTACGCACAACGTCCCGCGGCTTGAAGCAGGTGGGGGCTTGGTAGCAAAGTATTTTCTGCTTTGAAAAGTGGTTCTTGGTTTCCAGTAATGCCAATAAATCCCCACTTGATTCAAACCGCCTTGTTAGCACTCGTTATTTCTTCTTCTTGTACTTTTTACAATGTATATAAATCATATCTTCTGTTCCAATTGTCTTGTCACCAAGTGAAACTGCTTTATGAAAATCTTCACAAGCACTTTCTGTCTGCGCGGAAGTAGGGTGTATATTTCCTTTAGAAGTAAACATATTAATTTTCGCATTTCCTCTGTTTCCATACGCTTCCATATATTCAGTATTCAGTTCTATAGCTTTGTCATAGTCTTTAATTGCTCCCTCAAAGTCAAAGTTGTTTCCCTTGCAAGCTCCACGATTAAAATAAGCTTGAGCAACTGTCGGATTCAATTCGATTGCTTTGTCATAAAGTTTAATCGCTTCTTCATTTTTAAATTGTCTACTTAATTCAATTGCTTCTTTTGTAAGCTTCATGAATTCATCTGAATAATTTGCTTTTCCATTAACAAAATAATACTTAACTAATAATTTTCCGTCTTTGGAATATTCCATGTAGTCGCCTTGTTGAACTCCATTTACAAAAGTTGATTCAACATGCTTTTCTCCTGTTTCATAGTAAATCGTCCAAATGCCATTTTCTTTATTATCTACAAACTCTCCCATTTGTTTTAGAGTACCATTTTCGTAAAACTCCTTTGCTGTACCATGTGGATAAGATGCCTTATAAAATTTCTCTGTTCTTTTTTGTCCGTTCTCAAAAAATTGAATTCTCAGTCCTTCGAGTTGACCATTTACAAAGATTCCTGTTCCTTTCGTTTTTCCATTTTCAAAAGTCTCAATAAATGCTCCGTTAAAAGCTGTATTTTCGCCCTTTTTTGTCCAAAGTCCATCTATGCGTTCAAGAGCGCTAATATTTGTCTGACCGAATGTGTAAATAGTAAGGAGTAAAGCCAAAAATGTAAATGTCAATTTTTTCATTGCCTTGTTTTGTTGTTACGGTGTCGTTTTATAATGAGTGCTAACGTCCCCGTGCTTTACGAGGTTTGGGACTAAATTAAGATTTATTTTTCGGTTAAACACAAATTTTACAAGTACAAAACAAATTTTGAATTAAGCCTAAAACCCGAATCTCGCAAAACATCGTGTTAGGCGTAGTATTTTTATTTCCACATTTTTGAGTAAAATAATCTATTCGGTTTTAGGTAAATTGTTTCATTATTAAAGTCAATAAAAACATTAAATCTTTTTAAAATATTATTGCCAATGTTTTCATTATGTTCAATATTTTCTATTTCTTTTTGTTGTATAGCCATTGGTATTTGATACATTTCATAATTTCCAATTATTAATTTAGGCAACAATGCTTCTTTATTCTCGATTTCAATTCCAGTACTGCCTTTACTTGTGTTTTTTCTTATTGTCTTCATTGCATCATTCAAATTGTTTTCTTTAGCAAATTTCTGTCCGATGAATAAATTACCATTAGAACCTGTATCGAAGTCAAACCAGGTTTCGCTTTCTATGCCGTTAACTACTAATTTACTTTTGATATAATGAATGCCTTCAATTAGCTTGAATTCTAATTTTGAATATTCAGAGGATAATTTGGGTACTGAATTGTGCAATATTATGTTTTGAGTTTCGTAGTCAATTTCTACAACTTTGCCTTCAAAAACAAGCCAACCTAATACAACATCAAAGGGAAAATTTGTTTTTGATTTATAATCTATAGATAAAAGTGGGATATTTTCCCATAAATAATTGCCGATTTTAATAGTGTTTTTAGAACTTTTATTAACTGTAGAAATTCCGTCCATTCCGTTGTTTTCTGTAGTTCCGTCTAAATTAATTTTTACTTTATTACCAATCAACGAAGAAGTAATTACACTTATTCCCGCACCAGTATCGTATATTAAGTCTAAAGTATCGCTATCATTAACTTTACCAGAAATATGAATTCGATTATCTGCACCAATTCGAAAAGGAATTGTGTCGGTTTCTGATTTATATTTAGGGTTTATATTTGAATAAAATAATTTAGGTTCAAGATTTGGTTTATTGTTTTTATAAGTATTTATTTGCGTTAATGCTCTTTCTTTACCGTTTAACAAAATAACAAAATCATATTTTTTATTTGGTTTGACCTCAAATTCAAGAGTGTCAATGTCACTATAAAAAATAATTTTTTCTTTGTCTTTAAATGGGTTTGCATTAAAAACGTCAAGTTTAAGTTCGGGTGATGTTTCCCAAGCATCCTTGTAATAAGATTTACCTTCTTTTATACTTATAAGTTTTGTGTTTGATTTTAAAACTAATGGTATTTTTTGTGCAAATGTTATCTTGCTCAAAATAATTAGTCCAACTGTTATAATTTTTTTCATTGTTCTGTTGTGTGTTTCGGTAATATTACGCCTAACGGTTTTCAGCTTGGCGAAGTGGCGGAAATCGAAGCACAAAACTTCAATTTTGCACAAAAGTTGAACCGAAGAACAACTGTTGAATTTTGCACTAAACCCGCCATTTTGCCAAACTGGTGTGCTTGTTGCACAACTATCCAAATATAATAAAATGGGGTGTTTAAAAACATGAATTTTCGTATTTTTAAGAATGCAAGGAAGAGAAGAACTCAGCCCCAAAATGCTTTACCAGGTTCACCTACAAGATTTGGTTTCAGAGCATAATTATTATCGAATGCTGGATTCGGCACTAGATTTTCACTTTTTATATAAAGCGACAGCAAAATATTACGCAGAAGAAGGGCAAGAGAGTACCGACCCGATAGTGTTTTTTAAAATCTGTTTGGTGGGTTATTTAAACAACATCAACTCCGATAGAAAACTAATTGAATATTGTTCGAATTGTCTGGATTACGATAAAATGCACCAAAAACCGACTCAAAACCCTCTGTATGCCAAGCGAATGGTTAGAGTGCGAAGCAAAACAGTAGAACCTGTTCTGGGGACTTTGATTAATTTTTTGAATATGAAAAAGGTAAATAGCCGTGGAATCAGGCAAGCCAACAAACATGTTTTGATGGCAACTATGACCTACAACCTGAAGAAATACCTGAAGTTTATTAGTCAAAAGCCTAAATCACAAGCCAGAATTATATCTCAAAAGGGAGGGAAAGTACAATCTTCTCT
>NZ_JBOGUT010000015.1:0-82591 GCF_050696275.1 Flavobacterium sp.
ACACAATCTTGAAAAAACCAATCAGCCGCAGGATTTAGCCTATGTGATATACACTTCAGGAACTACGGGACATCCTAAAGGTGTAATGGTGGAGCATAGGAATCTTGTAATAAAACTTACAGCGGAAAAGCAAGTAATGAATCTTTCCAACAGTATGAAAAGCTGTTTAATTACTAACTATGTGTTTGATGTATCTATTTTAGAAATTTTATTGCCATTAATGACTGGTGGATGTATTGCTATTCCAAAAACGGATATAATACTGAATTCCAATGAAATAATACAATTTATAAAAGCAAACCAAGTAACAATATTACAAGGAACACCTACCTATTTTAGAAATATATTATTAAGTGGCAATTTAATTGATGCGATTAATTGTGTTGATACCATTTGTTTGGGTGGAGAATCTTTGGATGAAAAAATTGTATTAAAACTTAATCAGGTATTTCCAAACGCAAGTATAAACAACCATTATGGACCTACCGAGACGGTAATTGATGCAACCAGCTATTTAAATATTAAAAGTTTCCCAAAAAACATCATAGGAAAACCAATAGGCAATACCAAAGTTTACATACTTGATAGTCTTAAAAAACTGCAAGCTTCCGGGGTTGTTGGAGAATTATATATCGGAGGAGATTCATTAGCTAAAGGGTATTTAAACAAAAATAATCTGACTCAAGACAGTTTCGTATTTAATCCATACGATTCCGGCAAAAAAATGTATAAAACCGGAGATTTGGGAAGATGGTTGCCTGATGGGAATATAGAGTTTATAGGCCGAAAGGATAATCAAGTCAAAATAAGAGGAAATCGAATCGAATTAGGAGAGATTGAAAAAACAATTTTAAAAAATGCCGCGACTCTAAAGCAAGCAATTGTAGATGTAGTGTATGTAAAAGAAGAAAAATTTTTAGTTGTTTATTTTACTGCGCCTACTTCAATTGACTTTTTTGAGATAAAAAATTCGGTTAGCAGCTACTTGCCTGACTATATGATTCCAACGTATTATGTTCAAGTAAATGAGTTTGTCCTGAATTCCAATGGTAAAATAGATAAAACAAAATTTCCTGAAGTATCGGAGAGAAATCTGATTAAGAATGTTTTAGTACTGCCTGAAAATCCTTTAGAAGAACAGTTATTAAACTTTTGGAAAAAGATATTGGACATAAACGAAATAAGTGTAACAGACAATTTTTTTGATATAGGAGGGAATTCGATTCTGGTTACAAAACTTTACGAATTAATTAAAAAGGAAATAACGGAAGATAGCAGTATCACTCATTTATTTTCTATGACCTCAATCCGTCTTCAGGCGGAACATTTGTCCCAATATATAAATAAGACTATAGACACTAAAGAAATTATAGAAATTGATTTTTAAAAATAAAATAATGAAAGATATTGCTATCATTGGTATTTCAGGTGTTTTTCCTGAAGCAGAGTCAGTAAATGAGTTTTCGAAAAACCTATTGAACGGAAAGTGTTCAATTAATGAGATACACGAAAAAAGGTTATTTGATACTTCTATTTCTGATGATATAAGTTTTTACAAAGCGGGGTATTTAGATGAAATAACCCTTTTTGACAATAATTTTTTTAATATTTCTTTGGGTGAAGCCGAAGAAATGTCTCCAAATCAAAGATTGATTTTACAGGAAGCTTACAAAACATTTGAAAATGCCGGATATCGATTAAAAGATTTAAAAGGTTCCGATACTTCAGTGTATGTTGCTGATACGGAAACTGATTATTACCTGCTTGGTGAAGAATCAACACCTACATTAATTGCCGGAAATACCAGTTCAATAATCGGAAGCAGAATTTCAAGATTCTTCGATTTAAGAGGTTTGTCATTAAATGTGGACACGACCTGTTCTTCTTCATTAACAGCAATAACAATTGCATGTAAAGATTTACTATTAGGAGAAACAAACCTTGCTTTAGTTTGTGGTGTAAACATAAATGTGATACCTCCGCAAAAGGATTCTAAAATAGTGCTTGGAGTTGAATCAGAAAACGGAAGTTGTAATCCTTTTTCTGAAAATGCACAAGGCGCTTTACCAGGTGAAGCAGTAACTTGTGTTTTACTTAAATCTCTGGAACAGGCAGAAATTGATAACGACCAGATTTATGGTGTAATTAAAGGGTTTGCATTAAATCAAGATGGAAATCAATCCTCAAGTATCATGGCACCAAGTAGTGATGCTCAGGCAGATGTAATTCGTCAGGCATTAAAAAAAGCCGGATTGAATCCGGATGATATTACCTTTATAGAAGCGCATGGTACTGGTACAAAGCTTGGAGATCCTATTGAGATTGATGGAATTTCTCAAGTTTTTAAAGACAAGATTGAAAGTGATGAGAAAGTATACATTTCATCTGTAAAGTCTAATATTGGACATGCTGACAGTGCTGCCGGTCTTGTCAGCCTGATTAAAGTAATAGCATCATTTAAGAATAATATTATTTATCCGTCAGTTAATGCACTTCCTCTAAATTCGTATATAGATTTTGTAAAATCGAAGGTTGAAGTAGTTACAGCTCCAATTCATTGGAATGACGTAATGAAAAATAACAGAAAAATTGCTGGAATAAGTTCATTTGGATTAATGGGTACCAATGTGCATTTGATTCTAGAATCATATGAAAAAACAGCATTGCCTGCTGATGAAAATCCAGATGAAGAACATCTTTTTTGTTTCAGCGCAAAGAGTGTAATAAGCTTAGGAAATTATTTAAAAAAGTTCACAAAATATTTGTCTGATACAACAGATACTATATCTGACATCTCTTATACATTGAATAATTGCAGAGAGATATTTCAATATAGATTTGTGGTAAGTGCAAAAAGTAAGGCACAATTATCGGAAATTTTAGCCAATACAAACAGCGATTCGTTTACTGACAGCAGTATGGATAATTTTAATACTAAAATATTATTATTTGATGATTCCATAGCCGTTGATGACTTCGAATTAAAAAGTATTCCGGAGTATACTATTTACAAAACACGCCTTTTAAGCAATGCTCAGAAATCATTATTTATACAATATTCGAGTTACCAATTACTGCTTGGTTCAGGAGTAGTTATTAATGAGATGATTGGGGTTGGTATTGGAAAAACCCTTCTTAAAGTATTAAAAAATGAAATGTCTCTGGATAATGCTCTAGAACTTATAGATACGATTGCTGAACCGGAAAGTACTGTACAGGATTTAGAAGCCCGTACTGAAAAACTATTGGATAAATATTCAGAAGGGCTAAGAATCATTAGCGTTGGATACGAAGGCAAATTAGGAAGTATACTGAGAAAAATTAATAATAGTAAATTATGCTATAATTCAATTGGATGCTGTTTGCCAAAAAATAATAATTTAAAAGTACTCTTTGATTTTAATCACACAATTGATCCTAAAGGGTTTTATTACAACCAGGAATTTACCAAAGTTGAACTGCCTTCTTATTCTTTTGATCTTAAAAGATGCTGGATTAGATTGACAAGTAATCCATATCATCCATTGCACCATCAAGTAGCAGGGTTTACAAAAAGCAATGATATAGAAAATCATGACAATGTGCCCATCCTGGTTCAGCTGACAAAAATGTGGAATGAAATTCTAAAAACCGATGTAGAAAGCAATGGTGATTTTTTTGAATTGGGCGGACACTCTTTAAATGGATCACAGTTGATTAATAAAATTAACGAACGTTTTACAATCGACTTAAACATTGATGATTTATTTGAGAATGGAACACCACTGGAAATGGCTGAATTAGTGGAATCTATTTTAGCAAAAAATACTACACCTGTGATTGGACTGAATGAAATTAAAGTTGTTGATAAACAGGAGCTTTATGACGTTTCATTTGCTCAGAAAAGATTATGGCTGCTGGCAAAAATGTCTAATAATACATCCAGTCTTAATATTCCGGCATCTATTGTTATTGAAGGCGAGCTTAATTTTGTAATGCTGCTTAAAGCCTATAAAATTCTTATTGAAAGACATGAATCTCTAAGAACTACATTTGTTTTTCAGGATGGTAAATTGAAACAAAAGATCCATGAAGCTGATGATCTGGATAATTCTATAAAATTCGAATTAAAAGAAAACATTTCCGAAAATGCCTTAAACGATTATGTGATAAAGTTAGAAGAAATGCCTTTTAATTTAGATAATGAATCATTAATGCGCGCAGTTTTGATTAAAATTCCGGATAATAAGCACGTATTGAATATTACATTACATCATTTAATTTGTGATGGATGGTCAATTGAAATACTTCAAAAAGAACTTTTTTATATTTATAATTCAATTTGTTCAGGAGAAAATCCTGAGTTGAAGGAATTGAAAATTCAATACAAAGATTTCTCTTCGTGGCAGTTGGAAAGATCTCAAACCATTTCTTTTAGCGAAAGTGAGTCGTTTTGGCTCAATCAATTCAAAGAATCACCTAAAACACTGAATCTTCAACTGCAAAAGAGCAGGCCGGAAATAAAAACGTATAACGGAAATATTACCACTTTTACAATTCCGCAGGAATTAACAGATAAGGTAAAAGAATTCCTGAAAGGGGAGGATGCTACTTTAACAATGTTCTTTGGAACAATTTTGAATTTATTTTTGTCTAAATTATCGGGAGAATCCGATATAACTATTGGAATGCCTATTTCAGACAGAAACCATAGAGAATTAGAAAATCAAATAGGTTTGTACCTAAACACAATAGCAATCCGATCAAAATTTGGTGAGAATGCTACTTTTAATTCTTTAATTAAAGAGGTGTCAAACAATTTCAGATCAGCGTATAAGCACCAGATATATCCTTTCGAACTTTTGGTTGAAAACTTACATCTGGAAAAAGATTATAGCCGTTCCCCTTTATTTGACGTTGTATTTACGGTTCAAAATTATTTAAACATAAATATTTTAGATGAGCTGGAAAATTTTGAAAATTCGAGTTTGAAATTGAACTACTTAAAGTTAAATAATTATTCAAGTGCTCAATTCGATTTGGTTTTCAGGTTTGTAGATTTAGAAGACAAATTATTTTACGAATTAGAATATAATACTGATTTATTTTCAAAGGAAACAATAAACAGCTACAATAGTTTTCTGCTTAATTTAATAGAGCAATGCCTTGACCATAAGGAATTGCAGGTTGATGAAATATCATTGTTATCGGATAAAGAAATAACGAATCAAATTCAAATACTTAGCGGTACAGACCAAAAAGTGGAGATTGAGAACAATATAGTGGAACATTTATCCTCGGTTTTTGCATCCTATAAAAACAATACGGCAGTAGCTTACGAAGATGAATCCTATACTTACGAGCAGCTGGACATTATTTCATCAAAATTAGCACATTATCTACTCGTTAATAACAATTTAAATTCGGAGGATAAAGTAATTGTCTCGTGTGAAATTTCACCTCTGCTGATAGCCGCCATATTAGGAGTTTTAAAAGCCGGTTTAGTATATGTTCCGCTGGATAAAAAAATACCAAGTCAGCGTCAGTCTTATATTTTTGATGATGTACAGGCAAAACTAACCATCAATGATCAATGGCTTGCTGAGTTTGTTGCTAATTTAGAGAATATTCCAGTAATCGAATCGAATATTGAAATAAGAAAAGAGCAACTGGCTTATATCATTTATACTTCCGGCTCAACAGGAAAGCCAAAAGGCGTAATGATAACACATCAAAACTTGATGGAGCTTATGTTAAATTGTAAAAACGCTCATTTTGATTTGTCTGATAATGACGTGTGGACATTATATCATAATTATTCTTTTGATTTTTCGATTTGGGAAATTTTCGGGCCTTTATTTTTTGGAGGGAAATTGATTCTTATTGACAGAACTAAAATATTAGATTTTACAGAATATTTTAAAATTATCAAAAAACATAAAGTAACTGTTCTGAATTTTACACCAAAGGTTTTCGCCGAATTTGATAATTTAAGGATTAAAAGAAATGAGCATTTTGAGAGTTTAAGGTATTTGATTTTTGGAGGAGATACTTTATATCCAGGCACTTTCAAAGATTGGTACAACCAGCATCCTTCCTGTAAGATTATAAATATGTATGGAATTACTGAAATTACCGTACATGGCACATTCAAAGAAATCACGCAGGCTGATATTTTTGAAACAGGTGGTGTTAGTAATATAGGAAAGCCTCTTCAAGGATTTAAGTTTTATATTTTAGATGAAAAAGGAAAATTAATTCCTGAAGGCTTTATTGGTGAAATTTTTATAAACGGAAATCAGGTTTCAAAAGGCTATTTCAATAAAACGGAATTAACAGAAGAACGTTTCAAGGAAAGCGATCGATATGAGTTAGGTACCTTATATAGAACAGGAGATTTGGCCCGTTGGCTGCCAAATGCAGAATTGGAGTATATCGGAAGGATAGACAGTCAAATAAAAATTAACGGTTTTAGAATTGAGTTAAATGAAATTGGGAATGTATTGTTAGAACATCAATCGGTTCAGCAAGCTTATGTTACTTCTGTAAGCGAAGAAAACAAAATATATTTATTGGCGTATTATACTTCTGTTATAGAAATTAATTCAGAAGAGTTAAAAAATTTCCTTAAAAAACACCTTCCTCATTACATGATACCGGACTTTATTGTTCCAGTAGATCGTATTGCATTGGATTCAAATGGGAAGATTGACAAATCTAAATTTCCAGATTTGCAGACCATGAAAAAAAGCAATGAAAAGACAGAATCTGCCGTAGAATTTGATGTTGAAGATGATACTCTGGCAAAAATTCACACGCTATTTTGTAAAATTTTAAATTACGAAGAAGTTTCAATCAGTGAAAACTTTTTTGACTTGGGAGGCTCTTCGTTACAGTTGATTCAGCTGCACAGTGAAATTGACTCTTATTGGCCGGGCAAAATGCTGATTTCCGATTTGTTTGAGTTACATACAATCGAAAAAATAGCTTCTTTCCTTGATAGTGAGGCTATCAAATTGTCTTCAGTTGAAGAAAAAAACAAAATTGATTTTTTTGAAATTTAAAGAAATATTATGAATACCGCAATTATTGGGTTAAGTGTACAATGCTCTAAAACCAAAGGCATTGAAGACTTTTTGAACATATTGGAATCTGCCAGGGTTTGCATAGATCAGCCATCGGATGAAAGAATAGCAAATTCAAAAATTGACAAGAAAGAGGTTTTTTACCCTTATGGATATTTGGAAAGAAATGATTATTTTGATTATTCTTTTTTTAATTTATCCAAAGCGGAAGCTGATGCGATGGATCCAATGCATAGGATGCTTCTGCAATCAGTTTGTGAGGCAATTGAAGATAGCGGCTATTCTTTAGACTATATTTCCAAGCAAAATGTAGGCTTATTTATCTCAGCACCAACAGGTGTTTATAATCAGATATACCACTCATCAAGTCCTGAACTTGATTTCATCGGAGGAATATCTGCTATGGGAGCTGGTCGAATAGCGTATTTTCTGAATATAACCGGTACAGTAATGAATATTGATACTGCTTGTTCCTCTTCATTAGTTGCTGTTCACGAAGCGGTTCAAAAAATTAAAAACAATGAATTGGATATTGCTATTGTAGCAGGTGCAAGATTGTTGTACTATTTTAATGAGCAGAATGAATTGAGCAATGATGCTATTATGACTGCTGACGGGCAGTGCCGCGCATTTGATAATAGTGCAGCCGGAACTGCCGGTGGAGAAGGAGTAGCAGCAATTATCTTAAAACGAGCTGATAAAGCGATAAATGATCAGGATAATATCTTATCTATTATAAAAGGATCGGCTGTTAATCATGATGGAAACAGGTCAAATGGGGTTACAGCTCCAAGTCCTGCTGCCCAAACTGTAGTAATTCTGAAAGCATGTGAGAATTCAAAAATTCCTGTTGAAACTATTGGGTACATTGAGACTCATGGTACCGGAACAAAATTGGGCGATCCAATTGAGTATAAAGCGATTAAAGATGCATTTTCTAAAAATGAAGCACCTTATACTGTTCGACTGGGCACATTGAAACCCAATATAGGACATCTTGACAATTTATCAGGTTTGATGGGGATTGTTAAAGCAGCTTTGGTACTAAAAGAAAAAAGATTCTTTCCGTTGGCTAATTTCAATTCATTAAATGAGTTTATCACAGAAGACCCAAATATTATACTAAGTAAAACGGGAAGTGACTGGTTTTCAGATAAAATAAGAAGGGCAGGAGTTAGCTCTTTTGGGTTAAGTGGCACGAATTCACATGTAATATTAGAAGAATATATTCCAGAGCAGAAAAAACAGGAAAGCCTGAATAAAAATGCTAGCTGGCTTAAAATTTCTGCAAAAAGTGTTACCAGTTTAGGAAAATATATTGACTCAGTCTATAATTATCTTTCTGCGAAAGAGGATTTCGAATTAAATAATATTCTCTGTACATTAAATGAACAACGTTCGGATTATAAATATAAGATAGCCATTCCGGGAAAATCAATTTCAGAAATACAAGAATCTCTTTTATTCCAAAAACAAAATATAGAGAAGGTTACAACTGAAAATTATAATAAGATTGCGGTTCTTTTTCTTTCGGATGTTATAAATGAAGTGCCTTGTGCGGATGAATGTCAACATTTTGACCAGCTTTATTACAATGAAAGAAATGCATTAGAGCCTCTTAATTTTATTACATCGGTTAAACAAACCTTAGCTATTCAAGTAGCAGTATATAATTATCTTCTTGATAAAGGGTTTTTAATCAGTCATTTAATAGGTAATGGTTCGCTAGCTAAAGTTTCAAAAGAAATTATCGAAAATCAAGAAATATCGATTGAGAACATAGAATTAGATCAAAAAACCAGTATTGATTTCGATAAATTAAAAATAATTGGAAAGAAGCTAAAAGAAGAAAATACGTTACTGATAATTGTCGGAAATAATGAAGAAGTAAGCAAGCAGATAGAAGCATCATTTCAGGAAAATGAAATTCCGGTCATAGATTTATATAAAAATATTTCTACGGGATGGGGACAATTATGGAGCACTTTGTACAATCATGGCTTACGATTTAATTGGGATAGTTTTTATTCAAAAGAAATATATAAGAGATACAAAGTACCAACGTATCCTTTTGAAGAGAATTCCTGTTGGAATGCGATTATAAATCCCTTACTGATTTCCAATAACGAATCAAAAAAGGAATCTGAACAAATAGTTGATTTGTCAGACGATTTGAGTGTTGATGAAACTGTTACCCGTTTATTACAGGATACTTTAGAGAATAAAACATTTCAACTTTCTGACGATTTTTTTGAATTGGGAGGGAATTCGATAGTTGGTATACAGTTTATTAATCGCATTAATGATTTATATAAAATAAACATTGAGTTTGATGAATTATTCAATTGTTACAGTATCAGTGAAATAATCGATTTAATTAAACTGACTATTGATAATAACAAAAACCTTGTTCAGTCTGAAAAAAATAATAATGCAAGCGTATTAGCCTCTTTTGATCTTTCGAATTCACAAAAAAGAATGTGGGTTGAATCACAAACAAGAGCTTTATCCTTAGCTTATAATATTTGTATGAATTTTGATGTTCAGGGAGTAATAGATCTTGAGATATTTGAAAAAACGCTTCAAATTATTGTTAAAAAACATCAATGTTTACGTGCCATATTTCCAATAAATGAAGATGGCTTGATTCTTCAGAATATAATCCCTTTTGATGTATTTGATACTGCAAAAATTCTGGAATATACACATGTCAGTCAATTAAAATCTTTGGAATCGAAAATCCAGGGAATCCATGAGACGCTGTTTGATTTAGAGAAGGGCCCATTATTTAAGGTACATGTTGTTCAATTAAATGAGAATGATTACAAGCTGATTTTTCTATTTCATCATATTATTTTTGATGGCTGGTCGACAGGTGTCTTTATTTCAGATTTTATTACAACATACAAACAGGTATTAGACAATACGTATGTGTATAAAGAGAAAAAAGAAAATTATGGAGACTACATCATTTGGTTGAAAGAAACGCTGAATACACCGAAGATAGATTCTTACAAACTGTACTGGCAGAATAAATTAAACAATATAAACACAAAATTAAATTTAGGAAATCAAAATATTGGAACTTATAAAGGAAAAAAATTAAACTATATTTTTGATACTGAAGTAGCCAAAAACTTAAATGGAATTGCAAAAGATAACAGAGCCACTTTATTTACGGTACTGCTTGCTTCAGTAAGAATATATTTATATCGTCTGACTCAGGAAAATTGTGTGGTAGGTACGCCGGTTTCCGGAAGGGTAAAAAAAGATTTTGAATCAATAATTGGTCTGTTTGTCAATACAATACCACTTTACACCGAAATTTTAGACGAGAAAAACTTTCAGGATTGTATTGCAAATGAAATGGATTCGGTTGTAAAAGCATTAGAATGTCAGGCATATCCTTTTGATTTATTACTGGAAGATTTAAAAATTGACAAAGAAACATCTCTGTTTGATGTTATGGTTGTTTTACAAAACCAGAATAATCGATCTGACTTAAATTATGATGAAATACCATTTAAAATTCAAAGTGATACCAGTCAGTCTGAGTTATATACCCGATTTAATCTGACATTTACCTTTTTTGAAGTTTTAGATGCAATAGAATTGGAACTGGAATATAATCTTGACGTCTTCGATTCGGCGTTTATAAGTTCTTTTATGGACAATTTTTTACATTTTGTCAACCAATTGATCTCATTTCCGCAAAAAAGTGTTTCTGCTTTGGAACTGGTAAATGATGTTGAGTCAGAAAGGTTATTAATTGAATTCAATAATGATAAGATTACTTACCCTAAAAATAAAACCATAGTTGATCTTATAGAAGATCAAGTTCTAAAGACACCGGATAAAGTTGCGTTGATTTTTGATGATCTCAAAATAACTTATAATGAATTGAATGAAAAATCGAACCAGTTAGCGAATTATTTACTGGAAAAGCATTCAATCGTAAAAGATGATTTTATCGGCATTCAGATGGAAAGAAGCGAGTTGGTTATAATAGCAATTTTAGGAGTGCTTAAATCAGGGGCGGCTTATGTACCTATTGATGTTGATTATCCTCAGGATAGAGTAGATTTCATAAAAAAAGACAGTAAATGTAAATTTATTATAGACGAAAATAGTGTGTTAAATCCTGAAATTTTAACATTTACAAGAACCAAACCCGATACAGTATTAAACACTGAAAACGTATCGTATGTTATCTATACATCAGGATCTACAGGAGTTCCTAAAGGGGTATTAATACAACATGAATCATTAGCGGATTATGTACAAACATTTGTAAATTATTTTGATGTAGATGCTCATGATGCAGTAGTAAGTCAGGCTACAATTGCATTTGATACTTCAATAGAAGAGATTTTCCCAATTTTAACGGTTGGTGGGACATTAGTCATTGCCAAAAACAACAGGGATTTTCATTCTGTTTTTTCTCTTTGTGAGAAACATAAAATCACATTGTTAAGCACAAATCCATATGCAATTCAATACCTGAATTCCAATATCAATAATTATGATCTTAGCTTAAAGACAGTCATAAGCGGAGGAGATGTTTTAAAATCGGAATATATAGATAATTTGTATCAGTATTTGAATGTTTACAATACATACGGACCTACAGAAGCAACAGTTTGTGCAACCTATCATAAGGTAAATAGCTTATCCAATTCTATTTCCATCGGAAAACCCATAACAAATAAAAAAGTATATATACTTCAAGGAGATTCATTGGCTCCCATTGGTGTTAGCGGAGAATTATGCATTGGAGGAAAAGGACTGGCTAAAGGATACTTAAATAATGAAGAATTAAGTAATCAAAAGTTCATTGACAACCCTTTTGCCCAAGATGAAAAGATATATCGAACAGGCGATTTGGCTAAATGGACACATAACGGATCTATAGAATTTCTAGGAAGAATAGATAACCAATTAAAAATAAGAGGACATAGAATTGAATTAGAAGAAATTGAAAAAGTTATTTCAGATTACAGCATTCATATACAACAAATTGTGGTAGATGCTAAAACGGTTAATAATGAAAAGGCCTTAGTAGCCTATATTGTTTCACAATCATCAATTGACAAATCAGTGTTAAGGAATTTTCTTAAAGAAAAATTACCGTCTTACATGATTC
Source organism: Flavobacterium sp. (assembly GCF_050696275.1). Lineage (GTDB taxonomy): Bacteria > Bacteroidota > Bacteroidia > Flavobacteriales > Flavobacteriaceae > Flavobacterium. The sequence goes on from NZ_JBOGUT010000015.1 coordinate 12,208, forward strand.
CTTCTTTTTATGTGTATTTGGATGAAATACCTCTTACTACTAATGGTAAAATTGATAAAAAGCAATTACCTGAAGTAAGCCCGGATGATATAATCAGAAATGAATTTACTCCTGCTGCTAATGAAGTTGAAGAAAGATTGAAGGTTATTTGGCAGGAAAACCTCAATGTTGACAATATTGGGACAACAGATAATTTTTTTGAACTTGGAGGGCAAAGTATTATTGCCGTAAAAGTGATTGCATTAATCAACCGTGAATTTACAACGGATTATCCGCTTGATATTTTGTTCCATGTCGAGACAATAAAAGAATTATCATCTTATATTATTAACGGCTATGATTTTAAAAAGGATTATTATGAATATGGAAAAATATCTTCTTCAAAAATGGTATTTGCTTTACCGCCTATTTTAGGATATGGAACCGCGTATAAAAACTTATTTAATGACATAGAAGATATTAAAGTCATCGCTTTTAATTTTATCGACAAGACTGAAGATGTTGTTTCTTATTATGCAAATCAGATCAATGAGTTGCAGCAAAGTGGCAGTATAGTCCTTTTTGGTTGGTCTGCAGGTGGTAATCTATCTTATGATATTGCAAATTATCTGGATGTAAAGTTAAATCGAAAAGTCTCTTCTATTGTCATGCTGGACTCCTACGCTATTCCAGTAGAAGATTCCGAAATAGAAGATATTTCGAATATAGATGAGCATATAAAATACGATTTAGATCTACAAAAATTGTATCAAAATGACAATATTTTAGAAAATGCAAAAGCAAAATTGTTCACTTATTTAAAATACATGCATGGTATTGAATACAAGCATAAAATAGTTTCAGATTTATATCTTATAAAAAGTGATGAGCCAATGTCAAGTTATAATTGGGAAGGCTATTTTGATACAATACATTCCATACAAGGAAAAGGTGATCATTATTCGATGCTGCAGGATGAGTGTTTCGTTGAAAACAAATATCTGATTCATGAGGTTTTGTCAAAAGTAAAAAACAATTAAATGGGCGAAACTAATTACATTTTCTACCAAAAGGAAATAGCCAAAGTAGAAGCACACACTATAAATGGTAACTATAAAGAAGCAGTGCTTATTTTTAATAATCTTCTTAGCCAATTTACATTTATTTTCCCCAGAGATGCTTATTTGGCAGCACAGTTGGCCAGTTTCACCGATCAGAAGGAAATAGCCGTAAAATTTTTAATTGAAGCCATAAAAAGCGGAAGCAGTTTTAAAATCTTACTGCAAAACCTGCATATCAGGAATGTAATCAACGATATAGGGATTGTTGAATTTGAGAAAATCTACTTTCAATATAGGAAAAAAGATATTCCGCAAGAGCTGAAGCAGGAAATGTTAAGTCTTTATCATAAAGATAATGAGTATCTGACACGATATAGTAAGATCTACAATATTTTTCACAAAAAAAAGATATTGACAGAATGGGATGAGTTCTCTTTAGTTGCTGGTGTGAAAGTAAGAGAAATTATAAGAAAAACGGGTTTCCCTTCCTATAAAATCTTAGGTACAGAAAATTCAGGCGATTATAAAAAAGGACAATTTAAAGACCTTATTTCATCTCATTTAGCGGTTATACTTCTAGCCCACGACCAGGAAAACAATAAAGAAATAATGATTGTTTTGCTTGAAGAACTAAAAAAGGGAAATATAAACGCGAGGACTTTAGCATTTATCCGAGACATAATTACTTATAAAAGAATTAGAAACGGGGATTTGAAACAGGACGAATATGATCTTTATGCATATGGAGTATTTTCATTTCTGGATAAAAATACTGAAGAAATATCAAGCTATAACAAAGTGCGAAGCGAGATCGGGTTGTGTGATATAGAGATAGAAAAAGAAAAGCATTTTATGAATAAAAAGTACAAGAGCAGTACGCTTTGGTATAAAAAGAACAGAAACTTTAAGCAACCTTTTTTCCATTTTTTTTTAGAAGATATATGTTAATGAACGATAGCAAACAAATAAATTATTACACATGAAATTGATAGTATTGCCTTTTGCTGGTGGAAATAAATACTCTTATTCCTTTTTTAGGAAAACAATGCCAACTGTAGAGATTATTAATCTTGAATATCCGGGCAGAGGAGCAAGAATGAAAGAACCTTTGTTGGATGATATAGACGAAATAGTAGATGACATCCATTTATTGATAAAAAATAATGTAACAAATGAAGAGCCATTTAGTATTTATGGACATAGTATGGGAGGTTTGATAGGTTATCTGGTCAGCATAAAAATGCAAAAAGACAATGAGATTAAACCGAAATGTTTAATTGTTTCAGGAAGATATTCACCTACGATAAATAATAGTGAATCAACGTATGATCTGCCTTCGGAAACATTCTGGCAAAGTGTGTTTGATTTAGAAGGAACTCCAGTGGAGATTGCCAACGAAGAGAAATTAAGATCTCTTTTTGAGCCGATTTTAAGGAATGATTTTAAAGTTATAGAAACCTATTCACCGCGAAATCTACTTTTATTAGAAACCCCGATAGAAGTATTATACGGGCAGAAAGAATCAATAGATCAATTAAGCTTTTTTCATAAATGGAATGAAGTGTCATCTAAGCCTGTTAATTTTCATGAATTTGAAGGCGGACATTTTTTTATTTTGAATAAGCAAAAAGAAGTTTCAGAGTTAATCCAGAATGTTTTGGAAAGAGAAAGTAAATAATAGTTAAAAATTAAAACAGAAAATGAAAATATCAGATTTTATTAAAGTCCCTAAGTCATTTTATTTTATAGTAGCAGGTTTAGGTTTATTAAACAGTTTTTTAAACATAGGAATATTATTGTTTATTAACAGTTACATTCAGGGAAAAGGGTTCCCAATTGCTGGAAAATATGCTCCGGCTGTATTTCTTTCACTTGTCATATCAACATTTTTGATAAACAAGTTTTTCCAGCATTATATAATAAGAATTGTGAACAATTTTATCTATGATTACGAGCTGGAAATCCTGGATAAGCTTAGAAACTCCAATTTATCCGATTTTAATAAAATAGGAGCCGAACGGGTTTATGCCACTATTGAAGATACAAAAGTTTTAATGCATATTCCTCCGGTACTGACAAACACAGTAAATTCAGTTATCTCGATAATAGTTTGCTTATTCTACTTTTTCATAGTCTCTCCAATAGGAGCCTTAGGACTATTGGCTATCATCGTTTCAATAATTGTAGTATACAACAAACGAAATAAATCGGTTTTAGAAGTAAGAAGAAAAGTCAGAGGATTTAATGACGTTTATTTTGGGTTGGTGGGAGACATGCTTTTTGGTTTTAAAGAACTAAAAATGAATTCAAAAAGAAATGGTAAGCTCTTCAAAAAAATACACGAAAATAGAATGCAAGCCAAAGAACTTGATATTCTTACCTCTAAAAAATTCCTGACAAATGGACTAATCGGGCAGTATGGCTGGTATATTATAGTCGCTTTTATCATCTTCGGATTACCTAATATGATAACTATCAGTTCTGCAAGTATAGCTTCTTTGATCATTATTTTCCTATTTATTTTAGGTCCTATCAACATGCTTATGTCGTTAGAATCCTATTTTTCCGAAGTCAGCGTGGCAAAAAATAGAATTGAAAACTTTTTGGCTGATATCAGTTTTATGAGTTATAAAGAAGGCAAAGAAATTACTGAAAGCCTGCCGGACAAGTTTGACCAGATTATTTTCAAAGATGTGATTTATGAGTATTTTGATGAAGACAATCAGAACAGATTTACGCTTGGCCCTATCAATTTGACAATAGAGGAAGGAGAAACAATTTTCATTATTGGCGGAAACGGTAGCGGTAAAAGTACTTTTATGAATCTGTTGTCCGGTCTTACAAAACCTAGTTCAGGGACAATCAACATCAATAACCATGATTTGACCGAAACAGACTATCCTAAATACAGAAATCTTATCTCTGCGATTTTTACAAATCATCATCTTTTCAGTAACAATTATGAGGATTATGAATTAAAGGATAATACTGAGTTTAATAAACTGATTGATTTGATGGAGCTTGAAGATATAATAGATAAGGATAATATTACCGGAATCAGCAAGAAATTATCCAAAGGCCAGGAAAAAAGGCTAGCAATGATTTTTGCTATTATGGAAAAAAGACCAATACTGATTTTGGATGAATGGGCAGCGGAACAAGACCCTTATTTCAAAAAATATTTCTATGAAGAGTTAGTGTTAAAATTTAAGCTGGAAAGAAAAACAATCATTGCTATAACGCATGATGATGCCTATTTTGAGCATTGTGACAGGATAATAAAATTTGAGTATGGAAATGTAATCAAGGATTATTATGTGAAGGAAGCTAAAGAAAAAATTACATTTTATAATTAATATATCAAAATAATGAAGTTGACCTATTTTTTAATTTTCTTACTCCCTTTATTAGGGTATTCTCAAATTACCGTATCAGGTAAAGTGAGTGATGAAAATAATTTACCTATTTCTTTCGCAGATATTATCATTAAACAGGATTCATTAGCGGTTAACCAAGCTATAACTGACAGCTTGGGAAACTATTTACTAAATATAAAAAAAGAAGGTAACTACAATTTCACATATCGTGGAATCAGTACCTCAACCCAAAATATTGCATTAATTATAAGAAAAGACACAATCATAAATGTTAAACTTGAAAATAGTATAAATGAATTGGTTGAGATTGCGATTAGTTCCAAGAGAAAAATAATTGAAAGAAAATCCGATCGATATGTTCTAAATGTAGGTAACAGTGTGACGGCTATGGGAAGTGATGCATTTACTCTCATTAGCAGAACACCTGGGGTCAGAACTTCATCGACTCAAATTAATCTTGTTGGTAAAAGTGATGTTATTGTAACCATAGACGATAAGGTCGTGCAATTAAACGGTGAAGATTTGATAAGTTACCTTAAGACAATACCATCGAGTGAAATTTCTAAAATTGAGGTTATAACAAATCCATCTTCAAAATATGAGGCTCAGGGAAGCAGTGGAATTCTGAACATCATTATGAAAAAGAATTTGAAAGAAGGGTATAGCGGAACAGTTAATGTGGATTATAAAAGGCATAAGTATGATAACTTTGGAGGTAATACAAACCTGACTTTTAATAAAGGAAAGTGGAAAATTAATACCAATCTGGCTGCAGGTTCTGTAAAAGATTCGGAAATACATTCCATTGATACCTATTATCCATTTCAAACATGGTTCTTAAACGGGAAGGCCGGAAGCAAGGATACTAATTTTAATGCGAATGCAGATATTCAATACCTTCTTTCTGATAAAACACAAATCAATCTTTCCCTTTTAAGTGCGAATAAGCAATCCAAAAAAACCAATGATTATAAAATAGATATTTTTGACACTGCTCACAATCTCGATTCGATAAACAGGACTGAAAGCGATATCAACAGGAAAAACAGACAATCTGCAGTGAATCTTCAGCTAAAACACAATTTTGATGGTGAAGGAAAAACATTAACGGTTGAAACAGAATGGATGGGCAGGTTTGAAGACAGTAAGCAGCATTTATTTGGACAAAATTTCGATAGCCAAGGTGTGGAATTACCGGATTCAGCCTTTAAAATTAAAAGTGAAAACACCTCCGATATAGATATTTTCACGGTCAATGGAGGACTAAATATACCATTAGAACATTACGAATTGTCAGTTGGAAGTAAAATCACATTTATCAACTTACAAACGGAGTCAAATTTATTTACAGGTGTAAATGATGATTATACTTTAGATAATGCGCAGTCTCCCGATTCTGATTATAATGAAAACAGACAGGCAGTTTACACGGATTTGAAAAGATCTTTTGATAAATGGAAATTTCAATTGGGCTTGAGATTTGAATATACACAAATCGATGGTACTTCAAAAGCGATAGTACAGGATTCATTCAAGGATAATTACTTTCAGGTTTTTCCTTCGTTGAATGTTACTTTCACTCCAAATGAGACAAATAGTTTTGATTTGACTTACGGAAAGAGAATTAATCGACCGGTTTTCAGATTACTAAATCCATTTCGACTGTATACAAGTGCTTATGACTACTGGCAGGGAAACCCATTTTTAAAACCATCTATTACAAATAATGTCGATGTTTCTTATAGTTATAAAAGTGTTTTTACCAGTACTTTTTCCTATTCTAATACAAAGAATAATTTTGAGCAGATAACTATTTTCCAACCGAACAATGTAATATCTCACCTAGCACTGAATTATATGAATTCCAATACGTATCAGTTAATGTTTACAACTTCGGTAAACAAGTTAAAATGGATGGAATCCAACCTTCAGCTGCAAGGGTTTTATAAAGAGTTCATCACTAAAATCAATACCGTAAATGACAATCATATTTGGGGATGGTATTTTATGGTCAATAATCAATTTCAATTTAATAAATCAAAGACGATTGCCGGTGAAATGAATTTTTGGTACCAATCTAAATCAATTGATTTGGAAGCGGTGTATAAAAGGCAGTTTAACATGGATTTAGGGCTGAAATTCCAGTTATTTCAGAAGAAGCTTAATGTAGGATTAAATGTTTCCGACCTTTTACAATCCAATAAAGAAAAATTTGTGACAAGTGTAAATAACATCAGACAGGATTTTTATAATTATTGGGAGCCAAGATCTTTCAGGATTTCTCTGCAATATAAATTCGGAAATAAAAAGGTGAGCTATTCAGAGCGGGAACAATCCAATACAGAAGACCGTAACAGATAAGATTTGATTTTTATTATATTAAAATGCTTTAGAGTATGAAACTGACACTTCCACAACAAGATATTTATTTTGAGCAATTGTTACATCCTGATGAGCCGATTTACAATATTGGTGCAAAAATCGAAATCAAAGGTAAAATTGATGTCGAATTATTTAAAAAAGCCCATAAGGCTCTGATTGATCAACATGATACTTACAGAAGCAGCTTGGTTAAAGATCAGGAAGAAATAAGAATCAAAACCATAGAAAATCATAATGCTGAATTAGGATTTATTGACTTTTCACAAAGCATCAATTCTGAAGAACAGGCAAATAGCTACATGCAGAAAGAGTTTTTGATTCCTTTTGACATATTGGGAGGCACTTTGCTGCACACGTTCACCTTAGTGAAGGTTGAAGATGATTTTCATTACCTGTTTTCGGTTTATCATCATATTATTACTGATGGATGGGGAACTTCTTTAATGTTCCAGAGACTGGTTCAAAATTATAATGAAATTTCGGACTTTGGCAACGTTATCTCAGAATATCCATATCGTTATGAGGAATTTGCTTCAGATGACAGTGTATACCAGAATTCTGTGTTTTTTGAACAGGATAAGGCCTATTGGAAAGAAAAATTCAACAGTTTACCTTCTAATTTATTTGAAAAATTAGAGAATACTATTGAGATTAATAAAAGTGCCCGGAAAGAATTAATCATTTCAAGAGAATCGTATGATAAGCTGAATCAGTTGGCTACAGCTTATAAAGCAACAACTTTTCATGTAATTTTAGGTCTCTTATATGTTTATTTTGGACGTAAGCACGAAAACAATGATTTTGCCATTGGTCTACCGGTTTTAAACAGAAGTAAAGCTGCCTACAAAAAAACAGTAGGTCTTTTTATGGGCATTTCACCCTTGCGTATTTCTTTGGATTCTGAAGTTGCATTTGAGAGTTTAATTCAAGATATAAAAAATCAATTAAGGCAGGATTACCGTCATCAGCGTCTTCCTCTTGGGAAATTAATCCAGGAACTACAGTTGTTTGGTGAGAAAGAAAGACTATTTAATATAACTCTTTCTTATGAAAAGCAAGATTATGCCAGTAATTTCAAAAATACTCAAACTAAAGTAATCCCCTTAAGTCATTTTTCCGAAAGGGTTGCGTTAGCCATTTATATTAGAGAATTTGATGAATCAGAGGATGTGAAAATTGATTTCGATTACAACCTAAATTACTTTGATGATCATAAGATTAGCCAAGTTGTACGTCATTTTGAAAATTTGATTGATGTCATTTTAACAGATTCAGATCAAAAAATAAAAGCATTGGATTATCTCTCCAAGATAGAAAAGAAACAAATTTTAGAAGAATTCAACGAGACAAAATCGGCTTACCCAAAAGATAAAACAGTAATAGACTTGTTTGTAGAGAAGGTTAGGGAAAACCCTTCTGCAATTGCAGTTGAGGATGATTACAAATCATATTCATATAATGATCTGCATGATTTTTCGAATAAGATTGCGGAGTATCTTACGACTGTTCATGGAGACAATAAAAACCCAATTGCAGTATTGCTGGACAGGTCTGCAGATATGATCGCTGTTTTATTAGGAATTTTAAAATCAGGCAGATCTTATATTCCGCTTGATCCTAATTTTCCCAAAGACAGATTAAAGTACATAGTTCAGGATAGTCAGGTTCAGATTATCATTAGCGGACAGGATTTTACTTTTGATGGAATTGAAGCTGTTTCGGAAATAAAATTAGACCATATACTGGAGGAAATTAAACACTTTGAAGGGAATTCTAAATTCAGTACAATCACGTCTGATACTGCTTATATCATTTATACTTCCGGTTCGACTGGCAATCCTAAAGGAGTTGAAATCGGGCACCAATCCCTGCTGAACTTTTTAACGAGTATGCAGCAAAAACCGGGAATAAGCGCTGAAGATATTTTATTTTCTGTTACAACGTACTCCTTTGATATTTCTATATTGGAATTTTTTACTCCTTTAATTTCAGGTGCAGTATTATATATGGCAAGTCAAGAGGTATTGTCAGATCCTCTTATGATTATCCAAAAATTAGAGGAGATTCAACCTACATTAATCCAAGCCACACCAAGTTTTTATCAGATGTTATTCAATGCTAATTGGCAAGGAGACAAAAAAGTAAAATTATTATGCGGTGGTGATTTGTTAAGCGAAGCTTTAGCAGGAAAAATGATAGATAGCTGTAAGGAAATATGGAATATGTATGGTCCTACTGAAACAACTATATGGTCGAGCTGTAAAAAAATAGAGCAGCCAAAGGATGCTTCAAATATTGGAACACCTATAAATAATACCCAGTTTTATATTTTAGATAGGTTTCTTCATCCGAAACCAATTGGAGCCATTGGAGCCATTTACATTGCAGGAGATGGATTGTCTAAAGGATATTATAAAAACGAAGCACTGACAAATACAAAATTTGTTAAAAACCCATTTGGAAACTTCAGCTTGTTATATGAAACGGGTGATGTTGGAAAATGGAATAAAAATGGTGAAATTGAGTTTCTGGGAAGAAATGATAATCAGGTCAAAATAAGAGGATATAGAATTGAACTTGGCGACATCGAGTCCAGATTAAACCAAATCACCGGCATTAAGAATTCTGTTGTAATTGTAAAAGCAAACGGCCAGCAAGAAGCTTTTCTGTTGGCTTATGTCGTAAAAACGGATAAAGAACTTAGCCCGGAACAAATAATAACGGAACTGAAGATTAATCTTCCGGCTTATATGATTCCGCATACAATAGTCGAATTGGATAAATTTCCATTAACTCCAAACCAAAAAGTAGACAGAAAGTCGCTTCAGCAAAAGGAACTTTTTCAAGATATAAAGGATAAAACTATTAAAGCTCCTGATTCGGAATTAGAAAAAAAATTACTGGAGTATTGGAAAGAAGCGTTAAACAATACAAATGAAATCAGCACCGATGATAATTTTTTTGCTGTTGGAGGACATTCATTAAATGCGGTTAAACTAATTGGTCTAATTGCCAAGCATCTTTCATTTGCTATATCTTTTAAGACGATTTTTGATTTTCCGACAATTGAGTCTTTAGCTTTTTATCTGCAGAAACAAACTACGACAAAGACAATCGAAATACCTGTTGCCGAATCCAAAGAGCTATTCGAACTTACTCCTTCGCAATACAATATTTGGCTGGCTTCGCAGCAGGCCAGCGTTTCGACTGCATATAATATGTTTGCTGCATTTTCTGTTGACGGTCATGTAGATCTTGACAAAATGGTAAACACTGTAAAAGAGTTAATAAAGAAACACGAAATTCTCAGGACAAACTTTGTTGAACGCAACGGGAATGTTTATCAGAAAATTAATGATTTTGAGAACATCAACTTTTCTATTGATGTAAAAAATAGCGCTGCATCAGAAATTGACGCAACAATAAATCAATTTATTAATGAAGAATTTGATCTGCAAAACGGATTATTAATCAAGTTGCAATTGCTTTGTAAAGAGGATGATACGTTTATATTATTGTTCTGTACTCATCACATCATTATAGATGGGATGTCTCTGGAATTATTCGTAAAAGAGTTTACGGGTCTTTATGATACAGGGATTCATGTCGATAAAAACCTTCCAGTATTACAATTTAAAGATTACTCAGAATGGTCAAATCTTAGTTTAAAAGAAAATGTGGCTAAAAATGAATTATTCTGGGGAAAATATCTTCAAAACTACCACTATAAAGACTCTTTTGATAGGGATTTCAATCTGGAAAAAAATCTAAAAAATGGTCAGGAACATTTATTTGAATTGTCAGAAGAAACTACTTCGAATTTAAAAGAAGCAGTACTCCAGCAGAACGTAACATTTTACACGTTTTTAATGGCGGCTTTAAATGTCCTCCTTTACAAGGAATGCAATCACACAGATATTTGTATTGGAACAGTAAATTCCGGGCGAATCCTGCCACAATTGGACAATCAAATCGGGATGTTTGCCAAAACATTGATTCTAAGGACCAAAATGGAACCGGAACAGACTTTTGCTGCCATAGTAAAGAATGTGCAGAGCGACTTATTTGAGATGGAAGCGCATATTGATGTCCCTTTTGATAAAGTTGCAATGCCAATTTTTGATGCCATGCTTGTTTACCAGAATCCTGAGTTTTCTTTTGAAAACATTGAGGACTTTAATAACTTGAAATTAACGCAGTTGCCTATAAATGAAAAATACAGCAGAATGCCTATTGTTTTTAACTTCTATGAATGCATGAACAGGTTGAAATGTGCGATAGATTACAACAACAATCTGTTTGAAGAAGATACAATTGCAGTTATTGCTGAAAAGTTTGAGTTGCTTTTAAATGGCATCGTAGAAAAACCATTTGAAAAAATCGAGTCTTACCAGCTGCAGCTGGAATCCGAAAAGGATAAGGTTAACGATTTTGAGTTTAATTTTTAAAACAGACATCGTTGGTTCATATATTTTATGCTTATATAAATGAAGATAACCATGAAAAGCTAATGACGGACTTTTTACCAAAATTACCCATTACTTTTCAGGATAAAATTAGGAAGTACAGAAGATGGCAGGATGCACAACTATCAATTTTAGGTCGTTTTTTATTGATTGAAGGAATAAAAAAGACATACGACAGGGATTGTATGGTAAGCGTTATTCAATACACAAAATATAAAAAGCCCTATTTTGACGGTTATCCTTTTAAATTCAATATTTCCCATTCGGGTGAAATGGTTGTCTGTGCCTTGTGCAAAGAATTCGAAATAGGAATTGATGTAGAATTAATATCTGATATTAAGATTGAAGATTTCAAACTTCAGATGACAGAGAGCGAATGGAATACCATTGCGATTTCTAATGATAAGAGAGATGCATTTTTTAATTATTGGACTCAAAAGGAGGCTGCCTTAAAAGCAAACTCTCTTGGATTGATGCTGCCATTGAAATCATTTGAAATTCTGCAGAATCAGACTAAAATTAATGGTGAAAAAATATTCCTGAAAGAAATAAAAATAGATAAAAAATACAAATGTCATGTCTCGTTAAAAAAGGAGATAACGGATGTCCATTTAAATAAATTAATTTAAAAGAAAATGAAAACCTTAACAAAGCTTTTTTTGATTTTTTGCTTATTTCCAGCCTGTTTGTTCTCACAGGAAACTACTTTTCAATTAGAAAAAGCGACAACTTTTCATCCTGGCGATGAAGAAATAAACAAAGAGAATATAGAATGGAATTATTTTTATGTGCCGGAGAATTGGGATAAACCGAATGGGAAAACGATTAAAATAGCTGTAGCAATTATTAAATCTCTTTCAAAAAATACCGCTAAAAACGCAGTGATTTATATAGAAGGTGGGCCTGGAGCAGGCAGCATTGAAAGGATTTGGAGCTGGCTGGATCATCCATTGCGGAAAAACAATGATATGATTTTGGTTGATGTAAGAGGTACCGGCTTTTCATTACCTAAATTCTGTCCTGAACTCGGAAATAAATTTTTAGAGATCTTAGCTAAGAATCAAAAGGCAGGAGAAGATGAAAGACAGAAAGTAATGGCTGCTCTTTCCTGCAAGGACGAACTGATTAGTAAGGGGATTGACATCAATTCGTACAACAGTAAATCGATTGCGAAAGATCTGAATGCCTTAAAGAAAGCCTTAAAGTATACGACGTGGAATATATATGGCATTTCGTATGGAACTTATGAAGCACAGGTATATGCAAATGATTTCCCTGAAGATGTAAAGTCCTTAATCTTAGATTCTTCTATTTCAGATATTTCAGAGTATTATAGCCATAATACGGACAATTACATGAGCAGTCTTAAGAAAGTATTCTCAGCTTGTAAAAACGATGCCGAATGCAACAAAAAGTATCCGAATCTGGAAGAAAAATATTTCTCAACAATTGAAAAATTAGATAAAGCCCCAATCACGGTAAACGTAGACAAGAAAATACTCGCAAGCGGTAAGTTTACTTACAATGCGGAAGATTTTAAAGTGGCTATTCAGCAGTCTCTTTATCAGCAGGACTTAATAGCTGTAGTACCTTTATTAATTACAGAATTTCATGCAGGGAATAAAAATACCTTGAGTACATTGGTGAGTGCATTTTCTGCTGGTTTGACTTTTGATTATGGAGCATATTATTGCATTACCTGTAATGAGGTGATCCCTTTTAACTCCATTACTGCTTTTGATGCTAATTCCAGTAAATATAAAGGGTTAAAAGGAGGGTTGTCCTTTTACAGATCGGATTTTTCAGTTTGTAATAAATGGTTGTCAGAAAAGGATAAGTCCGAGAAGGCGTTACATTTGAATCAATTGGAAAACCTTTCTCAACTGACGGCTCCGGTTTTAGTGTTTTCGGGGGAATTTGATCCTATTACACCTCCTTCTAATGGTGCATTTCTTATCAATAAGTTTAAAAAGAATGGTTTTTTAGTTAATGCACCCATTTCAGGGCATGCCCCCAGTTTTTCAAAAATTGGATTTAAAATCTTAAGTGAATTTTTAGGTCATCCTGATAAAACCCCGAATGCGAATGGCTTTACGTCTAATAATAAAGTGAAATTTATTAGTGATGTGGTGCTGAATAGCGGGGTTTCTAATTTTGCCAACAGTCTGGGTGAAATGAATATAGTATTTCTGCTTCCGATAATAGTTGCTTTTATAATGCTGCTCGTTTTACTGGTACGATTTATTTATTTATTCTTCAAAATTAAAGAGGATACTACTCAGAGCAAGGCTATGAAATTGCTAATCGCATTGTCCTCCTTATTGGGTTTATTGATTATTGTATTACTTGTGCTTGCGATAATGGATACCGCAAACGATAACTTTTATATTCTTGCCTTCGGTTTGCAGGACAAGTTTTCTTATTTATTTCTATTCCAGTGGGTTTTTGTTGTACTTACTGCTATTTCAATTCTCTATTTTATCATCAGGTTCAGTCGTATTTCGAGCAAAGGAGCAGTATCTATTTCTTTGTCTGCGCTGATTCTTATTTGTATGTACTTTCAGTATTGGGGTTTTTTACTATAAAAAGGAACAATGGCAGTCATTTCTGAACTGCCATTTTTTAATTTATTACAGTAAAATCAGTAGGAACAGCCAACAGCCTTTCTATGGAAATGGAAGCTGGCTGGTACTTTCATGGCGGTTACAAACAATCCGGTTCTGCAAGCTGTAGCACTTCAATAACACAATTATTCGATACAATATCCATTGCAAAAGAGGAAGAAGAGCATGTGTTTTTTCATTCTTCTTCCGCAACTTATCTACTCTTATATATCCCCAACGTAAACAATTAATTATTTTAAAACCCAACCTACTATGAAACAAAAAATGCTGTATGCAGCTATTTTACTTTTGGTACTAACCGGAAAAATGCACGCACAATCAAAATTGAAAGTGATTAAAGCCGGAAAATTAGTCGATGTGATACATGAAGTCGTCTTAACCAATCAAATTATTCTGATAGACAATGATAAAATTGTCGATATCGGAGCCAATATTCCCATACCCAAAGGAGCAGAAGTGATTGACCTGAGTAAGGCCACGGTATTACCCGGTTTAATGGATTGCCATGCTCATGTTACTTTTCAGCCGGGAGATAATTATTATGAGGATATCTTCAGGAAAACGGCTATTGATTATGCTGTCATAGCCCATATTTACGCCAAAAGGACATTAGAAGCCGGATTTACAATGATACGTGATGTGGGAGCAGATGCGCTGCTTGACGTTTCGCTGCGCAATGCGATTAACGAAGGGCTGATACCCGGTCCGCGTATGCTGGTGTCGACTTTTGTATTATCTCCTACAGGCGGACATGGTGATTTGTCCGGGTTTAACCCATCGATTGACTGGAAAGGAAATAAGGATTACACCGGGATTGCTGATGGTGCTGATGAAATTCGCAAACGGGTCCGCAACAATATCAAATGGGGAGCAGACTGGATTAAGTTTGCAGCTACCGCTGGTGTTCTTAGCGAAGAAGAAAGTGTGGGAGCGCCGCAGTACTCATTGGAAGAAATGAAAGTATTAGTTGAAGAAGCCAACCGCTGGGGTAAAAAAGTGGCCGCTCATGCCCACGGAGCGGAAGGCGCAAAATTAGCGATTCAAGCTGGCGTGGCCAGTATTGAGCATGGCAGTCTGATTGATGAGGAGACCATTCGTATGATGAAGGAAAAAGGGATTTGGCTTGTGTCTGATATCTATAATGATGATTATATACTTAGTGAATTTGCCAAAAAAGGATATCCGGAGAAAATAATTGAAAAAGAAAGATTGGTTGGCCGACTGCAGCGTGAAAACTTTCAAAAGGCGGTAAAAGCAGGAGTGAAGATAGCCTATGGTACTGATTCCGGGGTGTACCCTCATGGCTGGAACGGAAAACAATTTTTTTATATGGTAAAATATGGTTTAACACCCATGCAGGCCATTCAATCTGCTACGATTAACGCTGCGGACTTAATGGACTGGAAAGACAAGACCGGTTCCCTAACGAAGGGCAAATTGGCTGATATTATCGCTGTAGAAACCAATCCTCTGAATGATATTAAAGCACTTGAAAGTGTAAAATTTGTTATGAAAGAGGGTGTTGTGTACAAAAATGAGCTGACCCCATAACTATTTTGAGTTTTGGCACAGCTAAAGTGGGAGTGGAGCGTCTTTTTTTCGCTGTGTACTGAACTATACTATAGATTAAACCCTTTGAACATCATGTTTACAGGGTTTTTTTCTTTTAGTTCCTGATTGTTTTGGATTTGCCCCTTTCTAAAACGATGTTACCCCGTATTATTTAGACATTGCTCCGTATTATTTTGAGTTTGCCCCGGGTTGATTTGATAGTCTTAAAAATAAATTCTAAAAATCAGATAATCTTATTGTCTATGGCAAAAGAAAGGGCTTCGGTAAAGTTCTTTACATCAAAAGCTGCAAAGATTTTTCTTCTGTAATATTTGATTGTATCCGGGGAAACAAACATTTTTTCCGCAATCTGATTGATGGTTAACCCTTGAGCATACAATCGAAGTATTTCCAATTCTCTTTCTTTGAGTTTTGATTTTTCTGTCGCAATCCAGACTTTTTTGGATACATCCAACTTCCATACTTTATCAACTCCTTGCTTATTGATGGTCACATTTCCGGCATTTTGATTGTGTGAAATGGACACGATACACAAGGATTTCCAGACAGCTCCCTTTTCGTTAAGGAAAAGAGGTGTTAATTTATGGTTGATAAGTACGGGTTTGTCGTATTTGCCTTTTAAATGGAAATCATACGAAATGCTGTATAATTTTCTTTCATCGGTATTGGGTAATTGATCATAAAAATCAAACCCGAGGGTATTAATCAGGCTCAATAGTTCCAAATCTTCTTTTGGGACATTGTTAAAATAGAATTCATAGCCCATTTTAAGTACTTCTTCAGAAGAATAACCACATAGAAACAAAGGATTATTTGAAACATACTCAAATTTCATTTCCTCATAATCAATCACATAAACGCTTTGATAGGTTATTTTAGCAAAAGATTGTACGACTTCTAAATAATTGCTAAACTGAAGTTTGTCTTCATTAGATACTGTCTTTATTTTATTTCTGCTGAGTAATGAGTTCTTTTCATTTTCCATCTGATAAAAATAACAAAAACTACACAAAAGTGTAAAACGAGATTAAAAACCTTTGCCGTTTTTTGTATAAGAAATTTTAACTCTCAATTCCTAATGAAGAAAAAAGTACTATCAGACTATCCTTTAGAAGTACTGCTGAAACAGAAAATAGGTTTGAAATCAGCTGTAATTGGTTGGATAATTGTTTTGGCTGTTATGGTAGGTATAGCGAAATATAGCCTGTTTCCGACATTTATCCCGCTTGCCATTACATTGATTGTACCAATTTACATTTCCATGAATGGGACTGATGCTGAAATCAAGAAACGGTAAGAAAGTTAAATGCTATTGTAATCATTAAGATTTTGGAATACACAGACGAATCATGACAAAATCTTGTTTAAACTATTTACTATGAGTGAAAAAATTTGTTCCTATTGCGGAAAATCGGAAAAACCAAAAAGAATCAATAGTTCTTATATTGTTCAGGAAATTGAGCACGTTTTGCATTTTGAAAGGGGTATTTTATATACCATACGGGAATTATTGACCAGACCTGGGCAAAACATCAGGGATTTTATCAGTGAGAACAGGAGCCGACTGGTAAAACCGATTCTTTTTATCATTGTAACGTCATTGATTTATACTTTAATTAACCATTTCTTCCACATTGAAGGAGGCTATGTCAAGATTGAGGATACAAAAGAATCGACAGGAATGGTGATTAATAATTGGATACAGCATCATTATGGTTATGCGAATATTATAATGGGTGTGTTTATTGCTTTTTGGTTAAAACTGTTTTTTAGAAAATATGATTATAATTTCTTTGAGATACTAATTGTATTGTGCTTTGTCATGGGAATGGAGATGCTGCTGTTTTCTGTTTTTGCGCTTATTGAAGGGCTTACGCATTTGCAGCTGATGCCAATTGCAGCAGTAACCGTTTTTATCTATTTTTCCTGGGCCATCGGACAATTTTTCGATAAGACAAAGCCTGTCAATTATGTGAAAGCGCTTGTTTCGTATGTATTGGGCATGCTGACGTTTAGCCTTTCGACAGTTGTATTGATAGTTTTAATTGATTTTGTTGTGAAAAGATAAAAATACCCGAATGGAAAGTGGGCATTAAAGAAAAAGGCTTATTTGTCACATGAACAAATAAGCCTTTTTAGTATTATTTAATAAAAGCTTACGCTTCTGTCTTTTTTCGTTTTTTTACGAAGTATTCAATACCGAAATAAAGCGCCAGGAAGATTAGGAAATATCGGAAGTAAGATTGTGGCTGACCTTCACCGCTAACTGTTGTGAAAACTCTTTCCCAACGTATTTTACTTAAGCCTTTTTTGTTTGGGTCTAAACTCAACCATATGAAAACAGGTTTCCCTACAACGTGATTTTCCGGTGTGTATCCGAAATAACGGGCATCTAACGAATTGTGTCTGTTGTCTCCCATCATCCAATAGTAATTTTGTTTGAATGTATAGGTTGTCGCTTTTTGGTCATTAACATAAATATCATTACCAACTACACTCAGTTTATTTCCTTCGTATTCTGTAATTATTATTTTATAGAAAGGAAGAGATGTTGTATTTAAAGCTACTGTTTTTCCAGCCTCAGGGATATAAATAGGACCATAGTTATCGCAACTCCAATTGTTGTTAACAGAAGGTTTTCCGTCTTTAAAATCAGGGAAAATACCATCTTCAGGGCCTTTGTTTATAATTCTTTCTACAGCAGTAATTCCAGGCGTGTTTTTTAATTTTTCCGCAGCTTCAAAAGTCAGTGCTCTTACGTATAGTGTATCTCTCTTTATATTATCCGAAAAACCCGCCTGCTCAGTAACGTTCAGGCTTTCTAATAGAGTCCCAAAATCAATTGAAGTTTTCCCGTCGTTGGCAATTTTATAAGAGTATTGCGGTTTTGCTCTTTCGGGTAAGATTAATTCTTTTCCATTAATAAAAACAATACCATTTTTTATAGATAAGCTATCGCCAGGAATTCCGACACAACGTTTTACATAATTGGTTTTCTTGTCTACCGGTTTGTCGTATCTTTTATCAGCAGGCAGATACATATTATATAAAGTATCTCTTGGCCAGTTGAATACTACAATATCATTGTTTTTGATTTTTTGGAAACCAGGTAATCTCAGATAAGGCAATTGAGGCCAGTTCAGGTATGATTTTTTGTTCAATAATGGTAAGGTGTCATGCACCATTGGAGCTGCAACAGCAGTCATAGGAGGACGTGCGCCATAATGAAATTTACTTACGAAAAGGAAATCACCAATAAGCAATGATTTTTCCAAAGAAGAAGAAGGGATGTTAAACGGTTGAATTACATATCCATGAACAATAGTTGCGACAACGATTGCGAAAAGCAAAGAGCTGATCGTGTCGGCAGTTTTGTTTTTTGGAGTCAGGCTTCTGTCTGCGATATAATTGAGTTTCTGAGTATAATTGATATAATAAATATAAAACCCAAAAGTTGCGATGACAAGAAAAGTATCCAAAGCAGCGTTTTTTCCGAAGCTTCTGATGGTTTCAACCCAAACAACAGGGAACATAATAAGATTAACAATAGGAATGAAAAGCAATAATGTCCACCAGCTTGGTCGGTTGATTATTTTCATTAAAACGATGGCATTGTAAACAGGAATAGCTGCTTCCCATGATTTTCTGCCTGCTGCTACATATAATTTCCAGGTTCCTAAGAAGTGAATTACCTGAACAATCAAGATGAATAGTAGCCAATGGAATGATGTCATAATGCGTTTTTATTAGTTTGTTTGATTATTTACGGTGTTTCTATTTTTTACAAATATATTTAAAATACTCGTTATGCATAGTTGCATTAATTAATTTTTAAGACGAATCCGGATTGTTATGTTTGTATGGATTGATACGAAGCAAAGAGATATTTCTTTTAATAGAAAATAAAAACCCTTGTAAGCAAAATTGTACAAGGGTTTTTGAAAGGTTAATTGACCTATTCGGAATCGATTTTAAATCTTATCCTTTGTGTTCAAATGATTCACATTCAGGATGTTCTTTGCAATCTTCTGATTTTGCACATTTTTCGTGCGCTTCACATTTAGGATGTTCAGGACAATTTTCGGCCTTAGGGCAATTTTTTGCATGTCCTTCGCAAGCCGTTGTGTCAAGATTTTCTTTGCAGGAAGTTACTGCCATACTTGCAAAAAGTAAAACAGGAATAATTAATTTTCTCATTGTTTTTTATTTATTGTTGCTGAATAGTGAATGATTTAATGTCCACAAGCTTCCATTTGGCCGCCTGTTTTGCTTTTTGATAGTAAATAAAACGCTCCCTTGCTAACGACAGTTGCATCAGTCGGAACCTCATCGATAAAGGCTACTTCAGTGTAACCTAAGTCAGTAACTCCTTTTCTGACTTCTTTCATGGTAAAATAATAAGCCTTAGAATTTTCGACAGCTTTGCATTTTTCATGCGCTTCACACTCAGGATGTTTTGTGCAGGCTTTAGCAAGCGGGCTGTGTTCGTGCTGTTCGCATTTAGGATGTTCAGGGCAATCTTCGGACGGCGCGCAAAATTCATGTGCTGCACAATCTTTATGTATTTTGCAGTCTGTCATTTTATTACGGATGAAAACGAATTGCTTTCCATCGGTTGTAAATACTGCTTCGCTTGGCACAACTGTAGTTTTGTTTTGGCCGACATCAATTAACGCATTTACATACATTCCCGGTATCAGCGCATGATTTTCATTTTTTATGCGAGCATGTACACTGATGGCTTTTGAATCCCCTTCAAACGATTTGTTGACTCCAAAGATTTCACCTTCAATCGCTTTACCTTCATGTTCCCCTTGATGATCCGGCATATTGGTTATTGAGAAATGGATTTTCTGACCCACTTTTACTTTAAAGATGTCTTTTTCATAGACTAACAAATCACAATGAATCTGACTGTTATCGATGATTTCAAAAAGCGGCGTATTGGGTTCAGCATAACCACCGGTATTGGCATTGATATGTCCGATATACCCGGTAATTGGCGCTTTTAGTACAATTGATGAAGTGATTTTTCCTCTGTTCAATTGGTTTATATTAACTGAAAGCACTCTTAATTGGCTGGCAAGTGAATTCAATCTTGATTTAGCCGATTTATAATCCGATTCGGCTCTTTGATAAATTTTTCCTGTACCTGCATCATTATCTGCCAATTCTTTTTGTCTGCTGTATTCTTTTTCAAGAAACGAAAGATTGTTTTTGGCATCTATATAATTTTCCTGCAGTTTGATGAAATCAGGATGTTCCAAAACAGCCAGCGTTTGTCCTTTATTGACTTTACTGCCTTCAAGCACTGCAATTGATTTTACAACCGCACCAACATAGGAAGAAACCTGCGCTTTGTTTTGAGGCGGTACTTCCAGATGTCCGCTTGCTTTTATCGTTGTGGAAATATTTTGCAGTTCAATTTTTCCAAGTTGGATATCTACTGCTTCAAACTGTTCTTTTGTAAGTTCTACAAACGTTACTAATCCTTCTTCTTTTGGGATTTCAGCAGGTTTGGTTTCTTCTTTTTTCTCGTTGCATGCCGTGATTAGAAAACCACAAAGCAAGACAGATAGGATTTTATTTTTGTACATCTTTTTATCTTTTAATATCATAATTACTGTTGGCCTTCACCAGTTAGAAAATTCAGGTTAATGGTGGTCTGATTGAATAGATTCAGAGTATCCAGATAGTCGGACTTGATAGCCAGCGCCTGCGTGAGGTTTTGAATGTATTCGATATAACCGATCTCCCCTTTTTTGTATGAAAATTGCGTTATTCTTAGAATCTGATCTGCTTGTTTCAGACCGGTTGCTTCATAATAATTCAATAAATCAGAAAGCTTTTTATATTCTTGTAACTGTTGGTTAAAATGCGTTTTGAGACCATTTTCATAACTTTCCGCATTACTTTTTGCAATTTCCGTTTGAATTTTTGCCGATTGGACACGTCCGCGCTGACCAGTAAAGAAAATTGGAATACCAACACCAAACTGAAACCCTTGAAATCCGGTTACGCCATCAAGCGATTGATTAAAGTAGCCAACGGATAAATCAGGAAGAAATTTATTTTTCTCTAAGCCCAGTTGGGAAGAGGCAACTGAGATTTTCTGATTGTAATAAGCCAGCATTGGATTTTGCTTGATAGCAGTTGTATCTTTATTTGCTGTCAGTGCTAACTTTTGCAGCTTTGAATCGGCAATACTGACAGGTTCATTTTTACCCAATAACTTTTGAAGTTCCTGCTGGCAAATCTCAATATCAGCTTCAGCCTGTCCTTTTTGCAATTGTACTTCCTGAGACTTGCTGATAGCTGAAAGCTTTTCCAGATTTGATGTTTCGCCGGTTTTGTATTTGAGTTCCGCTATATCAGAAAACTTCTTGTAAATACTGTCTTGAGTAGTCAGTAGTTTTAATTTTTCTTTTCCCAGTAAAAGCTGGTAATATGCAGATTTTACATTTCGGATCAGTTCACTTTGTGTCAGTACCAATGCTTTTTCGCTTAACAGTACATTTTGCTTTTGCACTTTTCCCTGACTAGTATATATAGTAGGAAAGCTAAAATCCTGAGAAACGCCAAAATTATTGTCTTTGTACGTGCTATTGTATTGGCCGTGCATCAAAGTGATATTTGTTTTTGGCAAATCGAAGGCTGTTTTCTTTAGTACATTTTGCTGTTTGACTTCCAATGAAGCTGATTTTAACTGAGGATTATTTTCAATAGCAGTTTTAATAGCATCGTCAAGAGTCAAAGGTGTATTGACTGTTTGTCCGAAAGACTGGGATGAGATTAATAACGCTATGATTCCAATGTGAATTGATTTGATTTTCATTTTTAATTGATTTGAAAATAAGATATACAAGGCAGGCAAAACAATCAACGTAAGCAGCGTAGCTGAAATTAAGCCGCCAATTACTACAGATGCCAAAGGTTTTTGTACCTCGGCTCCGGCGCTGGTTGAAAATGCCATTGGGAAAAATCCAAGTGCAGCTACCGAGGCTGTCATGATTACAGGACGCAACCTGTGTTTTGTACCCAATCGGACACGTTCGTAGATATCTGTTATTCCTTCTTTTTCAAGAGCATTAAACTCACCGATAAGCACAATCCCATTCAGTACAGCCACTCCAAACAAAGCTATAAAACCAACACCTGCTGAAATACTGAAAGGCATATCCCGTAACCAGAGCGCAAAAATACCCCCGATTGCAGATAGCGGGATCGCAGTAAAAATAAGCAGTGTTTGTTTAAGAGAATTGAAAGTGAAATACAATAAGATAAGAATGAATCCCAAAGCAATAGGTACCGAAAGAATCAAACGATCGTTAGCTTCTTTTAAATTCTGGAACTGGCCACCGTAAGTAACATAATACCCGGGAGAAAGTGTAAGATTCTTGTCCAGTTTCTCTTGAATTTCTTCTACCAGACTCTCCACATCACGACCACGGACATTAAATCCTACATAAACCCTGCGTTTTCCATTTTCTCTGGAAACCTGAGCAGGAGCTTCTATTATTTTTACATCTGCCAATTGACTCAGCGGAACTTTGTTGCCGGATGGAAGCGGAACATACAAGTTTTCAATGTTGAGCATATCTTCGCGTAAATCACGTTTGAGCCGGACCACCATATCAAAACGCATTTCATTTTCAAATACAACACCGGCAACATTTCCTGCGAAAGAAGTATTTAATATGGCATTTACGTCGGAAATATTCAAACCATACTGCGCTATTTTGTCCCGATTGTACTGAACGATAATTTGAGGAAGTCCGGTAGTCTTTTCTATAGTAGGCTCAGTGACCCCTTCTATTGGAGCAATAAGGGCTCCAATGCTGTTTGCCTGTTTTTCTAATTCGTCCAAATCGTCTCCGAAAACCTTTATGGCAACATCCTGTCGGATTCCTGTCATTAGTTCATTGAATCTCATTTGCATTGGTTGGGTAACTTCTACATTGATGCCAGGAATTACAGACAAAGCGTCTTCGATTTTTTCCTGCATTTCTTCCCGGGTTTCGGCACTTGTCCAATCTTCTTTCGGTTTCATCTGCAACATCATATCACCACGTTCGATAGGCATAGGATCTGTAGGGATTTCGGCACTGCCTATACGAGTGACTACTTGCTTTATTTCAGGGAATTTCTTTTTAAGGATTGCTTCCGCATTGGTAAACGTTTCTACGGTTTGTGTTAATGATGTTCCCTGCATACCTGCAATTTCAACAGTAAGATCACCTTCTTCGAGTGTTGGGATGAATTCTCCACCAATACTGTTGAACACCAGGAGACTCACAACAAATAATAGGGAGAAAGCCAGTACAATTGATTTTTTAAAATGCAGTGTAAATTCAAGTACAGGATCGTACATCCTTTGAAAGAAATCCATGATTTTATGAGAGATGTTTCTTTTATGCTCCGTTTTTTTGCTAAGACATAGAGCAGACATCATTGGTACATAAGTAAGCGAAAGGATGAAGGCACCAAGAATAGCAAATGCTACTGTTTGCGCCATTGGAATAAACATTTTTCCTTCGATGCCTGCCAGAACTAAGATAGGCAGGTACACAATCATGATAATAATTTCACCAAATGCCGCGCTCGTTCTTATTTTAGATGCTGCAGCATATACTTCGGTATCCATTTGTTCCTGGCTGAGTTTTTCTATTCCCTTATGATGTCTCTGACTTGCAGTTATCCGATGTACAATGGCTTCGACAATAATAACCGCTCCGTCTACTATTAATCCGAAATCAATGGCGCCTAAGCTCATTAAATTTCCAGACACACCAAATAAGCGCATCATGCATAAAGCAAAAAGCATTGCCAACGGAATTACGGATGCAACAACCAGACCCGCTCTAAGGTTTCCAAGCAGTAAAACCAAAACCAATACTACAATCAATCCACCTTCGAGCAAGTTTTTTTCTACAGTGCCAATAGCTCTGCCGACTAATTCAGATCGGTCAATAAATGGTTCAATTACAACACCTTCCGGAAGTGTTTTTTGTATTTGCTCCATTCGTTTCTTAACATTTTTACTGACTTGGTTGAAATTTTCCCCCTTGAGCATCAGTGTAACACCTGCAACAACTTCACCCTTACCATCACGGGTTACGGCACCATATCTTGTAGCGTTTCCAAATTGTACTTCAGCGACATCACGAATGAGCACCGGATGACCGCTGGTATTTTTTACAACAATCTTTTCAATATCTTCCAGTGATTTTACCTGACCCAAGCCTCTGATAAAGTACGCGCTGCTTTGCTGTTCAATATAGGAACCGCCGGTATTTTCGTTGTTTTTTTCCAATGCCTGATAGATATCGGAGATGTTGATGTTCATTGCATTCAGTCTTTCGTTATCTAATGCAATTTCATATTGTTTTACGAATCCGCCCCAGCCGCTGACTTCTGCCAGTCCTTCAACTCCAGCCATTTCACGTTTGACAATCCAGTCTTGGATAGTCCGCAGGTCTGTTGCGGTATATTTATCTTCATATCCGGGTTTAGCGTGAATGGTATAGTGGTATATTTCACCTAATCCTGTGGTAATAGGAGCAAGTATTGGTTCACCCATTCCTTTTGGAATTAGTGTTTCGATTTCTTTCAGTTGTCCGCTTACTTGTTGTCTGGCCCAATAAATATCGGTATTATCCTTAAAAACCAGTGTGATAACTGATAAGCCTGAACGGGAAATAGAGCGTTTTTCGATAACATTGGCTATGTTGCCAGTGACTAATTCGATTGGAGCTGTAATAAATTGCTCCACTTCCTGTGCTCCCAATGATGGAGATAAAGTAATGATTTGTACCTGATTGTTGCTAATATCAGGAATAACATCAATGGGCAATTTTATGGCACTATAGATTCCTGTAATTACAAGTCCTAAAGTCATCATTGCTATGATGGTTTTATTTTTTATGCTGAACGCAATTATCTTGTCTAACATTTTATATACTATATAATGAATGAGATTAACAGGGTGAATGCCCTGAATTTTAATGGAAGTCCATACGCTGTTAACCCGAAATTACTCGGGCATCATTATACTATTTGAGGAGGTTGCCAGATACTTCCGTAAAAATTAGAAATAAAGACAGATTGATAAGAAGGTGATGACGTTTCAATAATTGAGGAAACTATCGGGCAATCGTAGGCAATCGTAGGCTGAAAGCTTAAGAATGTAACACCACAGCAATTGCAATTGCAAAACGGAGAACACATATCGCTGCTTTTTTCGTGATTATGGTTATCATTATCAGCAGTAATATCAATTTTAGAATGGGCCAGACTATTTACTTCCATATCCGCGCAGGGCAGACAGGAAAGTGCTATCAGGTAAATTGATAATATAGTTATAAACCATTTCATTGTTACAAAATTAGATTTTTATTTAAATAATTGTTCAATGCCGGTATTATTTTATGATTTTTTGTTGAATTAAGGATTGGTTTATTTTGAATAATTTCAATAAAAGACATTTTAAATGGAATTGTATAATGCCTTTTTTATATTGAAAATTAGCCTATGGTTAAACCATAACACATGTTAATTTATAATTAATCATTAAATAATATTGTTAATTATTTTGAAATAATTTAAAATAAACGAGTTTATATTGCATTTAAACGATTTTATTTGGTAGTCATTGTTATTGTAACATACCTTTGACCATACCATAATTTCAAAAACAAATTATTATGAAAGTGATTAATGCTACTCCATCGTTTAAGCTTGTGGCTATCTGTTTAGTCGTAGCTTTGGTAAGTTGTTTAGGTTATTCTTTTAAGGTATATCAAAACGCCAAGAATACAAAAAGAGTGTTAAACAACGAAAAGAATATGGTTATTAATGAATTAAGAAAATCGAAGGATTCTCTTGAGTTAGCCATTTCAGAAAATTCGACATTGAAATCAGACTTGATTATTGAAAGACAAAAGGTCACTAACCTTCTGGATGAAATCAGCAGCAGCAATGTAGATTTAGCTTCAATAATTAAATATAAAAACGAAGTTAGCCGCCTTAAAGATGTGATTGCGTCATTAACCAAAGATAAACAGCAGTTGAAACTTTCTAACGACCTGCTTAAAATTCAAAGAGACAGCACTATTCTGGTACTTTCAAGTGCTAAAAGATACAACGATACTTTGTTAGCGATGAATGAAGACCTGAACCGCGTAATTAAAAGAGGATCAAAAATATCCGTAATCAACTTAAAAACAATTACAGGGAAACAGTCTAAATCTGGTGACTTAACACCAACTGACAAAGCCAATAAGGTAAATTTACTCCAAATCAGTTTTATGGTTGTTGGAAATAAAATTGTGAGACCTTGCAGTAAAGAATATTATGTTCAGATAATAGACAGTAAAAATAATATAGTTGGAGACAGAAAAACGATTAAGTTCGGGCCAATGATATTAGATTACAGTTTTGAATCTCCTGTACGATTTAAAAACGAAAGCCTTGAAGTGACTGCCGATCTGGAATTGACAGAAGCAGAGAAAGGAACCTATTATGTAAATATTTTCGACAAAAGTGAATTAGCATCAAAAACTACTTTTGCATTAAGATAAATTTTTTGGTTGTTTTGGTTAGTTATTTTTAAAAGTCTTTCAAATCCCCTCAATTTGAAAGACTTTTTATTTTAGATTACCTGACCTTCAATAATCACCTGATCAATAAGGTTGCTGCCAAAAGCATAAGGCAACTGATAATAAGAAGTAAGCGGTTTTGTAATAATAAGATTAGCGTGTTTCCCTTTAGTAATACTTCCGTGTGTTGCGGAAATTCCCATAGCATAAGCACCATTTATTGTGGCGGCATTAATAGCTTCTTCCGGAGTCATTTTCATTTTGATACAAGCGGTCGCTACTACAAAATTCATATTACCCGATGGAGTTGTTCCCGGATTAAAATCAGTAGCTAACGCCAGAGGCAATCCGGCAGTTATCATTTTACGGGCAGGAGTATAAGGAATACTGATAAAATACGAGCAACTTGGCAAAGCAACCGGCATGGTAATGCTGTTTTTAAGTACTTCAATATCTTCATCTGTTACGATTTCGAGGTGATCTACAGAAAGCGCACCGTGTTTTACGCAGGCTTCTATTCCGTTAATAGCGGTAAACTGGTTGACATGAATTTTTGGAACCAGACCATACTGCTTTCCTGCAATCATAATACGTTCAGTTTCTTCCACTGAGAAATAACCGGTTTCCAGAAAAGCATCAATGTAATCCGCTAGTTTTTCTTCAGCGATTTTAGGAAGCATTTCATTAATAATCAAATCAAGATAAGCGCTGTGGTTTTCTTTGTATTCCATAGGAAAAGCGTGAGCACCAAGAAAAGTAGCTTTGATTTTAATAGGATGATTTTCAGCCAGTTTTTTAATAACGCGGAGCATTTTCAACTCACCATCAACTGTTAATCCGTATCCCGATTTAATTTCAACAGCTCCGGTTCCTTGCTGCATAACCTCTTCCAATCGTATTTTAGATTGATTGTAGATTTCTTCTTCTGAAGTTTCATTCAGTTTTTTGGCCGAATTCAGGATTCCACCACCACGGTTGGCAATTTCTTCATAACTCAAACCATTAATCCGGTCTGCAAATTCCTGAACACGATTTCCCGCATATACAATGTGCGTGTGACTGTCAACCCATGCAGGCAGTACTGTTTTTCCAGTAGCATCAATGTTTAGGTCAACGTCTGGTATAGGACAATTATCCATTGGGCCAAAATCAGCAATCAAATTGTCTTCTATCAATAAGTAAGCGTTGTCAATTTTAGGCAAAACAGCCATTTCAGCTCCGGAAACCTTATCCGTAGTAATATCACGAACCTGAAGCAGTTCTTTTATGTTAGTAATCAGAATTTTCATTCGAATATTTTTTTGTAAAACTACTAAGGAAAATGAAATACTTTTATCTTTATGCAAAAATTATTTGCCGTGCGTAAAATCAGATATAAAAAAGGGAAAAAAGTCACACCATCATTTTTGGAATATACCGGCATTCATAAAGATGTACAAACACAAATGCAGTTGTTTGTGTACGATACGGATGAGCTGACAGAATGTTCGGATACGTCTTTTGATCAATTGGAAGATTCAATCAATCTTTCTAAAATAAACTGGTTAAATATTCACGGGTTAAATAATATTTCGTTGGTAAAACAAGTAGGAGACTTTCTGCAAGCCGATAATTTCATGTTGGGTGATATTCTCAATACAACCAAAAGAACGAGGCTGGATGAATACCATGACGTTTTGTTCTTCAATATTAAATCATTGCTGCCTGTTGAGAATTCTGATAATATAAGTGTTGAGCAAATTAGTTTTTTACTTAAAAATGGTATTCTG
Source organism: Flavobacterium sp. (assembly GCF_050696275.1). Classification (GTDB taxonomy): domain Bacteria; phylum Bacteroidota; class Bacteroidia; order Flavobacteriales; family Flavobacteriaceae; genus Flavobacterium. The sequence goes on from NZ_JBOGUT010000015.1 coordinate 41,035, forward strand.
ACTTCATTTCAGGAGAAAAAAAGTGATTTCTTTTTGCATATCAGAGAAAGAATCAGAACACATTCCGGGATTGTTCGGGAGAAAAAAGCAGATTATCTGTTGTATTTGCTTCTTGATGCCATAATGGAAAATTTCTACATTACGATTGAAGCCGAAGAAGATAAAGTCGAAGAATTGATCAATCTTACCAAAACAAGTACCAAACTGATTTTGTTGGAACAGATTGAAAAACACAGGGATAACTTTAATTTCCTAAAGCGTTCCATTATTCCGTTGCGGGATTCCCTGTATTCGATTAAAAGCATGAAAGATGACAATGTCTTCAATGCCATAGAACATGATAATTATAGTTTTTTTGACAGATTACATCAGAAAAGTCTCGAGCTTTTGGAACAGATTGAATACGATCTGACTTCGCTTGAAGGCGCATCGAGTTACTTCTTTTCGGCGCAAAGCCATAAGATGAATGAAGTGATGAAAACGCTCACCGTCGTTTCTGTGTTTTTTATGCCACTGACTTTTATCGTTGGGGTGTATGGAATGAACTTCGATAATATGCCCGAACTGCACTGGCAATACGGTTATTTCATAATTCTTGGCATTATGTTTTTCCTTTTTATAGGCATGGTGTATTATTTTAAGTGGAAAAAATGGTATTAAAAAATAAGTAGTTCGGTATGGAAACATTTAAAAGTGGTATTTCAGGAAAAGAATTTCCTGTTTCTGAAGGAATTATGGGAAAAAATGTTGGAAAATCAATTTTTGAGATGATTAAAACAGAATATCCTAAATTTGAAGTGACCGATACTATTTCGGCTGATGAATTTGCCTCTTATCGGGATGCCCATTTGTCTAATATCTTACTGAAAGACCTTCGGGAACTGACCAAGAGTGAGCAGACGGTGATGAATTCGCTGCATAAAGGCACTACTATAACAGACAAAGTAGAGGAAGAGGAGGGAAAAGCGGATACTTTCGGTCAGCGTATTGCTGATAAAGTAGCAGAATTCGGCGGAAGCTGGACATTTATTCTCTCATTTATGGGTTTTTTAATTATATGGATTCTGATTAATGTGCTGTTTTTAGCCAGTAAAGGTTTTGATCCCTATCCATTCATATTACTCAATCTGATTTTGTCTTGCATTGCAGCGCTCCAGGCTCCTGTGATTATGATGAGCCAAAACCGCCAGGAGGAAAAGGACAGGGAAAGAGCAAAGAACGATTATATGATTAACTTAAAATCGGAATTGGAAATCAGGATGCTTCATGAAAAAATAGACCATCTGATTATACAACAGGAAGAAGCTTTGATTCAAATGCAGAAAGAACAGATTGAACGACTGGAGAAAATCATCGAACAGACTAGGAAGCAATAAATTAAGCACTAATTTGATAATATAAACACCTGATAATAGGAAAATTGAAAACAGATTTTATATTTGTAACAAATTTGACCAAAACCGCAATTGAAACCGGCAATATTTTAAAGTAAAGAATGTCTAACCATATACCGTGTTACTCCCAAATCACCGTATAGCCAAAAAACACAACCAAACCTACAAATGAAAAGAAAATTACTCCTTATCCTAATTCTTGGGGTATTTTGCAATTGCGAAAACAAAAAAGAAATCTATAAGTACAACGAAAATCTCAAGGTCAAGGACGAAATACAAAAATTAGTGACTGATTTGGCTGTTGGGGCGAACATCTCCGAAAGAGAAACCAATACTGCAGTCAATAAAGAATTTCAGGAATTGCTGGATATCGCCTCAGATAAAGATTTAGTCGATTTGACAGACCATAAAGACCCAACTATCCGCTGTTATGCTTTCAGGGGATTGGCAGAAAGAAATTATCCAAAAGTGAAAGAGATTTTTATAAACCACATCAATGATTTGGCTATTGTTACCCGTTCTTATTTCAATACTTCCACTACAATGGATGTCCGGTCATATTATTTGGAACATTTGCATCCTGCCTTAAAGCAGAAATACAAATTCACTATGGAAGAATATGTGGATATGATTAAGCAATTGAATATTGAATAAAAAGGTTCAATCATAAATTCATAAAGTATGTTTTTCAAATTTGAAGGCAGAGGAATGCTAGTTCCTGTTTATGTTGTAGTATCAGTTGTGGCAGTTGCTTTAGTGAGTGGACTGCTACAATACGTTGGACTGTATTTAAAATATGACTTTCCTATTGTTATTGGAATAGGAATTATTTTATCAGGAATCTGGATACATGCAACAAGTGATGATTATATAACAGTAAATGGTAAAAAAGAAAAAATATATTTAAATAATCACCTGTATTTTTTGCCCCTAAAAACATGGAGCTATATTTTACTATATACAGGCTCTCTGATTTTTATAAGCGGTATACTGTCTACTTTAGAAAAACTGAAATTGTTATAACTATAAAAATATCTTTTATAAGTGACATCTTATCTAAACGCTTTTAAAACGACCTTCCTAGGTTATTATCCGGTTTCCCAGGAGTCGTTTTCATTAATAGAATCCCTGATCCAATTTCAGGAGCTCAAAAAGGATGAGGTTTTATTACATGAGGGAGAAGTAGCAAAGAACATTCATTTTGTCTGTAAAGGGGCTATGATTGCGTATTTCAGCGATGCCGAAGGGAATACATACAACAAGAATATATTCCTCGAAAACCAATTCGCGGGATCAACGGTTTCCATGCTGTTAAAAGTACCTTCACAATTTACGCTTCAGGCGATTGAAGATTGTATTATTATTACCATCAATTACAGAAGATACAAAGAGTTGATTTATCAGCATGATGATGTAAAGAATTTCTATATTGCTTACCTTGAAAGGAATTGGATTATCGAAAAAGAGCAGCGGGAAATCTCCATTGTCATGGAAAATGCTGCTGTCCGATACCTGAAACTGCTCAAAACCCATCCTGATATCGATAAAAGAATTCCATTGCAGCACATTGCTTCCCATCTGGGGATTACGCCCACGCAATTAAGCCGCATCCGAAAAGAATTGAAAGAAAAATAGCCCAATCAACATATGTAAAGTGACAGGTCAAAACTTCACTATACTTTTGCCTTATGAATCAATCATTAGTATCCATATTGGCATTTTCAGGTGGCGTTTTCCTGGCTATTCAGGCGGGTTTTAATTCTCAGTTGGGCGTTTTGCTCAAAAAACCGTTATTGGCAGCTATTTCCACCTCTGTCAGCAGTGCGGTATTTGCATTGCTCTTTATTTTGCTTTTCACTAAAGAAATCCCTAACCTGCATACGGCAAAACAGGTGCCTTGGTATTTATGGTGTATTGGAGGATTATTCAGCGTCATTGGCATCTCGTTGTATTATTATACGATTCCCAAGCTGGGGATTTCCAGAATGATGTCTCTGGGTTTGTGTGGCCAGTTGATTTTCTCCCTCGCTGCAAGTCATTATGGCTGGATGAACCTGCCTTTGGAACCCACCACAATAAAAAAAGGCATTGGCGTTACAGTCATGATTATCGGAATTATATGCATCAACTCTAAATAATTTTTTTATGAAAGATATAGCACACGAAAACATCAAAAATTTAACCTCGCTTTGGGAAAAAGTAAGCGCTTCGTTCGAAGGTTTCAATACAAAAGATGAATTCAATTATACTTTGGTTCCTAACTCAGATTGGCCTCAGAAATTATGGTTTACCCAACAGCCAAATGAGGATTCATTGAGTGAAGCATTAAAAACCCTAAAGGCCTCAGCCAATGATTTATCCTTTTCGTATTGGGATGATTTCAATAGTCCAAATTACCAAATGATAGAAACATCCGGGTTTAGTAAAAAATCAGAACAGGTAGGTATGTTACTTCAATTTAATCAAAAGATAGAATCATCAAACAGGCTGGATTTCAAAAGAGTAAGTGATAAAAAAGAAGCTCATATTTGGGCTGAAATTTATCCGCAATCTTTCGGATATACCATTAGTTCTGAAATTTTAAACAGAACAAAAACCGAGATCGAATATTATCTGGCCTATTTTGAAGGAAAGGCTATCGGAACCGCTATGGTATTACTCACAGGCAATGTTATTGGAATTCACGGCGTGGGTGTCATTCCTGAAATGCGAAAAAAAGGATTTGCTGAAGAAATCATGCAATTTATCATTAACAGTGCTGTCGACAGGAACATCGGATTAGCTACTTTGCAATCTTCTCCAATGGGAAAAAACATCTACTTAAAAATGGGTTTTTCTGAGGATTTTTTAATGGTAAATTATAAAGTACCTATTGTATAATTAAAAGGAATCGGAATCCTAAAACAATACATTTGGACATACACGGAAAATAACCGACTTTTGAGTATAGTAACAATGTACAATGAAAATAATCACGTGGAATTGCAATATGGCTTTCCGGAAAAAAGCGGCATCCATCCTAACTCAAAACCCGGATATCTTAGTCGTTCCCGAATGCGAAAACCCGGAAAAACTTATGTTTCCTGATGAGGTGCCATTGCCTTCAGCAGTGCTTTGGTACGGAGAAAATCCAAATAAGGGACTTGGTGTCTTTTCATACGGCAGTTATAAATTGAAGTTAATGGATTGCCACAACCCGGATTTCAAGAATATTTTACCAATAGAGGTAACAGGAGGCAAAGTTAATTTTACGCTGTTTGCTATTTGGGCCAACAACCCAAAAGATAAAGATGGTGCTTATGTTACTCAGGTCTGGAAAGCGATTCATTATTACGAAAGCCTGTTATCGAAAACGAAAATTATTCTGATTGGGGATTTTAACAGCAATACTATTTGGGACAGGCCCAGAAGGGAAGGAAACCATTCTGCTGTAGTGGAAAAACTCGCTGCAAATAAAATCTTCAGTACGTATCATGTATTTCACCGGCAACAGCAGGGAAAAGAAGCGCATCCTACGCAATTTATGTACCGTCACGAGGACAAACCGTACCATTTGGATTACTGTTTCGCTTCTTCTTATTTTATAAAAAAAATGACAAATGTCGAAATAGGGCAGTACCATGATTGGAAGTCCTATAGCGATCATAAACCAGTTTCTGTTACCTTCGATTTGTAAAAAAATGCAAATACAAACCTGTCAATAGTATTTGTTCTACTCAATTTTACATAAATTTGTTTGATTCCGAATTGATAATTCAAATTCGTTGCTGTAATAAAAAATACCAGTAAAAAATAAAATGAAAGCAAAAAATATAACGGTTATAGGATTGGGCGGTGTAGGAGGCTATTTTGGGTTTAAACTGGCTCAACAGAATAAAAACAATCCGGAGAATCAAATTACATTTGTCGCCAGGGGAGAAACTTACGAAACCGTAAAAAATAATGGATTGACATTGCTTTCTGAGGAACATTCGGAAGCGACAGTGCAACCGGACAGACTGATTGATAATTTATCGGATATTGAAGAACTGGCAGATTTGATTTTTATCTGCGTAAAAGAATATGATCTGGAGAATGTCTGTCATCAGATTAAGAATAAGGTGACTGATACTACGATTCTGGTAGCATTGATGAATGGTGCTGATATTTATGACAGAATACGAAAAATAATAACAGCAGGAACTATTTTACCTGCTTGTGTTTATGTAGCTTCACATAATAAGGCCAAAGGAATTGTTGAACACAAAGGATCCACCGGTAAAATAATAATAGGAAAAGATCCGCATCATAAGAATACAGATATTGATTGGGTTATTTCTCTTCTGAAGGACAGCAAAGCAGATATTACTTATAAGGATGATAATTTTGCAGATATCTGGACAAAATTCTTTTTCATCGCAAGTTTCGGGATGGTTTCTGCAAGATATAATAAATCTATCGGGCAAATTTGTGAAGAAGGACCGTTAAAACAAAGAGCCACAAAAATCATGGAAGAAATAAAAGCTATAACGGATGGTTTGAGTATTGGGGTTCCGCCGGATATCATTGAGAAGACTTTCGAAAAAGCTGCCAGTTTTCCACCTGCTACGCCAACGTCATTACAACTGGATGTTAATGCCGGAAAGGAAAATAACGAACTGGATTTGTTTGCCGGGGCCATCATCAGCTACGGAACAAAATTAAATACAGATACTTCAGAAACACAACTGATTTCAACCGAAATAAAGAACCTTTAAATAGACAGGGAAACAAAAAAAATAATTATGAATACAGCATTACTTCCCAATGGGTTGAAAGAAATTAGAGTATTGGTTTTTGATTCTTTCGGTTTTGAATTTTCTAATCTGTTCTTAGAAAAGGAAAGTACAGAATACGAGGCCTGCCAGTTTGAACTCAACGGTAAGAAAGTACTTTTTCGCTCGGCTAAAATCACCCCGACAAAGACAGGTTTGTTTGTTACTATTTGGAAAAGAGAAGGGAAGGGACCCATTGCACCATTTGAGGATGCTGATCCAATCGATTTATTTGTCATCAGTACCAAAAAAGAAGGCAGATTAGGGCATTTTGTATTTCCAAAGGAAGTGCTTGCCAAAAAAGGAATTGTGACAACAGGCCTTAAAGAAGGGAAAAGAGGAATTCGTGTTTATCCGCCCTGGGATACGGATCTGAACAAGCAGGCACAGAAAACCCAGCAATGGCAATTGGATTATTTTTTAGAAATTCCTTCAGACAAAGTTGTTGATGCTGTAAGGATAAAACAATTGTATAATCTCTGATAAAATGGTTGCTATACTATAAATGCCTTGTTTTATTCCGGAGTGGAAACTAGCCCCGATTGAACCGATATCCTCGCGTAGTGCAACGAAGCGAGATAAAGGGGAAAGCGGGAAATAGCTCCTGATAAAAAGGGGTTCAAAAATAATCGCTTCAAAATTTTTCCTTGCTGTGTCTAAAAACAAAAACCTGCAATGGTGTTCGCAGGTTTTGATGTAAATTTTATTTTAATGCTCCTACCATATTTTCAGGTTTTACCCAAGCATCGAAATCTTCAGGAGAAACATAACCCAATCGAACAGCTTCTTCTTTAAGTGTTGTTCCGTTTTTGTGGGCAGTTTGCGCGATTTCAGCGGCTTTATAATAACCTATTTTTGTGTTTAAAGCCGTAACCAGCATAAGGGAATTGTCTACCAGTTCTTTAATTCTTGCGTAATTTGGTTCGATTCCCTGAGCGCAATGCTCATCAAATGAAACACAGGCATTGCCTAACAATCGGGCTGATTGCAGGAAATTTGCTGCCATAACCGGTTTAAATACATTTAGTTCATAGTGGCCTTGCATTCCGCCAATCGAAATGGCAACATCATTGCCCATGACCTGTGCACAAACCATAGTTAACGCTTCGCATTGCGTTGGATTTACTTTCCCCGGCATAATAGACGAACCTGGCTCGTTTTCCGGAATCAGGATTTCACCAATCCCGGACCGCGGACCGGATGCCAGCATACGAATATCGTTTGCTATTTTGTTTAAAGAAACGGACAATTGTTTTAAGGCTCCGTGTGCTTCAACAATAGCATCATGTGAAGCCAAAGCCTCAAATTTGTTTGGAGCTGTAACAAAAGGATGTCCGGTAAATTGGGCAATATATTCCGCTACTTTAGTATCGTATCCTGCCGGTGCATTCAGTCCTGTTCCTACTGCTGTTCCGCCTAATGCGACTTCGGAAAGGTGGGATAATGTGTTTTTAAGTGCTTTTAATCCGTAACTTAATTGTGCTGCATAACCGGAAATTTCCTGCCCTAATGTTAACGGAGTAGCATCCATAAGGTGTGTACGGCCAATTTTGACAACGTTCATAAATTCATGAGCTTTCGCCTGAAGCGTGTCTCTCAGTTTTTCAACACCTGGAATTGTAATTTCTATTGCTGATTTATAGGCTGCAATGTGCATTCCTGTTGGGAAAGTATCGTTTGAAGACTGGGATTTGTTTACGTCATCATTGGCTTTGATAAAAGGTTCTCCTTCTCCAATTTTATTTCCTGCCAAAACCTGAGCACGATTAGCAATGACTTCATTTACGTTCATGTTACTTTGTGTCCCGGAGCCTGTTTGCCAGATGACCAGCGGAAATTGATCGTCCAGTTTTCCTGCCAGTATTTCATCGCATACTGCTGCAATAGCATCACGTTTTTCAATGGGAAGGACACCCAGATCGCAATTTGCATAAGCTGCTGCTTTTTTTAAATAAGCAAAACCTTCTATAATTTCTTTGGGCATAGAGGCTTCAGCACCAATTTTGAAATTGTTTCTGGAACGTTCGGTTTGAGCTCCCCAATATTTATCGGCAGGGACTTTAACTTCGCCCATGGTGTCTTTTTCAATTCTGTATTCCATTTTATTATTGATTTATATTGTAATTACTTGATTCTTTTGTTTTTACTCCTGATTATCTCGTTTATTTCCTGATTTTGAGGAAATTTACCACCATAAAATTAATCATTATAAGAAGGGAAAAAAAGCGCTTTATAAAATAAATACATAATAAGTATTGGTTAACCCGATAATTACATTTACATTTGTGGAGTATTCAAAAAAAATTCCGGAAAACATGTTTGAATTTCAACAGTATTTAGGCTTCTTACTTTTCTTAACCGTATTAACCATGGGTTTTTGGTTGATGTTTTTCCTTGTAACCTTTGTTCAATATTGGATTGGCGGAGCATTATGGGAATTATATAAAGAGAAAAGAGCAAAGAAACAAGAACAATCTAACTAAGATTGTCTTCCAATAAAAAAAGGTACGCATTGCGTACCTTTTTTTATTTTATCCCATGAACTCCGGATCACCATTGCTATCATTTTGCTGTTTTGTCTTGGTATCTTTTTCCGATTTCTTTTTATTGAATCTGTAGGTGAAAGAAACTGTTATCAGCCTTGTTCTCCATTGTGCTTCACTGTTTGTATTTACAGTAGGTAATTGAATTTCCTGAATTCTTTTTCTGGAATTGAAAACGTCGCTTACATTTAATGAAATAGTTCCCATATCTTTTAGGATATCTTTACTGAAAGCAAGGTTAGCGGCAGCTATTCCCTTATTTATACCTTGTCCTGTTTTTTGAGGGCCATTGTAAGTAGCATTTGTTTGCCATTCTATTTTGTAAGGCAAAGTAACTTTAGACGTTATTCTAGTGAACCAAGAGCTGGCATTTCTGTCAAAACTTTGTGTAATTACCTGATTATTGATATTGGTATAGGTATAACTTCCTGAGTTTTTGCTGTTGAAGAAATTGAAATTTCCATTCAGTTTCCACCATTTTTTGAAATTGTAGTTCAGTGTAAATTCAAAACCTAATCTGTCATTTTTACCTAAATTAAATGGAGTGCTGACAATTTCAGGGATTCCATCAATTACCTTACCGGTTTCTTTCTTTACTGTTTCAAAAGCATCAGTGGTATGGTTAAAATACAAAGAAGTGTTTAACGTTAGTTTTTCCCATTTTCTTAAATAACCTAAATCGAAAGCATCGCTCAAAGCAGGATTAAGATCCGGATTTCCTTTGTATAGGTTTACATTACTCGTATAAGAAGCAAAAGGATTGATAAAACGATCACGCGGTCTTGAAATACGCTTGCTGTAATTTAAAGAAATACTGCTGTTTTCTGTAAACTCGTAAGTAAGGAATACACTTGGAAATAAGTTGTTGTATTTTTTAGTTTTGAAAATCGCTGTAGTCAATTGGTTGACATCAATTTTTGAATCTTCAAAACGAAGTCCTAATAAATAAGAAAACTTGTTGATTTTAGAACCAAATTGAGTATACAAAGCATTTACGTTTTCCTTGTATTCCAATTTATTGGTAAACTCAGTTATATCAGTAAAAGGACTGTCGATGGTTATTCTTTCCTGAACCTGATAATCGGCCAGCATTGTTGTATAATTTCCTCTGAAACCAGCTTCAAACTGTGCATTTTTACCAAGTGGTAATACATAATCCGTTTGGAATAAATTTCGGGTTTGTTTGTTATTATTTCTTGCTGTTTCATCTGAAATGAAATCGCCATTATCTATATTAGTTCCTTTAATCTTGGAAAAATCATTGTCTTTATTTAATGAAAAGGAAGCGTCAAAAGATAATTTATGTCCTTCTTTTTTGAAATTCTTGATAAAATTTGAACTGTATTCTACGTTTTGACTATTAGAAACCAAATCGTTATAACGCTGTTTGGTGTTTAAATACTCTCTGTTGCTGTCATAATTGTAATACAATACATTTTCTTTATTTCCGCCGTTGTTATCTCTGAAATTCAAACTGTTGGTCCATGAAGTGGATTTGTCCAATAGCAATTCAATACCAAAATTTACATTCAGTCCTTCACCAAACCGTTCGTTTTTCCTGCGCTCATTAAGAACGGATTCCAAACTTCCGTCAGGTTTAAATTTTTCCTGATCGATTTTTGTATTTCCGGGATTGTTTCTGTTATTGTAACCAATGTTTGTAAAGATATTTGACATCTCCTGCTTGAAGTTCAAATTAGCGGAAAGACCTGTATTTCTTGGGTCTCCGGCAGAAGCAACAAAAGTTCCGTTGATTCCCTGATTTTTCCCTTTCTTAAGTATGATATTTAAGATTCCGCCGCCGCCTTCTGCATCATAACGCGCCGAAGGATTGGTTACTACTTCCACTTTGTCTATGGCTTCAGCCGGAATAAGACGCAGTGCATCATTGATGTTTCCTGCGTTGGAAGGTTTTCCGTCAATTAAAATCCGAACACTTTCGTTACCACGTAATGCGACAGTACCTTCTGAATCTACAGTAACTGAAGGAATATTGTCAAGAACATCACTGACAGTTCCGCCACGAACCATAATGTCTTTACCTACTGAGTATACTTTTTTATCTAATTTAATATCGACAGATGTTTTATCGACACGAATTTCAACGGCATCCAGTTGTTGTGCTTCATCCGCCAGAGAAATAGTTCCCAGATTGGTGTTATCTGAAAATTTTTTCTCTTTAACCTCAATAGTTTTAAATGAAATATACTCGTATTTTATATTGTATGTTCCGGGATTGATGTCAATTTTAAATTCTCCTTTTGAATCTGTAATTCCTCCTGAAACAACTTTATTTGTTGCAGGAACCGTTAAAGTAACAGTTGCGTATTCAAGTGGTAATGAGCTTGATTTTTCAATTATTTTTCCTGAAATGGAAATTTTTTTGGCTTCACTCTTTTGTTGCCCAAAAAGAGAAGTAAAACCAAACAATAAGATAAAAAATGTGAATTTTTTTACTGAAATCATAGTTAATTTTTTGCTCCAGCAAAAATAATATGCACTTTGTTTATTTTTGCCAAAGTATTGTTAAATGGGAATGTTTATAATATTTCGCTGATTCTTTCTATAGGTCTTGCAATTACGGCTTTGTTGCCGTTTACAACGATAGGACGTTCAATTAATATTGGATTTTTCACCATAATCTGAATGATTTCATCATCACTTAAGTCTTTATCTTTGTAATTTTCAACCCAAACTGTTTCTTTTTTCCGAACTAATTCGATTGGAGTCATTTTTAATTTTTTAAGCAAGGCTTTTAATTTTGCTTTCGTTGGCGTATTTTCCAGATAATTGATGGTTTCAAAGGGTTGTTGTGCATTTTCAAGGAAGCAAACGCCGTCTCTTGATTTTGAGCAGCGGGAATTATGGTAAATGGTAATCATTAAATAATAGGTTGAAGTATTAAATCGATTTAAAAACTGTAACAAATTTACTGTAAATACAACTTACTTGAGTAATCAGAAATTAATTTAACTATGTTTATTGAACAAATCAGGAATAAAAATTTCAATATTTCTTTATATATAATTCTTATTGGCGGTTTTTTGGCATTGATGTCCATAAATTATTTTATGTCGCAGGGTGTAAATACAAATGATATGATCAGTCAATTAATAGATCAGGTCGGAACCAATTTAACCTTTGTGTTTATTATTGCTCCGTTATCTTTTATGTGTTTAGGATTATTGTTTTGGGTAAAGGTTGTTCACAGGCAAAGTATTACAAGTTTAACGACTTCAAGACAAAAAATTGACTGGAAAAGAGTGTTTTTTTCTTTCGGTTTATGGACAACAATTACAATCAGTTTAACGGTAGCTGCTTACTATATTGAGCCGGAAAGCTTTGTTTTTAATTTTAAACCAATTCCTTTTTTTATATTTTTAGTTTTAGCAGTTATCCTAATTCCTTTGCAAACAAGCTTTGAGGAATATTTTTTCAGAGGGTATATGATGCAGGGACTTGGAGTCGTTACCCGAAGCAGGTTGATTCCTTTTCTGGTTACTTCAATTTTATTCGGATTATTGCACATTTCAAATCCTGAAGTTGAAAAAATGGGTTATATAACTTTGGTTTATTATATTGGAACCGGATTTTTCCTCGGAATCTTAACCTTAATGGATGACGGTTTAGAGTTATCATTAGGATTTCATGCCGCCAATAACCTGATTGGTGCTTTGTTGGTAACTTCAGATTGGTCCGTTTTTCAAACACATTCGATTTTAAAAGATATTTCTGAACCAGCTGCAGGTTTTGATATCATTTTTCCAGTAGTAATTATTTTCCCAATCCTTTTATTTATCTTTAGTAAAAAATACAAATGGTCTAATTGGAAAGAAAAACTAACAGGAAAACTGAAAGAAATTCCAGAAGAAAATAATAAGAATGACGCGACTCACGTATCATAATTTACATATGAATTTCAAGCTAAACGGCTTGTCTTACAATAAAGAATATTTAGTTCAGATAGCACATGTTTCTATAAAAAACGGATTAGAATTCGAACAGGATTTCGGAAACTTTATTTTGGATTGGTTTGATGATAAATCATATGTTGAAGTGCAGACTTCAGGAACGACAGGTAAACCTAAAATCATTAAAGTAGAAAAACAGTCGATGGTTAATTCGGCAATCGCCACAGGCGTTTTTTTTGATTTAAAATCAGGAGATAAAGTGTTTTGCTGTTTACCGATTAAATATATTGCCGGCAAAATGATGCTTGTTCGGGCCTTTGTTTTAGGTTTTGATATGGATTTTGTCGCGCCAAGTTCCAATCCATTGAATCAAAATAGAAATACCTATGACTTCGCGGCGATGGTACCGCTTCAGGTAGAAAATTCTTTAGAACATTTACATCAAATCAAGAAGTTGATTATTGGCGGAGCTCAGGTAAACCCAAGGTTAGAAGAAAAATTGATTCTTAATCCTTGTCAGTCATTCGAAACATATAGCATGACAGAAACGGTTACTCATATTGCTGCAAAAAGGGTTGGAGAAAAGGTTTTTACAATTTTACCTAATGTTACTATTTCGCAAGATGAAAGACAATGTTTGGTAATTTCTGCTCCCAATCTGAATGTAAAAAATATTGTAACCAATGACATAGTTGCTATAGTTTCAGAAAATCAGTTTTGCTGGCTTGGACGTTATGATAATGTGATTAATAGTGGAGGAATAAAACTCATTCCGGAACAAATTGAAGAAAAACTTTCCTATAAAATAACCAATCGTTTTTTTGTTTGTGGTTTGCCAGATGAAAGGTTAGGACAAAAATTAATTCTGATTATTGAAGGCAGTCCGTACAATCTGGAAGATTCTGTTTTCTCTGAGTTAAGTAAATATGAAAAGCCTAAAGCAGTTTATTTTATGTCAAAATTTGCCGAAACAGAAACCGGAAAAATAAAAAGGAACGAAATAATGAAGTCAGTATAATTAAAAAGACCTGCAATTTGCAGGTCTTTTTGTATGATATGATCTATATTTTAAATAAAGATTGAAACAACGTAATAGATTAATCCGGCTAACAGAGCTGATACTGGAATTGTCAGAACCCAAGCCCAAATCAGACTTACGGTAATACCCCAACGCACAGCAGATATACGTTTTGTTAATCCAACACCAATAATAGAACCAGTAATGGTGTGAGTTGTACTTACTGGGATTTTTAAATGCTCAGTAAAATATAAAGTCAAGGCTCCGGCTGTTTCGGCTGCAACACCTTCAAATGAGGTTACTTTAGTGATTTTTGATCCCATTGTTTTTACAATTTTCCAACCGCCGCTTAACGTTCCGGCTGCAATTGCAGTATAACAGGCTAAAGGAATCCAACCCGGCATTTTTCCTGAACTGTCACCTTCCGGTAAAACAACATCCAGCCAATCCGGTAATGTAGCTTGAGCAACACCACTGGTGTGAATGTAAACCGCTACGGCAGCTGCAATAATACCCATTACTTTTTGTGAATCATTACCTCCGTGACCTAAACTAAAGGAAGCAGAAGATAATAATTGCATTTTTCTTAACCATGAATCCGATTGACTGTGACTCAAGCTACTGAAAATTAAACAAAAAGTACTGATGGATAAAACAATAAATGCAACAATAAACCATTTGATATTGTGTGATTCAAATACAACACTCCAAAAAACAGAGTCAAATCTCGGTTTTTCTATTTCACTGTAATATTTCAATTGACTTTCTACAAACCAAACGGTTGCAATCATTAAAAGACAGGTGAATATTTTAGGATAAATGCTCTTTTTTGAAGCATTCAGCAACCAGATTGATATCAGATAAGAAACCAAAGCACCCAACAATGGAGCTAACACAATAAAAGCAATGATGATAGTAACTCCGGTTGGCATTCCGCCATCTTTTCCTGCTTTATACCAGCTCACGATATTATACCAATGTCTGGTTACATTTTTTCCTTCTTCTACTATAGTGTATCCCTCAAAACCATGAACGGCTATGGCATGTGCAATGGCTGCTCCTGCAAAACCACCAATTAAGGTATGTGAGGAACTGGAAGGAATTCCCTGCCACCAGGTAAATAAATTCCAAATGATGGCTGCAATAACACCTGACAAGATTACTACAAGGTTAATTTCCATGGTATGAGCGGTTTTGGCAACAGTATCTGCAACTCCAAAACCAAAAACCCAATAAGCTAAGAAATTAAAAAATGCAGCCCAAACCACTGCTTGAAACGGTGAAAGTACTTTTGTTGCAACGATTGTTGCGATAGCATTGGCTGCATCATGAAAACCATTAATATAGTCAAATATTAAGGCAAGAACAATAATTACTATAAGTAAGGTAAATTCCATAATTATAATGGCTTAAAAGCTTTAATAGATTTAAGAATGTTTTACAGAAATTTGTTCTAAAATGTTAGAAACGGCTTTACATTTATCTGTTGCTTGTTCAAGAGATGAAAGTACTTCTTTGTATCGGATAATATTTTTTACATCAGATTCGTTCTCAAAAATATCGGCAACGGCTTTGTCAAAAACGACATCGGCTTTGCTTTCCAATTTGTTGATACGCTTGCATACATCTGAAATTTTCTTAGGTGTCTTTAAATCTTCCACCTGAGCAACACCGATTTTAATTAATTGACAAGATTCAAGCGTTATCTCAGTAAGTTTTCGGATAGATTTTGTAATCTTTTCAATTTGATATAAACGCATTCTGCTCGCTGCTCCTTGTAAGTTGTCAGCAACAGCATCAATTGATTTTATTAAAGTGTGAATATCCTCTCTGTCAAAAGGAGTGATAAAGTTTCGGCTTAATTCCAAATGAGTCTGGTGATTGATTTCTTCAATCTGTGCTTCAAGCTCATCTATCTTTTTAAGATATTCTTCTCTTTGGTCTTTTGGAACATTCACTGCTTCGTGTAATGTTTCTGCAAGAAGTACAAGTTTGTGTGTAGCTTGTTCAAATAATGGGAAGAATTTTTTATCCTTTGGAACAAGAAATTGAAAAATGTTATTTATAGACATATTGTATGTTTTTAATGGTGCAAAAGTATTGGGACAACGTTAAGTTATTGTTAAGTTAACAACAATTGATGTTTAATAAATTAACATTGGACAGACTTGAAATCTTTGTTTCAGAAAAGGAAAAGGTTTTGTATTTTAGCGTCCGAAATTACAATTTTACAGTCAAATACAACTAAAAATGGACATTAACTTCAATAAAAACGAAGACCACAACAAACTTTTACTTTCAGATTTGAAACAAAGATTCGCCAAAGTTAAACTTGGAGGAGGAGAAAAAAGAATTGCAAAACTGCATGGAGAAGGCAAAATGACAGCTCGGGAACGAATTGATTATTTGCTGGATGATAAGGAAAATTGTATCGAAATAGGTGCTTTCGTTGGTGAAGGTATGTATAAAGAACATGGAGGTTGCCCATCGGGTGGAGTAGTCGTTAAAATTGGGTATGTCAGCGGAAAACAATGTATTGTTGTTGCTAATGATGCTACTGTAAAAGCAGGGGCATGGTTTCCAATTACTGCTAAGAAAAACCTTAGGGCTCAGGAAATCGCTATGGAAAATAGACTACCTATTATATACTTAGTTGATTCTGCGGGTGTTTATTTGCCTATGCAAGACGAAATTTTCCCGGATAAAGAGCATTTCGGACGCATATTCAGAAATAATGCCATCATGAGCAGTATGGGTATTACTCAAATTTCAGCAGTTATGGGAAGTTGTGTTGCCGGAGGTGCTTATTTGCCTATCATGAGCGATGAAGCCTTAATTGTAGATAAAACCGGAAGTATTTTCTTAGCCGGAAGTTATTTGGTAAAAGCAGCTATTGGGGAAACTATCGATAACGAAACGCTTGGTGGAGCTACAACGCACTGTGAAATCTCAGGAGTAACAGATTTTAAGGCTAAAGACGATGCGGCTGCCTTAGACAGAATTAAGAGTATTGTAGGTAAAATAGGCGATTATGAAAAAGCGGGTTATAACCGTATTAAAGCAGAAAAGCCAAAATCAGATCCAAATGAAATCTTTGGAATCCTGCCAAAAGCAAGAAACGAACAATATGATATGATGGAAATTATCAGCCGTTTGGTTGATAATTCTGAATTTGACGAATACAAAGCAGGTTACGGTCAAACTATTATTACCGGTTATGCCCGAATTGATGGTTGGGCTGTAGGGATTGTTGCCAACCAACGTAAAGTGGTGAAAACTAAAAATGGTGAAATGCAGTTTGGAGGTGTAATTTATTCTGATTCTGCAGATAAGGCTACCCGTTTTATTGCTAATTGTAACCAAAAGAAAATTCCATTGGTTTTTGTACAGGATGTAACCGGATTTATGGTGGGTTCCAAATCGGAGCACGGAGGAATTATTAAGGATGGTGCCAAAATGGTCAATGCAGTTTCTAATTCTGTTGTGCCAAAATTTACCGTAATCGTAGGAAATTCGTATGGGGCTGGAAATTATGCAATGTGTGGAAAAGCATATGATCCACGATTGATTTTTGCCTGGCCAAGTGCAGAGTTAGCCGTAATGGGCGGAACTCAGGCAGCAAAAGTACTGGCACAAATTGAAGCTTCTTCGCTAAAAGCTAAAGGAGAGGAAATTACTCCTGAAAAAGAAGCCGAACTATTTGATAAAATTAAGGCTCGTTATGATGAGCAGGTTTCTCCTTATTATGCTGCAGCGCATTTATGGACGGATGCCATTATTGATCCTTTAGATACCAGAACATGGATTTCAATGGGAATTGAAGCGGCTAATCATGCGCCAATTGAAAAGAAATTCAATTTGGGTGTGATTCAGGTTTAATTAAAAGTAAAATTCACAAATAGTCCTTATCGAATAACATTTCATGAGAAAAACAATAATCCTTTGCATTACCGCACTGCTTTTGATACAATGCGCTTCTATAGAAAAGCATAACAGACATGTTAATGATATGATTCCTGTGGAAGATATCAGAAGTGATATTGATTTTGTGTATCTGAAAATGCAAAAAATGCATCCGGATTTGTATTGGTATATTTCAAAAAAAGAACTGGACCATAAGTTTGACAGCTTAAAAACGACTGTCACCAAACCCATGACAGCTTTGGATTTTTATAAAAAACTAAGCCCAGTTACGAGTGCAGTCGGGCAAGGACATTTGATAGTGTCTCCAAACCAAAGGAAGTACACTAAAAAGGAAATAAAAGCAATTGCAAAGAAAGGAATTGACCCGATTTCGCAGTTTGATTTTGAAATTTTTAATGATAAATTATACATCATCAAAAATAAATCAAACCATAAGAATATAGGAGTCGGTACAGAAGTACTTGCTATGAACAACCAGTCTCCAAAAGATTTTATTAAGGAATACAACAATTGGTTTGCCTCCGACGGTTTTAATACTACATTTAAAAAGAACAGGATTGCTAAATCGCTCAAGATGTTTTATACTTTCGAGCACGGTTTAACGGACAGTATTGTTTATAATTTGAAATTCCATGATACGGTAAATTCAATTTGCATCAAAAGGGATACAATTGCAAGAAAGAAAGAACCAAAAGTGACGCTGACCAAGGAAGCCAAAAGAGCACTTAGCAATAAGAGGTTTGTTGAAGGTTATGAAAAGGAGACAAAGACTTATATGAGGAACCTTAAGTTTATCGAAAAAGACAGCAGCGTAGCTGTGATGACGATTAAAGGGTTTAAAAACGGAGACTACAGCACTTTTTACAAAGAGTCTTTCAAAAAAATAAAAGAATACAAAGCGACTTCTTTAATTATTGATTTAAGAAACAATACCGGTGGGAGGATGAGTGAAATAGCAAATCTGTATGCCTATCTCGCCGATACTTCTTTTGTTTTTACTCAAGATTATAAAGTAGCTTCCAAAACAAGTCTGTTTCGTGCTGAATATTTCAAAAGCGGCGGTATAGGAGGTAAAATTGCTAAAGGAATTGCTTCTCCTATCTATTATGGTTTTATGTTTTTTAAAGTCAGAAAAGGCGAGGACGGTTTGTATTATTACCATACTTCCCGCTCCAAAATGAAAGAACCTAGAGAGAATGCTTTTTTCGGTAAAATATATGTATTGATTAATGGTGGCAGTTTTTCCGCTTCAAGTATTATTTCTTCAGATTTAAAAGGCTCTAAGAGGGCTTATTTCGTTGGAGAAGAAACCGGAGGCGCTTACAATGGTTCCGTGGCAGGTTTTATGCCGCTTGTTACATTACCAAAATCCAAAGTCAAGGCACGTATCGGTTTAATGGCTGTGAGGCCTTATTATCAAAGTAACGTTGAAGGAAGGGGTATTTTTCCTGATAGGGAAATCATTCCTACGCTGGAAGACAGGATTAATAGCGTCGATCCGGAAATGGATTGGATTCTGAAAGACATTAAGAAGTAGTTCTAATGACGTAATTTCTACTGTTTAAATTTCATATTTTTATTGTTTGTCTTCCTTGGTGTTTTTCTGATTTGGAAATACAAAAGAACTGCTAGGTAAAAATTTGTAGTATTTTTCTCTTTTATTGATTGGGAATAGTTATTTTTATACTCGAAAAAAATAAACCTAACCTAATTAAAACCTACTAAAAATGAAAAAAATAGCGATTTTACTCCTGCTAATTCTTTCTTCTGCCTCAATTCAAGCTCAAAATAAAAGTGAAAATCTAAAAGTTATCTGGCCGGAAGAATACAAATGGAAAGTCGGCGCAAATCAGGAAAGTGAGGCGTCTCATTTTACAGAATTGATTCCTGAAAAAGAAACATTGGACAACTGGACAATTATCGGAACCATGATGTCTTTGAAAAATGTAACGAATATCCCTATGGATAAAGCGATGAATCTTTTTTATTCGAAAACAAAAAATACCGCTCCGGAAGCTAAATTAACGCTGATTGAAAAAAATGAAGGCGGTAAGAATTCATGGATTTTATTTAAAGTTGAAGCACCAAAATATTTAAATGGTTCAAATCCGGAATCACAGGTGTATTATATTATTCAAGGGAATTCGTCTTTATATGTAAGTATTGTTGGCATTAAAGAGAAAACAATTTCAAAATCATTTGAAGAAAAATGGGGCAAAATTTTTAAATCAAGTCAGATTGTTTTAGAATAAAAATCTCCTCAATATATTTTATCGTCGCATCCGACATACACACACCTGATTGATTATATTCTGTCAGGTGTGTGTGTTAATTACTAAAGTTCTAAAGATTTCTGAAGTAACAGCATGGGTATTTCTTTCCGTTAAATAAAACTTAAATTAATTAACAAAATAAAATCTACGGCTAACTTTACTGAGTAATTTTTTTATTTTAAATTAACACTATGAAAAATACCCTATTTACTTCTCTTTTTCTGATTGTAATCCAACAGCTTTCGGCTCAAAATACTACCCGTCGGGATTCGCTTCAAGGAGGTTTAAGACTGGAAAGAACATGTTTTGATGTACAACGTTATGATTTGAATATTAAAATTAATCCGGAGGATAAATCGATTGTAGGTTATAATGATGTTACTTTTAAGGTAGTTGAAAATACACGTAAAATTCAATTGGATTTATTCGAAAATATGCAAATTGACAGTATTGTTTTAAATGCTAAAAAACTGAATTTTGTCAGAGAAGAAATTGCTGTTTTTATTTCATTTCCAAATGAACTGGCCAAGGATTCAGAACAGAAACTACGTTTTTACTATTCAGGAAAGCCGATCATTGCAAAAAGAGCACCTTGGGATGGCGGATTTGTTTTCACTCAGGATTCAAAGGGGAAACCATGGATTGGTGTTGCCGTACAAGGAACTGGAGCAAGCTTGTGGTATCCTGTAAAAGATTCTCAAAGCGATGAGCCGGATTTTGGCGCCAGCATTAAAATTGCCGTTCCTAACGGATTGATGAATGTTTCCAATGGGCGGTTTATGGGAAGTGAGGATTTAAAAAACGGTTACACCCGTTGGGACTGGGAAGTTAAAAATCCAATTAATACTTATGATATAACAGCTAATATTGCTGATTATGCACACATCCATGATAATCACAAAGGGCTTGACTTAGATTATTATGTGCTGCGTGAAAATGAAGATAAAGCCCGTAAACATTTTGAAGAAGTAAAACCGATGATGGATTGTTTTCAGTCAAAATTCGGAACGTATCCTTTTTCTGAAGACGGTTATAAATTGGTTGAAACACCTTATCTCGGCATGGAGCACCAAAGCGCCGTTGCTTACGGAAACCACTATTTGCAAGGATATTTGGGAAATGATTTGTCAAATACAGGAATTGGATTGTTGTTTGATTTCATTACGATACATGAAAGTGGTCACGAATGGTTCGGAAACAGTATTACCAGTAAAGATATCGCTGATATGTGGATCCACGAAGGGTTTACACAATACTCTGAAATTGTTTTTGTAGAATGCCAGTTTGGGTATCAAAAAGCGATGCAATACGCGAATGGTTTGAAAGATAACGTAAATAATGACCAGCCAATCATAGGCCAATATGGAGTAAATAAAGAAGGATCGGGTGATATGTATCCAAAAGGCGCGCTGATGCTCAACACTATCAGACACATTGTAAACGATGATGCAAAATGGTGGAAAATGCTTTTGAAATATTCAGAAACGTACAGAAAGAAAATTATTGATACTAAAACAGTGGTTGATTTCTTCAATACTGAATCCGGAATTAATCTGACTCCAGTCTTCAATCAGTATCTGCGCTATACTACCATTCCTGAATTGGAATTCAGAAAAGAAAAGAGCGGCATCGAATTCCGATGGAAAACAGATGAACCTGGTTTTGTAATGCCAGTTGATGTTATGATTAAAGATAAAAAGGTGAGACTTAACGGTACAAACGACTGGAAAAAATTGGAAGAAAAAGTAAAATCAATTGACAATATCAAAGTACTGAAAAATAATTTTTTTATAAAAAGCTGATTTTAAGTAGGTTATTTCTATCAGATTTAGTAAATTAGTTTAAGTAATTTAAAACTAATTAATATGGGAACTGTTAAGAGCTTAAACAAATGGGCTAATGCCCACACGTATTATCCAATAGATATTTTACGGATTATTGTCGGTATATTTTTGTTTACCAAAGGGGTTTCATTTATTACAGATACAGAATATTACACGCAATTGGTTCAGCCAATTAAAAATATAGGAGGAGGAATGCTTTTTGTGCATTATATCATTGCTGCTCACATGGTAGGTGGGATTATGATTGTTTTCGGATTGCTTACCAGATGGGCGATAATGGCACAGCTTCCTATTTTACTGGCGGCATTTTTAATCAATTTTATAGGAGAAATGCACATCGGTAATTTAATACTTTCCTTACTTCTTTTTGTCATTTGCGTTTTCTTCCTATTTTATGGAAGCGGAAAAAATTCAGCAGATTATTACTTCAAAATGCAACAATAAACGAATCATATTTCAAAGAAAAAGGCCTAAACATCATTTGTTCAGGCCTTATTTTATTTCTCTTCTTTTTGTCCCATCATCATCAGGTAGGCTTTCAGGAATTCATCTAAATTCCCATTCATCACACCATCAACATCACTGGTTTCAAACTGAGTTCGTACATCTTTAATCAGTTTATACGGATGCAAAACATAATTACGGATTTGTGAACCCCATTCGATTTTCATTTTTCCAGCTTCGATATCAGCACGCTGTTCCATTTGCTTTTTCAGTTCAATCTCATACAACTGGGATCGTAACATCTGCATGGCGCGGTTTCGGTTGTCATGCTGTGAGCGCGTTTCAGAACATTGGATCTGGATTCCCGTTGGCTTGTGCAATAACTGGACTTTGGTTTCCACTTTATTTACATTTTGTCCACCAGCACCACTGGATCTTGCAGTCGTAATTTCAATATCTGCAGGGCTAATCTCAATCTCAATGGTATCATCTACTAAAGGATACACATACACAGAAGCAAACGAAGTATGGCGTTTCGCGTTACTGTCAAATGGTGAAATTCGTACCAATCGATGAACACCGTTTTCACCTTTCAGATAGCCAAAAGAATAATCACCTTCAAACTCCAGCGTAACGGTTTTTATACCTGCTACATCACCTTCCTGAAAGTTCAGTTCTTTAATCTTATAACCATTTTTTTCGCCCCACATCATATACATCCGCATCAGCATTGAAGCCCAGTCACAACTTTCGGTACCACCGGCACCGGCTGTAATTTGTAAAACGGCACTCATGCTGTCACCTTCTTCCGAAAGCATGTTTTTAAACTCAATGTTCTCTATATGATTGTTTGTTATTTCATACAGTTCATCAAGTTCTGCTTCGGAAAGTTCACCTTCTTTATAAAAATCGTAGGCAATCTGAAGTTCATCTCTTAAGTTGATGGCTTTTTCATAATCCTCAACCCATTTTTTCTTTGAGCGTAAATTCCTGACAATGATTTCGGCTTCTTTTGCATTGTTCCAAAAATCGGGAGCAAAAGTCTTCTCTTCTTCGTTAGTAATTTCTATTAATTTGGCATCAATGTCAAAGATACCTCCTCAACGCACCAAGGCGCTCTACAATACCTTTTATTTGTTCGGTATTTGTCATAAATAATATTATTTTTGATAAATTTTTATTGGAAGCTATTTCCCGCTTTCCCCTTTATCTCGCTTCGTTGCACTACGCGAGGATATCGGTTCAATCGGGGCTAGTTTCACCTTTAGAATAAAACAAAAGTACTATTCATTTTATAATTATGGAAATAAATTTAGTTAGCGATACAGTAACGAAGCCCACGCAGGAAATGTTACAAGCCATGTTCCAGGCAAAAGTAGGGGACGACGTTTACAAGCAAGACCCTACGGTAAACGCCTTAGAAGAGAAAGTAGCCAATATGTTCGGAATGGAAGCCGCTTTGTTTTTTCCTTCAGGAACCATGGCGAACCAAACAGCTATAAAATTGCATACCAATCCCGGCGAACAGATAATCTGCGATAAATGGTCTCATATTTACCATTATGAAGGAGGAGGAGCGTCATTTAATAGCGGTGTTTCCTGTAATTTGGTAGATGGAAACCGAGGAATGATTACAGCAGATCAGGTTAAGAATGCAATCAATGATCCTGAATTTTACCATGCTCCGTTAACCAGTCTGATAAGCATCGAAAATACAACAAACAAAGGTGGTGGTGCTTGTTATGAGATAGAAACTTTAAAAGAAATCAAACAGGTTTGTGTTCAGAATAAATTAAAATACCATTTAGACGGAGCCCGGCTATGGAATGCGTTGATAGCTAAAAAGCAATCCCCAAGACAATTTGGAGAATTGTTCGATACTATTTCCGTTTGTTTTTCAAAAGGTTTGGGAGCTCCTGTAGGATCGGTTTTAGTTTCAGATGCGGCAACAATAAAAAGAGCATTGCGTGTCCGCAAGATTTTTGGAGGAGGAATGCGTCAGGCCGGTTATTTGGCTGCAGCCGGAATTTATGCGCTGGACAATCATTTAGAACGTTTGGCAGACGATCACAGACGCGCAAAGGAATTAGGAAGTGTACTTCAACAATTACCTTGGGTAGCCTCAATTGAACCTTTGGAAACCAATATTTTAATATTCTCAATCCAACCTTACTTAAGTGAGAAAAACATTATCGAGAAATTGAAAGAAAAAGGAATTCACATCAGTTCAATGGGTCAAGGAAAATTACGTATCGTAACGCATTTAGATTACCGTCAGGTGATGCATGAATATGTATTGGAAGTATTGCCTAAAGTTGTGATGTAAAAGTTATAGTATATATAGTATAAAAAAGCAGGGAACTAATTCCCTGCTTTTTTATTATTTAAACATATCCATTCCGGGAATATTAGGCATTCCGTCTTTAGCGGCAGCGGCTAATTCGGCTTCATTTATATTGGATGCTTTTACAATAGCTTTGTTTAAAATAAGAAGCAGATAATCCTCTAATTGCTCCTTGTCATTCAAAAGGGAATCGTCTATTGTAATCGATTTTATTTTTCTATTGGCTGTTACTGTTGCTTTAAGTAAGCCGTCATTGCTTTGTTCGTCTATTAAAACAAAATCCAGTCTTTTTTTAGTTTCTTCAATTTTCTGCTGGGCTTCTTTTAGTTTTCCCATCATTCCCATCATATCTCCAAACATTTTTTTATTTTTTAAAATTAGCCGTAAAATTACCAAATTATAACAAACAGAGACAACTTATTTATTATAAAAAACTACTTCTATTTGGGTTTTTATATAGTATTTTTGCACAAACATTTAACATTAGAACTGCCTGAAAAATGACTAAAATAATACCTCCTGTTGCTAAAATTATTCCGCATATTCTTGAAAAACATAACGACGTCAGAATAGATAATTATTATTGGCTAAACGATAGGGAGAACCCGGAAGTCATTGATTATTTGAATAAAGAGAACAAATATTACAATGAAATGACAGCTCATACAAAAGATTTTCAAAAATCTTTGTTTGAAGAAATGAAATCCCGTATCAAAGAAGACGATGAGTCGGTTCCTTACTTATACAATGGCTATTATTACATCACTCGCTTTGAAATAGGGCAGGATTATCCTATTCATTCCCGTAAGAAAGGTAGTTTAGAGGCTCCTGAGG
Organism: Flavobacterium sp.; assembly: GCF_050696275.1. GTDB lineage: Bacteria > Bacteroidota > Bacteroidia > Flavobacteriales > Flavobacteriaceae > Flavobacterium. The sequence continues at coordinate 66,357 of NZ_JBOGUT010000015.1, forward strand.
AAATTATGTTCGATTGTAATGAAATGGCTAAAGGAAATGCTTATTTTCAATTAGGAGGCGTGAGCGTAAGTCCAGACAATCAATTTGCCACTTTTGCAGTTGATAAAAAAGGAAGAAGAATTTATACTATTCAAATTAAAAACCTGATTACAGGAGAAATTCTTTCGGATAAAATAGAAAACACGAGTGGAGGTTCGGTTTGGGCTAATGATAATCAGACAATTCTGTACACACATCAGGATAAAAAAACATTGCGTTCTGATAAAATTTTCAAACACAAATTTGGAACAGATTCAAAAGAAGATGTACTGGTTTTTCACGAAAAAGACGATACTTTCAGTGTGTATGTTTACAAAGAAAAATCTAAAAAATACCTTGTTATCGGATCTTCAAGTACTTTGACATCTGAATACCAAATTTTAAATGCGAATACACCAGATGAAGAATTTACAGTATTCCAGCCTCGTGTTCGCGGATTAGAATACACCATTTCACATTTTGAGGATGCTTTTTATGTTTTGACCAATAAAGATGAAGCAACTAATTTTAAATTGATGAAAACGCCGGAAGCGGCAACATTAAAGAAGAATTGGGCCGATGTAATTCCGCATCGTGAAGACGTGCTCTTAGAAGATATTGAAATTTTCAAAGATTATCTGGTTGTCGAAGAGCGAAATAACGGCTTGACAAAACTTCGTATTATGCCTTGGAGTGGGACAGAAGAGTATTATCTTCCGTTTGAAAGTGAAACTTATAGTGCTTACACTTCTACAAACGTTGATTTCGACACTAATATCCTTCGTTATGGATACCAGTCACTGACAACTCCTTCTTCGGTTATTGATTTTAATATGAAAGCTAAAACCAAAGAAATTAAAAAAGAACAGCAAGTTTTAGGCGGAAATTTTGATAAATCCAATTATGTGGAAAAAAGAATTTGGGTGATAGCTCAGGATGGGGCCAAAGTGCCTATTTCTATGATTCACAGAAAAGAAATCACGCAAAACGGTAAAAATCCATTGTTGCAATATGCTTACGGATCTTACGGATATTCTATGGACTGTACGTTTTCAACCACAAGATTAAGCTTACTTGACAGAGGGTTTATTTTTGCAATTGCCCATATTCGAGGCGGTGAGGATTTAGGAAGACCGTGGTATGAAAACGGGAAATTGTTAAAAAAGAAAAATACTTTCAGCGATTTCATCGATTGCTCTAAATTTTTGATTTCATCCAATTATACTTCGGCCGAACATTTATATGCTGAAGGAGGTTCTGCGGGAGGATTATTGATGGGAGCTGTCATCAACACTGCACCGGAATTATACAACGGTGTAATTGCTCAAGTGCCTTTTGTGGATGTAATTACTACTATGTTAGATGATTCCATTCCGTTAACTACCGGAGAATATGATGAATGGGGTAATCCGAATGAAAAAGAATATTATGATTATATGCTTTCTTATTCGCCTTATGACAACGTAAAAAAACAAAAATACCCTAATATGTTAATTACTACAGGATTACATGATTCTCAAGTACAATACTGGGAACCGGCGAAATGGATAGCAAAATTAAGAACATTAAAAACTGACACAAATCTATTGTATTTGAATACTAATATGGATGCTGGTCATGGTGGGGCTTCAGGGCGTTTTGAAGCACTTAAAGAGATAGCTAAGGAATTTAGTTTTTTATTAGATTTAGAAGGAATTCAAAAGTAATTGAAAATTTTTTTATAGATTTGCAGAGTTTTGGGTATATTTATAATTCAAAATTTAATGCCACGATTTACTATTATATGGGAAAAGATATTATAGCTTACAATAATGTATTGGAACTGATTGGTAATACACCACTTATTAAAATCAATAAAATTACTGAAAGTTTAAAAGGTAAATTTTATGCTAAAGTGGAAGCCTTTAATCCGGGTCATTCTACTAAAGACAGAATTGCTTTATACATTATTGAAGAAGCTGAAAGGCAAGGCATACTAAAACCTGGAGATACTATTATAGAAACCACTTCTGGTAATACAGGATTCAGTTTGGCTATGGTTAGTATTATTAAAGGATACGAATGCATTCTTGCCGTAAGTTCAAAATCTTCTGCTGATAAAATAGATATGTTGCGTAGCATGGGTGCTAAAGTTTATGTTTGCCCGGCTCACGTATCTGCTGATGATGAACGTTCATACTACAATGTAGCAAAGCGTTTGCATGAAGAAACAAAAGGTTCGGTATATATTAATCAGTATTTTAATGATTTAAATATTGAAGCACATTATAGAACTACCGGTCCTGAAATCTGGGAACAGACAAATGGAAAAATCACGCATTTAATTGCTTGTACGGGTACCGGAGGAACACTTTCCGGAGCTGCAAAATACTTAAAGGAACAAAATCCAAATATTAGGATTTTAGGCGTTGATGCTTTTGGTTCGGTAATTAAGAAATACCATGAAACCAAAGAGTTTGACAACGATGAGATTTATCCATACAGAATTGAAGGATTAGGTAAGAACTTGATTCCTACTGCAACAGATTTCGATATTATTGATAAGTTTGTTAAAGTGACCGATGAAGAAAGCGCTCACATGACAAGAAATATTGCTAAAACAGAAGGTCTTTTTGTAGGATATACTTCAGGAGCTGTAATGCAGGCGGTTAAGCAATATGCAGAAGAAGGAGAATTTGACGAAAACAGTAATGTTATTGCTATTTTTCCTGATCATGGATCAAGATATATGAGTAAAGTATTCAGTGATGAATGGATGAATGCACAAGGTTTCTTTGATAGCGTAAATGCTGAGGAAGCTCAAAAAATTGAATTTATCAAGTAAGTAATAATTCCAAAGTTTCGGAATGACATAAAAAAACTCCAGATTTTTCTGGAGTTTTTTTATGATTAAAAATCACTGAATTGGAGGTTACTTAAGTTTTTATAAAGTCCATTTTCCATTTTTAACAGCTCTTTATGCGTTCCTTTTTCGGTAATAACTCCTTTGTCAAGCACCAGAATAGTATCGGCGTTTCTAATGGTTGATAATCGATGGGCGATGATAATGCTTGTTCGTCCTTCCATTAGGATTTCTAATGCCTCCTGTACTAATTTTTCACTTTCACTATCTAACGATGATGTAGCTTCGTCTAATATCAAAATACTTGGGTTTTTCAATAAAGCTCTGGCGATGGCTATTCTTTGACGTTGACCACCCGAAAGTTTGATACCTCTTTCACCAACTAAAGTTTCAAATTTTTCAGGGAAACCATTCACAAAATCTAGTGCATTGGCTTGTTTTGCGGCCATGAATATTTCTTCGTCAGTCGCATCAGGCTTTCCGTAAGCAATATTTTCCCGAATACTTCCGCCAAAAAGAATAACATCCTGTGGTACAATACTCATATTACCGCGCAATTGTTCTAAATCGTAGTCGTAAATATTCTTGTCATCAATTAAAATTGAACCACTTTCAATATCATAAAAACGAAGTAATAATGATGAAATAGTAGATTTTCCTGCGCCACTTGGTCCTACAATTGCAATTTTTTGACCAAAACCAGCAGTAAAACTGACACCTCTTAGTACCTGAATCTCTTTTCTTGAAGGATAACTGAAAGCTACGTTTTTGAATGTCACATTGCCTTTGATTTTGTCTCTTAACCTATTTCCGGTGCTGTTTATTTTTTCCGGAGTTTCATCCAAAAGTTCAAAAACCCTTTCGGTTGACCCAATAGCTTTTTGGATTTGAGCATACAATTCGGCAATACCTCCAAATGAAGCACCAATAAAAGTAGAATATAATACGAAAGAGATTAATTCTCCAACACCTTTAATTTCTCCATTAATACACAAATTGACACCATACCAAACCACAGCTACAATGGCTCCAAACAGACAGAAAATGATAAACGAGGCAAAATAACCTCTGTATTTTCCGCCTTTGATTGCCAGTTTTACAACTTCTGAAATTTTACCCTCATATCGGGCAATTTCATACCATTCGTTAGCAAATGCTTTTACATTACTTATCCCTTGTAGGGTTTCTTCAACGATAACTTGACTTTCGGCAACCTGATCCTGCACTCTTTTTGAATATTTTCTGATGAACCTTCCAAAAATTACTGCTGCAACGGCTACTACAGGAACTATGGAAAGCATCATTAAAGTTAGCTTAAGACTAATGGTTGCTAAAAAAATGACACCACCAATAATTAGAATAAACTGACGTAAAAATTCAGCAATTGTTGTTGTTAATGTATCCTGAATCTGAGAAATATCAGAACTGATTCTGCTGTTTAATTCGCCAACGCGCTTTTGTGAAAAGAAAGACATAGGCAATTTTATCAAATTACTGTACAAAGCCAAACGAATATTGGCCAAAGTATTTTCGGTAAAATTGATGAACAATGACAAACGGAAAAAAGAGAAGAAGGATTGTAAAAACAGGATTCCCATAAGGATTAAGGCAATGTTTCTAGCCTCTGCTAAATCTTTTGCGTTAACACAATCTACCAACATTCCCATTAATTTAGGAAATGCGAGAGCAGTTGCTCCTGTCATTAACAGAAAAACCAAACCAACATAGAATTTCCATTTGTGGTTCCCGGCATATTTGAATATAAGTAAGGATTTATTAAGAGTCGCCTTATTAAGTTTTGCTTTTGGCAAATCATTTTCTTTGAATCTGGCCATGTTTTTTATTGTAAAAGTAAATAATGCAGAATGATTTCGTATGTATTTTTTATGCAAAAAACTCCATCTTGTTAAAAAACGAGACGGAGTTTTAATAGTGTATTTATTGAAGCTTATAGTTCGACCATAGTATGATATACGTTCATCACGTCATCATCCTCTTCGATTTTTTCCAATAATTTTTCAACATCTGCCACTTGGTCAGGCGTTAATTCTTTAGTAATTTGCGGAATTCGTTCAAAACCGGAAGATAAAATTTCCATATTCCTGTTTTCTAATTCTTTTTGGATAGCACCAAAACTTTCAAAAGGAGCGTACATTAAAATTCCATCTTCGTCAGCGAAAATTTCTTCTACACCAAAGTCAATCATTTCCAGTTCCAGTTCTTCAACATCTTGTCCTTCAGCCGGAATTCGGAAATTACACGTATGATCAAACATGAATTCTACTGAGCCCTGAGTACCCATTGTTCCGTTACATTTGTTAAAATAACTTCTGATATTGGCTACAGTTCTGTTGTTGTTGTCTGTTGCTGTTTCAATCAGAATTGCTATTCCGTGCGGTGCGTACCCTTCAAATAAGACTTCCTTAAAGTTAGCCGTGTCTTTGTCAGATGCTTTTTTGATAGCGCGTTCAACGTTATCTTTTGGCATATTTGCCGACTTTGCATTTTGGATAACTGCTCTTAATCTTGAGTTTGTCTCAGGATTTGGACCACCTTCCTTAACAGCCATTACAATATCTTTTCCTATTCTTGTAAACGTTTTTGCCATTGCTGACCAACGTTTCATCTTTCTTGCTTTTCTAAATTCGAATGCTCTTCCCATTTCTATATGAGTTTATTTTATTTAAAAGTTTGCTTTGCCTGTTCGTTATTATTGGAAACAGATTCAAGCTGCAAAATTAAATTTTTATACTAACGAAAAACTTTGCCGCTTTGGTACACATTAACTTTGTTACTGCTTTTTGTAAAAAGGTAATTTAACTACTTTAGCAGGAACATCATTTTTTCTGATTCGGATAAAAATCTCACTGTCAACAGCGGCTAAAGAGATAGGCACATAACCCAAACCAATCCCAACATTCATAGAAGGCGACATAGTTCCAGAAGTTACAACTCCAATTACGTTTCCAGATGCGTCAACAATTTCGTAATCATGACGAGGCACGGCACGCTCCTGCATTTCAAAAGCCACTAATTTTTTAGATACGCCTTCTTCTTTTTGCTTTTTCAAATTAGCTGAATTGGTGAATTCTTTATCGAATTTGGTAATCCATCCTAAACCAGCCTCAAGTGGCGATGTAGTGTCATTAATGTCGTTTCCGTACAAACAGAATCCCATTTCCAAACGCAATGTATCACGAGCAGCCAATCCGATAGGTTTAATACCGAAGGCAGCTCCAGCTTCAAAAACTTTATTCCAGATAGTTTCAGCATCTTCATTTTTGAAATAAATCTCAAATCCGCCTGAACCTGTATAGCCTGTTGCAGAAATGGTTACTTCTTTTACACCCGCAAATTCGCCAATCTGAAAAGAATAATATGGCATATTTACTAAATCGATAGAAGTTAGTGTTTGCATTGCTTCAGCTGCTTTTGGTCCCTGAATAGCTAACAAAGAGTATCCGTCAGACAAATTTTGCATATCTACACCCAAATCATTATGAGATGAAATCCAGTTCCAGTCTTTTTCAATATTAGAAGCGTTTACAACCAGCATATAGTGGTTATCGGCTATTTTATAAACGATCAAATCGTCAACAATTCCACCTTCATTATTTGGAAGACAAGAATATTGAGCCTTTCCGTCTACTAATTTTGAAGCGTCGTTTGAAGTTATTTTTTGAATTAAAGCCAACGCATTTTCGCCTTTCAAGAAAAATTCTCCCATGTGGGAAACATCAAAAACACCGACACCGTTACGAACTGTTTCGTGTTCTGCGTTTACTCCTTCATATTGCACAGGCATATTGTAACCTGCAAACGGAACCATTTTAGCTCCTAAACTTTCGTGAACCTGCGTTAATGCTGTATTTTTCATTTAGTAATGTTATAAAATTTGAAGTGGCTAATTTATTCTTTTTATTTTGAGTATCAAAGTATCGGCAAGGCAATTTATTGGCTCAATAATAGCAGGTTAATTATTCAGAATATTTTTTAGCTCATCATAAGTTTCAATTTTATGGCTGATTTTCTTTTTGTCCAAAACACTTTGAATTTGTTGAGGAATTGGAAGTTGTATGTTTAAACTGGATTCTACAATTTCAGAAAATTTAATCGGATGTGCCGTTTCAAGAAAAATTCCAATGCTGTCTTGGTGCTTTTCTAATTCCTTTTTTAAACCCAAATAACCAATTGCTCCATGAGGTTCGGTAATGTAGTGTTGTTGTTTGTATATGTTCTGTAAAGCGTCTTTTGTTTCTTCATCGGTAAACGAAAAGGCAGAAAAATCTTTTTTAAACAATTCTAAATCATCATTGTACAATTCTCTTATTCGAACAAAATTACTCGGATCGCTTACATCCATTGCGTTTGACAATGTTGCTATCGTTGGATTTGGTTCGTATTTTCCTTTTTCTATAAATCGGGGAACAGTATCATTTGCATTGGTCGAAGCCACAAAATGGGCGATAGGCAGTCCGAGACGTTTGGCCATGATACCGGCGCAGATATTTCCGAAATTACCGCTGGGACATGATAGTACAATAGATTTGTTGTGTTTTTTTAATTCTTTGTAGGCAAAGAAAAAGTAAAACATCTGCGGCAACCATCGGGCAATGTTTATAGAGTTGGCAGAAGTAAGATTCTTTGCTTTAAAATCAGGATCTAAAAAAGCTTTCTTTACCATAGCCTGGCAATCATCGAAAGTTCCGTTCACTTCCAATGCCTTGATATTTTTACCCAATGTGGTGAGTTGAAGTTCTTGAAAATGACTCACTTTTCCACTTGGATACAGTATAATAACATCAACATTTTTTACTTCCAGAAAGCCACTGGCAACAGCACCTCCGGTATCACCTGATGTAGCTACAAGTACAGTTACTTTTTTGTCGTTATTCCGATTGAAATAGCTCAGACAGCGTGACATAAATCGGGCGCCAACATCTTTAAAAGCCATTGTCGGACCATGATAGAGTTCCAAAGAGAAAATGGTTGGTGAAACAGGAATGACTGGAAAATCAAAATTCAATGTCTCTTTGATGATTTGTTTTAATTCCATCTCAGGTATTTCTTCTCCTGTAAATTGCCGGATTACCTGAAAAGCAATTTCTTCATTACTTAAATCTTCAATGGTATTGTAAAAAGAGGAGGGAAGCGGTGTTATCGTTTCAGGAAAATACAAACCACTGTCTGGAGCTAATCCATTAACAACGGCTTCCTTAAAATTGACTTTATGATTTTTAGTAGTAAGACTGTAATATATCATTTCTAAAAAGTTTTATTAATTGATTATTTTTATTCCTTCAGAATTTATTTTAGATACATGGATTTCAAATGGAATTCCAGTATCCAGATACGCTTTATTTATTTCAAATGCGACTTTTTCAGCAGTTTCTAAACCTTTACTTAAAGCATAAATTGATGGCCCTGAGCCTGAAATTCCAGCACCTAAAGCACCACTTTTTAGTGCAATTCCTTTAATAAGCTCAAATTTAGGAATAAATTTTCCTCTCAAAGGTTCAACAATTTCATCATGTAACGAACGATGAATCAGGTCATAATCACTGGTATACAATCCGGCGATTAATCCACCAAGGTTCCCCCACTGTTTGATGGCGCTTTTTAAAGAAACCAATGGTTCTAAAACAGCCCTCATTTCAGATGTTTTTAATTCAATTTGTGGATGAATCACTGTGGCAAACAATTCAGAAGGACTGTCTATTTTTATAATATCCAGTGGATCATAACCTCTGACTAGGGTAAACCCGCCTACAAGTGCCGGGGCAACATTGTCAGCATGTTCACTTCCGCTGGCTAAAGCTTCTCCTTTCATGGCAAATCGAACGAGTTCTTTTCTTGAAAAGGGTTTGCCCATCAATTCATTAATTCCAAAAACGGCTCCTGCTGCGCTTGCTGCTGAACTTCCAATACCGCTTCCAGCTTTTATTTTTTTATGGATATCAATCTCAATTCCAAAATCAGGCTGTATTTCGTCGAGCATAGCCATGGCAGCAACTCCGGCAACATTGTTTATTGTTTCCAAAGGCAAGTCAGCTCCGGTTATTTTTGTAATTCTGATTCCCTTGTTAGCGGTTTTACTCACAATCATTTCATCGCCAATCGTATCAAGACACAAGCCAAGAACATCAAATCCGCAAGATAGGTTCGCAATTGTAGCTGGGCAAAAAAGTTTTATTTGTTCCATTTTTTCTGTTTTAAATAGTACCAATTCGGATTACATCTGCAAAAATTCCTGAAGCGGTAACAGCAGCTCCTGCGCCGGCTCCTTTGATTAACAATGGTTGTTCAGCATACCTGTCAGTGTAAAAGAGCACAATATTGTCTTTTCCTTCGAGATTGTAAAAAGGATGTTCTTTTTCAATATACTGCAATCCGACGCTTGCTTTGCCATTTTCAAATTGTGCTACGTATTTTAAACGACACTCATTTTGTGTGGCCCTTTTAAAAATACTTTCAAAATGAGGAGCATTTGTTTTTAAGGAATTGAAAAAATCAGTGATAGACTCTGCTTCCAAGGATTCCTTTGGCAGGAATGACTCGTTGTTAATTTCGTCAATTTCCATTTGATAGCCGCTTTCACGGATAAGAATCAGTATTTTCCGCATGACATCAACACCACTTAAATCAATTTTTGGATCGGGTTCTGTGTAGCCTTCTTCTTTCGCCTGGCTGACTACACTGTAAAAACTGTTGTCATCGTTAAAATTATTAAAGATAAAATTGAGACTGCCGGATAGTACCGCTTGGATTTTATGAACTTTATCCCCAGAAGCAATTAGGTTTTTTAATGTGTCGATAATAGGTAATCCTGCACCAACATTCGTTTCAAACAAAAAGGGAGCATTGTATTTTTTAGATAGTATTTTTAAATTTTGATACTTTTCAAATTCGGAAGAACAGGCGATTTTATTACAGGTCACAACAGCTACATTCTGCTTTAAGAATTGATCGTAAATGCTGGCAATCGTTGCATTGGCTGTGTTGTCAACAAAAATGCTGTTGCGCAGGTTGAGTTTTTCCACTCTTGAAATAAACTCAGTGATGCAGCTACTGTCTCCATTTTCCAATAATTCTTCCCAATGGTTCAAATGAATGCCTTCCTCATCAAAATACATTTTTTTGGAGTTGGCTATTGCGATTACCCGGATATTGATCTTTAAATTTTCTTTCAGGTATTTTTTTTGCTGATTGATCTGATCTATAAATTTTCCGCCAACATTTCCGACTCCGCTGATAAAGAGGTTTAACTGTTTTGTATTGTCTTCAAAGAATTTTTCATGCAAAGTGTTCAGGGCTTTTTTAACGTCTTTTTTATCAATGACTGCCGAAATATTCCGTTCAGAAGCTCCTTGTGCAATGGCTCTTATATTGACATTGTTTTTGCCGAGTGTGCTGAACATTTTTCCACTTAAACCCTGGTGGCTTTTCATGCTTTCACCTACCAAAGCTATGATGCTGAGATTTTCCTCTACAACCGAAGGATTGATTTTAAATTGTTTTATTTCATATTGGAATTCAGCATCAATGGCCTGTTTGGCCTTTCTTGCCTGATTTTCAGATATGCCAATACATATAGAATGCTCTGAAGAAGCCTGTGTAATGAAAATAATATTGATGGCTTCTTTGGCAATGGCTCCAAAAAGTCTTTTAGAAGCTCCTAAAATACCAATAAGACCGGAGCCTTCCAAAGTAATTAAAGCTATATCTTCAATATGACTTATCCCTTTAATCGGATTATTATTTTCAGGATTAATTTTATTTGAAATTAAAGTGCCTGATGCCAAAGGATCGAACGTATTTCGGATATAAACAGGGATTTGCTTGTTTAAAACCGGCTGAATGGTTGGTGCATATAATACTTTGGCACCAAAATGAGAAAGTTCCATTGCTTCGCTGTATGTGATGTATGGAATTGGAATTGCCTGCTTTACGATTTTTGGGTTTGCAGTAAACATTCCGCTCACATCTGTCCAAATTTCAAGCTGCTCAGCATCTAACGCCGCTGCTATTATTGCGGCAGTGTAATCTGACCCACCACGTCCTAGAGTAGTGATATGTCCATCAGAAGATTCGGCTATAAACCCTGGCATGATGGTAATTTCTGCCTGATTTTTATCAAAATAATATTGAATTAAAAAATCAGCAGTTTCAAAATTGACAGCTGCATTGCCATAGTTTGCATCTGTTTTAATCAAATCCCGGCTGTCTGCATAAGCGATTTTATGAGCTGACAGTTTCAGTTTTTCATATAGGATGCGGGAAGAGAGTAATTCGCCATAAGACATGACAACATCAGTTGCTTTACCTGACAATTCTCCTAAGAGGAAACAGCCTGATAATAAGGATTCTAAATGAGTAAAACAGTCGTCTATATAATGTGTTATAGTATTTAGATTTTCTTTTGGCAGCAACTCTTTAACTGTTTCCAGATGTCTGTTTTTGATTTCCTGAAGACTGGATTTATAACTGTCATCTTTAACTTTAGCTTTGTTTATAATGGCAACTAAAGTGTCTGTAACACCACCTAAAGCAGATACTACAACTACTTTTTTACCTTTTTTTTCTGTTATTATAGCTATTGACTTTACTATATTCTGACTGTTGGCTACGGAAGAGCCTCCAAATTTTAAAACGTTCATGATATGTCGGTTTTAAAAGCCACAACATTGGTCCTTATAATGTATAGGAACAATTGAATTGACTTTGATTTATTAAAATGAAATGAAAAATGAGTTGTCTGAAACAACCTGGGCAGTGTTATAAAAATAACACGAGGGCCTAATGGATTATATGTAAAGTGTATACCCCGAAGGGGTAGTTGTTGTAGTTGATGTTGAAACAACAGAAGAAGCAACCGAAAGTCCGGTTGTTACAGAAAGCATATATGTGCTATTGTTGTTTAACATTAAAACAAATATACTTTTTTTTAATTAAAAAGGATACTATAGTTAAAATAATCTTTTAAGTGTAATTTTTGACTTTAAAAGAGGTAAATTTTGTAAATTTAAGTGTTGTTTTAAAAAAATCAGCATGGAACATTTTCTGAAAATTGATCGGACAGAAATCCTCAAACGCTTCAAACCTATGGATAAATTTACTCATAAAGGTATTCAGGGCCATGCATTGATTATTGGTGGAAGTTATGGTAAAGCGGGCTCCGTATGTTTAGCATCGAAAGCGTGCCTGAAATCGGGTGCGGGATTGGTAACGGCCTATATTCCAAAATGCAGTTATGCCATCGTTCAGACGGCTGTTCCTGAAGTTATGGTTATTACAGATGATTATATGGAACATATTGTTTCTATACATTTCAGTATACTGCCTCAAGCAATCGGAATTGGAATAGGAATGGGGCAGCATCCGGATACACAGCATGCCTTTTTTAATTTTATAAAAATGAATAAAATACGATTGGTCATTGATGCTGATGGACTGAATATACTTTCGCAAAACAAAGAATGGTTAGGTTTGTTACCGGAAAAGACCATTTTAACTCCTCATTTGAAAGAGTTGGAAAGATTGATAGGAGCATGGGATTCGCCAGAAGACAGGATGGAAAAAGTGAAATTATTTTCTGCCCAATTTAATGTGATTGTTGTTATAAAAGGAGCTCACACACAGATTGTAGATAAAACAATGGTTTATGAAAATACCACGGGAAATCAATCCTTGGCCACAGCAGGTAGTGGTGATGTACTAACTGGAATAATTACCGGCTTATCGGCCCAGGATTATAGTCCTATTGATGCGGCGATTCTTGGTGTTTACCTTCATGGATTAGCGGCTGACATTGCTCTTCCGGAAACCGGTTATCATTCTTTTATTGCTTCTGACTGTATTGCTTTTTTAGGAAAAGCTTTTTTGAGTTTAGAATACATTTAAATAACAAAAAAGGCTGCCATTCAGACAACCTTTTATATATAAATTACGGAAATATTATATCCCCAATTCCTTAAATTTCTCGATTAATTTAGGATCTGATGGGCGAGGAGCATCTGCTGTGACGATATTTCCATTAGGATCTATTAAAATAAATCTTGGGATACCTTCAATGGCATAATCGGTAACGAATTTTGAGTTCCAATCGTTATCTGCAAATAACTGGATTCCGCCTAATTTTTTTTCTTCTACAAATTTTCTCCATTTTTCGTAATCTTTTTTGGAATCAATAGAAAGACTCACGAATTCAATATTTTTTCCTTTATATTCTTCTTCTACTTTTTGAAGACTTGGGATTTCGCGACGGCAAGGTCCGCACCAGGTAGCCCAAACATCAATGTAAACATATTTTCCTTTCAGGCTTTCCAAAGATGTTTTTCCGCCTTTAAAATTTTCATAATCAAATTTTGGAGAAACACTTCCTGAAATCAAAGTCTTGATCTTATTGAATTTAGTCGTCAGGTCTTCTTTAAATTTTGCATCTGTTGAAAGTGCCATTAACTCATTGTAAAGCGTTATTGCATTCGGATTTCCGGCTCCAACTTCATATGCTACATTTTGAATACGGGCATTTTTTATAGCAACGCTTTTTATTTTCTTTATTTCAGGAATGGCAAAAGTTGCTGTATATTCTGCATCTTCACCTGCTTTACTTTCAATATTCTGACTGAATTTCATTTCGACAATCTGCTTGTAAGTATTTGAAAATAAGAAATCTGCTTCGTTGTCTAAGCTGATGGATTCATCAAATTTCGGAAAAGTTTCAGAAACTTTGAAGTCTTGAATTTTTGCATAATGCACGTGGTAACTCGGGTAATTTATGATTTGAAGCTGCTCTAAATAGTTAATATTATTCGCCTCTTTCCCTTTAAAATAAGAATCCGAAAATTTAGTGTTTTTGTAAACCGCAGTAATCGAAGCTTTTATTTCAGCAATTTTCTTCAGAAAAGGATCTTCATCCAATTTATAAAGTTCTTCATTGGCTACAGCCATAACAATTTTTGATTTTTCAACCATGTATTTATTTTCAACACTTCCTTTACCTGTGAAAACTAAGGTATTGCTGAAATTTTTATCGTCAGCTGAAATATTCAATTTGCATCCTTGTCCTAAATAGATTCCGCCACGGTTATTTTTAGTCGAAAGGGAATAAAAACCTTGATAATCAATAGTGAAAGTTTCTGAAAAAGTCCCATCAGCATTAAGCTTAATTTCTTTTTCAAAAGCTTCACCTCTTAATTTAATTTTTCCGTCTTCCGTATTTGTAATCTTACCGGAAAGCGTAACTGTTTCTTTTGGAGTAGTAAACGAGGCCAGCAATACTACTAACAGCAAATAAAGTGTGTGTTTCATGTTAAGTTTTTTTTAGTTGTCCAAATATAGAAAATATGAGTAACAAATTGTCATAACGAAATACTAATAATAAATCTTGCATTTTAATAATTGTTTACGGAATTTTGAAGTCTAAAAAATAAAAATGAATCCAACACATTATATCACCTCAGATGTTATTTCTATTGAAGAAATTAACCAGATTGTTAACGAAGGAAAAGAAATCGCTCTTTCAGAAGAAGCCAAATTAAATATCGAAAAATGCCGTGCTTATCTTGACGCTAAAATGCTTCATAATGAAACACCTATTTACGGAATAAATACAGGTTTCGGGTCGCTTTATAATGTGACTATTTCCAATGAAAATTTAACTAAGCTTCAGGAAAATTTAGTCAAATCACATGCTTGCGGAACCGGTGATGAAGTGCCACAGGAAATAGTTAAACTGATGTTATTGCTTAAGATCCAATCGTTGAGTTACGGAAATTCAGGAGTACAATTAGTCACAGTAGAACGTTTGGTTGATTTCTATAATAATGATGTTTTACCTGTAATTTATACACAAGGTTCTCTTGGAGCCTCTGGTGATTTAGCTCCTTTAGCTCATTTGTCATTGCCATTGTTAGGAGAAGGAGAAGTATATTTTGAAGGATTCAGACAACCAGCCCAAAAAGTTCTAGACAAAATGGGATGGAAGCCTATCGTTTTGCAATCCAAAGAAGGTTTGGCTTTACTGAATGGAACGCAGTTTATGAGTGCTTATGGAGTATACTCACTATTGAAAATCTCAAGATTATCGTACTTGGCTGATGTTATTGGAGCCATTTCTTTAGAAGGTTTCGATGGACGTATAGAACCTTTCAATGAGCTGATCCACATGGTGCGTCCACACAAAGGACAAATCAATACAGCAAAACGTTTCCAGGAATTATTGGAAGACAGTGAAATTATTGCACAGCCTAAAAAACACGTTCAGGATCCGTATTCTTTCCGTTGTATTCCTCAAGTACACGGAGCATCAAAAGACGCTATTGATTATGCTAAAAAAGTATTTAAGACCGAAATCAATTCGGTTACTGACAATCCAAATATTTTTATAGAAAGCGATATTATTATTTCAGGTGGAAATTTTCACGGGCAACCTTTAGCTTTAGCTTTGGATTTCATGGGAATAGCCATAGCAGAATTAGGAAGTATTTCTGAAAGAAGAACGTATCAGTTAATCTCAGGATTAAGAGAATTGCCTGCGTTTTTGGTAAGCAATCCAGGACTTAATTCTGGGTTTATGATCCCTCAATATACTGCAGCAAGCATTGTGAGCCAAAATAAACAATTGGCTACTCCGGCAAGTATTGACAGTATTGTTTCGTCAAACGGACAGGAAGATCACGTAAGTATGGGGGCTAATGCTGCTACAAAAACACTAAAAATTGTTGAAAATTTAGAACGTATATTAGCTATCGAATTGATGAATGCTTCTCAGGCTATCGAATTCAGAAGGCCTTTAAAATCAAGTGATTTTATTGAAATGTTCCTGAAATCATACCGCGAGGAAGTGCCATTGGTAACAGAAGACAGAATTTTGCATTATGATATCGAAAAATCTATTGCTTTCCTAAACAGTATCCAGATTGATGATTTGGAATAAGACGAAAATATCCGATAAATAAACAAGGCAGCCTGTATGATATAAAACATACAGGCTGTTTCTTTTAAAATTGTTACAGTTCTATTCTAAAACAGAGAAATTTATTTTTAAACTATTGAAGTTTTGTTTCAAGTTGAAGAATATTCGTTTCAAGTTAGAGAATATTTGTTTTAAACAGAAGTTATTTTGTTTTAAGTTGAAGACTATTTGTTTCAAGTTAGAGAATGTTTATTTTAAATAGAAGCTACTTTGTTTTAAGTTGAAGACTATTTGTTTCAAGTTAGAGAGTGTTTATTCTAAATGGAAGCTATTTTGTTTTAAGTTCAAACTATTTTGTTTTAAATTGAAGACTATTTGTTTCAAGTTAGAGGATGTTTATTCTAAATGGAAGCTATTTTGTTTTAAGTTGAAGACTATTTGTTTCAAGTTAGAGGATGT
>NZ_JBOGUT010000016.1:0-80502 GCF_050696275.1 Flavobacterium sp.
TGGTAGAGCACATCACTTTTAATGATGGGGTCCTGGGTTCGAGCCCCAGCCAGGTCACAAAAAAAGACTACAATTTATTTCCTGAAAGCACGACTTGGTAGCTCAGTTGGTAGAGCACATCACTTTTAATGATGGGGTCCTGGGTTCGAGCCCCAGCCAGGTCACAGAAAAGTCGAACAGCAATGTTTGACTTTTTTCATTTACGGCCACGTGGAGAAACGGTAGACTTGCCATCTTGAGGGGGTGGTGCTCGAAAGGGCGTGTGGGTTCAAATCCCACCGTGGTCACTTTAAAATTTTATAACCTCCTTTATTAATAAGTAATTTTGGAGGTTTATACTAACCTGGCGCACAACATTCCGCACAACCTGTTTAGAACTTTATTCTACGCTCCACAATCTTCTTTACAATAAACAATTGCAGCACATCATCCATGCTGATATCATAATCCCTATATGCCGAGTTGAACGATCTGCAGGAAAGAATCCTGTTTTGAGAATCCTCTTTTATTATTTGCTTACACACTAATCCTTCCCGGGAAACTATTACAAATAAATATTGAAGATAAGGTAATTTGGAATTGGATTCCCATTCCTTAACCAATAACTTATCACCATCACATATCGACCGGTTGGTCCCATCATCCATACTTGTTCCGGTAATCTCCACTACTGTAAAATTTCCTTTTTCGAATTCCTTCGGAACCAATATTGTTTGAAGATCAATACCATTTACTCCTTCAAGACTGCTAAGATATCCTGCCTGGGCCGCAACCGGTAAATATTTGGCCTCCATAAATTCCCCAAAAGGAACCTGCACTACTTCCTTACTATAACCAGAGTTCTTCTTGGTAAACTTAAACTTCCCCTCTCCCGAAAGAACCCAGTCCCTATCTAATCCTAATTTTTCACAAATCAAATTTATGTATACATCTTTTGTAGTATTCCTGGTAAACGCTGTATTTAATGCTGCACCAGTTGCACCTTCTCCTATCAACTTGGCTAATTCTGTATAAGTTATTCCTGCTTGTTTTTTGGCATAATTCAATCTTTTGCCAACTGTGTCCAATATATTCTCCATAAAAATTATTTAGAACTATTATAAATTATAATAGATTCCATGCGTTTTGTTATATTATGTTTGTTTTTGTAAGTTTTTGTAATTAATATTGCTATTCATTAGCATATACTTACAATACAAATATATACAAAATCTAACAACTGTATTATGGCTGGGAAAAATTTAATACACAAACTATCCAATACTCAACTGTCCAACGACCTCACAAAGGAAAAAGTTGGGGAAAAACTTATTTCTGAGTATTTGAAAAAAAGTAACTCCTACGAAAGATTGGTTGAGATTGCTGTCTTGGCCTATAATCTGCAAATACCACAATTAGACTTTTTTATACAAAAAATTGAATTAAACCTAAATATCATATAAAATGGCAGATACACTTCAAGTTGAACTATCTCCGGAAACAATAAAATCTATTGCAAAATGTGTTGTAGATCTTATTTCCAAAAAAGAAGAAACCGCAATTGGTTTCGATTCTGATGGAAATGAGAAGCAATATACAATCAAGGAAGTTGTTGCAAAAACTAAAAAAGGACGATTAACGCTATACAGCCACATAAAGAAAGGATTTCTCGTTGCTTCAAAAACAGGAAAATCATTTCTAATAAGTCACTCTAATCTTCAAAAATACCTAAACAATGAGTAAATTCTTCACTACTACCAACACTTCAGAAGTTAAAGAAATAACTGCTGAGCTGATCCGCCAAGGCTTCATCGAACAAGAACCTTGCGGCGATACAAACAATCTTTTCATAGATACAGTAAATAAGATTTTCTGGTACTGCAATGATGATTGTATGAAAAATAATAAATCAATTGTCAAATTCCATCTTGAAGAAACAATCCAGCAAGCAACCTTAAAAATCATCCAATCATGGCAGAAATAAACCAGCAACGAAGCACAGCTCCCACCGGCGTAAAATCACTATCCACTTTCCTAAATTCGGATTCAATAAAAAATAAGTTCACCGAAATATTAGGACAAAAAGGAGTCGGTTTCATTTCTTCAGTTTTAACTGTTGTTAATTCCAATAACCTATTAAAAAATGCTGACCAAAATAGTATTTATACCGCCGCATTAATAGCTGCTTCTTTAGACCTTCCAATAAATCCAAATCTTGGCTTCGCTTATATTGTTCCTTACAATGAAAGTTATTTAGAAAATGGTGCTTGGAAAAAAAGACAAGTTGCTCAATTTCAAATGGGATACAAAGGTTTTGTTCAACTTGCTCAACGTTCTGGACAATATTCCTTAATAAACTCAACCGATGTAAGAGAAGGAGAACTAAAACACTTCAATAGGCTGACAGGAGAAATGGTTTTTGAATTTATACAAAATCCCGCTGAAAGACTTTCAAAAGAAATAATAGGATATGTAAGTTACTTCCAACTTACTAATGGATTTGAACATTCATTTTACATGACAAGTGATGAAATGTTAGCTCACGCAAAAGAATATTCTCAAACCTTCAAAAAAGACGGCAAAGGTCTTTGGAAAGACAAATTTCCAATGATGGCACTAAAAACCGTTACAAAATTGAATTTATCTAAAAATGGACCTTTATCAATCGAACTTCAAAGAGCAGTTTTGGTTGACCAGGCAGTAATTAAATCTGATTCCTTCCTTGATGATCCTGAAACGATTTGCATAGAAACTGAATATGCAGATAACCAGGAACAAACCAAAGAAGAGAAAGTTGATGATAAAAAACTAGCCATGAAAGAAAAAAAAGAAGCGGCAGCCAAAAAAGAAGATACTAAAAACCAAGAACCGCCTTCCGGAGAAACTTCACCAGAAAACGAACAAGATATGTATGTTAGGATTTCCGCTTGTAAAACCCTTCCCGAACTAAGTCTCTTAGCTAAAGAAATTCCATCTGACGACTTTGATTTAGCGATAGCCTTAGACAATAAGAAAAGAGAGTTGTCTAATCCACCAAGCGGTGATTTATTCAATGCTAAAGAAAAAATGGTATAGCCATGAGTATCTATAAAACATATTCAAACGATCAATTAGAGAACCATCTATCTCAATTTCTTGTAAGCAATTGGTCCTACTCTTCTGCGTCAGCTTTTGCCCGCAATCCAAAGGCGTATGAAATGCAATACATCTATGGTTACCGGGCCAAATCCTCTGCAACTACAATAGCAGGTCAAGCATATCATAAAGCCTTAGAAATGTATTTTGCTATGATGAAGCAGAATGAAGTACTTCCGGATTTAGTAACTCTTGAACAAATTGCTTTTGACTATATCGAAGATGTAGATGCCCGGGATTGGAAACTCCAAAAGACAACTCCATCGATAGCCGATTGTGTTACAAAAGCAACTTCAACGGTATCTGACCTATTAATAAATTTCCTCAAAGATATTTCTGTTTATACAGATGATATCGAAGAAATATTAGATGTTGAATATTTTGGTAAAAACCAATTTATTACACTTAATGGGGTAGACATTCCTTTACCTATGAGTTTTCGTACAGATGTTGTTGCCAGATTAAAATCAGGAAAAGTAGTTGTAATTGACCATAAATCCAAAGGAACCTATACCAATGAAGCAGATATAAAACTAGCTGCAGGTAAACAAGCCATCACCTACGCAATAGGATATGAATCAGCTACCGGCATTAAAATAGATGAAGTTTGGTTTGTTGAAAACAAATACTCTCAAAACCGGGATAAATCCCCGCAGTTAGTCAAATTTATTATTCCCGTTAGTGACATCAACGAAAGAAGATATTTTGAAGCAATGCTATACGAAAGTGTTCGTGGATTGATTTATGCGGTTAATGATCCCGATTACATTTACATAATCAACGATAGTGATAACCTGATTGACCTGGCTGAAATCTATGAGTTCTGGAACAAAACCCTGTTATCAGAAATTGAAGACTTCGATGTAGATCCATCAAAAAAAGAACTGATTTCCAAAAGACTGAAAAAAATAAAAGACACAGGTATTAAAACCATTAATCCTAACGTCATTAAACAATTTCGTAAAAAAGCTGCTGAATTTATACAGTACGATTATTCCAATAAAGACATGACACAAGAAGAAAAAATAGAGCATGTATTACGTGGTTTTGGTACCATTGTAAAAGTTGCCAAAAAATTTAACGGTTATTCATCCGATACCTATTTACTTTCAATTGATGCCGGCACGAAAATTTCATCTATTCAGGGCCATAAACTTGATTTAGCCAACGCTCTTAATGTAAATACAGTCCGTATATCCCAAACATTGAAAGTATGGGAAGGCCGAGCTTATTTAGCTATTGAAGTATCTAAAAAAAGGGAAAAGGATTTGCTTTTCAATAAAAAAGACTTGGTTGGGTATAAAATTCCAATTGGTAAGGACAACTTCGATAATATCATCTATTGGGATCTTGAAAATCACTCTTCTCCACATGCCTTGGTTTGCGGCTCTACTGGTTCAGGAAAATCAGTTGAACTACTTTCTATGGTTGAATACATGAAACTGGCAAAAATAAAGGATATAATCATCCTAGATCCAAAATATGAATTTACCCAGATGAATATTTCAGGTGTAAAAGTCATAAGCGACATTTTGGAAATTGAAGAATTTATGATTTCCGCTGTAGAAGAAATGAATGAGCGTGTTAAGAAAGGTGGAAAACACCCATTTAAAACTATCATTTTCGACGAGTTTGCCGATGCTCAGGCTCAGGCCCGTTCAGGAAAAGAGCTGGATCTTTATGAAAACAAAGAAGTTGGATATTACAAATTGTCTACGGCAGCTATTTTAGCTGGTGCTGAACCACAAGCAAAAGTTGAAAGGGTTCTTGTAGGACAATTAAAATCACTTGAAGAAAATCTTCGTATCCTTCTTCAAAAGGGGCGTTCTGTAAACTATAGAATTTGTGCAGCCACACAAAGAGCCTCTGCAAAGATTATAACTGGCGATGCAAAAGCAAACTTTCCTGTCCAGATTTGCTTCCGTGTACCAAAAGAAATTGACAGCCGTGTTGTTTTAGACGAACCAGGAGCTGAAAGTTTAGCCGGTATGGGCGATGGTCTTATAAAATCTCCGGATTATCAAGAATTAGTCAGATTTCAAGCTTATTACAAACCATAATTTACACATAAAATGGAAGTTTCAGGAAAAATCAAAGATATATTACAGGAGCAACAAGTATCAGCTAACTTCAAAAAACGGGAATTAATTGTAACAACTGACGAGCAATACCCTCAGCAGATCCTAATAGAATTTCACCAGGACAAATGTGATTTACTAAATCAATATGAAATAGGCTGGAATGTAAAAGTACACATCAATTTAAGAGGCCGGGAATGGGTGAATCCTCAAGGAGAAACAAAATATTTCAACTCTATTCAAGGTTGGAAAATTGAAAACATGAATCAACGTAGCCAACAAACTGCTGCATCAACACCAGCTGTTCCTCCGGCCGAAACATTTGCTCCGGCCACAAATTTTAACGAAGAAGAACACGACGATTTACCATTCTAAACCAAAAAACTATGAGCAAAGATCCTGCAGTATTAATTTATATTGATAAATGGATTGCCTCAACAAATGATTTAAAAGCATCATGGAGGGCATGGTATTTTGATTTATTGCTTTATCAATACGATCATGGTACCATTCCGGAAGACGAAGATACCATTTATGGAATATGCAGAGTTCGACCAAGTGAATACCAAGAGTTTAAGCAAATGCTTAACCAAGTGCTTAAGCAAAAGTTTAAGCAAACCGAGGTGGGGCTTGTGAATGATGTCATGAATTCTGTCTTGAAAAGCAGAAATGACTTTAAAGAAAAAAGATCGCAATCCGGAAATATTGGAGTGATAATAAAAATGGCTAAAACCTTTGATTTTATTGACGATTCTATTATTGAAAAACTTAAAAACTATCTATATAATATTTCATCTGAAGAAATTGAAAAATTAAAAAACAAGCATTTGTTAAAGCAAATGGTTAAGCATTTGCTTAACCTATATATAGATAAAGATGTAGATATAGATAAAAGTATAGATATAGATATTAAAGCGGAAAATCAAAAAATTTCAAAAAACGAAATTTATGGGAAAGAAGTTTTATTAAGTCAGAGCTGGATAGAAACTATTGCTATGCAAAACAAAATTTCCATTGAAGATGTTCCAACATGGATTTCTGAATTCAATAAGAAATTAATTTCAGAATTAGATACTAAATTTTCCAAACAAGACTATGCTTCCCATTTTTCAAGATGGTTGCCCCAGGAAATTAAAAAAGTGCAAAAAACGTCTGATAAAGATCAAACATTCACAACAAACAGGTAATTATGGCAAAACAAGTCAAACAACAGGAATTTGCAAACTTGACACCAGAACAGTTAAAAGAGAAATACAGCCATCTTTCCAAAGAGGATATTGATTTTATAACCGTAAAGGATAAACTTCTTGTAAATACCGGGGGAATTGGAATTCACAAATACATTTCCTTGAAAGAAAAACAAAAACGGTTTGATCTTCATAATGAAACTAATGATTTAAGAAATCACCTGTTTCTAACTAAAGAAGAAGAAAATCAAATTACCGAATTTGAAAAAGACAAAGCAATAACTGATGAAGCAGCCATAATCAGACAGGCCGAGTATTTAAAATCCGTGAGGTCTAACGAACCGAAAGTATATGAAACGACCAAAGGTGTTGAAATCAATAAAAAAACACTTTACGTGGCTTTTAAACAGGTTTTCTTTGAATTGAACGGATATCAGTACATAGAAACCCCGGAATCACTAAAAAATATTGAAGCTGTTGTAAAATACTTCGCTAAAGACCCTGATTTTTTCAACTGTTCAACCCTGATAAAAAACATCGATGGTGTGGCTGTGGTTCCAAGTTTTGATAAAGGCCTTTTGATTGTTGGTAATTACGGAAACGGAAAGTCAACAACAATGAAATGCTTCGAAATTTTCATCAATCATAACTTCAAAATAGCAATTGATAAAAAATGGGATAATGCCCACGAATGGAAAAGAATCCGTTTTTCAATAGCAAATTGCCATAACCTGATTTCAGAATACGAAGGGCTGTCCAATCCGGAAGCTAAGAAATTATTTTTCGAGAAATACAGCGGCTTCCGATATTCTTTTGATGATTTAAAAAAAGAGAAAATCGCTAGCAACTATGGTTTGATAAATATCATGCAAGCAATACTTGAGAAAAGACATGATGGCAACAAAATAACCTTCGCAACGTGTAACTATCCAGAAAATCATCCAAATGATTTAAGCAAAGCACTACTTGAATTTGGAGAAAAATACGGCGGGCATATTTACGATCGTCTTTTCAAAATGTTCAACATCATAGAGTTTAAAGGAAAAAGTTTTAGGAAATAATGGAAAAAAAGGAATGTAACGGTACTTGCGAATTCTGCGAGTGCAGCAAAAAAACTAAATAGTCAGTTATGAGAATAGAAGATGATTTTTTACCAGAGGAATTTTTTAAAGGCCTGCAGTACTACTGCAATAAAAACGATTTTAGGATTGTCCAGGCTGGTGATAAATTTTTCTCTGTTTTAGAAACACCACAAGAAATAGTTGAGTGTATCCATGAAGAAGGTCACGAATTGATATTAAGTTTCATTCGGGAAGCTTACGATGGTTTTGATAATGATTTAAACATTCATGCTGACGGTATTATCACCACTACTGTCGATGATGATGTTATCCATAAAAAATGTGCTGTTGCCAAAGTATTATACATCAACAACACACAAGGCGTTACTGAAAACGGGACCTCTTTTTGGAAACACCCTCTTCATGGGCTGGAATTACCAGAAGATGTTACAAATGAAGAATTTGACAGAATGCTTACCGAAGATGCCAATAATCTTGATTTATGGGAACAAACCGGCTATGTAAAATCAAAACCAAACCGGCTATTGACATACAACAGTAATACTTTCCATTCCAAATGGCCAAAAAACATTGATCACGGCCGCCGAGTGGTGTTGGTTGCTTTCTACTCTAAAAAATAAAACTATGGCACTGTATTCTAAAAATATAATGGTGGAAGCTATACAATACACTGGAAAAAATGCGGATGAAGTTATACTTTTTTCAAAAGGACAATTAAAACAATCTCCCATTTATTCTCACTTGATTCACGTCATTAGTGGAGACATACTTCAAATCGGAGATTATTTAGTATACGATTCTGCCAATGGTTTAATGAAAATACAAAAACTATGCGCCTTCGAATCGGAGCATCAAAAAATTCAAAAATAATCAGAACCTCGCGAAGTAAAGGGAATCGCTAATATCAATTATGAATAAATCAGATTTAATCAGTAGAGTTTCCGAAAACACAAACGTGTCAAAGGTACAAGCAAAAGAAATCATCGATGCCACTTTTGCTGCAATTGAAAAAGGAGTTAAGGAAGATGGCCGTGCGGTGTTCGCTGGGTTTGGAACCTTTAATACAGTAACTCGAAAAGCCAGAACTGGAAGAAATCCACAAACCGGTCAACCGATTGAAATTCCGGCGAAAACAGTAGTCAAATTCAAACCGCAAATTTAATTCAAACACATTTTTGAACCTCACGATGCTATAAGGTTAATCGTTTTTTATTATGAACAATAACTTAAATTTTGGACAAGCTATTGAGGCCTTAAAAAAAGGACATAAAGTAGCAAGAGAAGGCTGGAACGGCAAAGCAATGTATTTATTTATGCAAGTAGGAAATACTGTTGCCAAAAATTTCATCCCAAATTTTAAATCACTTCCTGACAGTGTAAAAGATCATTTAACAACGTTGAAGAAAGATGTAGTATTCAATTCGAGTATTACGATGTTCACCGCTGCACAGGAAATGCAACCAGGCTGGCTGGCTTCCCAAACAGATATGCTATCCAATGATTGGGTTGTATTATCAGACGATTATGTTGCTGAAAAAAAATACTCAGAAAAAGAGCTTACTGATTTTGGGTTTTATATGGTTTCAGGTCAAAGAACCAGAAGAATTATAGAATGCCACAATCCAGATGAAAAAATTTCAATAGAAGAAAAATTAACATCTGTTTATGATGCTGATTTTAGAAACTGGCAAAATTCAAAACAATAGTAACCGACTGGGAAAGTCAAATTTTAAACGAATATGATAAATTTATATAATACTACCATCGAAACATTGTCACTTCACAAAATTGGCAACAAATCCAGAAACGAGAATATGGTTTTAAGCGATGAACCATATCGCTTAAACGATGAAATTCTACCACTTATTAAAGAATTTTTCTTTAAACCATTTCGTGATAAAGAAGAAAATTACTTCCAATTCGCCCACGAAGTAGATTTAGAGTATAATGATATGTTCAGATGGGCAACTGATATTTTCGATAATCCAGAGAAAGCTCATGCAATTTCTAGACTTATTACAGGTCACCTATTTCAACAATCAAACCACCCGCATATTAAAAACGGTGAAGTTTACATGGTTTATTTAAGAAACCTATCAATCGACAACAATGTAGTTGATGGTATCGGAATTTTTAAAAGTGAAATCAAAAGTGATTTCTTAGAGATTGATGAACACGACAACAACCTTGAAATGATTTTGAAGCAAGGTATTTCACTTGATAAGCTTGATAAAGGTTGTATAATCTTCAATTACAAAAAAGAAGAAGGTTACAAGATACTTACAATTGACAGCAACCGCTACGATGCGCGCTATTGGTTGGAGCACTTCCTTTCTGTTGATGCATTTCAGGACGAAAACTTCATGACTAAAAAATACTTGAAGTTCTGCCAGGACTTTGCCAAGGAAGTAGTGTTGCCGGCCGAAGACAAAAAAGAGGAAGTAATGTTTATGAACCGGGCCGTGAACCACTTCGCCAAAAACGATCAGTTTGAAGAAAGTAATTTCTTGAATGAGGTAATCGATAATCCGGATCTGATTTCTGAGTTCAAAAGCTACAAAGTAGACAAAGGTGAGAAATACAGTATTGAAGATTTAACCACCTTCCCTATTTCCAATACTGCAGTGAACGACATGAGGAAGGCTTTCAAAAACGTCATTAACCTTGATACCAATATTCAAATAAAAATGGATTTTGTCAACCCGGAAAGCGCCGAAAAATTCATTGAAAAAGGTTGGGACGAGGAAAAACAAATGTATTACTACCTGGTGTATTTCAACAAAGAAATTAAATAACATGGAAAAGTCAAAACTATATTTTAAAAGCATAGATGATACTATGTGTCAAGAATTAGATTTTTTTATTCATGATGCTAAACTTGAAGAATTAACAGAAATAACATTAATAGAAGCTGTTCCTGATAATAATACTTCTGATCATATTTGGTGTACAGCAGATGGAGAATGTGTAGAAAGAAGTAGATGTAAAAAATCACAATGTGAATCATACGAATCAAAAAGCGGCAGAGGTGTATGTGAGCACAGAGGACATTTATACCATCATGGAGAAGAAGTAAAATTTAAAGTAGAATAATCATGAAAAACAGATACGGGCAATTGCCAAAGCCGATAGGGACTTATCAAGTACAGCCAACAGAAATGATGTTTTACCAGGATATGCCGATAAAAATGAAAAGGTATTCAACACCTCTTTATGAAGATAGAATTTCTGTTTTTAATGAAATTATATTGGCTGCTATTGATGATTTCATTAAAATATATGGAATAGAGCAATACATAAACACTTATGTTTATTTATCTGTAAAACATCTGTTTCAACCTGTAAAAGAACCATTTAATAGACCAGGTTGGCATTGTGATGGTTTCATGACAAATGACATCAATTACATTTGGAGCGACAAGAACCCGACTGTTTTTAATTTTTCTGAATTTATTTTAACACAAAATGATTCCATTTCCATTAAAGAAATGGAAATTCAGGCAAATCCAGAGAATAATTTTATTTATCCTGAAAATACCCTTATTAGACTAAATCAATATAATGTTCATAGGGTGGCTGATGTTACTGAAGCCGGAATGAGAGCGTTTATAAAAATTTCATTTTCTACTGATAAATATAATTTAGTTGGGAATAGCCATAACTATCTGTTGGATTATAATTGGGAAATGCAAGAAAGAAATGTTGATCGAAATATTCCCCAATCAAAAATATGACCAAAAATGGCTAAATATAAAGGATATCAAAAACAAGAATACCTTAGAGGCAAACCGGAATTAAATCTGATTTTAAACGAAAGGAGATTGCTTATTTCAGCTTTAATCATGGCCAATTGGGACACTGAAAAAGCTTATAAAATGAATTATCCTACAGAATATGTCAGCATTGATGCCTATAGGAAATCTTTGAAAAAGCACCATATTCTTTTGAAAGAAAAGAAGATTTTGAAATTCAGTGAGATCAACTAAAATCGTAATTTAACACAAAACTACTCGGAAGAGTAGTTTTTTTATTACATTTGGTTCAACCTTAAACCCTTTTGTATGAAAAAATTGTTTTTACTTTTAGCGGCGATATCACTTTTTGCCTCGTGTTCTAAAGACGATAATCCAAGTTCAGAAACCGAATACGAAACCATAACTAACATAGATCAATTAGCCGGCACCTGGAAACTTAATGCAAAAACAAATTCTGGCAGCTCTACCAATACGGCCACAGCATGTGATTTGCAATATGGTAAGTTTGTGTTTAGCGCAAGTGTTGTGGAAAACAGAGGCTTTTCCGATGTTTCCGGATGCTCGGACCAGTCCTATACTTACAGTAGTGCAAGTATTGCCAGCGGCCAGCTGGTATTAATACGAAGCGGTACCGAAACAAAATACTACCTGAAGAAATCCGGAGGAAGTTTATGGATTACAAAATATTCAACATTGACTTCTGGAAGCCCCACACCAGTGATAATACCGACTGGTAGCCAAGTTACCAACTATTACATCAAACAATAAAAAAACGCCCTACTCTGGGCGTTTTTTAGTTTTGTTCTCTTTGTTGAATTCTGCGATTTTCTTCGCTAGCATCTGTACATTTTTATCAAAGTTTTTCTTGATTTCCTGAATATCCTTTCCTTTGTAGTTGATGGTCAGTTTTTCCTTGTAACTTTTAATGGATTGTTCGGATAACGGTTTTAATATTGGTACCTTACCCTGAATCAAAGCACTGATATCGCTATTGGATAATTTTGAAACTTTTAAGCTGCTTCTGATATCGCCGTCACTCATTCCCATTTTCTTTCCGGAGTTGACAATGTTGATCATCTTCTCAAAATTCTGATCGTGATATTTGCTGTAATCTTCTACGATATTTTCAATTTCATTTTCAGACAGAACTTTGGAAGTCTTAACCAATTTAGACGCACTGCTTTTATCTGACTTCTCAGCGTCTTTTACCTGAAAAGCGAAGCTGGACATTGCCGAGTTGTAATTAATGGTGGAAATCCTCATACCAAGCAAACCCATAAGGGCCTCCTGATTGGTATACTCTTTTCCATACGCACTAAATTTGTCGCCAAAATATTGCGGCGCAATTTCATTGGCGCGAAGGAACTCCGTCACATTATTGTACGCTCCTGGCCCGGCCTGTTTCATTAAATAATTGGCGATTTTGGCCGGTTCGTTGGCGATTCCACTCATTAGATTATCTGAAAGGTAGATTTTATCGTTAAACTGGTCCTCATTCTCTGAAACTTCCATCAATGTTTTGAAGGTAATATCCTTTGAAATATAAGGAGACAGCAGCTCGTTCAATGATTCCTGTAATTTATCATCGAATTTCCTGCCTTCACGTTGTTCCAATAACGTGGATATCGGTTTGAAAATAGTTTCAGACGGGAACAATGCCGTTCCATCGACAAAAATAGGTTTACCGTTTTTGGTGCCCAGGTAAATCAATTTGGAATTTCTCTGCCATTCCGGAAGCATATCACGGATAGCATCGTCGTCGTCGTCTGACATTCCAACCATGGCCATGGTCAAGGCACTCAATCCATTCAAAGTGGCATTGGCCGCCAACATACCGGCTAATCTTTGGTAAGCTAATTTTGTGCGGCCTTCCTTCAAATCTTCCCGGGCGATAAGCAGATTGTTTTTGGTGGAGCGAATCGACTCGTATGGAAATGAGACGAAAGTACCAATCAGCGGTAATCTTCTCAAGCGCTGCATGTTTTTCGGCAAATATGAATAGGTTGGATAACCATTATTTACCCGGAAAGCAGCTTTTTCTTCGGCTTCGGTTTCCGATAATCCATAGCTCATTAATCGACTTTTCTCAATATAAAACCCGGTTACCTTATAGAAATCATCCCCGAAAGCATAGGCTTTTTTGGCAATATCAAAAAACTTCTCAAAGGCATTTTTACTGATCATCCTATCAACTTCCTTACTGAAATCATTAAGGATGGCCAAAAGTTCGCCAGAATTAGAACCGTCACCAAGAACTCCTGATTTCAATAATTTCTGTCTTTCGGCAAACAATTCTTTTTGGGATTTATTTGTGGTCCAAGCATTATTCCAGGCAATAGCCATCGCTTTTGGATTACTCAAAAAGAAATGCCCGGCATTAACGCCAAGGAATACCCCGCTTATTAAGTTTCTGGCCATGGTTGTTGGAGACAATATGGTTTTATTGATTTTTACCAGCCCAGCGGTTTTTATCCAGGCTTTGTAAAATCCACTCTCTATTTTCTGTAGAGGCTGCATATCATCCATAGCATCCTTAAAATCAACCGGCACGTAGATATCACTTAATATTCCCCAACCTTCTCCATCACTGGTTAATTTTACGTAGCCAAGAGCCGGCTCCAACTTACCAATATTATTATCCAATAAATGCTCACGCAATTTGGATTGATATTCCAGGTTCCCGATGTATTGACTCAACTTGTAAACCGTATTCACATAATTGTAAATCGGATCTTTGGATTCTCCAAGTAATTCACGGAATTCTTTTGGTATTGTTTTCCTTTTTTTAAGGAATGGTGCTGCAGCGCTTCCATTTGAAGAAAATGGGAAATCAGATTTGCTTCTGCGGATCTCACTTAAATATTCAGCCACTGCTTTTGTAGCTTCAGCCTTAGTCATTCCATCTTCCCGTATCAAGAAATTTATGGCGTTTCGGATTCTTAACTGCCCTTCTTTATTTAAGTTCTCAAAATCTCCTGTGATATTATCGCGATAAGCATCATCTGAGAAGATTTGGTAGCTTCTGTTGATATATTTCTCTTTGTTTGATTCAATGGTGTCAATAAGGTTTTTCGTTCTTTCTATGGCACCATTTATAGATTCAATGCCAATACTCCCTTTCGGTTGCTTTTTTACCTTCTCTTCCAAATCAGAAACCTTGTTTTTTAGGTTTTGAATAACAGACTCCGATAGAGAATCGATTCTTTCCCTGAAATAATCCAACTGTTTTTTTTGGTCCGGATTTAAAAATGAAACATCGGCCGATTTCTCTCCGGATAGATAATCATTTATAGCCAATAAGTTTTCGTTTACTTTTTTCGGGAAGTTCTTTTTGATATCACGAATTATTTTATTGAATTCGTTTGATTCATGTTCCAGGTGATCAGTGAACGCAGAAAGAGTTCTATTCCTGGAACGAACTACTTCACCGGTTTGTGTATCAAGCCCGGCATTTGCTTTAAATGTTTGGGCGAATACACGCTTGAACATTTTTTGGAATGGAAATCGAAGTTTTACCGGCCCGTTACTTGACAATAACAAATCCCTTTGGTTTTGCTTGTTTCCGCTAAACATTCCCTGCTGTTGGACCTCAGTATCATCCTCCAAATCAGAATTATCAAATTCTGAATCGGTTTTCTTTACTGGTTTTGGTTTTCTTGTATCTCCGTCAGCTTTGCTTCCACTTTTTCCTTGTACTCCGGATTTTGGTTTGCGTGCTGGGTTATTTTTAGTTTCAGAAACTCCTTTTGCATCTTTGTCAGTTTCTGTTTTTTCGGTTGGTTCATTGCTTTCATTTTCAGACTGTTGAATTTGATTGTATAAAGATATGAAATCTTCATCAGACATAAAGTCTAAAGAAGAAGCATTTTCAAGTTGTTCCTGTTTTTCCAGCATTTGGCTTATAGCCTTGTCCAGATATTTATCATTTGCCGGTAAGCCAGTCAGTTCCATGAAACGATCTTTCAGTGGTCCTGTTTTTTCATTCTTGACCTGGTTCATGAAGTTTTCGGTACCACGGGGATTATCCAAAATAAAATCAACAATATCCTGCTCGGTAATATCTACACCAGCTTGCTCGGACATTTCCTGTGCCATAGTATCCAATGGCGCTCCCTGTCCTTTTTTGGCGAAATATTGCATGGCAATTCCTTGAGTGATGTTATTTGCATCCGAATTGTCAATAAAACTTTGTCTATCGATGGATTTTGAACCAATGTTTTCGGCAATGACTTTTTCTTTGTGGCCAATTCCTCCCATATAATCCAGAATATCCAAATTCAGCAGCGCTTCGGCTACCTCAACTGGGTTTTCTGAATATTCGGCAACCATGCTTTCATATTCAAATTCATTAAATCCTTCAACATCTTCCCGTTGGGAAATAGTCCTTCCGGAAGTAAAATCAAATTTATTAGCCCATTCATCCTGTAGCTTTCTTCGGGTGGGAGCCGATGGCTCATTACCCTTTTCATCCTTGAATGTTAGAACACCATCTTTGAATGTTGAAGAATAAGCTTTACCGTTTTCAGAAGCCTTGAATGAATTTTTACTTTCAGACTTTGGCTCAACGCCAAGCATTTTGGAATAGATATCATTCATTTCCTTATTCAGCTTGATGTCGATTTCAGAATCCTTAATACCGTTGTATATATCGGTAAGCCATTCTTTGAATTTATCGAATATTTTTTGCATCTTAGGATCCGGCGCGGTACCATCGGCCAAATATTTTTCAAACCCCCTGGCAAAAAATTCACTGGTTTCCGTATTCCATTCTTTTGTGCCGGCTAAATCCAAAATATGGTTTCTTTCATCATCAGTAAGATAATGCTCATAAACATGGGCGAGCTCATGCAAAGGAGTAGAAACATCGGGATCTGTCAAAGCATGAATTACCGCTTTCCCATCCTCTCCTATTTGGGCAGCTCCTTTGGAATCCTGGAATAAAATTATTTGGGATTCCCGGCTTATATCTTCGGTTTCCGACAAAAGGGTATTTTTACGGTCCTCCGGGCTCATGGATTGCCTTGTTTCCACGTTTCTTGCCTGAACCTCTCCTACCAAGCTTTCGTATAATTTATAATCATCCTGATTTAAAATCTCCTGGGGATTAGATTGCTTGCTGGCACCTAATGTTACCTTTGACTTTTTCCCAAACAATTTATCTGTTATCCTTTTCAATGTAGTTTTATTGGAAATATTTTCCTCTAAAATTTGACGTACAGTTTCTTCGGAACCTCCTTTGGAAAACCCTTCTTTTTCCTGAATGAAATGCTGAACTTCATGTAGGATGGTGGTGAGTAAATCTTGGTTACCTTTTATATTATCAGGATTTACCATTATCCTGTTTTTACTTGGGCTAGCGATAGCGCTTGATTCCATATTGTAATTTGGAACAACTTCAACTTTTGCCAAATCCGGATATAATTCGAATAGCTCTTTATGATTCAATAAATCACTCAAACTACCTCTGGTTAAATCATCAATGTCTTGGTTCAAAGATGTTTTCGAATCATCTATTTCATAACCCCATTTGCCGTCTGCTCCTTTTTCCCATCCGGTGGCAACCCGAATATTTTTAGTGTCGGCTCCGGACGTTTCCATTTTTCTGGCAATGGATAGATTGTCTTTTATTTCTTTGGAAAGTTTAGCATTTTTACCGGCGATTTGGTATAATACTTTACCCTTGTCGGAAAGATTTTTTATTTCATCTTCACTGCTTTTTTTGAATTCAAGCTTACTATAAATGTCTTCTTTGGTGGTATTAGCCCTGTCAGCCATTGTTCCTACAATTCTATCCATTACAACAGCGGAAGCAAAAGATTTTACCTTGTTTTGTCCAAAAACTTTTCTATTGACATTGTACAAATCCTTGAAGTTTTCAGCTTTTATCTTGGCTTTTTCAGCTACTTGAATTTCTTCCTCACTTGGTTCAGATTGAAGGATTATATCAGGAGAAATATCTGATTTCTGTACTTCTTCATCGGGGGTTGGGTTATTTTCTAAAACAACGGATGATTCCCCTGTTTTATAGTCAAAATTCTCTTTCTTAATAATATCTGTAGGATTGTAAGTGGCATCATCTTTCCTTTTTTCTCTAGTATTATAGAAAGACTCTCCCATTTTTGTTTGAGTATTTGAAGGCTTAATATCTATTCCTAATGATTCAGCAAAATTATATACTGCAGTGGCAATTCCTTTTCTTCTATATTGTTCGTTTACATTTGTATTATTAGAATAAAACTTACCATCTTTATCTTGCCAAAAGGTTATATTAGCAATATTTTCACCATTTTTATTTTGCACTGAAAAAGATAATCTATCTTTGTTTTCTCGGTCATTAAAAGATTTTACCTCTCCATTAATTCCATCAAATATTTTAATAGCATATTCTTCACCATTTTTTAAAGTATAAATGTTATTATTTAATACTCCTTTAGAACCCTCTTTTATTTTAGATTCTGTATTTTTTTTATTGAAAATTTGAATTGCTTTTTTTGCAATTTGCTCTTCTTCAATTTTTACATCTTTAGTGCCGTCTGGGTTTAATTCCTTAACCAGTTGTTTTTCTGCAGTTTCTTTTAATTTGGAAACTTCTTTTTCATCATCGACCATTTTTTCCAAAGCGACGGTGGCACCACCGTTTAATAATTCAAGCCTACGTTGATCATTGGCCCTGAATTCTGATTCCAAATCACCCAATATCTTATCAGTCATTTCATCATCAATATTGGTATCAGATTTGATTTCCTTAGCTTGGTTCTTGATGGTTTGTTGCGCTTTTTCTAAACGGATAACTTCCTGAAATTGTTGGTCTGACAACGATTCCATATTTGATATACGTTTTTTCAATAATGAGGAAACTTGATTCTCTTTATCTTTTATCTGTTTTTTGATAATGTCTTTTGTTTCCGGAGCCGCTTTATCCAACTGTGTCTGTAGTTCCAATATTTCTTTGGATATATTCTGAACTTTATTATCCACGCTGAATGGCTTGGTAGCCTGATTTACTATATGTGATGCCGCTGGCATAGCTGCTCCCATAACCAACCCGGCCATACCTGCATCATTAACTCCATCAAGAAGAGAAACATCTTTTCCCAAAACGTTTTTATCTAAATAGTTTTCGATTATTTGCGTGGCAGCTTCGTCGGCATATTCCATGGCTCCACCTTTTACAACATCGCCACCCTTACCGGCTATCTCTTTCCAAAACCCTTGGGCAATCATTGTTCTTTCCGGACCGGAAGCTGATTTAATAATTTTGGCGGCATTTCCCATATTGATACGGGTAATCATGGCACTGGCGGTTTCTGCCAGACCATAACCGGCAGGAACACCTAACAGCTGCGCTTCAGAATATTGAGGGACACCTTGACCTGGCTCTGCATTTTCAGGATTCATTTCAGAAACCATACTTTCATATTTGGCCCCAGTAGATTCAGCGCCAATTGCACCTATTCCTCCGGCACCCGAAGCAATAGCCATATAAATAGGAACCTGGGAAGCGACAGCTGTATTTCCAACCCATCTTCCTAAATCATTCATGGAATGGATATCCTCAACGGCCATTGGTTTCATTATCTTATCGGCCACATTCTCGTTGTAAAATTTATCCGTAGACTTTATCTCACCATGGATGATATTTTGCATGGATTCATCTACAGCGCTTTCCCCTAAAACCGATTGTTTTAGTTCAAGTCCATAATCAGCCGCACCCATAAGTCCGGTGGTTATTTTCTCAAATCCCAAAACGGCGTTGCCAAAAAAGTTTTTAATTTTTCCGTAATCCCTTTTAAAGTAATCCAGATTGCTTTGGGCATCCTTCAAATCAGTGTCTTTCTCGGCAAATTCTTCCCGGGCGGAAATAGCTTCTTTTATGGAAGATTGGAAATTTTTCAATTCTTCATTGTGCTGCATTAATAAATCAGGTGGGATATCCTCACCTTTTTTATGTAAATCAGTAATCTCCTGATTTAATTTTTCCAAGTTTTCCCTCCTGCTTAAAATTACCTGGTCTTTAAGATCTACCTTTTTTTCTAAAAAGGATTTTTGCTGATTTTTCCCGGCAACTTTTATATTTTCCTGAAATTTTAACTTGTCTTTTAAAGAAGATTGCATGTTACCATCATACACATCTTCGGCATCGCTTAAGAAATCACGCATTTTACTATCCCTTTCAGAATTTATACGTTTCTGTGCTTTAATGTCAATAGCTGTTCTTTTAACTAAATCATTGGTTATATCCGCTTGCTTGTATCCTTTTTTAGTCAACAAATCAACGGCTTCACGTTTTTCTTTATGCAGCGGGTCCAGTTCTTTTTCGCCACCGAAACCGCCGAAAATTTTAGGAACCTTATTGAAGAATTCATTACCGAACTTATTGAGTTTGTTCAGTACACCAACATTGTTGGCTTCATCCTCTACTTCCTTCTTAATTTCATTGGCGCGTTCCTCTGGAATATCGGTTGCCTGTTTTACCCGGTTATCGAGTTCGATAAAATCTTTGGTTTTTGAAAGTTTGTCAAGATTCCATGCCATTGTACCTTCTTCATATTGGGAAGATTCGGTATTCGATGGAATTTGCTCTTGTTTTTTTTGTTTGAAAGGGGATTCGTATTTAAGAGGGCTCTTGCCTACACCACCCGAAAAAGTTCCCTGATCCCCATTCGAATCCAATTTTTGATTTGGTCCAGACGAAGTAGGTACAGCCTTTTTTTTTTGAGGGGAAATTTTACCTTCAAATTCCTCATAGGAACCCAAATCAAAATCTTTGGAAACAGCATTGTAAAGTTTCTGACGGGATTGCGGATTATCCATTTTTGTATTAAATTCTTCATAAGAACCTAAATCAAATTTTCCTGATAGGGCTACGTATAATTTATTTCTTGGATCTGGCATGATTAATAGTCAATTTTTTGTTTGGATGGAGTACCTCTTTCTTTTTTATCAGCTACCGCTTTAAATTCCCCAATGGAATTGAAATAATCGCCAGTTTCCTCATTTTTGACTTTGGAAAGAAAATCAGCAACTGCATTGGCATCTTTATCGGAACGATACGTGAAGTTTTCCGTTTTGGCTCCTTTCGTTTTTGAAACACCATCTTCACCAACACTTTCCTCCGTGCCCACATATCTTTTTCCTACCAACACTATTTCGCCGCTAGGAGTTTTGTAAATAGTTTCCACTATTTCTTCAACATCTTTTGCAGGTACCCTTCTCACATTGTAGCCTTCAAAACTATAGCCCTTTGTGCCTTTTGGAAGACCATATCTTGGATCATTTTTGTCATTGCTGTTTTCAGAAGTAATGACAGTATAGTTGTTGAAATCTTTGGAAGAAGGAGTTTTTGGCTTTTCTGCTTTTTGCTTGGCATCAAACTGACGTTTATTTTCTCTTAATGAAGCATCTGCATTAGCGGCACCAAAATCTACATCTTCTTTCTCCATACTGTCAGTCCTGATGAAAATATCGTTTATTACATCTTTTCTGATTTTCTGTAATTCTTCCGGGCTTAATTCTTCTTTGTTAAATCCTAATCCCAATTCTCTGGCCCTGGATAAAGTGAAAGGAGAAACAATACCGTTTTCAAACATCATACTATCAGCATATTGTTCGATATTTTTTAATGGAACTTTCTTTTTTGTAATGGTTTTATACCCATTGACATCAGCTGTTTCTTCAGTACCTAATGCTTTGGCTGCATTATCCATGGTAGTGTTGTAGTTTATTTTTGGCTGAAGATTACCCAATACGGTACCATCTTTGATGTTTTCCCATGGAATAGGATCTATTTTACCATCACCATCCAAATCCCGGAAACCAATCAACGGTAACCCCCTTTCATCAAGAGTAGGTACAAAGGCATCATATCCGTTTTTTCTGCGTTTGTCTATTTTGTCCTCTTGCCAAGCAGTGCCCGCTCCAACCTTTTGGTCATAATCTGCAAACCATTTTTGAATATTGTCGTTACCTAATTTTAGGTTTTCCGGAAGATTGTCAATATTTTTGTTTTCTACTTCCAACGCAGTTTGTTCCTCAATAGATAATCCGCCTTCCGAAAGCTTTTTGAAAATATCAAATTTTCGGTCAATGGCCTGTCTTAAAACACGGCCGTTAAGCTCGTCTAAAGACTGAACGCCTGTAGAATTAAGAGTTGGCGTTTTAAGAATACGCTCTCTTAATTTTTCTTGCTTAGCTTCCGCTTTTTCCTTCTGCTCAAGTTTTAATTTTTCTTGTGCTGCTTTTTCTGCACGGTACTTGAAATCCTGATTTTCTACATCAGTAACAAAGCCCGCCATATCTTGTTTTATAGGCGAAACAGTTGAAAAAGCATTGGTGTTATTAGCCATTGTGAATTATTTTATAGATGAAAATATAGGATCAAATGCCCATGGACTTTTAGTTTTAAGCCTATCCATTGTATTTATTCCAACTGGTATTAAATTACCTGAAACAGGTTCAACATCAGGATTTTCGGCACCATCACCAGTAAAGTCAATATTATTGGCTCCGTATATAGCGCTTTTGGCTACTCCTGAAATACCATTCCACATATCCTGGTTCCCAGCTTCTACCTGTGATGATAATGCCGAAATATTTGCGTTATCTCGGTTTTCCTTCATGGCCCTGATATTTGTTTCGTCACCGGCAATAGCATATTCCCTACGATTAACCTGATCATCAAGGTATTTCTGAGCTTCTTTGTTTTGTAAATTTGTTTGGGCCTGTATTTTTGGGATAGCTCCCATAATGCCCCGTATGCCAGCACCTCTTGAAGCATCAATTAGCCCGGCTGCGGTACGCTGATTTTCCTCACGCAACAAATCACTACCAATAGTAGAAATCTTCACGTCTTCATAAGGATTTGTCAAATCAGTACGATCGTAATTATCCAACAAACCTTGGGCTTCTTTTTTTTTCTGTGCACCTTGGTATGCCATATATCCAGACATTCCAAGGCCAATTGCTGTAGTGGTGACGGCCGCCATGGTAGTGTATTTTACGTTAGTATAAATAAAATCTATTATTAGTACAAATATAATAGAAATTTAGTATAAATTACTTTGTATTTAGTATAAAAATATTTATACTTTTGTATAAGTTCATTGAAACAAAAAGATAAAAATATTTAAGAAGCTTCTCATTCACCTCTCATTGAAAAAGAGAACGCAGTATAGACGTGAATTTAATGTACTGACCTAGCATCAAGGACTTGGCGAGTTGTCGGAAAGCTTAAAAGATGTAGCCGAATGACACCTTGGAAAGACAAGGAACAGGGGAGTTGCTGAAACGGTAGACAGGTCTGCTTTGAGGCAGATGGGGATTACGCCACCGGTGGTGCACATAAATGATCCGGTTAAGGTGCCTCGTATAGGTTCGAATCCTGTACACCCCACTAAAAACATAGTCCCCTGCATTACGCGGACCGCTGACAATAATCAGGTAAATGTCAGTACCAAGCCCTAACGGTTTATGGCGGAAAAACAAATTTCCAGAATGGGGTGAAATCATTAGCCAGACAGCTTGACTTTCAGGAATAGACTGAAGACAGGGGAAGTAACAAAGAGGTAATGTTGGCGTGAAATCTAGGAATAGTTTAGTATCGTTGCTCCGGAGGTTCGAATCCTTCCTTCTCCACAAGGTTATGCTTCATTAGCCATTGATAGCGAGCCTTCCAATTCGGTTTAGGTGGCTTGACAATCTGGAAAGACAGATCACAGCGCGTGAAGGTGTAAATGGCTGCATTTCGGGTTCATATTTCGAAGGGGAGGTTCGAGTCCTCGACACGCTACAAACTTAATGAAAGGGGACAGTGGGAAAGACTACCGTAAATCCGGTCGCGTAAGAACCGGATTTTTTACTAAATCTATTCCATGATTCTACAGAAAAACATAAACCACAGCCATTTCAGCCGTTTAAAAAATGTCGTATATGAGCATTGTCTTGATGATAGTAATCATGAAGGAAAACCGGTTTTATTATTGATCCAGAAATTTCCGGATTATGATGTTTTGTCTCAGGCAGCTGTTGACTACATAGAAAAATATGCTGAAATGTTTCCCCACCTGGTCACAGATAGCGCCAAGATAGTTCCACAAGAAAAAGACCAACTGTCGTTATTCTAAATATGAAAGCAACAAAAGCCTATGTAATTATTGATCCAGATGATAATGTGTATCTGAATACAATCCGGATTAAAAGAACTGACTGTGTTCGAGATTTCGAAAAAACCTATAATAAAAAATGGTGGCAGTATTTAAATGTTGGCTGGAAGTGTATAAAAATTAAAATAACTATTGATCAAAATCTAAAAAAATGAAAGGATTCAATTTATCAAAGGATTACGTTAAGCTTTACGACTTAATAAAAAGAGGCTATAGAATACCTGCTTGGATATTATATTCAGATAAATTTGAAAAACCAATATTTGATATTGTAGAGGTAAAAATACCAACATTAAGTAAATTTCCAAGTATTGGTACAAGAGGTAGAGGATACGAAACTTTTGAAAATTCAGAAGAAGCATTTGTAAATAATTGTGAATCATTACATTTAAAATTCATAGTTCCTGAAGGTTGCATAGAAATTGATCTATGCTCCTTAGAGGATTAAAAACATTTCATTAGCTTTTTGACTGCCATTTGTAAAACCCATTTCTTCATACATTTTTTGAAGGCTTGGGTTTTTTACTACTGTGTAGATATATTTTGCGCCGCACTGCCTGGAAATTTCAGATAATTCCTGGATTATAATTTTTATAGCTTGCTTCCGGTCTGGTTCCTTGTATTCGAAATTGGAAATAATGAATTCACTCCATGCCACGGCGGAGTTCGTCAGGTAAACAAACCCGGCTACAATAGGTATTCCTTCTTTCTCAACCATAACTCCGCCGGTTCCGTTTTGTGGAAGGAAATCTCTTGGCGGTGGTGTCCATCGCCATTGCTTCCACCACCCGACCAAAAAATTATCGTAGTCGCTATCTATAAGGTTTCTGACTTTAAACATAAGATTTTACAGCGTTTGTGTTAATCGCAAACAATTCCACCGGCACAGTATCGTCATTTTCAAGTTCAACTTCCATATAGTACCCTCGGATTTCACTTCCTTCTATTCTGGCGTTCTTTTTAGCAAAAGAGAAATAGCCGGGAACCGGCGGAGTAGCTACGGAATCCACAGTAATTACATTTCCAGCAATTGAGGTAATAGTCCCTATTATTTCATTGACAGAGCCATTGACCTGGTAAAGTATATCACCCTCGCTGATCATGTTGGAAATGTTACCAAACGTAATCGTAAGACCAACTGAAGAAAGAATAACACCAATTCCTTGAGCTGTGTGCCCAGTAAGATCGTTTTGATTCTCATTTTTACGGGTATAGGCAAACCATCGGCTTTCCCGGTGGTTAAATTCCTCTTTGGTAATAGTGCTTTCGGTATAGTTTGTCCTAACGGTTACGTCCCAAGGAAGATTTCCTTCAAGGTTAATTGTCTTGAATATTTTATCGTCGCTTGGCGCTTCATTGAAAATAGCAATAATTTTGGAATTGTATTGCTCTCCATAGAAGTTATTGCGCACAGGATTACTTTCGTCATTGTGCAGCCACAATTGGCCATCCTTAATTGAATACATGCGGTTATTCAACTTGGCCATCCAATCAGGAATAAAGGAATGGAAAGAAGTCCACCCCTTTGCCTTATCGCTATATGAAATTGTTTCTGACATTTCAATTAAGATATTTGAACAAGAATCCTGGCATCTTGAACCAATCCATAGGCAATGGAAGAAACAGCTACGTCCCTAACATCTAAAGTGAATCCAGCTGTTGTTTTATTCTCTATAGCATAAGCAAAAGAAGAATTGTTATCGGTAGTAATGTTTTCAGCCATCACCAACGGCACATAATCAGCAGTTTCAACAAGAGAACCAAATGTGATAGCATATTTAGAATGCCCGGCAGCCCAATCTGCTACAGCTGTCGTTGTAACTGAGGCAATATCTCCTTGGAAATTAGACGCTGTTGAAACATCACCAATATCGAATGAACCATATTTTCTAGTTATCATGGTTTTAATATTTAAGGTTAATAAATTTTCACAACAAAGAGGTTTCAATGTTATTTCGTAATCAGTATATGCATCCAAACCTGTGAATAAGTATTCGTTGAAGTTTGTAGCTATATTGGTTTCAACCATTGTAACCAAGTTCTTAATGGTTAAAATACATTTTTTGTTTCCATCCCATTTCACCAATATCTCGTCGCTGGAATAGTTGTCAATCCTGAAATTATAAGGCATTGAGCAATAATCCCAAATAAGGTATAATATTTCGTCTTCCGTAGTACGGTTAAACAGGAAGTTTCCGGAATAAATCTTATTCACCAAGCCATCTATAATTTCGGTGACAGTTAAGAATGTGGCCAGTGATCGTATTGTTTCTATATCAGATTCCGTGTAAACAGTATCTGTTACCAAATAACCAATTTTGTTTTCCCGGGCCGGTTCGAAATTGGCTGTGCTTGAAGCATCCTTGAATGATTGAATATTTACTATGTTGCCTCTGTATGGGAAGCGCCCCTGTCCTTCTATACCAATTTCCTCGCTGAATCGGCTTAAATATTCTTCCTCAAACAATTGATTTTCTGAATAGAATGGACTGGACCCCCAACGGTACCTATTGATGATATTTTTATCCAAATCCGAAGTATCATTCAACACAATAGAAACGATTTTCATAGGTGT
Organism: Flavobacterium sp.; assembly: GCF_050696275.1. GTDB lineage: Bacteria > Bacteroidota > Bacteroidia > Flavobacteriales > Flavobacteriaceae > Flavobacterium. The sequence continues at coordinate 25,953 of NZ_JBOGUT010000016.1, forward strand.
CCCCAGCGGACAAACATTTGAAATTTCATAGCTAATAACATCTGAAACCGGCGTAATTGTAACCTCAACAGTATGCACGTCCAAATCTTCCCTTGGAATTGTAATATTTCCAATGCCGGTTACATTGGAAGCAACAAATATATCCCCATCGAATATCGCAGTTATTGTAGCGTTTCCAACCGTGATGTTGTAATTCAATACTATATCACCAACCAGGTCATTCAGGTTCAAAGTGTATGTGAATGGTTCGGTTTGATTTGCCCGGGCTATACTATTCCCACATTCTAAATTGTAAATACGGTCCGGCTCTTCATTTACGGATATGAAATATTGCTTATGATAAGGATCAAAACCACCAATTCTTTTGGCAAATGGTTTTCTTATTGATAAATCCCGGAAGAAATCGACCATTCCATCAACCAGGTCTGTAATTCCATCAATTGATAATCGGTGCATTACTCCCCTTTTGGCGTTGGAATAAAACAATCTGAAATCATCGACCGAAAAACTTTCGGGGTTTTTACTGATTCCGTTTTCTCCCAAATAAAATTCTTGTTGCCCAAGCACTTCAGGAATAGAGGTAATATTAGACGTGCCATCGGCATTATACAAAGCATCTTTTCCAAATAAAACCTTTGACGCTTTTTCCTCCTGCAGCACAACGATATCACCATCACGGCTATGAAGTTTCTGAATGCTACCATACTGTTTGTCCAGCTCCTTATAATTTGCAGTAGACAAATTGAACTCATTCAATCCATTCATGTTTGTGCTCTCCACAAACGGTTCTCCGTACGTTAAATCGGCATATCTACGAACAGCCTTATATTCTTCTGTTGAAGTGGTTGAAGGACGTAAATCAACGTTTAAATAGTTTTTATTGAAACCATCCTTTACCCGGTAGCTTTCCACCCCGTTTCCTTGAGTATAGCAATTGAAAAAATTCAAGTCGATCACTGCCGGGCTGAAGGTATCAAAATCCTGTGATTCCAAATTCCCTTGGTGATTGCCATCTATGATATCAAAAGTTTGTTCTGTTTCATAATAAATATCGTTGTCTCTTTGTTTTGGCTCAGTTTCAAAGACATAAAAACCGGTATTGGTCCTAACAGTCACTTCGGCATCAAGGTATCCAAACTTAGAAGCGCCGCCAAAACCGCCACGATCATCCCCAGCATAAGTTCCTGTAATCTTTAAAAATAATTTGCCAGCCGGATCTTCTTCGAATTCCTGAGTATTGAATGGACCAGGAACCATAAAACCACGGATAAGCTCAATACTATCCTGATAGTTTTCCTCACTTCCAGGAATGTTACGGTTCATTATATTTTCATTGAAAAATTCTTCAATGGTATCGTAATTTCTCTGGGCATAATATAGATGGGTATAATCATTATTTTTCCATCCGTCGCTATACTCCCGGGCTGAATGCAAATAAAGTAGTATTGAGGAACCAGCTGGAATTTCAATTTCCTCAATTGCCGGGCCAGCTACTTCAGTAGAAAACAAATCAAGGTGAGCTACCGGTCTTCCGGAATTACTTTGAGAAGAAATCTTACTTTGGTGCACATCGAATTTAGTAACGTCCATTGTGAATTGGTCTGGACGTATTTTCATGTAAACCCCGGCTGGTTCATTGATTGCGTTACCCTCACTATCTACATTGCCGTCTATGAAATCTTTTTCCTGTTCTTTGATTTCAAGTACCTTTACCTTTATTGGAGTAGATAAAATGGCATCGGCAGCTTTCTTTACTATAAGAACATCACCAACCTTTACTTTGTCTTTGTTCTCTGCCTCAAGCTTACACCAAACAAAGAAATCTTCATTAAAGAAAATGTTCACGTAAATCGTTTGATATTGCAGTGGCTGGGCTTTAACCACCAACTTATACCTTTTTGCCCAAAACGGAGCTTTGTGGTTAATGGCAACTTTTATCCTATTTTTAAAAATAGAATATGCTTGTGGAACATAAATTGTATTGTATGGAGTTGTTAGCACGGTAGTTTTTCTGGCAAAATCATCTTCATACACAATTCCCACTTCATAATCCCTATTGGTTTTACAGCTTGTGGAATTGGAACTTTCTGAAATACCAACAAACGAAGTGCTGATATAGCTGAAATTTATAGTGTGTGGTGCATCACCATCAAAAGTATCAATAAATGTAACAGGAGTTACAGTAAATGTAGGAACTCCGCCAACTAATGAATAGGTAATACTCGGGTCTACAGAAACTACCCATCCATCAGGAATATCCCATGTATAGCTATTTACAAAATCGTTGTTGACAATTGCCAGGAATAACATGAAATCTTCAGTAACAAAAATATCATCCAATGAAGTAAAATCATCTGGCAATATGTAAAAGAAGTTCTTCGAATACGTTGGAATGTCAACGTTAATCAGCAGATTGAAATAAAAATTAAGTTTGCTGCCTTTTTTAAGTGGGAAGTTATCCGGATTGGTAATACCCATGGTATTTGTTGGTGTGAATTCTTTTTCAAAATCCTCACCAAATTCAATAGGTTCAGTGATAAGTGATAAGTCATAATTGACAAATATCCTATTTCCTTTTTCATCAACAATATCCCTTCCTTCCAAATAGTTTCCGAAAACTGGTCTATTGCCAATTAAAGCCAAAGCTTTAGCTTTTAACGGAACATTGTCGGAAGCCCTGAATAATTCTTTCGGAGGCAACAGGGAATAAAGTTTACTGTTTGAAAAGGTATAATTCTTAATTTGATCATCAGACCAGCCTTCATTGTATTTATTGAAAGTTTCAACAACATATATGTTGAGGGAGTTGCTTTCCTTCACACATAATTGAATATCTGTAACCTGTTTTTCTCCGGTATCAAAAGAAACGCGTACAGCGTTGAAAGCATTAATCATTCCCTTATTATCCAAGGTGTAATAATCAAGCTCAAACAGTTTTGGCGTAAAAAAGTAGTTGGTATAAGAAGAAAGCGCACTGTATTCCCCATCGAGATATTTGTATCGGTAGCAAATCGTAATGAATTTTTCTTCCAGGTTGTTCGTTAAGTCGTTTTTGTATGTTGGAGTTAGTACCGGAGCATATTTTGGTGGCTTCTTTACCAGAAAAATATCCTCTTTTTCAAAACCGTTAACCAACCAGGTTTTAGCCCGTTCAATATTAATGCAGCAAGGCTCCATATTATCATCGGTCCAAAGCAGAAGATCTTCCCTATTGTCTTCGCTGATTATTTTCTCAATACCGGTTATTAAAAATCCTTCCGTAAGTTCTAATACTCTTGAACCCTCAGGTCTTTCATCTGCCAATACAACTGATAATACTTCATTTACGGCATTCCACTCCATCAAATAACAACCATTATCCGATTTCACAAACCAATACAGCTTGTCTTCGGCTTCATCCGGATATCCAAGAAAACATTGTACATTTTCACCAAAATCAAAATCAGTTAACTGTTTATTTGAGTATGAGTTTTGAACCGATCCAACATCTGAACCTTCTGAATGGAGAATTATAACATTTTCCGCATGACGATACCTGCCTTTTTCAAGCATTCTTTCGTCAATGTCTTTGTTCATTGAACCCTTGATAAAATTTAGGTTGAATATTGGCATAATTATAGCATTTTAGAGCTTGAACGCATGACTTTTACTACTTCATTGAGATCGAAATTGCTTCGGTGTATTTTGGCTTTATGCAATGTGGTTTTATATCGTCTCAATGCGCGGTTCTTCTCGCTGTCTGGAACTCCCCTTTTACGCTCAATACACGCAAAATATATCCAGTCTTTCAAAGGTTCTTCCAGGTCTTTATGAATTGTGATTTCCTGCTCAAGGAGTTTCTCCATTTGCAATCCATCAGAGGAATAAATCAATACAATTTCACGCTCCATTAAATTTGAGCTGAATACCATTGTTCCCCTATTTTCATCGATGTTAACTTCCCCCCAACGGCTCAACTGAGAAGTATCAGTTTCGAACTGGCCTCCCCTGTAATCATCACAGAAATCATATTTCTTGAATGGTTTTGCATAGGCATTACTACTGTCTGAGGTTAAAATCAGTCCGTCTTCATCAAAAAGTATTTGACCATCATTATCCTGTAAATAACCAATAGAAAGGCTCATATTTCTATTAATGTTCAACGGCATTAATTTGAAATCGGGAGTAACCACACAAATCATTTCGTAATCAGAATAATCTTGTGGCAAAGGCAGGAATAGATCCTGGCTAACAGTCATTTCGATTGCCAAATAATTCTTGGCCGCTTCTTTGGTAAGTTTTTTTATCCCTTGTTTTGCGTGCATGAGAATCTTGCTACGCTTGGTGTTCTTCAAATAACTATCATCGTCCGTGGCTTCCAACAGCATCTGGTCCATGATTTCCTTTAAGGAGGTAAATTGGTAATTACCCCACTTATTTTCATCGCCGTAATATTGTTCGGGAGTATCTGCCATGATTAAGTAGATTTATTTTGATTAAACTCTATTTGTTCCTGGTTCTGCATTGAAGCTTGTAAATCAGGTTCTTTAAGGCTAATACCAAATTTCTGGCAAACCCTTATTACCAAATCATCTTCCTCGCTTGGATGCATATCAACATCTTGAAAATCACCAGCGGAAGGATTGAATAATTCTGCGTTATCAACGACAGTGAATGTCCATTTTGGATATAAAGGGTTTCGCAAGTAGTAAATGATCAAATTGCCGGTAATGGTACTTGGAGCAACTTTTATATTGGTACCTATTTTAATATAAATTGGGTATTGTGCTGCAGCGTTCACTGACTTAATGATATTGAACTCATTCATATCCTTGCACGTCTCAAACATATTGTCGGTACCATCAACAATGGTATCAAAATATCTCAAGTCTTCTGGAAGCGCATATAATCCGGATGCATGTGTGATAGTTCCAGATTTTAGGAAATGGGCGACCTTCTGCCGTATCTTATCAGGAATGTTCTCTAAACCTCCATTGATTAAACCCCGATTTTCCCGGTTAACTTCCTGATTTATATCATACACGTATCCTTCAAACTTTTCAAGAATTGAGTTGTACAGATGCAAATTAAAAGTAGATGGCTTAAAGTTTCCCCGGCCGTCCGTATTGGCCAAAGCCTTAACAGATTGGAAAATTCTATCTATGTACATGATAAGTTTTGTTTATACTAAATACAAAGATAATAGATATTTAGTATAAACATAATTATACTTTAATATAAATTTTAGTATAAATTTGTTTGTACCGTAATATAAACACAAATTGGATTACACATACAAAATTTTGGAAATGGTATCAAACTACCACGAAGAAACAAACGGAAGTTGTGGGCTGGCTGTGAATGAAATAATGCGTGAGTTAAGTGTGGAATACAAAACTTTAAAGCCAACATTAAATGAAATGTTCGTTGGAAAAAAAATCAAAATCAGAAATGGTATAAACGGAATTCTAATATTTAAATCATCCCGATAATTTATGAAAAACAAACAAATTCCTCTATTTAAAGCTTTGCTATTAGGAACTATGATGCTTTATATTGATTTTTTTTGCGGGTGGGGTGGAGCCACTGAAGGTATTAGAAGAGCGGAAGCTAATGCAAAAGTTATCGCATGTGTGAATCATGATGAAATGGCTATACAGCTGCATGCTGTAAATCATCCAGACTGTGACCATTTGCAAGAAGATATAACAGATGTTGATACTGTTGTATTAAAACTTAAAAAGATAGTTGAAATCTGGAAAAAGAAATATCCTAAAGCATTCATTTGTTTTTGGTTATCTCCTGATTGTACAAGTCATACTGGCGCAAAAGGCGGACAGTCAAGAAATCCAGACAGCCGCTGTCTTGCAGACTTCATTCCAACATATACCGAAGCTATAAATCCATCATATTTGCAACTTGAAAATGTAAAAGAATTTTTGAAATGGGGTCCTACTCGATTAAGAGAAGGTATAAGTAGTTGTGAAAACTATTCAGTTTTAGCCAAAGGAAGAAAAGATCCTTATATCATAGTTCCAGACAAAAAATACGACACTCTTTATTATCGTATTTGGAGGGATAAAATGATGCTTCTTGGGTATAAGTACGATTATAAACTTTTTAATGTAGCAGATTTCGGACTGAGAACCTCAAGATTAAGATATTGGGGCTTGTTTGCAAAATGTGGATTACCTATGAAATGGCCTGAAAAAACACATGATAAATTAGGGCGAAATGGATTAAAAAAATGGGAACCTGCAAGACCTTTCCTGGACTTACATATAAAAGGTGATTCTATTTTTTGTAAACCAAGAGCTTATAACACATGGGTTCGATTTTTCAAAGGTTTAAAAGACAATGTGGGAAAATTGCATTTCATGACTGGTTATTATGGTAATGGACGGCATCATTCAATTGAAAACCCTATAAATACACTGACCACAAAAGACAGATATGCTCTACACTACATTCAATACCAATATGGAAACAGTCATACAACCTCTATAAACGAACCGGTCGGAACAATGACTTGTAATCCTAAACACGAAATAATGACATTAGAATGGATAATGGATTTTCAATATTCCAGAACAAGCCATAGTGTAGATGATCCAATGTACACAATGATAGCCAGACAAGACAAATTACCTATTTATGTTCTTCAGGCTGAATTGGGATATCCTGAGAATTTTATTTCTGATGATGATATTCCAATTGTTCGACAGATTAAAGAGTTCATGATTTTACACCTAATAAAAGATGTTACTATTCGAATGTTAAGTGTTCCGGAACAATTAAGGCTTCAAAGTTTCGGGGATCAATATTTCGTAATGGGAGCTACAGACACCCAAGCTAAAAAGTTTATAGGAAATTCGGTACCTCCTGATATGGCAAAAATTCTTGTAGAATCCCTTTTCAGTGCATTAAACGCCCCGGAGTATTCCGATGTGATTTACATAAATAAAAAATCAAAACGAAAATATAAAAACGCAGCATAATGAATATACGAGACGCTATCCAGAACACAACGGCATTTAAAGATTTGTCGAAAACAAGCCAGATTGTTACCGCTCAAAAGGCGAATGTAAAATTTATCCAGGACAATTTGAAAATAGCCCATACAATTGGCTATCAGAAATGGTCCGGCCAGGCTAATCCAACAAAAGTCAACAAGAAAATTATTAACGAATTAATACGAAAAGAACATGGAATTTAGCTCGAAACAAGACGCAATTTTAAAAGAAGCTATCGAATTTTATGGTTACGATAACCAGAAAGATATGATCCATGAGGAAATAGGAGAACTTCTTTTGGCTTTCTCAAAATACAAACGTAATCCAACAGCCAAAAGATTGAATAATCTTCATGAAGAACTTGCAGATGTAAAAATTTTAATTAGACAATTTGAACATTTTTTTGGACCCGAAAATATTGAAAAAAATATTTTATTCAAAATAGATAGACTTCGAACGAGGCTTATTTTTAAACAGCAATTAAGACATTTGGAAATAAAAATAGGGCACTTGATAAGCAATTTATATCCTTCTCCTATTTTTTTAAATTTAGATCAATTGGTTGCCTTAGTATCTGAAGAAGAAAAAAACGAGGCCTGGAAAAATGCCTTAAAAAAAATCAATATTAAAGGAGTTGATTTTTCTAATGTTTCTGGAAATGAAAATTTAGCTACGTTATTAAATACATGGGCCCATTATTATAATTTAAGTAAAGAATAGCAAATGAATTTCATAACACATAGAAATAGGATCGAGAAGCTAATGTATTCATACATGAGCTTCCTGCCTCTGTGTGAAACCAATAAAGAAAAATTAAAACTTCTTGACGAAATTAACGAAATACGGTTTAAAATACAAAGGATAGACCGTATGACAATGAGCCAGGCTGCAGAAGACGTAAAAACAGTTCCTGAAAATTTCACAAGCAATTTTGAAGAATAATAAATCAGCCTTTGGAGGGCTTTATAAAACCTAAATTATAATTATGGTAACAGTAAGTATCAATGGTAAATCCATTACAACAGATGGCGGAAATATTCGAATTTCCGGCAACAAAGTTTTTGTAGACGGAAAAGATGTAACCAATGAATTTGATTCTAAGGAAATCAATGTGGTTGTAACAGGAAACATAGAATATCTAAAGGTAGATGCCTGTAATAAAATTACAATTACTGGTGATGTTAAAAGTGTTGAAACACAAAGTGGCGATGTAGGTGTTTCCGGAAATGTTGGAGGTTCAATTAAAACAATGTCTGGTGATGTAGATTGCCAAGAAGTTTCAGGGAATATATCCACAATGTCTGGTGATGTAAAATATAGAAAACCAAAATAATGAAAAAGGTAATTTTATTCGGTAGACCCATAATAGTATTCATTGACATATTAATTGTGAATGCTGCTTTAGACTTAATCAGACAGCCAAATGATACAGCCGTATTCGCCGGTGTATTCATTATTTGGATTACAATTTTAATAAACGCTTTATTAATTCAATTTATTAACAAACAATTTAAAAACAAGTAACATGAAAAAGAAAATTTTAATTCCAGTAATCATCACAGTATTACTGTTTTTAGCGCCAGTATCCTGCACAAGAATTGATGCTGGGTATGATGGAATCCTTATCAAACAATACGGAACAGACAAAGGAGTACAAGATGTTTCACTGGTAACTGGCCGTGTATGGTATAATCCGTGGACCGAAGATGTCGAACAGTACCCAACATTTGTGCAAACGGTAGATTACACATCATTTACAGTAAACGCAAAGGATGGTAGTTCATTCACAGTAGATCCTACTTTATCTTTTGGAGTGGTTAGAGGAAATGGACCACGAATATTCCAAAAATATAGAAAAGATTTGGAAGAGGTTACGGCTGCAACTATTTTGAATTATGTAAAAGATGCTTTCAGGCTTCAAATGAATAAATACACAACTGATGAAATTGTAAGTAATCGTGAAAAGTTTGAGACAGATGTACAAAGTACTCTTCAAAAGGTTTTAGATAAAGAAGGTTTCTTTTTAGAGCAGCTGACTAGCGGATTAAAATATCCAAATACAATTGTCCAGGCAGTAAACAAAAAAAATCAGGCTATTCAAGATGCAATGGCAATGGAAAATAAGTTAAGACTTGCTGAAGCTAAAGCAAAAATTAAAATTGTTGAAGCTGAGACAGAAAAAAAAGCCAATGAACTTAGACAACAGTCTTTAACTCCTTTATTAATTCAACAGCAATTTATTGAAAAGTGGAATGGTTCTACTCCACTTTATGGAAATAGTCCAGTTACATTCAAAAATGTGAATTAAAGAAAGACAATATTATAATAACTAAAAAACCACCTATTGCTAGGTGGTTTCTTGTGACTGGGAAAGTCAAAACATATCGACGGATATGGTTTATTTTTGAGCGTTTTGGAACTCTTCTATTTTATTTAAGAGCCATTTCGCATCATTCTTTTTAAGATTTGGAACAGGATTCGCGAATAAAGCTACATACTTCTCTTGAAGTTGTGCAAGAGTTAATGGCTCTCCTGGATCATTATCTTCTCCATCACCTTCATTATTCCCTTCTTCTTTTAAAGTGTCAGGAATAACAAATGTCTTAACGGCATCTTCCTGTGTGGATTTGGATGCTAACAGAGCTTTAAGATTTTCAATTTCCTTATCCTTATCAGCTAACAAAGTCGCAGAATTACCTTCTAATTGAATTACTTTTGCCGCCACCGGTTCACTATCAAAATTATCTTTAGTATTCTCGGCCAATTCGCTTAAGCGCTGGAAAGTAATGATTGATTCCTCTGTATTTACAGAAAGGAAATCAGATAGTTTGTCTACGGCACTTTCTCCTACAGCGATACGTAAAATCGTTTGCTGGGTGTCTGCCCATACAACTGCAGTGTTTGATCGGTCTGTTGTGATGATTTTTTTCAACATAGCCAATCCAACAATGTATCTGGCCTGAAAATTAGGCTTATTGAACTCGGACATAACTTCTTTTGGCTCGGCAAAAGCTTTTTTCTTCAATTCTGCCTTACATTTTATTGACGACCATGTGAAAGCTTGCTGCCCTATCAATACCAAGGCAATAGCTTGTTGTTTAAGAGGATCGCTTTCTTCAATAAGTGATAATGCTTTCTCCTGAAGTTCAAAACCTTGAAGTTCTTTTTCCGCACTGGAATCATCGTCAACTAATTCAAAATGAATATTAAACCATGGATGCCTTTTCAAAATTTCAATTTTCAAAGCATCTGTTGGTCTTACTTCTATTTCCCCGTCTTCAAACCAAATGTCTTCCCCTTTTTTGTCTCCTTTGTAATCTTCCATAAAAATAGAAGCAGATCCTGGTAAATAATGAACTAATTTATCAATCCATTGATTCGTTTTTTCATCAAGTCTAGGAAGCATTACATTACTGAGTGGAAGTTGCCAAGAGATTGGTTTTCTTCCTTCAGTCATTCTAAAAACTAAATTCTTTGATTGCATAACTGTTTTTATTAAATTAAAAAAGTAGAGGGCCGTTAGACCCTCTACTGCTATATTTTAGGTATAGAAAACCCCTCTTCTTACAGCAAAGAAATTGTTGGCTCCGATTACCTGATTTGTGATTTCACATAAGTAATCCGCAGTCATTTTATCTTTACGCTGTGGGTGTGGTGTACCAGGAATACCATAAATGGTAATCTCTTTTTTACGGTTCAGCTGCCCTTCACTTCTGTTACGGAAAGTCAAGTAAGGTTTAGTTACTGTGTTTCCTTCTTCCATTGCGTAAGTGTTTCCTGTTGGAACAATCAAACAAGCGATAGAAGTTGACAAGAAGTTTGTTGCTCCCATAAGAGTTGGATCTTCCAACAATGCCCAAGGAGTGAAGTGAAAAGTAACACCATCAACCAAAACAGAGTGGAAATCAAGTTTCAACGCCATATCAGCTGAATTCTGGAATACACCATAGTTGGCACCATTCACATATCCTGCATTTAATCCGGCCATCATAACACGGAAATATGCCATTTGTGTGTGGTCTGACCACACAGTAAAGGCACGACAGGTTCCTTGTTGTTTTGCACGTCTCGCAATTGAAGACAAGTGATCCAATGTAGTAATGTACTCATTACCAATATTACCTCTTTCCTCAATTTGCTGTACAACACCTTTCATACCTTTTTCGAAACCGGCACCTACAGAAGCAGAAGCAGCAGTAGCTCTTTCATGGAAAATATGTGTCAACTCGGCTAAGTTGTCAAACAAAGTAGAAGTTCTCTCCATTTCAAAGTTGAACCATCTTGGTCCACTTGGAGTCTCTACCCATGAATTATGCACCATATTCGATTTAGAAACATCGTATGTTTCTTTAAGGATATGAGTGTAGTTGATATACTGTGTTGGGTTCCAGTTTCTTCCTTCATCAAACTGATCACTACCTTTGGCGTGACGGTTAGAGAAGTTAGCCAATACTGTTACATTGGCCGCAAATCCGTAGTTACCTGTAGCATCATTCGTTGCTGTAAACACAGTTGTTGAACCAATAGCACTAACAGTCGCCTGACGCTCAACAATTCCATCGGAAATTTTGATAACGTCTTTAACCCTTAGTCCGTGAGCCGTTGGAGAGGTAAATACTGAAGTACTTCCAGCAGGTGTTGTTACAACCACATTTTTAAGTACGTTGTGTAAACGTCCTTGTTCCATGTGATTGATAGTATCTGCTTTGTAAGTGCTTTCAGAACCTGTCAAACGTATAAATCCGGTAATTTTACCCAATCCGTTACGCATGTGTAACTGTGGGATTAATTCCGGCTGGTATTGCTGCGCATAGTCGTATAACTCGATAAAGTTTTCGTTCTGGGCAGTAACACCACCTGGCTGATCTATAACAGATACGCCAGTAAGATTGTTTGTTCTTAAATCAAAAGCCATCTTGAAAAAAATTTAGTGTTAATTAAAAATTACCTGTAACACCAAATCCGTCATTTTGTAGAATAGGTACAATTTTCTTTCCATCTTTTCCTTTTGGAAGATCCGGATTCGCACCTAAATTAATGTTGCCTTCTACTTTCATTAGTTCTTCTGTGCGTTCTGCTAACGCTTTGTGAACTATGGCCGCAATGGCTTTTTCCCTTTTTGCTCGATTCAACCAAAACATTCCTTCTACAAGTTCTGGGTGGTTAAATCCTTCTTCGGTCTGAAACAACGTTTTCACAGTATTTGACAAATCTTCTGCGGAAGCCAACATTTCCTGCTTGTCTTCTTTCGAAAAATCATAACTGTAAGCCAACACTTTTTCAGTTCCATTATCATCAACCTTTATTTCGAATGAAGAACCCGTGATTTTATCCGCAGAATTCTTTAATCCATCCAAATAATTTTGTCGGTCAGACAATATTTTTTCATAAACCTCTTTTTTCATAACCTCTCCTGATTCTAATCGAATCATATCATCACCGATGATAGGGGCTTCTTTACCAGGATTATTTGAAACAATAGGTTCCTTATATTTTTCTTGCTCTGCAATTTTATGTTCTCTTACAGATTTTGCATAAGCTTGTAATTCAATTTGATCTGCTATATCAAGATTTTCCAAATCAGATAAATCTATTTGCAGTTTTTTCTCCAAATACGAATCAATCTGTTCGTTTGTGAAAGTATTTCCTGTATCTTGTCTAACACGTTCTCTGGCTAAATCAAGGTCAGATATTTTTGAAATATCTTGCTGTAATTTTTGATAGTCCTCAATATCCCGGCCGGTTTCAGTATGGTAATCCAAGAATCCTTTTGCTTTAGCAGAAATATTCTCGTAAGGATTTACTGTTTTTGGTTCAGGTTCCTTAAATAAATCATCAATTGAGGCTATTGTTTTTCCTTTTTTAAGAAAGAAATCTAATACTTTGGAATCGTCATAATCATCAGAAGCAACCGTACCAGCACCTGCTCCTTCACCAGAAGCGCCATCATCACCTGTAGCTTGTCCGGAAGCAGCACCTCCTTCTCCACCAGTTCCAGAACCATCACCGGCTTCACCGCCTTCTGACGCGGAACCTCCGGCTCCTTCTCCACCTTGATTATTGTCACCAGCTCCGCCTTCGCCATTATTGTTATCGCCTCCTTCATTGGCTGCACCAGCTCCTTCACCGCTTCCTTCGGAATTGATTAATGATAAATAGTTTTCCCCAATCTCCATGATAAATAATATTTATTGATTTGTACAAATGTATAAATATTATTTATATTAAGTATAAATTTGGTATAATATTTTTTGCATAAAAAAGACCGGATTTTAAGTCCGGTCTTTCATATTTCTGGGGTTCAATATTTTTATACAGAAACCCTATTTTTCTTCCTAAGCAACATACTGTTGTGATTAAACCGGTTCCAATAGCGGCCGTATTTGTAAATCCCATTTTTAGCGAGTGTTTTATCAAATTTATCCTGGGTTTTTTCCTTGACATACCTTGACAAAACAGGACTTTTGTCCTTAAAAACACCTTCGCTGAATTGGACGAATACCACAGGGCAAACAATGTTTTCAGATACTTTTACAAACTCCTTTTTCACCTGTTTTTCAACAGGTGCTTTGACCGTAGCCGAGAAACCAACCGAAATAAACGCCAACAATAAGAAGGCTAACAAAGCTTTTTTCATAATACAAAAATTAAGTGTTAATTAATAAAAATCAAATATAAACAAATTTATACTAAAATACAAATTACATTATACATTGATATCATCAAATTCAAATTGATTTTTAAAGTCAATAGGTCCAGTATCTTTAGTTCTCTGATCCAGTATTTTACTTTGATTTGTACTTTGCTGGTCAATCCTCAAATCTTTTGCGTCTTCAGTATACTTTTTTAAATTAAACGCAGTGGCTGTTTCCAATTGCTTTATGTAAACATCTTGCTGGAACTCTTTATCTTTAACAGGAGCTTCAATTTGTTGCATTGCTGCTTTCTCGGCAACCCTGATTTGGGACATTCTTGATTCAACATCCATATCAATTTGTTTTTGAAGGCCGTAAGCCTTAACTTTTCCTACAGAATTAGCTTCGGAAGACTGGATATTGGCTTGGGTTTGTGCAGCAATAAGATCCTGTTTTTCCTTCATCTGGCGTTTGATGCGTATTTTTCTGATAAACTTCAAGTACTCGGTTGCCAATTTAACATTTACCTTGGCAAGGCTTTGTGCTTCAATTTTATCTTCAACATCAATTGTGCCTTCTTTCATTGCAAGAGCCAAATCTTCTTTGAACTCTGCCATTTCTTCTTTAGTTGGAACCATTTCAATTGTAAAACCGAAATCATACAAGTGACGGTTTTTCATGGTTTCCATAGCTTCGATATTGTGTTTTCCAACAGATCTTTTATACATTTCCACAATATTTTCACCGCCTTTGTATGTGAATATAGATTTCAATCGGATAGATATAATCTCACAAATGGTTTTATCAAAGTCTTTTGCGGCATCAACAATATGTTTTGTAACAGTATTGGATGCCAGCTGGGCCATTTGATTAACACCAAGAAGAGCATCTGCAGGAAGAGAACCGTCACGTGCCGGGTTAATACCTGTAGTTTCTCGAAGCAGATTGTAATAATGGGCCCAAACATTTAGTAATGCTCCCAAAGAAGATCCTTGGGCAATTGGCATAGGTCGGGCAGCTGTTCCATCTTTTATACCCATTTCTCCCATATCTACACGCTTGGTAAATATTACTCCTTTTACTGCCATAATTGTTAAGGCTGTTTTCCATGTTTCTTGTTTAGCTTCTCCTTTAGTATCAGAGGACAAATCGGCTAATTGGTCTAAATCTACAGTCTTCATATCTGGCGTTAACTCAGCCATCAAATGTTGTATTTTTAAATGGGCATATTGCATTTGGTCGCATAAAGCTTCAATATTGCTCAAAAAAGAATGAAGCCTGTTTTTATAAATAGCAGAAGCTCTGAAAACAAAAGGTGGCTTTACCTTATTCATTTCATCTTTTACGATATTCTCACATTCCTTATACCCATATATTTCTTGGGTACCAATAATATGCACTCCTTCCAACCAGGTATCGTATGTTTTTGATAACTTGCTTTTTGCTCCTTCTTCCGGAACTTCCCAATTATCTGAACGTCTTGCTACTTTTATTGGTTTTCCATCAGGATTACCCTTCGGCATATATTTTTTATAAGATAATGTTTTGGTAGTTTTCCAAGCAAATCGCAATACATTGAGCTTTATGTCTATAATATCGTCCATCACACATCTTGCGAAATCAATATCATTCATGTTATTTGATGGGCCATACGCTTTGGCAATTTCACGCAATTTCACATCATCATAATTACCTTCTCGTCTGATATCGGACAATGTGATTGAATCAACATAACCATAGTAGAAACAATCAGAAAAATCGTTTTTCTTTACATAACTGTGAATAGCTTCTTCCGGGTCAACATATCGTAAAGAAATTCCGTTTAACGGATCTGTATAAACCTGGGCACACATCAATCCTACCTCAACAATATCCTTATCGCATTGGTCTTTAATGTTTTTCCAGTCGTTTATTTTTTTTACATAATCGATTGTGATTTCTTCGGCTATTTCCGCTTTTGGCCGGTCTTTAATTTCAGTGACAAATTTTAATTCCTCTTCGTCTTCCGGAACAAATCCTTTTGGCGCTATATCAAGATTTAATTCTTTTTTAGCCTTCTCAACAATATTTATGGAAATCATGTTTTTTATATGCTCGTCAACTTTTTTCTTTCTCTCCAACAAAGAGAAACGGTCAGTAGCACGGATATCCAAACGATAATTTTCCTCGCTTATACCATTGGAAACAATGTTACAGAATTTCTCACAAACATTTATTGGCCGCCAATCCAGGTTCAAGTAACTTAAGTCGGATTGCTGTCTGGCCACAACATTTTTATACTGCTTTGTATCCTGTTCGCCACGGGCATACAGTCTTTTATTTTCAACCCAATTTCTTCGGCCCATAAATTGGCATCCGCTGCCAATAAAGGTCCCGTTGAACCATTCCCTTGAAATGTATTCGGCTATTTGTAGCCCATACGAAGGCTCCTTTTTTTCTTCAAAAGTTGCTAAAGGATTTGGTCTGACTTTTTTCTTTGTAGTTTCCATAGTGTTTATCTTGATGAAATTGAACCTTCGTTATTAAATGTATCAAATGGTATTAATTTTTCTGCAGGCGGCGGCGGCGGAGTAAAAGCTCTTCTTTGATTAGCAATTCTGGATAATGAAGAAGATATATAAGCATCAAACTTTGTTCTAGCTTGAGGATCTACGTCTTTCCATTGGGTTATTGTCCTGCAAAAGACCATATATCCCATTTCTCCAATAGGGCGTTTACTTTCATCGCGAGAAACGCCAAGATAATCTTCAATATAAGACTCAATGGCATAAAACTGTTGTTCTCCAATTTTAGCGTCTTGAGGTGGAACACCACCGTATGTCTTTTCTGTGTCACTTAATTCGTCCCATCTTTTGAAAGGGTTGTTCAAAACAAAGTGTCTGTATTTTCTTTCAACAAAAAATGTAGAAAATTTTTCGCTGGATAACTCTGGTAAAAAAGGCATACTAAAATACACATGGCACATTAATACGTCTTCATAAAATAATTCAACCTTTGCAGGTCTATCAATATATTCTACAATAAACGCTTCATTAGGCAAATGACTAGTATTCGTTTTTGTTGAAATATGTATTGATCCTAGCGACCCTCTTCCGTCTACCGTTTTGCTTCTATTGTAAGGGTCAACGCCACCAGCGCCTATATTTCCAGCTAAAGGTGCCCAAGCCAAAACACCATTAATCATTTTCATTTCTTTTTTATTTCGAAAATCAGGTGAAGGATGGCATCCTTTAGCTATCCAAAAGCGACCCTTAGGATCTGGTCTCCAAATAACTTCTGTATCCTGCATTCCATCTTTCCATGTGAAATTTCCTGTCTCAATTTCATTGTCGTCTAATTCTTCTTCGTTGTGGTCCAATTGCTCTGTAATCTTCGTTAAGTTAAACGAGCAATCACTTGATTCATCCCTAAAAGCATCACGCTCTGTTTCCGGAAACTGACGCTGGAACTCGTAGGCTTTTTCAGGTTCGTTTTTTAATGCTTCTAATTCATTTTTCAGGAATGTAGCAGCTCCAATTTTAACAGGCTTACCCAAATCATTAATTACAGGCTCTATTGGGTCTTCCACAATTGAGAATCCATAAACATCAAAGAACCCTTCAAGACAATACTTAGCCGCAATAAAAATCCTATAAAGTCCTGATTTTGTTTGACCATTTTTATTCCTTTCCAATGGATTACTATCATCCCATACCATTTTAAAGCCTTTTCCACCTTTCTTCATAGCGTTGACAGTAGACCCGACCTTTGATTTTCCAACGATATTGCTTCCTAACCTGTGAGAGGTTTTTACAATCGGCCAATATTCATCAAAAGGTACATCTGGCGGAAATTTTCCTGTTTCATCCAAATCTGAACGGAATATTTCTTCCCCATCCATCGCATTCATTTCGGTATTGTGCCAGCTAATTACAGTATCAAGACCTTCTCCTTGAGATATTTTTTCTCCGGCTTTACGCTTTTTGGAAGGTTCAGATAGTATGAGTTCTGTTTTTGGAGTTGTCTGTCCGTCAAATACAGGCATAAAAAAGCACGGTAATCTCTTAAAAGCACGAACCATTCTGTTGAACATTTTCTTAGCATCCTTTCCTTTCTTGGAAATCATACCAATATTTTTGTTTTCATTTTTAGTCCCCTCTTCTAAATCATCATTTATACAAAGGGCCGACCATCCAAAACGTCTGTTTTTAGTATACTGTATTCCGTATGAACGATCATCTGCTACACATGCTGCCCAATAAATCATCAATTCACTCTGGATTACCCTGAATCTTGGATATCTTCCAGTTTCATTAAACCATTGGATAAAAAACCAATATGTGTTGGTTATATAAAGAGGAATTCCATTTAAATAAATCCAAATTCCTTCATTTCTTCGTTTCCATTGGAGATTAATATAATCTTCGTATTCCGCATTATATTGGGTGTCTTCATTCAATCCTTCTGGAAGAGGCTCTCTTTCGAACTTTTGATTAACTCTTGTTTTATCCCAATTTACTATTTCTTTATGGTCCGGTTTTTCCGGTAACCCTACATTTAATCCGTTCATATAGTACACTTCTCCTAATGTACCATCTTTGGAAATTATGACTGTGTCAATAGATTGGTCATAGCCATACTTCCAAGATTTTGCTTTGTTTCGCATAATCCTGGTTTTATTGTCTATAACTTCATCTACCTTATGTCCTAAATAAAATATCATTGTTGTTTATTAGCTTCAGCTTTTTCTTTGGCAATATTTCTTCTTTTAGGAGGCTCTTGTTTTAAGGTGGTTTCCTCAACCTTTTCATTTTTTAATGCTTGGAATAATTCAGGAGCATAAAGCTCCAATTCCAATTCATTGATCTTATTCAGCATTCTGTCGGCATGGTCAATTGCTTTTTCCCGCATTAACATGAAGCTGTATAATTGTTCCTCTGCAGTGATAGCTTTTATAACATCACCATCATCGTCTTTGAGATTAATATCCTTGAATGTCGGAAATGGCTTGGCTACCTCTGTGAAAATACCATCAATCAAAGTCTTGTACTTTGCAATAGTTTCAGGAATTTCTTTTCTCCTGGTTTCCTGTAATCTTTTATTTGGTTCCATATCCTAATTTATTGCTGCTAAAACATCTTCATTTCTGTACCACCAATAGCTTTTCCCATCAAGGAAAAATTCTATTCCATGTTCTTCTTTTACAAAAACAACCTGACCGGGTTCTGCTTTCAATTCATCATTCACAATAGCTACTCTGGCTTTTCCATGTTCAAATTCCTTTTGAACGCTTTCCTGAATGATCAAAAAAGAACTGACCGGTTCTGTTTTGGCAGCCTCAACCTGCTCAAACAATCCATTATTCAAGTGCCCTTTCCATGGAGCCGAGTTGTTTTCCCGGTGCAGCACAATAAGATTTGGCTTTATTTTGAACAACATTTCTGCTTTGTCAACCAGGAATATGCTTTCCTGTGCGCCGCCTGTCAAATGGTAATCCTGCTCATACAAAATTGTAGGATCAACCAATACTTCATGGCCCGGCTTTATTTCTGTTTTAAAAGCGAAAGGAACATTTACTACAATTCCTATTCGGTTTGACAGCTGCTGTGGCATCCAGCGTTTATCGCCATAAAATTCAACCCCGCTTTCGGTTTTGAATTTTTCCTTGAAAGGCTCCTTAATCTGGATGATGAAATCGTTTATTCCTTTCATATTACTTTGCAATTAGATAACCGCCAATAACTCCAACACCGATTTTAAACAAAGTGGTTTCGTACCATTTAACCGGTATCTGGACCTCTGTGCTTTTAACTTCAGGAATTGCTATAAAAGGATTTGTGGCAGTAACATCGGTTGTATAGTATTTTTTACCCAAAAACCATTTCTTCTTGAAGCCGGTAACCACATTAATATCAGTCCATGTTTGAAACGGTTCGATTTCAAGTCCGTTTTGGTTTATTTTATATCCAAGGTTGTACCACTCGTTTTCAATTGATCCTATACGTTCAAAATCAAAAGGAACCGGTACCTCAAAGGTTTGACGTATTGTGTCAAATTTGGTAATGGTCATTATTTTCACTGTAGATTTTACGTTGGCAAACTCATTAGCCATTGCCTTTAGTTCGGCATCCTTTTCAATAAGTTGTTTTTGCTGGGCCTTGTTCTGGAAAACAATTACTTCGTGTGAAGCGGTTATTCTTCCCAATTGATTTTTTAAGTGCTTGGTTTCTTCCTGGGAAGCTGACAAAGCTGCCTTGTAAGATTTATTGCTTTCACAGGTTTGAAATAGGTAGCATAATGCTACTATCAATAGTATGGAAGGGATAACTCTTACTGCCCGGTCTTTTAATGTTGATAAATTGATCTGCATGATTTTATTTTTAAGTCGATTAATCTCCTGTTTTTACTGTGATTTAAATATGTTCACCTTATGAATAAGGGAAACATATTTTAAGGTGTCGAATTCGACACCTTATCTCTATTGCATATAAGCTCTGTTGTTCAAATCATAAGCCTTTTTCAATCGGCTATCGTATTTGAATTTCGCATACTGTTCTCCGTTGTAGTAGTAAGCGAATTGCCACCATATACCTGCTTTCAATGCCTTGTACATTTTGATATTCGATTTGATGAACATCAAGCCCAGGCGCAATTGATTTGCCTCGGACTCTTTGGCGTAATCCCACATAGCTCCAACTGATTCAAATCCAAGTAACTTCCAATGGAATCCCATTACCTGCATACGACCGATGGAAGTGCTCTCCATGGCTGCATCTGCATTTTTGGAAAACGCATCATTGAAAGCTTCCCATTCTTGCTTCTGGCGTTCAACTCCATTCAACGACCACTTCCCAGAAGGTGTATACGGAGATTTTCTCTTAAACCATGATGGTTCAAACTGGATCAGGATTTTACCAGTAGTTTCATCGAAACCTTTACCTCCGCTCTCAACTGAATCGACTGCTTTCACCTGGGCATAGGTCAATCCAAATTCAGCAGCGATTTCCTTGAATTCTAAATCTGTCAGCTTATTCATCATCTTCGTTTTTATTTTTAAACTCCTTCACCTTTCTTTCCATCAAATACCAACGTCTGGCCGTATATCCTATGAATAACACCGACCCTATTATTTTTAGCGAAATTTCCATTCCTGAAACATTTATCAATAGGAACAATGCTCCGAAAATGGATAATTTCAAATCTATTAGGTGAAATAAATTATGCATCGTTTTCATCTTTTTTGGAATTAATAAATTTCTCCGCCATATTTAAAATGAAGCGAGGAAACAGCATCAATGCAACAGAAATGACATTAATTATCATTTCTCCGGTTGTGTACTGCAGCTCGTCGTTGTAATACTTTATCAATTGTATTGTCATTAATACAATTCCTACTAAAAGCATAAACCAATATGCTATTTCTCTACGTTGTTTAAGGCTCATGACTGTATTTTGTTTAGTTGTTTATTAAAGTTCTATAATCCTTTAAAAATTCATTCTCTTGTATTGATTGTACATTCCCGTGCTTCAAGTTGGAATAAGGAACAAAGCCTATTCCGATGATAGTTAATCCAATGAACCGGCTGAATGCACTGTATTGTCCTTTTCCTTTTCTCTCCTGCCCTTTAGCGTATAGCCAGTCTGCTTTCCATTTTGTGTAAAAATTTGAGGACACATTGTAAACCAAGTATTGGTAATCATGTAGCATAGCATCAATATCCAGAGGACCAACATCTTTCAAATCTTTAACAATTGTGGCACCATCGAAATTCTGCTTGAATGCAGTGAAATAATCAAAAGCTTTTTTATAAACATCAATTTCACACTCATTATATCCTTTGGCTATTAAAAGCATATCCATTCGGCTTCGTAGATTATCAAGTTGTAAATCCGTGAGTTCATTAAATATTTTTGTATGGCTTCCTAACATGGTTTATAAATTTAAAATGTCGTCCATAATTCCTTGGGCCTGATCGGCATTATTCAATGTCGAAACAAATTCGAATGCTGTTTCAACATTTTCCCAATTATGATTTTCAATAAGCGTCTGAATTTTTGTTCGGCAACGCTCAATCATTCTCATAAAAAGGTTGTATTTTTCTTTAGCCTCATTATATCTGTAAATCACCAGGGCTTTAAATTGCTCTAACGTAATGCCAAATTCATCTGCTTCATTTTGTAATAAATCCTCTACTTCTTCAGAATTATTTGGGTTTAAGCATTGCTCATTTTTAATCTCGTAAAACTCAACCTGCGCAATTATATAAGCATTTGTTCCTTTCTTCCCAATGGCTGCGCCTTTTGCTTTTATGCGTAAATCTGTAACAACCTGTTGAAGTTGTTGCATCTTGATTTTGGCTTTTTCAAAATCTGATTCTCCATCAAAAAAATCAACATATTCAGGAAGATTCCCTTGATTAAACCAAATAGAATATTCAATATATTCCAGAATGGAATCATCATACTCAAAAATTTCATTTGTTTGAGTATTCAATATTTTATTAGAGCATCTACTTACCTTATACATAGCTTACCTGTTTTCTGATACTATTATATGAGAAGCTGACAACCTTACTGCAGCGGCTGTTGAATTATTGTTTCTTTGAATCACAACAAAATAATATCCGGATACAGGCATATTTATATTTACAGAACCAAAAACTTCGGCACTATTATGTATATTAAGAACCCTATAATTTATAGTTGTGCTTCCTGAATATTTCCAGAATTGAAACAAATAATGATCTGAACTCACTGTATTGGCAGGAAAACTGGCGCCAAGATTTATTTTTGTAGAACCTGCTGAACTATCATTATGCATTATTTGCATATTTGCATCTGCTCCATCATTCCCAAGTCCAAACAAATCTGTTGCTGTTGAAGGATCAACATTTCCAATAGACGATCCTGTAGAGTAACAGCCAAAAAATGTTCTTCCATTACTTACAGCTGAGGCATCTTCATTTCCAACATGAAGGCTTACAAAGAATTGTCCAGAAGAAGTTAAATCAACCGGTTTATAAGATCCTGTAGAAATTGAAACATTTGATCCTGCAGACGCAGACGAAGCATATCTTCTTCTAACCCATCTGACATAAGTATTTCCACCATAATTAGGCCCTGTTCCGCTATCGTCAGCGGTACCAACAATAGTTACATCATTACCAATAGGTTGATTTATTTTATTTGGAGCAAAATATGTCGCGTGTGTAAGAATGGAAAAATCACCCTGTTTAATTCCTACGAATCCTCTTTTTATTATTAAAACCTGACTACTTGTTAAAGCAGGTTGGCCGCTTCCAACCGAAACTCCATTTACCAATAATTCAAATATTTGTCCGGTGTCAGTAACGTGGTATTTAACAGTTTCATTAAAAGCTATTGAATAACTGGCAGCTGAATTCACATAGAGTAAAAGTCCTGTTATATCCTGAGTAGCTATATTGGCAGAAGTAATAGTTTTTAAAGTTATTGTTATTCCTGAACTGAAAATCACATATACTGACCCGCTCCAACGATATTGCCTATTTGTATCTATGGTTACATAAATTTTACCGGTTTCTCCTGTAACTGGTAACGATGCAAAATTTGCCACTTCAATTACATCATCAACATAAGATGGTAATTGTGCTGAAGGAACTTTCCCTCCGACTAAATCCGCTTTAAGCGATAAAGCCGTAGTTAATTCTGTATTTTCAACATAAGTATCTAAACCGTCTGAACCATCATTAATCAATTGTGAGGTTTTAGTAATAGCCGGTACCGGCGCAACCGGGTTGTCGCTATTGTAAAACAATACCAGATCAGTTATTACGAAAATAAAATCTCCACCAACTCCATAGGTACCGTAACTATTCAATGAGTTCTCTTCATCAAAATAGTACATATACGTTACATCATCATCAACCCATTTGAAATAGTAAATTTTGGTGTTGTCAATCAATGGATACCCTTCTGGATAAAGACTGGGTACGGTATTTATATAATCAAGGAAGTTTTCGCCGGTTATATCTCCCAAATCAAACACAACGTTGTTCACATTCGATTCTATATCTTCAGGCAACGCCTGGTAGAAAAGATTGTCTACGAAAACTAGTGATAACATTTCCGCTGTAAAAGTGTCATGCATTGGTGCGTAAATGCCTTTTCCAAGCATGTGTGGAAACAGATATTTTCTGGAGTGGGTAGTGAATGGTCCGTATTGTGTAATCCTAAATTCAAAAACAATCAGATCTTTTTCTGAAACTTCTAGGTCTGTAATTTCCAGATATTGGTTAATGGCTACCAATATTGCTGCTTCTATAGCTTCAACTGTAGATAAATCTTCGTCCTTATTGTTGCCTATGATTAAACTCTCACGAACATATCTAAAGTGATTGTCTTGGTCTAAAGCATCAACGTTTTCCTGAACATAGGCGAGTATTAAATCGGCTAACCCCTGTACCGGATAACTATTAGTCCTCTTGGAATTATTAGCATTCGTTCCGAGTAAATAATCGAGCATCGATATATTCGGATCGTCTGGATATACATTTTTATTGCTAACTTTTGCCATTTTTTGGATACAAAATAGATTTTAACTATTCAATACCACAAATATATAATTTTAATTTATAGTAATTATATTTTAGTATAAATTTGTATTATACTAAATATAAACTATGGCACCGAAAAAATATACAAGGAAAAGCAATCCGATATTCTTAGACAGACTGCCGGAAGGCGCTAAAGAATTGATACTAAAGAAAAATTTAGTGCTGAATAAAAACAATAATGGTACCGCTAAACTTTCAAAATACACCAAGCAACGGTATATACAATTCTATGACGGGTATGATATACTGCAGAACCTGATTGTAACCCGTCAGTATATCCAAAAACGGTATGAAATTGACTATCACCTTTTTGAATTGCTGCTATTCCTGTTTCCAATGCAATATTTTACCCGGGAGGATTACCAAATAGCCCCGCGACAATTTCGCTACCGTGGTGTGAAGCATTTAATGGAATTAGGCCATGTAGTAATTGCTGTAAGTGGAGAAAACCGCGGAAAACACCTTTATAAACTTAGCCGGTCGGCCCAAGAAATCGTAAAACACACCTATCATTGTTTATCCGGAGAGAAAAAGATACCTGAGAGTTACCAGGTCAATCCAATGGCAAAAAATACCGCCAACTCACTTGAAAAAAGAAGTATGGATTTAATCAAGAAGTTGAATCAGCAGGAGGTTCCAGCCACAAAGAAGAAGCTTTTCCTGTAATCAAATCACGCCTGAATTTATTTATTGGCTCCTTGTTGATCAATTCCAAATTTTTCCGGATTAGCTTGGCCCGATCTTCCTCCGAGCCTTTGTAAAAAAATAATGGACTTACCTGGTACAATCCCCGGCCTTTGATTTTGTAAAGCAGGTGATGCTCGGTAAGTCCATTAAAACATTTGTGGATAGTACTATCCGAATATGAATCCTGGCCAACTTTTTTTAGTAAAAAATTGAACCTATCACGAATCTGAAAGCTATTGGTGATTAAATTATTGTCGTCCATTTCCTCACTGACGAAATCCAAAAAAATACGTTCAGACCTGGACAGCTTCATAAGCAGAAGAATTGATGAAAAATAACGCTTGACGAAAGCACATTCTACCGTAACAGAAGCATGTCTCAGCAGCTCTAACTCTTGGTTATAACTCTCCGAGACATCTTTCGTAAGATAGTTTATCCTTTTTTTTTAAGCATTTTGTATTTTCAATTGCTGCATCAAACGTTTTAGTTCCGATTTATTTTTAATTATACCTTTGAAAACAGTCCCGTTATGTGGTCCTGTTTGATAAATATAAGTATGGTATTCATTGTTAAGTTCTAAAGCATATCCTTCAATATCATAAGTATCGTAATCCCTTTGAATCCATCCTAAACTTTCGATATTTTCTTTGTCAAGATATGCCACTCGGATTTTATTTTCAAGGAGCTTTTGTTTTATCTTTGATAGCTTTGAAGATTTTTTAAATACCTTATCTTCCCAATTAAAAATATGATGCCTGTCATGTTGATTTTCATATTCAAAACCAACATGAAATTCTTCAATTTCCGGAGTATAATATTTATCTGTTTCCATAGTTAATTCCATTTAAAAAGTAATCGTTCGCGTATTTTAGCCTGTACCGATTCGTAAGGTTCATTTACGATATATATCTGGCCATCTGAAACAACTTCACAGAATTGCTCGTCAAAAGGACGAATATGGGCAATTAAATAAAACGTATGTCTTTTAATAACACAATCTTTCAATTCGCTCTCAATACCCGCCAGAATTTTATTCTGCGTTTCCTGCGTATTCCAAAGTATGTCCAGTTCAATTTCTATCATAGCACAAGCTCAATATCATTTTCCTCATGTAAAAATAAACATTCTTTTCCATCATGCTCTACATAAACACCGGCATGCTGGTAATAACGTACTTTGTCTCCAACCTTGATGTATTTCGTTTTATCTCCAACAGCCAACACAATACCTTCATTTTGCTTCTGATTGGCAATGGGAATAAATATTCCGGCGGCAGTTTTTTCCGCCGGAACTATTTTCTCAACCAATACTCTTTTGCCTATGACCTTCATGATTCCAATGTTAGCTTACAGAATTTTTCAGTGTCTTTAGTGTCCACGAAATGAATGGTTTTACCGTCAACTAAAACAGACATACAATTGATATCGGGTTTTTTATCGTTTTTGAATTCACCATAGTTGGTGCTGTTTATAGTAGCGGCATTTAATTCCCCTAACATTCTTCTGGCGTTTTCAATATCACAAATAATTATGATCGGAGTTGCTGATTTAGAAAAACACTCTGCTAATTTATTTATTTCCATGTGATTTTAATTTTGTTGTTGTTTTATTGTTGAAGTGAAGACAAGCATTCCAAGAAAATAATACCTTACAGTTTTTTCTATAGGAAATGATGTATTGGATTCACCAATCTGCTCCTGTGACAAAATACAGGTTGTTTTTTTAATGAGTGTCATAATTATGATTTTTAAAGGTTATGTTGCTCTACTTTGTAACACGAAATACCATCGAATATCCCGTAGATGAAATTATATTTAACACCTTGGTGTTCGCTTTCTAAACGCTTGCAGAATATTCTGAAAACATAGTCATTTCTCATTTTCTTAATTTCTTCATCACGGCCTTCATAAACGTACGTTACACCAGCAGTGAAGAACTCTTGGATGCAGCGATCAACTATACGGGTTGTTTTGCCTGAACGTGAAGAATAATCAATAATGATTGAGCATTTCCTATTCAGTTCAATAGTTCCTGAAAATTTAATTTCAATAATATTGTCACTTATAATTTTGGATACGAAACCACTTGTTTCCTCCCTACCATCCGTCACTTTAATTGGATCGCCTTGTTTTGCACTATGCTTCTCGTTTAAAGTAAATACATTCCCTTCCAAAATCCCAGATGTTGCAAGGAATAATCTCTTCATGTGCTCTGTATATTCCATGATATTTTATAAATTATTTAAAAATTCGTAAAGTTTTTTGTTCCAGCGGGCATCTGATAAAGCATTGTGCTCGTTTTCTTGCTGTGGATAATTTTTAAAAGTTTTAAAACTTTCTACTTGACCAGGAATACTTCTGTCAATCATCCTATTCTTTTCTTCTTCAGTATCTCCAAAACAATAATCTTGAATTTTCAATTTAGCCTTTTCGTCTAAAACCTGTTTTAAGTCCCGGCAATACATAGGGAATCCTGCTGGTAAATCAATCATCTTTCCAAACAACCAGCAAAACACTACCCAATCATAATCAGCGTAGTATGCGTAGAATTCTGGATAATCTTTTTCTTCTATCAGCCTTGCACTCAAATCATAAGCTCCATTAGACACATAATCATTTTTTATGTTTTCCATTTTTTGCAAAGCCTCTTCATAATTGAAATACTTTTTTACTGATTTGGTAAACCCAAACGGCTGTTCTCTCGAATATGTTGATGTATGCCAGCTATTTACTATACAAAAGGCTTTAATTTCTTCAGCGATTTGTTTGTTGGTTTTTCCATACAAACTAAGAAGTTTGTTGAAGTTTCTATAATTGAATTCTTTCAATTCTGAATTAAATATATCATGTTTGGCAGGATTGATACCATGAAGCATGTCTTTGAAAATTGGCTTCAAAACATTCTCACGAAGCCAATAGACTTTTGCAACTCCCGGTCCTTCTTTTTTTATATTACCAAGAGGAATGATAGTTGCCTTTAATTGAAACCTATTCCAAGCCTCTTTTAAATTGAAGTCTTTCGAAATAGCATAATACTCCCGGCCATCCTCCGCTACAATTCCGATGGAAATTAAATCAATTGTCGGTTTTGTGTATGGCTTATAAATTTCAGCATGACCGGTTTCATCCCAACGTAATTCCAATGCAGGAACTCCGAAGATTCTTTTTCTTTGCTGCCCTTCTAAAAATTCGGTATCTAAAAAGTATTTCATGATGTTTTTTCTAAGTATTCAAAATATTCTTCCGTTGTTATTCCTGTTCCATCAGGATGCGGATCGTGCCATAATTTACCTTTGTGATAAATACAGATGTGATAAACGTCTGGGTTTCTTGGACTTTTCCCACTTACCAAATAATACTCGTCCGTGTCCAAATGTCCTCCCAAAGAGCCTAAATCCCACCCTCTGGCGTTAAGCCATTCAAGAAGCTTGTCAATATAGTTTTCATCCGTTTTATAAATTTCCTGTACCTGGAACGCATCTTCCGGAGAATCCAAATCCATAAAGCAAGCAATCACGGTGGGAAAACAGTTCCCAACGGTAATAGGTGGATTATGTATCCGTGTTTGAATCAGTTTTTTCATTGTTTCTTTAAATTGCGTTTCACAATTTTTTTCTTTTCCTCACAATTACAGTTCTCGCACTGGCACTTAGCGCTTTTTTTCCGCTTGGTGATTTCGGCGAAACGATCTTCAAACCATAAGGCAATCACTCCATTGCCGATAGTGTAAATTCCTTTGTGGAAATACGGGTCGGCCGCCAGTCCAATGTCAATCAAAATACCGGTTTTCACGCATCGGACTTCCTGGGCATTTTTAAAATGCCTCTTTACTGCTTGTAGTGTTGGCTTTGACATAAATTCAATTATTTAAACATTCTACGTACATATTCTGCAACTAAAACAGCATCAACCATTCCTTCATTATGGTTTATAGAAACACCGCCTTTATTCGTTAATTTGAAGTTTTCTTTTGGCCACAAATTAACAGCAGCTATTATTGAAGTAGCTTTTGTATCATTTGCTTTTCCGTCAGGTTTTTTCTGCGTTTTAACATGCTTCCAACACTCTTTTTGCCATTCTTTTGGTTGAATCATTAAATGAGATAAATTTAATCCTAACATCATTCCTTCCAATAAACCAACGCAATGTGATAATGAAGCAACAGCACTTTTTCCAATACCAAAAATTACAGATGGGTTTTCAAGTCCAATTTTATGATATGGATATTTTGTTAGAATAGCAATTATTCCTTGTCTGTCATATTCCTTACCAATAAGTGGTGTACCTATCTTTTCAATAACAGTTGAGTTTTCGTCGATTACAACAAACGCACCTTGCTTTCCTGGATCAATGCCTAAGTAATATTTCATGTTATTGTTTTAATTCTGTTCGCTATCTGATCTATACATTTTAAGTAGTCTTTTTCTGCTCCAATACCTGTATGAAAACCATGAGTATTCATTATGTTGTCGTTATAATTATTTGGATGTTTACTAAAACAAAGCCTATTTTGGTTATCAAAACCAAACCAAAATTCAGTTTTGTAACCCAAAGCTTTTTCTACATCTTCTTTTATTTTAGCTGCATCTACCATGGTATTTCATACGTTTTTTCGAAAATATCAGGCTTACATGGATAGAATTCACCATTAACTCCTTTGATTATGAAGTCAAATAGCGTAGCGGTCATGTCTCCTTCAAGTGTTGGAATTACTAATGAATAAGCTGATGCAGGAACATCTACATCATGATGCATTTTTTCAGGAGGCTTACTCACTTTTAGCGTTTTACCAACGAAATTCATTATTTCAATCTCGTTGTTACCATTCCATTGAATAGCTTCAATAACTACCGGTTTCTTTCTATACAGTGTTACCATTTTTATTTATATTTTACATTGTTTTTATCCAAAAACCATTTCTGGACAATCAACATTCTTTTGTGATAACCGGTTCCATCCGGAATAACCTGTAACTCGCATAACGATTTTGGCACAACCAATTCTCTTTCTGGATCGCATTTGAATTTTACCAGGTACGATTTTGGATAGGAAGTATCCCATACAAGCTCCAAGGCAACTCTACCATCCATTACGTATGCTTCTTCTGTGCCGGATATGTAATCGATTTTTGCCATATTTAAAATAATTCACCTTGTTTCATTTCTTTGGTCTCCGGATAAACATCAAGACAGAAATCCATAGCTTCCTGTTCCGATTCGAAAAAGTGAATTTTCAATGATTCCTCATTTACCACTACCACATCGTCATTGCCGAAGGAAATCACCTTCAATTTTCCTACCTCATGTACAAAATGGTCTTTCAATGTCAACCAGTGACGCGCTGTATCATTCTTAGCCCGAGTTGGGAAATACCAAAATGTTTTTTCTCTGTCTTTCGATTTTCTCATTCTTTGTATCTAAATCCTTGAAATCCTTTCATTTCCTGGTACGGCTTCGGCAGCTTAACGAAATCTATCAACTGCAGCCAGTTGTCAGATGCCATAGTCTCACCATCCAAAAACGTTATCTCTCCACGATCATCATAGCCAATGAACTTGGCCCGGAACCGAACCTTATTCGCAATGACAATGAACACATCTACAAACTCACGCTTCGGCCGGTTCTTTAACCGCCAGCAGAAAAACGCCCGCTCTCCGTCAGAAATCTCAAAGTTCTTGAGTTGCTGCCTGTACGGCTTTTCTTTAAGCTGTGCCGCGCCGAGTGTTACGTATATGCCATTGGATGCGTTCATTTTAAAAAGGGCATTTTAGACCGAATTTTTGGTAATGAGAACCCCATAACTTTTTCTTAGCAGTTTTGTATTTCATTTCTCTCTGTCCAATTTCTTTTATTACATCAATCAAATTTTTCTTTGGTTGTTTTTCTGCTATTTCCTGCATTCTATGTATATAAGACACCAACCCTTCTCCTTGTTTTATTCCTTCTCCGCTTTTTACATGAAATTCATCATATAGTTTAGATGCTTCTTCTTGATATTTTTTATGGACCTCGGTTGAAATAGAATTGTATTTCGTTTCCCAAGGAAAATACTCAGGATATTTTTTTATAGTTGCTTCAATTTTTTTGTAAGTTTCCATTCCGACGTATTTTGAATAGTTTTGGTATGCCCAAACCTCTATTACTTCAGATGGAATTGCTTCAATTTCTTTACTGGGCATGAGAGTCGATTTTATCAAGTTCAATCGTTTCCGGAGTATGTGCCTCCGGGTCCGCAAGGAAATCATCCATAAGCTTATTGACAATCACGAACTCATGCACCTGTAGCTTGGCTATTTTACCTACAACTTCATCAATACAATTCAAGAAGTTCATCATCATTTCCTTGTTGATGGCATACAGCTTCGGATACTCTTCCTTCACCAGGCGCTCAAACTGTTTCTCGCAACGGGTAAGCAGCCCATGCATATACTTATCATCCGAATAGTCCTTCATCAGTTCATTGTCCAGCTCCAATAGCAGCTGGGTGAACATGACGCGTTTCAATAGCCGGTAAGTCAGCTCCTGGTAATAAGCATTTTCCAGTCCGATGTGCTTTCTGAGTTCGTGCTCGTTTGGAGTGGACCATTTCCCATCCACAATACCCTGTTGCAGTTTGATTTTGTCAAGGCCCTTGTAGGAGTTTTTGGAGCGCAGGAAGACGTTTCTTTCCTTTTTGATGTCTTGGAGTACATGGAAGATTGCGCCGGTCTCCACGTGCTTGATATATTGCTTCTGAAGCTCCGACAAAGGAACCTGCTTAATATCGCATTTTTCTGACTCTGATTTTGTATTCATTTTCCCAGTTTAATATGTTATTCCGTATTGGTTTTTTTGTCTTGTTCTTATCAATCGTGCCTATATGGAAAAAACCACATTGGGTACAATTGTAAATTTCAGCGTGTTTCTCACTGTTTATGTTGTGTAGGTAAAACTCGGCGGATAATTGGGTTTTATGCTGGACCTTCCCGGCACACCCCTTCAAGAAAACGGTTTCCTTATTTTTGCCGCCACGGCCCATTACCCCTCAGGATAAACAAGACGTTCAGAACTATGCAATGAATCCCAAAGATCCTCAGCAGTCAGGACAGCCTTACCACCAAAGAACCCAAAATGAAGCTCATAGCAAAAACGTTCAATCTCGCATTGACCATTCAACGGAGGGAACTGATTCTGCAATAAAGTAAAAAGGTGATTTGTCAAATGACTATTGTCGTAAGGTGGGATGCCCTCAGCATTAATAACCCGCTCTAAAAGAGTAGCATAACTCAGGTCATACTCATACTGCTTTTGAAGCACATCGATAGTCGCAATAAACGTTTCTTTTACAAACATAATTTTCCCAGTTGTTTATATTAATACACTACAAATATAATCTTTTTTATACTATAATACACGAAAAATATAAATGAAATTACCAACTGTGCGACATTAAATAGCGGACTATGGGAAACTTCAAATCGATAAAGCGTTGATAACAAAGGAATTAACTCGTTTTTTTAGCATAGTAATCACTTTGAGTGAAAAACTATTTTCGTCAAATACAAGTTATTATATGATTTTAACAGGAAATTAACGTTGATAAAGCAAAGGAACAGCTCTCACAAACAAAGCAGTACAGGTGGTTTGGGTACACCAGATGCCTTTACACTTCACAGCTGAAACAACAGTCTATCAACATATTCAATAATCGCAGTCGAACAATCCTGCGAAAGTAATACTCAGCAACAACCATACCACTGATTGGCCGGAAATACAAAACGGAAAACATTTTTTTTTATTGCAATCAATACCACCACTACACATCATTCAATTTCAAATTTTTTTTATGCTATGACTATGTTGTTGGGAGGGATACCGGTCTGCGGACAGCGATCGTTCTGCGGGAAACTCGTTTTGTTTGACCCACGGGGGTATGGTTTTTCGGTTCCTCTTCCAAATTTTTAGGTTTTTCCGGGTCGCTTGCTTACTGTTTTTTGGTCCAACTGTTTGCGCTGTAGTCGTATTATGGTCACTCATTTGCGCTGTAACCTACTGATTTTAGGGAACTTTCAAATAACACTACCATTTTACGCACAACATTACGCACAACAGGAACATCTACCCTCTGTATACTTCGCTGTATGATTTGAATCTGTCCTATCGTCCTATCTATCTCACGTATTCAGTAGTTGAACTGCTCTATTTATTCGAGTAGTTCGCTATTACTCTGCCTTTGGAGTTGCAACAGCCATTACTTAAATTTTCTCTTGTGGTGAAATTGTTGAATAAAATGTATTAATGATGATTGTTTTAATCTTTTGGTTGTGTTGTTCTTCTTGTCTTGTTGTTATTGTTATTGATTGGGTGAAGTCGTTCAACTGTTTTTAAATGTTGTGTTTGTTTGGCTGGTGTTTTGGGTTTATACTTTGGTATAAATAAAAACTATGGAATTTATATTTTGATAATAAAATAGTATTGGTTTCGTATAAACTTTGCGTGTATTATACTTGTATTAGTATAAACTTGTCGTATATTTGTATGACAGTAAAGCAGTAGTTTAACTGTTAGCGTTTGACGGGACATCGTTTTAAAACCGTTGGGAGGTTCTGCCCTCTCTCCTGCCAATCTGAGCCTATAACCGTAAACGGGAATATTTGAGGCTTTGAGGACATCACAGGCGATTTGCAGACGTGAAAACGAGTAGCAAGGTTCGAGCCCTTGCGAGCGGTTGAAGTTCCGCGCTACTCACTATTATATTAGTATAAACTTAATACAAACACTATGGAAACTATTACAACTTTAGATTTTCTAAAATACTTGGAATCTTTAAATCTTTTTAGATGGAATATAACATTAAATAAAAATGGTTTTGAGGCTGTAATATCTCAGGACACAGTACCAAGTATTAAAAACTTTACGCAAGTAGAAGAAAATAAAGATGGTACATTCTGGGTTAGACTATCAAAAATAGACATCTATAATGAATCAATAACAAACGGATTTTTTAATAGATGAAACCAATATCACAAAAAAAGTATTTGAAAGCGTTGGCAGTTGTCCAGGCTTACCACGAACAAATAGGATTAACTACGGTTGCGCCTTCGGTTCATAAATACAAGGCATTGGAGGAATTAAAAGCGGGTGACAGTGTAGAATCTATTCACGTTCACAGCGCCAGCAGTTTAACCCTGAACAAAGTGTATCCTATTCACCGGATTAAACCCTCTTACAACTCCCGGTTTCGGTTCTCAATCTTCGACGATAACGGGAAGGAAAAGTTTTACTTCAGTGATAACGGACATTTCAAAGCATTAAAATAAATCATTCACAGCAACGGGAACAGGTTTAACTCTGAACACCTTTTTATTATGAAAGTATTAGCAAGATTATTTAGTAAAATCTCATTTGCATTGTACGGCGGGAAGTCTTTGGGAGTTTCCGGCGGTCGTGCGGTTTAATTCAGTCGTTTGGGCGACTATAAATAGGTTTTAGGCTCAAAGCGTTGCGGGCTGGTTTTGGTTGACCGGCTCGCGGGTAACATTAATCTTAAAAGATATGGAAAGTTTAAACAAATGGATAAAAGAACATGAAGCAGGAAACTGTAATTGCGGAGATTCAACGACTTGTTTAGCAGGTCAATACTTAAACGGCACTATCCAAAAATCAGAATTTGAAGATGGTACCGGCATTTGTAGAACTTCTCCGCCATGGTTCCAAACTGTTACACAATACCACAACTACAAAGGAGGTGTAAACAATCTTCAAACAGTTACAGTTAAGAATATGAATGGCGCGACATTAAGTGTTTTCTCTTCTCAAAAGCACCGAGCGATGGAATACGCTAATCGATTTATAAAAAAAGAAAGTTTAACTAATCTTAAAAGACAAACGACATGGATTTAAGAATTAAAGCAGCGGGATATTTCCTAGTACATTTAGGAGACAACCTAACACACGCCGAGCAATTAGCAATACTTGAAAGTGAAGAAATAGACGAAGATTTTTTTGTTTCAGATGTTGAAGGAATACTTGTATGGAGTCCTTTCGAAAACGAAACAGTAGGCGGGTTACTGGAACACATTGACAATTTACAGAATTGTTACAATGAGGTTTGGAACACCGCATTAGGTGTTGGATTCAGAAGTAGTAGTACTTCTGGAAGCCAAAAAATAATACAGGAAAGGGACACTTTTGACCCGAACGCATAATACAAACAAATTTTACAATCAACTATACAATGGGGACAGATTTAAAACTGAACACTTATCAATATGGAAAATACTTATGCAAAATACACCGCTAATGTTTTTGTTGCAAAATGTCCAGAAACACACGAAAAAGGAGAAACAATTATTTTGGAAACCAAATTCGGGAAACAACACGAGTGCATAGTCTTTAATTTAGTTGCTAGAGGTAAAGACGGATTTTTTTATTATTCCATTGTTCGGGCTGATGGTTTCAATGCTCAAGAGTTTGCAAGGAAAAAAGCCGAGCGTTACCAACAATGGGCAACCGGTGCAGAAAAAAAATCCAATGAACTTTGGGAGGCATCCAATGAGGCGAGAGATTTTCTTTCTTTAGGTGAGCCGATAAAAGTTGGCCATCATTCGGAAAAGAGACACCGCGCTTTGATTATAAGAAACCACAACAGAATGAGCAAATCAATTGAAGAAGGTAAAAAGGTTGAGCAACACGAAAGCAAAGCAGACTACTGGAACAGGAAAGCAAACGACATTAATTTGTCAATGCCTGAAAGTATAGAGTACTACGAATATAAAGTTGAAGAGACAAAAGAACGACACGAAGGGCTTAAATCCGGTAAGTATGAGCGTACACATTCTTTTTCATTAACCTACGCTAAAAAAGCCGTAAACGACGCGGAAAAGAATTTAGCTACAGCAAAAAAACTTTGGGGTGAATAAATCATAAATAAAAGTCAAGGGAATATAGCAGGCACGATAAATAAGCCGTTTTAAACGCACACTACGCCGTTACTACCTTGACTTTTTTAAATCTAAATATTATGGACGATTTCTACACATCAGGCACTTATAAATCAGAAAAAGACCTTATAAAAGGATGGCAGGAAGAAATTAAAAAACTTCCTGTTTCTGAAATATTCTATCATGGCACATTAGAAATATACGCAGGAGGCTCTTTACCTGACCCAACAAGTTTTTGCGGGCAAT
This sequence comes from Flavobacterium sp., assembly GCF_050696275.1. Taxonomy (GTDB): domain Bacteria; phylum Bacteroidota; class Bacteroidia; order Flavobacteriales; family Flavobacteriaceae; genus Flavobacterium. The sequence goes on from NZ_JBOGUT010000016.1 coordinate 62,006, forward strand.
GCTGGCAAGCTTTGATAAATGAAACACCCGGAGAAAGGTTAATTGATTGGAATTTTTACGAAGAAGATATAATTGACTTTTTAGAAAAACTTGATTACCAAAAGGTAGATAAAAAACATCCTGATTATGTTTTTTTAAGTTCAAAACTAACTTCTATTAAATGCCGTAAAACCGCCAATTTAATAGAAGGTTTAGATTATACCGATTTAGAAATTTCAGCACTTTCTTTTACAGTTAATGGCAATCGCCTTGAAATACCAAAGGATATTTTTATTTCAAATTACAATGATTTAAAAACAATCATGAAAAACTTTGAAGGAAAATATTCTAAAAATGGTTTTGATTTTCCATATCCTGCTGAACAGGTTCTTAATAGAATCCGCAACAAAGAAACAACGAATTTAAAAAAGACATTTCAATATTTTGGTACATCAAAAAAACTTAGCGACTTATTGTGTGAAAAAGTTTTTGATCCCTATTTAAATAAATCATTAAAGGTTTGTGAGCCATCCGCAGGACAGGGAGCAATAGTAAGCGCTGTTTTAGAATGGTTTGAAAAAAAATCTATTCATTGTGAATTAGAATCTATCACAGCTATTGAGTTTATGGCTGAAAACTACCAAATTTTAAAAGAAAATTTTAAGGAAAATGATTTGGTTAATACAATCCACATGGATTTTTTAAAATATGACGAGTACATAAATTATTATGATGTTGTCATTGCAAACCCTCCATTCTCTAAAAATCAAGACATTACGCACTTTCGCAAAATGTATGAAATATGCAAGCCCGGAGGCTATGTTATTTCTATCATGAGTAACGGGTTCCTATACAATTCAGGTAAAGTACATGAAGAATTCAGAAAATTTATAGGACTTCCTTCCGATGCTCAAACAAGATATGCTGCAAAATCAGGCGGTTGTGTTTGTGAAAGCGAAAGCGGGCAATTGTTTGTACAAACAATTGATTCAGGAGAATTCAAGGAATCTGGAACAAATGTAGCAACTGCCTTAATCTGCTTCAGAAAAGACACCATTAGCGGTTTTGAAGAAGTCACATTAAAAAAGGAAAAACCTAAAAAAGCAGAAGAGCCACCAAAAACAGAATGGACACTATTTTAAAACTATTAAGTTATGGATTTATTTAACCAAACCCCACAGGAAGAGCCTATAAAAAAGATAGTAGGGAATGCTTTCAATATAAACACAAATAACCATGATGAATGGTTAACCCCGCCCGATTTAATCAAGTCTTTAGGAGTTTTTGACTTAGACCCATGTTCGCCAATAAATCGCCCATGGGACACAGCTAAAAATCATTTAACGGTTAACGATGAATCTTTACTACAGCATTGGGAAGGGCGGGTTTGGTTAAATCCTCCTTACGGAAAATATATGGAAAAGTTTTTACATAAAATGGCGCTGCATAAAAATGGGATTTCTTTAATCTTTGCCAGAACAGAAACAAAAGCGTTTCAGAATTTTATTTTTCCTCATGCCGAAAGTATATTTTTCATTCACGGGCGAATTACATTTTTTACAGTAGAAGGCATAGCTGCAAAGTTTAATAGCGGAGCGCCGAGCGTATTAATTGGGCACGATGAATACAACGCTGAAATGATAGAGCAATCAGGAATAAAAGGACATCATGTATATCTGAAGCAAAGAATTTTCATTGCTGGGATATCCCTTGACCAAAATAAAACTTGGCGTGTTATCGTCGGTGAGGCATTAGAAGAGCTTAAAGAAGCTTCTTTATCTGAAATCTACGAAACGGTGGTAAAACTCGCGCCGAACAGAATTAAATCCAATCCGAATTACAAAGCCAAAATAAGACAGACTTTGCAATTCCATTACGAAAAAATATCAAAAGGCACATATACCTTAAATTAAATCGTCATGCAGTACAATCTATTTGAAATACAGCAAATCCCACAGATAATGAAGGGCGACACGGTTAACGTTACCAAACTAATTGGCGGAACACATGGGCTGATTGCCCAAGTAAAAACCATAATACGTGACAGTGGAGAAAAGAAATTTCTTTTACGCTTTCCGGATGGTGTGGAATTCTGGACTAACGAACCATCAGTAAAACATAAAAATAACATCGAATGAAGGAAAAAAAGAGTAATAAAGGCGATACGCTGTTATTAATTATAATAGTGCTATTGGGAATCATTTTAGCAGTTTACTAACCACACGGCCGAAGAAATTCAGGCCGTTTTTATTTTGTAAAAACTATGGAAACAAAAAATTATAGCAGACCACCACTTGAAGATTTTAAAATCGGACATGTGTTTGACTGGAAATTTGGGTTAATCACCCGTGAAGTAGAAAGGCTCTCCGACGATGCATTTCAAATACACGATACATCGGGTAGTTGGGTGTCCGCGATTGTCAATTTAGAAACCATGAAAAAACTAACAACCGGTGAAATCAGCTTGTTAAGCATTGATTTCAAGTAAAATCAAGACTATGAAAAAAGCGAACAACTTTTATAATTGGTTCCGGGATTTAGGCGGAAACACGAACGATATAGACGTTACTGACATTGTCGGAAAGCTAAACCAACCCACTTTTCATGTATCTACCCTGAAAGGCAGAGCCGATGAAATTAAGGAAAAGTATAACTACAAATTCAATTAGCATGGCTATTGTTATTTTATTGGGCTGCTTCATCATAGTAGCCACCATCCTGTACTTGGAAATCAGGAGAACACGCAAAAAAGTGTGTGAACACAAACACACCGCTTCCTATACAGACGAAGAAGACACACGCACTACTACATGCCTGGATTGTTGGGAAGAAATCGAATCGAATAATAACCCTAATAAATAATTTTTTATGAAAACTATTTTCACAGCGTTGGCGATTATGCTAACAACGATTTTAACGGCTCAAATACCCGTTAATTTATCAGGAATGACACAAGACATGCCTTTGGGTCAAAACTGTTCAAATTCGCAAGCACAAGAGCAATTTATCACTACAGGAGATTTAAATCTCAATGGAAAAACTCTGCACCTGCGGAACGCTTACCTCACAGTCACAGGATACATCAACGGTCCAGGAAGAATTGAAGGCTGCGGGAACTCCAAAATCTGTACGATGAATGCGATACAGAACTCACCGGTTATCAATTCGGTTCAGGTGGTGAATTGTGCGACCCTTTCCGTGCCTGAATTCGAATTTGACAAGTACGGTTATCATTTCAAGGTTTTTGATTTGACTGGCCGGCTATTACTTGAAGGAATAACGGACGAAAATACTTTTTACCAGCTGCCCAGCATGCAGGTATTCATTTTGGAAGTAGAAGGTTTCGCAACCAAAAAACTATTAAAACGTTGATATGAAAACAGTAAACAGTTTATCAGGAGGCGGAACCAGTAGTTATCTGTCTGTTCACTACCCTGCCGATTTAGAAATATTTAGCCTAGTGTGTATAGACAGCCATAATGCCGGAAGACAATTAGATAAAAAATTGGTACAAATGGCTAATGATAAACTACAAAAATACTGTTCACATCAAAAACCATTTATTGCAACTTCAGAAGATCCAATTATTTTAAAAACAATGTTTGACTTAGAACAAATGATTGGGCGGGAAATAATTTGGCTTCGCGGAATGAGTTGGGAAGAAATGTTAGTAATTAAAAAAGCTATCCCAAACATTAACAAGAGATTCTGCACTACCATTATGAAGATGCAACCAATTTTTGAATTTCTCTATTTGTATCACACACTTCCAGTAAAAATGAGAATTGGATATCGATATGATGAAATGGAAAGAATGGAAAAGTTTACAGATATGTGGAAATATCCTACCCATTGCGAATTCAGAGAAAAATCCGGCACCTGGATTCAAAGATGGTCTGAAATTATGTGGAGAATAGGAGAATTCGTTCTAATTGAAGATAAAATTCATCATGGAATTGTCAAAAATTATTGGGCAGATAAAAACATAGATTTCCCAAAAGACAGTAATTGTCAAAATTGCTTTTGGAAAGATGAACAACAACTGCTTAAAAATTTTGAAACCAACCCTGAAATAATGTATTGGTCAGCTATTCAAGAGGAATTATACAACCACACTTTTAAAGAATCCATGAGCATGCTGGATATATCAAAAATTGGTCTTCAATTAGATTTCAATTTTGGAACAGGCAGCGGATGCCAGGCGGGATTTTGCACAGATTAAAATTAGCGGCCGCCGAAAAGCTAAAGAGTAGGCAAAAATATAATACACACATTATGCAAAATTTAGAATTTGTGGTAACGCGATTGGAAAAAATTGCTGCCAGACTTGTAATCAACAAACAAAATCAAAGGTCAATTAATGAGGCTCTTTATCGTACTCCATCTGAAACCGATATACCAAAAAAAGAAGCTTTAGATACTACTTGTGCTAAAAAATCAGGCATGTTGGTTGACATTGAATCTTTGTTGACAGATATTGAAGCTACATTGACTACACAAGAACAACTTCATAAAGAACTGCAAGATATCCTGTTTTACCCTCAAGGAGAACAGTTGTGCGCCAGTCCACATTCTTAAAACCAACTACCTCACGATGTACAGGTCAATCGTTTTTAAACAAACACACATGAAAAAAATATTATCAATAGCATTTTTAGTTATCGGAATGGTAGCAAATGCGCAGATACACTTTATTGACAAGGAATACTTCACTGCTTCTTTCGCAGTTGATCCCAGCAGCTCCATAAAAGAAGAAGGCCTCGATATCGTCGCGGAAATCGAAGTAGTATCGTATTGGAAGTACGCGAAATTCAATGTACAATCCTTTACTGTTTTGGATGGCGGGTATTTGGATGCCACAGGCGGCTTCGGGATAAACCTTACCTCCGGGCACTTCGACCAGTGGCGTGCATACACCGGAATCCGGTTAGGCGTTATCAATCGTGAGAAATACGTGTACCCGCTGTTCGGGTATGAAGGCGGCGTGGATTACTACTTCCGGAATATGTTTGTTGGTGTCCGGGGAACCGGCGACTGGCGTTCTGATTTCATGTACTCAGATGCGGTACCCGAAATGCAATATTCCGGATACGTACGGGTAGGATTTAAATTTTAGGCCATGACAGAAATCACAAAAAAAGGCTTTCAAATCATAAAAATGAACACAGCCCAAATGCTAAAAATAGGCGGGCTGTGCATTTGTGATGATTGCAATAATGCAATGTTCAGTAGCACATATATCGGTGCCCTGAATAGCTGCTACTGCGACGACTGTTTCAAAGATTTTGAAGAAAGAGCCACTTATTATCCCGAGGACAAAGGAGTTGAAACCAACAATATTAACCGTGTAACCCGAAAACTTGAATTATGAAAGCACTTTCAATAAAACAGCCGTGGGCATCACTAATTGCTCACGGCATTAAAGACATCGAAAACAGGAAATGGAAAACAAACTTTCGTGGTCGGATTTATATTCATGCTTCAGGACAAATAACCAAAGGATTATATTCTGATTTTCTACCTAAAGAGCATTGGAAAACATTAACAGAACAACAAAAAAACGATACAATATGTTTTTCGCAACTAACATCAGCAATCATAGGCGAAGTTGATATTGTAGATTGTGTAATGAATCATTCAAGCATATGGGCTGAATACACCGCTGGTTATGAAGATGAAGGAGTATTTATACCTAATCAAAAACCAATTTACAATTGGGTATTGGCTAATCCTGTTCTATATGATAAGCCAATTCTAAATGTGAAAGGAAAACTTTCTTTCTGGGAATATTGTGAAGATGGTAAAACTAAAAATCATTAACCATGGAAAATACGTTAGAAAACAAAGCAAAATTCTTCTCGTTATACTACGGGCAGAATATCCGCAGCTGGAATGAAGACGACCAGGGCCGGGTGGCCAAGGTTGGTCCTACTTACATGACCAAGCGCATAATTTCGGAATGTCATTTGAAATTAGATAATCCTGAATTCGGAATTACTGCAGAAGATAAAAAATTTCTTGAAAAATCAATGATTGGTTTTGTTTTCGGAATTGAGTTAGTCGGCCATTTCGCTTATCTAGAAGTTAAAAGCTCTCTTTGGAAAGGCAAAAAACTTGTATCGCTAAACGCTGTTCAATTGGATTATTTGCGCTCTAAAGGATTCGCTTTGCCTTGGATGGAATTGTCAGTAGAAAAGCTAATCGAATACGGCTGGATTAAATTGTACTACTAATAGCCATGGGAAAATTAAGAGAGACTTTCGGAAATGTGAAATCGGGCCAGGATCACAATTCAGATTGTGAGAAAGTGGCCGAGGAATTTGCTATTAAGTTTTACGACTGGTGTAAGAAAAATGTAATGTTCCGGGGGAGTGATTTGCTGCTAAAAACAGATAAAGAGCTTCTCCGGATTTTCAAGGAAGAAAACAGATATTAATCAAAACAATATAGTTTAAGAGAGTGAGCTTACCGGGTACTATGTAGATAGTTACATACCGAGCCGGCGAGACTGATAGCTGTCTGGATTTGTGTTTCAGCATCAGGTAAGTTAAAAACGAGGCGTCTCTACACGCCTACACTCTCTTTTAAAAATCAACCTTTATAAATAGAAGTCATGCAAACAATAAAAATGAATTGCGATTGTGGTAGAACACACGATGTCATACGAGATAAAAGCGCTCCGAATAATGCAATTTCTATGGGCTGCAATTGGTGTCCTGATTGTGAAGATACCGCTGATGATTATTATGACGAATGGTATAACACCAATGATGGTGACGATGATACAACCCCTGATGTTCCAGACAATCAGTTAATGTTATTTTCCATTGCTGATGATATTTTGCAAAATCACGAAATCAAACAAAACATTGAAACAACACAGTTATGAAGGAGCAAACAGAAAAACAGAAGTATTCAAAAAGCCCTTTATTCGGATATCGAAAGCCGGTTAAAGACGAATGCGGCACCTGGTGCAATTGCACTATTCCAACACTAACAAGATCCGGAGTTGAAAATCGTCAAGCCTATTGCTTGCGTTGTGGACACTACTGGTATAACTAAAATCAGGAATTATGGAAAACAGAAAATTAATACCGATGGTGGATTATGTTTTAAAAATATCAGATTTGATAAATGATAATGAAACATATGTAGAGGATAAGTGTAGGCAAATGGAAGCTTGTGAGGTTTACGCGGAATTCCTAAAACAAACCCCCGAACTAAAACACTTCGTACCGTGTGGGAAAGATGGGATGCCTTTGGAAGAACCAATTGACAATACTTGCAAAAATTGTGATCATAAAAAAGGCGAGGATATATGCTGTCATTTTGAGGCGTGGCATGAAGCAAAAGAAAGTGTATTATTTGATGGGCTTAAATTAATCCATGAATCACAAGGGTATGCACAATTAGAATTAAAAAATGCTGATTTATTTATTACATTTCACGATGGCAAAATTTATTTTGAAAATGAATTGTATGAGAAAGATATCCCAATTTATAATATAGAATCATTAATAGAATTGGATTTAACCTTAACAGAGGAAACCGCTAAAAAATTAAGATTATGAAACAGACTAAATCAATTTGGAAAAAAGAAAACGGCGATATATTATTTCAGGAACATATTTTTGATTGCGAGCTTCCGCCAGTAAAACGATTAATAATGTACAACGGCAGGGATTACGAGGTAAAAAGCGTGAAGCAGGTATTTAACCCGCCAGGCGGCATTAACTACAACGAAATCACCCTTGGCAGCGTTTCCAAACTGGCCGACGAATGGATTACTCTTGAAGTAACCAAAGGCCGCGCCCGGAGAATTTGTCAAATCACCGTGAGAAGATCCGATGTGAAATCGATTCACAATGATTTACTTTTAATTGAAAGAGAATTTTACAAACCGGTTGACCGCCAAAAAGTGGTTGATATCCTAAACAACAAATAGCCATGGAAAATATTTTTTTCTCCCCAGAAGAAATTGAGAAAATTGAAAATCAGTCATTTGTAGATGATCAGGAATATGTAGATGCCATGAACGAGTATTTTGAAGAGTTGACAATACATCGAGAAAATGAAAAAAGAATCAACGACAGAATTTTAAAAGCTGTTGAAAAATTAAAAGGCAAGGATTGGTTTGAGGACCTGAAGCACTATATGAAAGATGCAGAACTATGTGGTACTTTTTCTATTACAAGAAAACCAAAAGGGACTTTTCAAAAAGAAGGTTACGAACATCTTCCAGGCGTTTGGGTTGACCAATACACTGGTTATGAGTGCGACGACTATTACGGAACCGTTTCGGTACAATTAAAAGAAAACAGATGGCTGGAAATGCCATTTAGTTGTTAAAAAACCATAAAAGAACATACTTATGTTAATAGATAAAATTGAGGATTCGAAAAGAATTTTTGAATATGCAATTAAAAAAAGTAAACCAGATGTCATAATTGCTCTTGTATCCGGAGGAGATGACAGTATTGCTGCCATGACTGTTGCCAAATTAGTTGGTAATATTGACTATGTTGTTCATGTTGATACTACAGTTGGCATTCAAGCAGTAACTGATTTTGTTAAAGATTACGTAAAAGACCCTTTGATAATTGCAAGAACAAATGAAGAAACTTACGAAGAATTAGTTCTTGAACATGGTTTTCCTGGACCAGGGCAGCATCAAACAATGTACATAAAATTAAAAGAACGTGCATTAAGATTAGTTCAAAGAAGATTTCAACTCGAGGGATCATTTTGTAGAATTGATGGAAAAACTGCTCATAAAAGAGAAATTCCTCTTATCTATCATCCTAATCATACAGACATAGAGTGCCTTGTGGTAAAAAAACCAGAACGTAGAATAATGTACATTTCCGGCGGCAGAAAAGACGAAAGTATCCGAAGGATGGGAACCGTAAAAGAATTCCATAAAGAAGGTAATCAATACTGGTGTAGTATTATAGCTAACTGGTCTAAACAAGATATTTACGAATTACAAAAATCGGAGAATTTACAAAGAAGCCCTACAAGCAAGATCCTTGGCAGATCTGGTGAATGTAATTGTGGTTCTTATGGATTTATCGAAGAAGTTCAGGAAATGGAACATTTTTTCCCAAATGATCCAAATGTAAAAATGATAATTCGACTTCAAAAAGAGTTACAATCCAAAGGGCATAAATATTGTAATTATGGCCACGGAAGGCAGAACAAACAAATAGTTTCAGATCCAAAAGAAAAAATTGTTCAACATCTATGTAGTACCTGTATTAATAACCCACGTTCTGCATGTAAATAATCTTAAATTTTTAAACCATGACTACCAATATAGAATCCACAGAAAACTTTCTGCTCAAACAATTTGCAGAATTTGTAAAAGCCAAAAGACAAGCGTTAGGTAAAACTCAGGCAGAATTAGCCCTAGAAGTCTTCGGAAATACCGAAGCAAGGAAATATATCTCCGGAATAGAAACCGGCGGTAAAAAGGGCCTCACAATCGCAACCATGGAGAAAATCCTAAAAGTGCTAAAATCAGAAATAAACTTCACGGAAAAATAAAAGCGGTTATCACACCGCTTTTTTTGTTTCCAATAATTCCTTCAACAATTCATTTGTCTGGACCTGCAACTCATTTCCCCGTTGCTGCAGCATAATCAAAGTATTCAGTTTTTCCAGCATAATTGCCGAATCCACATTATCGTGCTTTTCATCCAAAATGTTAAACATATTCATTTGATTTTTCTTCTGGGATTCGTCCAGCAAAACCTCTCCTTCACCTTCTTTCAAAAATCTATAACTTACTACAGGAAAAGTAATCATTATTCTCTCAATCATTGAAGGAGATAATTTATTTTTCCCATTTATAACATGATAAATAGTCGAAGAGCTGTACTTTAATTTTTTTGTAAAAGAATGAATTGTTAGGTCCAAAGCTTCCAGGACTTTGTTTATTTTTTCAGAATCTGTAATAGTGATAGTGTCGTTCATACTTATAATTATTTGGTTTGATATTTTTTATTCCAGGTATCACGCAAAACCTCCGCATGCTCCCGTTTAGATTTTTTAATATATTTCAGCATCATTTTTTCAGTACTCCAACCACCTATGTTTTGTATCACAGCATTCGATACAACACCATGTAAATTGGTTGCAAATGATCTTCTACAGATATGCGAAGATACCAATTTATATTTTGGGTATACTCCTACTATATCTCTTTTGCTTTCCCCATCAAACAACTTCCCTTTGATTTGATAATCAAGGCCCACGCAAAAACATATATCTTTTATGTATTTATTGAATTTTTGGTCGGAAATTTTAGGAGGAAGCAATCCAACTCTTTTATCTAAAATAGTTTTCACAAATGGATGAATTGGTATGGAAACCCATGTATCGGTTTTTTCAGTACGGATTTCTATAAAATCCCCATCAATATTTGAAATGTTCAAATTGTTATTGAAATCGGAAACTCTTAAGCCGGTGCAAAGACCAATAACAAAATTATCCCTGACATTGTCTATGGTTTCATTGTAGCTGAAATCATGTTTGAATATCAATTCTATTTCATTTTCTGAAAGATATGGTTCCATCACTTCCTCTGTCGGTGTAGCGAATATTTTTTCCTCAAAACTTTTATGGGTTTCAATACTCAATCCGCTGGCCCGGTTCACAAAAAATCGTAACCGGCCAATATGCCGCTTTACCGTATTTTCTGCATATTCTTCTGTTTTTTCCAGGAATGTTACAAAATCATTTATTTGATCCGTATCAAAAGTTTTAAACTTCACCTTTACCTTCTTTTTCTTTTCAAAATTTTCGAAAATTTTCGTGAAGGACTGGTATTGTTCAATGGCTGTATTACTCAGGTATTGGTTTTTCTCTGTTTTCCACGTTTTGGCTTTATTTTTTAGCCACCAATTAGCGAAATCCAGATAATATATATTGTGGGGCTCAATGATATTTTTAACTTCATTGTTTGGCCGGTTGAAGAATTTATTGATAACAGAATCCAACCAAGCTTTATCAATAATTTCCCCGTTCATAAAAGCCATATTGAATTCATCTAAAACAAATGTTTTTAATGATGCTAATTTTGAATTCAATTTATCCCGATTTTGAACCTCAATGACATTCCTGATTTGTTGCCGCTTATCATCCCAATTTTTAGGATTGACAAAAATATTTACTTTGGAAAAAAAATCCTTTTTCCGACCGTTTGATAATCTGATGTCAAGGTTAGCAGGATTGCTTTTTTTGTTCCTGATAAGAATATTAACTGTAGCCATATTTATCCATTTATTTTTTTAATAGAAATTATCAGCGCACAACATTACGCACAACAAATATATATATTATTTATATACAAACAATACAAAATATTGTATTTTGTATATATTAATATAAATTTTATATGTATTTAGTATTGGTTATATATAAATGTAGTATAAAAAACTAATCCCACCGTGGTCACTTTAAAAACCTATTTATAAGCATTAAGAAGGTTTTTGCTAAACATTTGCTAAACATATTTAGGCAAATGTTTAACAAGAACCTTTTTTTATAGCACTTCAATTCCTGCAAATAATATTGAAAATTAGAAAGTAATTATTAAAACAGCAGAAATATATTTACTTTGTTATATTTTAAAGTTAATTGTGTAAATGTTCGTGATATGTCATTTGAAATAATTAAAGAATTAGGTTGGATAAATATTCAAAATTATAACAATGATATTATAAATATAAAATGATTCCCTGCTAAAGGGTAAAATCAATTCAGATAACTAAAAAATATTACGCAAAAATTACTTTTCACATTCCATGCGATAATATGCAATGGCCTTTTGTTTTAATGGATTTGTACTCCATTCTTCCCATGTATTTGTATAGGGGCTATAACCGCATTTTAAGGGCTTGGAATATTGATTTCCTGGTTCTTCTACATAAGCACGACAATCGGTGCATATATGACGGAATTCGCAATCTTTACAGACATCAATCTGATCTTTTGTTATATTCCAATGCTTTTTGAAGTCAAGATGATTAAGTGCTTCTTCCAAAGTAGTATTTTCTATGTTACCAAAACTTTCCGGCATAGAAGGGCAGTTTTTTATTTCACCATTTATATTGATTGATATTTTTTTATGAAGACAGGAATTGTGATGCAAAGATTCAAAGACTTTGTATTTATTAATATTGTTGAAATACTTACTGTCAACAATTCCGCAGTTTCTGAAATCTTTTAACTCATGATCAATGAAAATAATATTGAAAGTTCCTTTTGAAACTTCTTTATTCTTGTTTGCCGAAGAATGCAAAGTAAGCTCTGTAATCCTGAAATTGTTTTTATCTATATCCGCAATAAACTCAAATACTTCTTCGGAATATTTTAAAATAAGTTCTATTGATCTGAAATTGGTTTCGTTCGTAGCTTTTAGTATATATTTTAAGATGTCTAAATCGAGTGATTCATAACAAACAAATTGCACATCTTTACAATACAAGGACTCTAATCCGTTAACTATTTTATCAATGTTTGCAATTGTTTGTTTTGAAATTTCAACGATACAATTCGTTACATAGGATGCTATTTCAAAGCTGGTATCTATGTTTATAAACGAATCAAATTCATCAGCACCAACTATGAATCCAAACTCATTCTCAATCAAAAAATCTAAATATTCATTTATAATATCTTTATTTTCTACCCCATATAGATTAATTACTTCATTGATGGAACTCTTATCTTGCAAATGCGAAATTATTTCCTGCATTGTATCCGGTATGGCAGTAAAATTATTCCTTTGGATATCTAAAATCAAGCCTCTATTATATCCCTTGGTAACAATACAATTTGCAAATACTTTAAAATATTTCTTTGTTGTCATTTACTTAATACGTGAAATAGGTTTATAGAATTTAAATAGGGAGTAGTTCGAATCCTTATATTTTTCCGAATAAACTGTTTTTCCAGACTTTATGATTTGTTCATTTTGTTTGTAAACTAATTCATTATATGATAATGGGAGCTTATCTTTATTCTCCTCAACAAACTTTTGTATTTCTTCAATTTTCATAACTCAGGTATTCAGCTATTTTTTTTTCTATGTTATAATTACAAGGGAAAGATGTCATCCCAAATTGTCCAACTGGATTTACCTCTAGAAAAACATAATTATCATCTGGAGTAACTATCATATCAATTGAACCACTATTAAGATCTAAATTCTTCATTAATGTATCTAATTTTTGCTCGATCGCTAATGGAAGTTTAAATGGCACCCTTCTGTTTGGCTTGGTATCATTATAATTTCTAAAATCAACACTGGTCTGATTATCATTTTGTGAAAATATGGCCATTGTATAAAAATCACCAGCTAAATAAAAAATGCGTAATTCGTATTTTTTCGCAATGTGGTTTTGAATCAAAGAAGGAGAAAATGATTCCGGTATCTTCCAATCAGGTTTTACTTCTGTAGTATAATTGAATACTATGAAATTTTCAAATTCGCGAATTGAATCGCCACTCATTGATTTAGTTATAAATGCATTTTTATAATTACTACTAACTGTTTCTAAATTGATTCTGTTTGAAAAAATATAATCATCCGGAGTTTCAATATTGCAATCTCTAGCCATTGAAGTGACTATTAATTTATTGACATTTGCATTTTTTATTGAGCTTAAATGATGTATTTTGTTGAATTTATAATATACATACTGCATGAGAATATTTAATTCCATGTTCTGAAATTCATCAAATGGGTCAATTCCTGTTGAATCAGTTTTTAAATTTAAAAAACCTCTTCTGTACCAAAAACTCCTAATATCAGAAAATTTAAACTCAATTGTATTAAGCTTAAATACAATTTCATTTCCACAAAATTCAATTTCAATTTTATCTTCCTGATTTATTCGAATCCATTTTTTATCCAGAATATCTAACCACTCAATAACTTGAGTGGTTGATAAATCTCTTTCGTCAGATAATAGTAATATCATAATGAAGATAAAAAATGCCTGAGAAACCCTAAAAGGAATCTCCAGCATTGTTGAAATTAATAATTTACTAGTATGCCTTCTTCTTTATCTTGAAAAAATCCCATTCTATCCTTCCTTGCCCATCTTATACAGTCAGATGTTGGAAAAGAAGTATCTTCATAACGAACTGATTCTGACGATTCAGGTACAGGTTGACCAATGCCTCCTTCAGTGTTTAACAATTCGTCTTTTTTCAGGCTAAGGCCTTCTTGTTTAAAGGTTTCTAATGATTTTAGTTTTTTCATAATTATAAAATTTAAAAATTAATTGATTTCTATTTTCTCTTCAAATATTTGATTGTATCTCCAAACTTCATGTCTGAAAGAAGGTAATCCTATAGACTTTCTAATAGAGGTTATTTTTTTAGGATAAATCAAATTAAAACCAGGAAAAGTTCCATAAAGTTGTCGGGGGTTATTTTTTTTCTCTGTTTTTTGCAACATACTTTTGTCATAAATTGCAGCATAATCAGCTGGTAAAAAAGTCCCTTTTTTTACACCTTCCAACATCATTGGTAAATATTTTTCTTTCACATTCATATCCTGATGCAAAAAAATAGTGGTGAAGGACACTGATTTATAATTCTTATCAGTACCATCAGAATAACTTACATCCCCAATTACTTTATAATTTGGGTAACCATATTTAGAAATAATATCTTCAATTTCTGTTTTGTGCTTTTCCTGATAAAATTTTATTTTTTCAAGATTATAATCCATCCTTGGTGCTTGATCTTCTTCTGACATGATTACAATTTTTTGCCGTAAATCCAGATTAATCTTTTTGGAGTGTTCAATCTTTAATGTTTGTATTTCCGTTTCTGTAAGTTTTGAAATCTTCATAATACTGTCATAAAAATCGAATGAATTTTTATGTGAGATACTAATATGTCCAAAATCAGCATAGCCTCTTTTGATTTTTTTATCAATATCTTTTAAATGATGTGTTAAAACTGATGAAGCAATGTAAGTGCTATACTCAAAATATCCTTCCATGTTCAAAGGCTCGTAATGTTGAAATAAACTATCAAGAATCTCATAACTTCTTTGATAGTTATTAGTAAGAAACAAGCTGTCCGCTTCGTATACTTTTAAGTAATAAGGTATGTAGTTGATTTCTTTTTTAGCAACTGAATTATTACTTATTTTAACTGTTTTACATGAAAAAAGCGAGTGAATTAATATTAAGGCTATTAAGAAGCCTGAAATCTTTTTTAGTGTTATAATATATCTTTTCAAAATTTCTTAGCTGCTTGATTAATTCTTACAAATGAAAGAAAAAAAGGAGAGTTTAAAATGTAGTCCTTTAACTTAATTTTATTTTTCAATAATATTTTAACAAACAATACGTCAAAACCTTGTCATTTGTTAAATGGCAATAAAATTAATTTTTTAAATTCAGTATTTATACTGAATGATAATGTTCATGGGGTATTCAAAAAATATTATCTTTAACAGAGGTAAAATATTCTATAAAAATGTATAAGACAAAAGTATGTTTAATATCACTTTAATTTTTACTATACATAAAGAATGTGGAAACTGTAATTCTACTGAATTACATAAAATTATTGAGAAAATATGTCCTGAAATAATATTTGAAGAACTTTCATACAGCTGTTTCGACGAATGCTATAAAAAAGAAAGTCTTATTACCTTAGAAACAACAGCAATCAAGAAATATTTGCAAAATCACAATATTGAACATATTCCAGTAGACACTTATCCCATTCCAAAATCATTTCATAACGACATAGATTATATGTATAATAAAATATTCAATAACCATAAAATCATTGAATGTCATAGCTTACGTGTCTTAATAGACAATCAATCTTCATTAATCAGTAAAGAGGGATTTAGCAATCTCAATAGCAATCAAAATGATAAATATTTTAAAAAGGTTAGTATTCTCAAAAAAAGGATATTAGATATCCTGAATAATGAAAAACTATTTTATATAACTAATTTGTCTTTTGTGATTGAATAAATATGTTCCTTTTTCAGAGTCCTCGTTGGTCTGACACTCTTGCCAGTAAAAACAGTATAGTAATAAAAGAAAGATATGTTGTCTTTCCCCTTTTTTTCGATGTTATACGGAACAAAAGGAATCCTCGGGCTTGGTATATATTGTTTTTTTGAAATCTTATTTTTGGCTATATAGTAAAAGGATTTTTTAGTTTCAAACACTATTTGAGTTTCTGAGTTTATTCTTTCTATATAATAGATAGTCTTTAGGTTAATAATTTCGAATTGTTTTTTGGATTTGGATTTATAAAATAAAGTAAAACAATCGTTCTTAAAATAGTACGATATTCCCGTTTTATCATCAAATTTGATTTCTGTGTTTAAACAATCATTAATAATATTTGTATTAGGGGTATTGATAATTGTAGTTATTGTAGCTTGGTTAATAGTTTTAAATTCCCAAGAACAATAGTTCTTTTCATAAAAAATTAATTGTTGATTTTTCTGAATATTATTGACATTTTTGATGGCATATTCTATGAGTTTAAGAGTGATTTGCGCATCAAATAAAGAACTGGCTTGTCTTATTACGATGGAATTTTGTTTAAGAACCTCTTCTTCAGGCTTTCCGTCTTCAAATCTGTTTCCTAAAACTTTTCCTTTATCAAATGATATAAAATAGTTTGGTGTGCAGTTTCCTGTATAAAAATGATTGAAATGAAGAAAAATGGTTTTAGAATACTTCAATTTCTTCGAAAGTTTTTCTGCTAACCGTCCAATGATTAGTGCTTTATTAATTTCTTCGAATGCATCTCCACTTTTTATTCTCACTATTACATTTCCATATCTTTTTATTTCATAGAAATCTTGACTAGAATAGACTTTTGTTATTGAACAAAATAGAAATGAAAAAATGAAAATGTATTTAAGTTGATTCACATCTAAAAATATTACTGGTAAATTTCAAATATACACAACTCTTAGCTGACAGGGCGATTATTCAAATGCTTAATTTTGTTTTTGAGAATTGCTTGATTTCTTTTCAATTTCTTCCCATTTAATTTTGTATTCGTCTCCTTTCCATTTGTTTTCCATCAAAAAGTAAACATCACTGATGTATTTATAAAATTTCACCAGATCTTTATGTCCTTCTCCACGCTGGATAATTTTATTTTCCAGTGCTTTCTCAAAATATCCCAAAGAGATCGTATATTTCTTTTCCTCTTTATATGTATTTCCCAAACCCACATAAGATTCAATAATTTCTACACTGTTAAGCCCAAAAAGTTTTTCTCTGATTTTCATGGCTTTCAAATGAGCTTCGATTGATTTGTCAAAATTCTTGTTGTTCCGATACACATTTCCAAGGTTTCCATAACTTGTTGCTACAGTTGCATCATTTTCTCCCAGTTTCAACAATCGTATCGAAAGCGCTTTGTTATGGTACTTCAAAGATTCATTGTAATTTTCTTCAGCGTTATACACCACTCCCAAACTAATATAAGTCGTAGCAATTACTAAGTTAGCATTGTCCGGCAAAGAAAGTCCAGCAGACAACGCCTTTTCTAAATACATCTTGGCTTTGTCATACTTATCTTGTCTGGTTACTATTATGCCTAATTGATTATAGGAATCTATTAGTTTTTCATATTCCTTTATTCTTTGAAATGCAACAGCTGCTTTTTCATAATAGAATACGGCGCTATCCATTTTCAATTGTTTTTTAAAATCGTCTGCTTTCAAAATGTATGTATCACCCGAAGAACTCGTTTGTCCGTTTACATTACCTATTGAAAACAAAAGAAAGAAAAAAGGTACAATGCTATTTTGAAGTGATTTCATGATTGATGGATTTATTGGCAATGATTTTATGTATGTCGTTCGCTTGGTGTTTGACGAGGTTGTGAAGTTCGGAACCAATTGTTTTCTGTTAAAGATAGAATTTCTTGCGAAACGTAAACGTGAATTTACCACAAAATTCGCAATCTTGCCAAACGCCTGTGCTTGTTGCACAACTATCCAAATATAATAAAATGGTTTGTTTAAAAACATGAATTTTCGCATTTTTAAGAATGCAAGGAAGAAAAGAACTCAGCCCCAAAATGCTTTACCAGGTTCATTTACAAGATTTGGTTTCAGAACATAATTATTATCGAATGCTGGATTCGGCACTAGATTTTCACTTTTTATATAAAGTGACAGCAAAATATTACGCAGAAAAAGGACAAGAGAGTACCGACCCGATAGTGTTTTTTAAAATCTGTTTGGTGGGTTATTTAAACAACAGCAACTCTGATAGAAAACTAATTGAATATTGTTCGAATTGTCTGGATTACGATAAAATGCACCAAAAACTGACTCAAAACCCTCTGTATGCCAAGCGAATGCTTAGAGTGCGAAGCAAAACAGTAGAGCCCGTTTTAGGGACTTTGATTAATTTTTTGAATATGAAAAAGGTAAATAGCCGTGGAATCAGGCAAGCCAACAAACATGTTTTGATGGCAACTATGACCTACAACCTGAA
>NZ_JBOGUT010000017.1:0-76818 GCF_050696275.1 Flavobacterium sp.
GTAAGGTTGCTATGACCGGAGCCGTGATGTCCTGAACATTAATAGTTTGCGAAGCTGTTGATGTATTGTTACAAGAATCTTTCGCAGTCCAAGTTCTGGTTACAGAATAAGATCCTGCACAATTTCCAGGCGTAGTCACATCTGCAAAAGTCAGAGTGAATGCACTTCCGCAGGCATCAGTTGCGGTTGCCTGAGCGAACACTGGTGTTGCTGGACAATTGATGGTTGATGGTGCAGGTAAGGCTGCTATGACCGGAGCCGTGATGTCCTGAACATTAATAGTTTGCGAAGCTGTTGCAGTGAAACAAGCATTGCTGGCTGTCCAGGTTCTTTTTACAGAATAGGATCCAGCACAGCTTCCAGGCGTAGTTACATCAACAAAAGTCAGATTTGATCCCACACAGCCATTTGTCACAGTTGGTGTTGTGAATGCTGGAGTAGCTGGGCAATTAATTGTCGATGGTGCTGGCAACGCTGAAAGAGTTGGTGCACATGGAACACAATAATTTGGTGTGGTAATATTTTGAAATGCTGTAGAGCAAGACGAATTTTGATAATCCAACCTTGAGGTACTTACAGCTTGATCCCCGCAAATGTTTGGTTTGGGGGTCAATTGGTATTTCAATGTGATGGTTTCCACATTAAGAAAATCAATATTCCAGTTAATTACTTGTCCAACTTGTGTAAATGAACCTTTAGTTACACTAATTGATCCTCCAACAATATCAAAATTGGCACTGACCGTTTCCTTATCAAAAGGAGTTCCGACAATTTGAGCGGCAACCCATGATAATTGTGTAAAAATTTGAGTGTAGATACCGCTTAAATTAGCTCCGCTTTCTGTAAAATAGGCGCCACCAGATTGAATATTATTCAAGCAGTATTGTGAATTGGTTTGATCTGTTCCTGAAATTCCCCCGAAAAGTCCGACAGAGAATATCTGATTGTTGTATACAACGCTGGAAACAGTATGTGTCTTAGCATTTGTGGCTGCAGTAATGGCACTTTGGATACAAGTCCCGCTGGTTCCTGCAGTACAGGTAGAGCCGCCGGCGCCAGTTCTGTTGGCAACACCATCGGTTAATAAGATGATGCTTCTAGCTGTTGTACAATTGTAAGTTCCATTGGCTATTAATTCGTTATCGGCCTTTACAATCCCATCTTGAATATTTGTATTCCCATTTGCGTTTAATCCGTTTATTATGGTCAACAGACCGGCCTGACCGGATGAAGCCGTCAATCCCTGTCTTAATGTACCCGTTGTAGAATAAGTAACAATGGCAACGCGATTAAGGGTTGTAGGATTATTTGCAGGAAGGAAAAAGGTGTTGATAAAATCGGTAGCAGCATCTTTTGCATAATCCATCGATGTATTTGCATCTCCGGAAATTGTATTTCCCATACTTCCTGAGACATCAATTACCAATACAACTTCAAGAGGCCTTGAAACCGGATTAGCTCCCTGTACTTTTAATTCCACATCAATAATACTGCAAGAACCAGGATTCTTTGTTACAGTTTTTGTGGGAGTTATTGTTTGACCAATCACAAAAGATGACGTTAAAAGCAATACTGTTAGTAAGTATGGTTTTAATTTTTTTTGTGAATATTTGCTAAAGAAGGGTAAATATTTTTTCATCTTCAAATTATTTTATGGTTAAAACCTAATCATAATCCCAAATGATTATTCATCAAGAGGATTAATGACAAGGGTATGTAAAACCGTACTAAGTCTGTAATTAGAGCATTGAGTGGAACTTGCTACAATTTGGGTACAACACCATTTATTTAAAGCAGTACCAGTGGGAACGGTTATTCTTACCAAAAACTTAACTGACTGTCCGCCATCAATTTCAATTTTGTCTATTCGATTTTTATCCATATCCAAAAAAGTTGAATTGATGTCTACATTATTTGATGTACTGCTGCCATCAGTGTTTGAACATGTACTATTGATGTTTTTAGCTGATAGAGAGTAGGTATTTCTCGATGGGGTCTTATTGGTAATAACCATTGTGTAATATGTTCCGTCAAGGGGAACGCTTCTTATGTTCCGGCTTTTGTACACGTCAAAATCTGCTTGACAGGAGCTTTGTCCAAATGTGCTCAGTGAGTTAAAAACCAAAAATAAGACAATGATAGTTAAAGTAGTAAGGTCAAATTGGTCTTTAAAAAAACCGGGTAATTTCCAGTCGGTAGCTATTACCGAGAAATTATTCATTTTGCTTAATTTGTGTCTTGTTTCCATACTTTAATTATTTTAGAAATAATACTAATTCAATTTCTACAGTAACGTATGGAACCAGCAAATCAGCAATAACTAAGATGTCATCGCTTAAAGGATAGTTGCCTATTCAGTACAAATTGAAATGATTTTACTCTTGGGATAAAAAAGCTGTAAATTCTGAAGTGGTATATTTGAATTTACGCGTTATGGAAATTTGTAAAAACTATGTTTAAATACTTTTAACAATGCTAAATTATCACTTTAAATAGAATCACAATCAATAGGTTCTGTTTTTTCGATGAACGTGCAATTATCATCTACGATTAACATTTTTTTTGTAATTCATTAGTTTAAATTAGAATTTGATAACTTTATAACTAATTATTCAAAGTTAATTCATGAAATCATTAATTTTAATTAGACACGCAAAATCCAGTTGGGATTTTCCTGTTATCGATAAAGAGAGACCGCTAATAGAAAGTGGGGTTAAAAACATAAAAAAAGTGGCAAAAAAAGCGATAGAATTTCTCCCTGAAAATAGGACAATCTGGAGTAGTACTGCAAACAGGGCAACTCAGACAGCTTTGCTTTTTTGTGAAAATACCTTTATGAACCAGAATGACATTATTTTTAAAGATAGTTTGTACACTTTTGATGGAAGTAAATTAGAAAATGAGATTAGAAAATGTGAAAATACGATAGAAAATTTAATTCTTTTTGGACATAATGAGGCAATTACAAATATTGTCAATAAATTTGGAGATAAATTTATAATGAATGTTCCTACAGCCGGTTTTGTTTACTTACAATTTGAACAAAATAATTGGCAAAATATTAGTAAAGGAAAAACTATAAAATTTATTTTTCCAAAAGAAATTACAGAATGACAATTACCGAAAACAGATATTTAGATCGAGAAAAAAGCTGGCTGGCTTTTAATTTCAGAGTGCTTCAGGAAGCCGCAGATGAACGAGTTCCATTATTAGACAGGTTACGTTTTTTGGGAATTTTTTCTAATAATTTAGATGAGTTTTTCAGGGTTCGATATGCTGCCATTCGCCGTTTAAGCATGTCTGGAGTATCTGGCGAGAATATTCTTGGCGGAATTACGGCTCAAAAGTTACTTAAGGATATTACAGATACGGTAATCGATCAGCAATCAGAAAGCTTGCGTATTTTGAGTATCATTGAAAAAGAACTTGAAAAGGAAAATATTTTCATTATCAATGAAACGGAAATAAATAAACAACAGGCAAATTTTGTAAAAGATTATTTTATCCAAAAGGTAAGCCCTGAAGTTGTAACGATTATCTTAAATGATTTGGCCGAATTCCCTTTATTAAAAGATACTTCGGGCTATCTGGCAATAAAATTAGTAATGAAGCCCAAAGAACCGTCATCGATTTTAGAAAAGATAAAAACGAAAAAAGAAATTCGATATGCGGTCATAGAAATTCCTAAAACCATTAACCGTTTTGTGGTTTTACCTTCAAATAATGACAAGCAATATATTATGCTTTTGGATGATTTAATCCGACACAATTTGCATAAAATATTCAATATTTTCGATTATGAAAGTATTTCAGCGCACATGATAAAAATTACCCGTGATGCTCAGTTGGAACTCGACAGTGATTTGAATAAGAGTTTCATGGAAAAAATTTCATCAAGCGTAAAAGACAGAAGAATCGGAGAACCGGTGCGTTTTATTTATGACCAGACAATTGATAAAGATACCCTGAAATTCTTCCTTAATAAAATGGGAATTGATGCAAAAGACAGTATTATTCCCGGAGGAAGATACCACAATCGCAGGGATTATATGGATTTCCCTCATTTGGGAAGATATGACTTGTTGTACAAAACAAATACGCCATTACCTGTTGAAGGGTTAAGTCTTGAAGGAAGTATATTGAAAAAAATTGAAGAAAGGGATTATTTGGTTAATGCGCCATATCAATCGTTTTCATACATTATTAAATTCTTGCGAGAAGCTGCTTTAGATCCAAAAGTTTCAGCCATTAAGATTACATTGTATCGTTTGGCTAAAAACTCACAAATTGTAAGTTCATTGATAAATGCTGCCAAAAACGGGAAAAAAGTAACAGTTCAAATCGAGTTACAGGCCCGTTTTGATGAAGCCAGTAATATTTCGTATGCAGAGCAAATGCAGACCGAAGGAATTGAACTTATCTTTGGTGTGAAAGGATTGAAAGTACACAGTAAAATTTGCCTTGTTGATCGTATTGACGATCATGGAAAATTAAAACGTTACGGAATAATTTCAACCGGAAATTTTAACGAATCTACAGCAAAAGTGTATACTGATGTGACCTTATTTACAGCGCATCAGCAAATTTTGAAGGACATTTCGAAAGTTTTTGAATTCTTTCAAATCAATTATAGAGTATACCGTTACAAGCATTTAATTGTCTCGCCGCATTATACAAGATCCCGTTTTTATAAATTAATAGACAGGGAAATCTTAAACGCAAGTTTGGGAAAACCGGCCTACATCAAATTAAAAATGAATAGTTTATCAGACTTTAAAATGATTGATAAATTATACGATGCAAGCAGAGCAGGAGTAAAAGTGAAATTGATAATCAGAGGAATATGTTCATTGATCCCAGGAGTTAAAGGAATGAGCGAAAATATCGAAGCCGTTTCTATAGTAGATAATTACCTGGAACATTCCAGAGTGTATATTTTTTGCAATGATAATGATCCGGATGTTTTTATTTCCTCTGCTGATTTTATGACCCGAAACCTGGATACTAGAGTAGAAGTAACTTGTCCGATTTATGATGCTGTTATTAAAAAAGAATTGCTTGACACTTTTAATATCGCCTGGAAAGGAAATGTAAAAGTACGGTACCATTCAGAAAAATTGGACAATAAATACCGTATGAGAGGTGATAAGCCGATTTTTAGAGCTCAGCTTGAAACCTATAAATATTACAGGGATAAAATTGAAGTAATTGCTGAAAAACTATAATTTCTATTTATCAAAAATAACTGAATCAAAAATTCAAGAATGATTTCAATAAAAAAATATGCTGCTATTGATATAGGATCAAATGCGATGCGACTTTTGATCGCCAATGTTGTTGAGCAGCAAGGTAAAGAAACGCAGTTTAATAAAAGTGCTTTGATCAGGGTGCCTATTCGGTTAGGTCAGGATGCTTTTACTGTGGGTGAAATTACCGAAGAAAACATCGACAGAATGGTAGATGCCATGAAAGCTTTTAAATTGTTGATGAAAGTATATAAAGTAGAACGTTATATGGCATGTGCTACATCAGCTATGCGTGAGGCATATAATGGAAAAGAAGTAACTGAAATTATAAAGAAAAAGGCAGATATTAAAATTGAAATTATTGATGGAAAAAAAGAAGCAGCTATCATTGCTTCTTCCGATTTACATCATTTTATCAGAACGGAACAAACCTATCTTTATGTAGATGTTGGTGGTGGAAGTACCGAGTTTTCTTTGTTTTCTGATGGAAAAATGGTCGCTTCAAAATCATTTAAGAACGGAACAGTACGTTTGCTAAACAATATGGTTAATGACATTGTTTGGGAAGAAATTGAAAAATGGATTAAAACGAACGTTGAGCCTTACGAAAAAGTAACTCTTATAGGTTCTGGCGGAAATATTAATAAAATATTCAAATTATCAGAAAAGGCATTAGATAAACCATTGTCATATATGTACTTGAATTCTCAATACCAATATTTGAATTCGCTTACATACGAACAACGAATCGCTGAACTTGCACTGAATACGGATCGTGCAGATGTTATTATACCAGCATTGCGTATTTATCTTAATGCTATGAAATGGAGTGGAGCCACAAAAATCTATGTGCCTAAAATTGGATTGTCAGATGGTGTGGTAAAAGCAATGTATTACGGAAAAATTTAGGTAATAGTGTTGGTTTTTTCTGCTTTCAGATAAGTTTGAGATGACTTTCTAAAGATCCAAATCAAAAGTTTTTCTGAGCAATTCCAATGCAGGATTCATCTCATTCATTCGGTCGTATTTTTCCTGAGTGGTGAATGCTTTTTTAAGTTCGATGGTATCGTTGATTTTTACTTCAATTGTAATGTTGTGGTTGTGTAATTTACCTCGTAAATAGCCCAGTAAGTCATGCTTTTCCCCCTCAAAATCAATTTTTGAACTTTCGTTCGGCAACTCATGAATAATGGTTGTGCCTTCTAATTTAGGATCATTAAGTAACAATAAGGATTCGAGAATTTTATACCCTTTTTCACCTAATCTGTTGGCGTATTTCACCCATTGTTCGAGCATTTGAGTTTCTGTAAAAGGCTCGGTAGGTAATTCATCGTGGTGTCTTTCGGCAGGTTTTAACTTTGCTTCCAGTTCTTTTTTCGCTCGTATACTTCCCAAAGATAAAGCGGAAACTTTTGGTTGGTCTGTCTTCAGAAGTGGAGAAGTAACTTCGGTCTTAGGAACTGCAACTTCTTTTACAGGTTCTTTAATTTCCTCTTTAGCAACAGTGACTTCATTGGAAATCTCAGGATTCTCAATGTCATTATTTGTAGTTTCTTTGTTGGTTTTAACTTCAACAATAGAATAACTGCTGTTTCTAAAATGGGTTGGCGGAATTATAAATTGTTTAGCTTTTTTTTTTCTCCATCAAAAGTGATAGAGGCAAGCTGCATAAGA
This sequence comes from Flavobacterium sp., assembly GCF_050696275.1. Classification (GTDB taxonomy): domain Bacteria; phylum Bacteroidota; class Bacteroidia; order Flavobacteriales; family Flavobacteriaceae; genus Flavobacterium. Next base: position 6,921 of record NZ_JBOGUT010000017.1, read on the forward strand.
CAAAGTTCGACCAGCAAACGTTGATTTTGAGATACTTTATATTTTAAATCGCAATCATTTGCTACATCAATTCCTTGTAATAAAAATTCCTGTGAGGCTTTCTGTGCCTGCTCACCAAAAAGTTTTTGAGCCTGTTCACCTGCTTCCAGTAAAATTAAAGTCGCCGGATTTTTACAAACCAGTAAATCTCTGAAGTGGGAGGCTAGACCGGCAACAAAATGATGGCCGTCAAAACCTTTTGCCAAAATATCATTATAAGCCAGAAGTAATTCAGGAATGTTATTATCCAAAATTAAATCAGTTACTTTAATATAGTATTCGAAATCGAGTACATTCAGATTTTCGGTGACAGCTGCACGAGTCAGGTTATTTCCGCAATAGGAAACTACCCGGTCAAAAATAGACAATGCGTCACGCATGGCGCCATCCGCTTTTTGAGCAATGATGTGTAATGCATCATCTTCAAAAGTAATGTTTTGGCTTTTGGCAACTTCAGCAAGATGTTCTTTGGCATCTTTTACAGTAATTCTTTTAAAGTCAAATATCTGGCAACGGGATAAAATCGTTGGGATAATTTTGTGTTTTTCTGTTGTAGCCAAAATAAAAATAGCATGACGTGGCGGTTCTTCCAATGTTTTCAGGAAAGCATTAAATGCAGCCTGAGATAACATATGCACCTCATCAATGATATATACTTTGTATTTTCCGGTTTGCGGCGGAATTCTAACCTGATCGATCAGATTACGGATATCGTCAACGGAGTTGTTAGAAGCTGCATCCAACTCAAAAACGTTGAAAGCAAAGTCTTCATACGGATCGTCATAACCTTCCTGATTGATTTTTCGCGCTAGAATACGGGCGCAAGTTGTTTTTCCTACACCACGCGGGCCTGTAAAAAGAAGCGCCTGAGCTAAATGATTACTCTCTATGGCGTTTAGCAAAGTATTGGTAATAGCCTGTTGTCCAACTACGTCTTTAAACGTTTGCGGACGGTACTTACGAGCTGATACTATAAATTGTTCCATAGAAAATTATTGGATTACAAATATAGAATTTTTGTTGATTTGGTCATGGAGATATTCTTTGAATCAGTGAAAAGTTATTCACAAATTAAAAAGAATGAAAAATAGGTTTTTTGACTGCTTGGATTAATGTTTTCGGTCTTTAATAGTCAAATCCATTAAAACCCGGGCAGCATCGTTTCCTGAATTAGCAGAAAAACCAGTGACATAAACCCCTTTTCTGTCATTTGAAATTGATTTTATGCCATAAACAGTGGCTTCATCATCAGGATCGGTGTCTCCTTCGTAGCGATAGATATGCACGATTTCAAAATCTGTCGGATTTTCAGTAATCTGAATATGTTCCAAATTAAAATCAATGGTAAAGCCTAATGCTTTGAGTTCTTCCAAAGCTTTAGCAACATTTGCATAGTTATAAGTATGTGCCATGATAAGTCAGATTACTGTTGTAATCAATAAAATTACAAAAAAAAGCCGTAGAATGGGAATCAAATCACATTGAAAACCGTCAATAAAAAGTATTTGTTGTAAGTTTGCACCGCAGGCCGCCTTATCGTCGTCTTGTTGTTCGCAACGAGAGGGAGGAAAGTCCGGACACCAAAGAGTAGCATAGCGGGTAATGCCCGTCCGTCGTGAGGCGAGGACAAGTGCAACAGAAAGTATGTACAGGTAATGCTGTAGTGAAACCAGGTAAACTCTATGCGGTGAAATGTCAAGTATATCAGCATTTAAGGGCGACTCGTCTGTTGCTGAAGGGTAGGCAGCTTGATCTCGTTGGTAACAGCGAGACTAGATAAATGATAAGGCTCTACTTCGGTGGAGACAGAATCCGGCTTATAGGCCTGCATTTTTTTACGTTTCTTTTACTTCATTACGACTCAGAACCGAGTTTATTCGGTATTGAGAAAATTCGGTATAAAACCAGTACTTTTTTATACATTGAAAGGCTTTGTTGATAATGCAATTGGTTCAACAACAGTTACAATTGGCTCAACAACAGTTGCAATACGCTAAGCAAATGAGGTACAGAATTTTTGAAAGAATACAAAGAATTGGAAAACAAATGGAGTATCTGTCCTACTTGAATTTGGATTAAAATCATTTTATCTTAAATTCCAAACCAATATTTCTGATGCTTTCGATTGAAATGCTGGAATCGTTGGAAAAATATTTTCGGATACGGCTGATAAAAACATCCATGCTTCTGCCGGAAAAGAAATCATCATCACCCCAAATAGCTAATAAAATTTCGTTTCGCCTAATCAGTTGGTTTTTGTTTTTCAATAAGAATAAAATCAATGCGACCTCTTTTTCAGTAAGGCGTTGTGTGTGATTATCAAGTTTTAATTCGAGCCTTTCGGCATTAAAAATATATTTTCCGACGGCCATTTCTTCCATTGGATTTATCTGATATACTTTTTGCTGACTGCGTTTCAGGATATTATTGAGTCGCAAAACGAGTTCATCGGCTTCAAAAGGCTTAACGATATAATCATCGGCACCCAATTGCAAACCTTTTATTTTGTCTTCTTTTAATTTTCTGGCGGTTAAGAAAACGAAAGGCATTTTCGGATTGGCAAGGCTTATTTTTTCTGCCAAAGTAAATCCGTCAATTTTTGGCATCATGACATCGAAAACACAAATATCGAAAGGTTTTTTTTGAAAAATAGCCAATGCTTCTTCGCCGTCTTTTGTCCAGATCACTTCGTAATTATACAATTCGAGGTATTGTTTGAGAACAGATGCGAAATCGAAATCGTCTTCGGCTAACAGAACTTTTTTCATATTTTGAACAGTAAAAATACCAGATTATTAAACAGAAGGTATGGTGATATTGAAAATTGTGCCTTTTCCTAAATCACTGATTACACCAATAGTTCCCTGATGCGCTTTGATAATCTGGTCTACATAATACAATCCCAGTCCAAGCCCTTTCGTGTTATGCAGATTGCCTTGCTCGACCCTGTAAAATTTATCAAAAAGCAGAGAATGTTTACTTTTTGCAATCCCGATTCCGTTATCCTGAATGTTGATATTGAATACGTTATTTGCTATTGAAGTATGGATTATAATTGTATTGGAACCATATTTGACGGCGTTTTCCAGTACATTTAAGATAGCCGTTGTAAGATGGAATTTATCCAGTAAAACAGTTGTTTTTTCGGTTTTAAAATTAGTTGAGATGCTGATGTTTGGGTTGGCCATTTTAAAATCACCTACAATTGAATTTAAAAAAGTTTCAGAAATGATTTTCTCTTTCTTTAATTCGATTTCATTTTCGCCTAAAGAAGTGTTTAAAACCTGATCGATCAATTGTTGTAAACGGTTATTCTGGCGCGAAACGGTAGCGATTAAATCGTCAAAATGCTTCTCGTTATTCCGAATGTCCTTTCGTTCCAGAATTTTGGTAGAAATGGACAGAGTAGACAATGGTGTTTTTAATTCGTGTGTGATATTATTGATAAAATCTGTTTTGATATCGCTTACTTTTTTCTGTTTGATTAAGGCTTTTATAGCGATTACAAAGAGTGTAATTAAGGTTAAAATAGATAAAAAAGCGAAGCATAAAACCATTGTCATGCGCTTTAAAATAACAGTTTCCCAATCGATTACCGAAACATATAAAGCATCTTCCGTGAGTAATTTATAATCGGAATTTAAAGTATTTCCACCCGTTGTTCCTACATAATTCCTAATCAGGAATGCATTGTCAAGAGAAGCCAGATTACCATATAGCTTGTTTTTGATAAATGGTTTTTCGGCAAAAACGGTATCGGCAGGTTTAGTAGTGTTATAAATGACAAATTTGTTGAGCACGATGGCAAAATCGAGTTTGATATCCGGAATTTCATTTTCGAATTTGAGCTGTAATTTCCGGGTTAATTCGGTTTTGAACTTGTTGTCAAGAATGGCATTTTTGACCCAAAATTTGGTTTTATTTTCCTGGATATAGTTTAAGGCTAAATTGCGATACAATACATCCTTCTTATTGAAAATTGTTGAATCAATATCGCTGTAATCGTTTGTAATTGCAGCAATTTTATTTCTTATTTCCGTATGAAATTGCTCCACTTTATAATCATATGTCGTTTTTATCAGATAAAACTGCATGGCAGAAAGCGCCACAAGTACTGCAATGGAGAATATGATTAATAAATTGATTTTCTTTTTCATCATGTCAAAAATAGCTCTTTTATTCTAAAATAAAACTGTTAACTCAGCATTAACCCAGCATTAACTTTCAGAATGAAAATTTGCACTCAAATTTGCACCGAAACGTTTTTGTTCCATAAAAAAAAACAATACAGTTATGCTGCTAATCTCAAAAAAATATGCCTTTTCCCAGAAAACCACTGAAGATTTCGGTTACAGGCATTTGTCTTATAAATTTCAGGACGACAGAGTTGATTTGATCATCATTTCAAAACCCGGAGAAGAAAAAATCGAAAAACCTTTGTTTTTTTTCTGCCAGGGAAGTTTGCCCAGGCCTCTTGTCATATATAATGAAAAAGGACTGTTCGGAGTTTTACCTTTTAATGAATCTCCTTTTTTGAAAGCATACCATATTATAATCGTAGGCAAGCCGGGTGTTCCTGTTATCTCTAACGCGACAGTTCTGGGGAAAGATTTTATGTACTTAAAAAATGATAAAAATGAGGCCCCACCGAAAGGATATACGGATAGGAACTATTTGGATTATTATGTCTTCAGAAATAATTTTATCCTTAAGCAATTATTGAAGGAACGATGGGCAGCTAAATCAAAATTAGTGGTTTGTGGTCACTCTGAAGGAAGTTCAATAGCTGCAAAAATGGCATTTTTAAATCCTAAAATAACACAATTGATTTATTCTGGAGGAAATCCTTTTGGGAAAATCACTGCTATTTTATCGAACTATGAAGATAAGCAGGAAGCGATACACTATTGGGAAAAAGTGGTTGAAAATGCCAATACTATCAATTATGACAAGGGAGAATCGTATAAAGCAATATACAGTTTCTCGTTGTCACAAAGAGAACATCTTTTAAAACTCAACATTCCAATCCTGATTACGTATGATCTAAAAGACACGGAAGCTACTTATAATAGCCTGTTTCAAGCAGAAGCGATACGTGAGCGAAAGCGGAATTTTCGTTTTATGGCTTATCCTGGTTTGGCTCATGATTTTCTTTCGGTGAATGAAGAATCAGCGCCCAATTATGAGAATTGGAATAAAGTAGCAAAGGATTGGCTTGTTTGGTTGAATGTTAAAGTAAAATAGAAATGAGAAATACAATAATTATGATGTTTGCGTTGGCTGCTTTTCAGTCCGGTTATTCCCAAGAGGCAATAAAGCAAGATCCGATTCCTGCACAATTAGATGAAATTGCCGTCAAAAGAACTGGAAAAGAGGTTAGTATTAAAAACGGAAATATAAAGATTGACGTTTCCAATTCTGTTCTTAAAAAAGTTTCGAATCCGATTGATTTATTAGCCAAATTACCTAAAATACAAGTAAGTCCTAATAAAGAAAGTATTACGGTTTTAGGAAAAGGTACTCCTCTGATTTATATAGACAACCAGAAAGTAGGGATGAACGAGCTGAATTCGCTTGCAGTGGAAGATATAAAATCAATTGAGATCATAAATAATCCTTCTTCAAAATATGAGGCAGAGGGAAGAGCTGTTGTTCTAATTACTTTGAAATTGAGTAAAAAAGAAGGCTTTAAGGCAATAATAACTGAGAATGCAACATTTAAAAGGTATTTCAACAATTATTTTGGCGCTAATTTGAGTGTCAAAAAGAACAAGCTGGAGGTAAGGACGAACTTTAATTTTAACCAATTAGTCATCTGGGAAAGCAATGGCAATGATTTTTCGATCCCAGATGAAGACATTATTTCGAATTATATGGTAAAAGCGGTGACCAAAAGACCTCAATTCGTTTTTGGCAGCGGTGTTTATTATAAAATCAATGAGGATGATTATTTGTCATTTAGTTTTAGCGGAAGAGAGCAGAAAGACAGGTTTACAATTGATACCGACACTTATAATAAAGAGCAAAATATCGAAAACAGTATTCAGACGTATAATAAAAATGATGAGAAAAGACATTTTTACAATGCATTTGCAAATTATGCACATGTTAGTAAGAGTTTAGAGGGAAAACTATTTGCAGGGATTCAGTATTCGAATTTTAACCAGGATATAAAAAGTTTGGTTTTTAATAATTACAACAATACGGCATTTGAAGAATCGCAAAAAACAGAACAAAAATTTAATATTACTGTTTTTTCAGGAAGAGCAGATTTTGAGAAAAAGTTTAAAAACCAGATGAAATTAGAACTCGGGACACTTTATTTAGAAGCAAATTCAGACACCGGTTTTTTAACTGAGAAATTTAATCCTGAAAGTACTACGGATTCGGCATACAATTATCATGAAAAAAACAGCACTGCCTATTCTCAACTTTCGGGAAATATAAAGAAAATGAGTTATACCGGAGGTCTTCGAGTTGAAAACACTATTGCAAAAGGGAAATTTAAATCGGAAAACGGATTGCTAATTGACAAGAATTACACTAATTTATTCCCTAAACTGGAAATTGAAATTCCAATTGACAGCACTAAATCAATTTCAGTTCGTTATGCAAAAAGTATTTCAAGGCCCAATTATTCGTCAACAAGTCAGGCGACAGCATACATAAATCCTTATTTTGTTTTTGCCAATAATAGTAACCTGAATCCGACGTTAACAGATGAAGTTGCGGTGAATTTTCAACGAGGTGAAATAGCTGTAAACATCAGTTACAATAAGAAACATGATCCTGTTTATTACGGAAGCTTTTACGATGCTTCACAGCATTTGCTGACTCTGAAACCTATTAATTTTAAAAAAGAATCGGGTTTTAATGCTGAACTTGTATTGCCGTTCAGTTATCGTTTTTGGACTACAACAAATGTTTTCAGTACTGTTTTGAATAAAGTTGAAGATGAAACTGCAATTGTAAAAAAGTCAAAACCGTATGGGTACTGGTATTCTAATAATACTTTTAAACTGCCTAAAGAAATCACATTGGCAATAACTTTTTATGGGCTGACAAAACAACAAGAAGGAATTTTTGAAAGAAAAGGGATGTTTACCGTGGATGCCGTTATCTCAAAAACGTTCTTCAGTCATTTTGATTGTACCTTAAGCTTTGCGGATATTTTCAGAAAATATAACAACTATGACAGCTATACAATCAATTCGGTGATCGCAAAAGGAAAGTATTTTTCTGATGCCCATGCAGTTTCTTTGTCTATAAAATATTCTTTCGGAAAGCTTAAAGATTCAGAATTCAAAGAGAAAAATATAAATGAAAATGCGAATAGAATCAAATAATTTAAATGTCAAATTCTTCTTCTTCCAAATCAAATTCTTCTCCATCCTGTTCCAACTCGAAGAAAGTGAAAACAGAGCCTCCATAGGCTTTTTCGAAAGAAAAATGATCCAAATGCTCTAGTTTGGTGTATTTGGAATGTTCAATAATCATCATACCTTCTTTTTCCAATAACTCATTTTCAAAAACCAATGTAACGATTTTTTCAAACGCGGATTGTTCCATTCCATAAGGAGGATCGGCAAAAATGATATCGTACTTGGCTTTACTTTTTTCTAAAAATTTGAAAACATCGCTTTTCATAGCTGTGATATCAAAATCAAACTCTTGGGCTGTTTTTTTTATAAACATTACGCAGCCCATATCACCATCAACGCTGGTAATGGGCGTGCAGCCACGTGAGCCAAACTCATAACTGATACTTCCGGTACCTGCAAACAGATCCAAAATGCGTAATTCGCTAAAATTGAAATTATTATTTAAAATATTAAACAAGGCTTCCTTACACATGTCAGTTGTAGGACGAACCGGCAGGTTTTTCGGTGGATTAATACGTCTTCCTTTATATTTTCCGGAAATTATTCGCATGAGTGTATCAGTGTAAAGTGCTGTAAATATTCGTATTTAGATAAATTATCTCTTAAACTGTAATTGTCGTAAAAGAAAGAAACGTTTCGGATGTATTTGTATGCAATTTTATACAAATTACTTGTATTATCGATGTTTCCTATAAGCTTTACCTGAACTGTTTCAGGATTTAACTGAAGTTGTTCGGCAGTAAATAAAATGTAATAAATAAAATCCTGCTCCGTTTTGTACTGGAAAGTATTAAACAGCAGTAATTTTTGATTTTTGACCGCTACAATCTGGAAATTGTCTTTTTGAACATGAATAAACAATTGAGGTTCATCAATATTTTTGGAACAATCCAACACTTTTTTGACTAATACAGAAAATGAATGTCTGTAGTTAAAGCTTCCAAAATAATCAATCAGAAAATTATTAATATTCACATATGGAATATAAACAGTATTCATTTCGTAATTTGAAACCACGTCATAAGTGAAAAAATCAGATTCAAAAACCTTTGTATTATACTGAAGATAGCTGCTTAATGCATTTTCATCAAATAATACTGAAGGTACAAAAGTGAGTAAATTATTGTTGTGTAAAACGATAATCTCATCAAATGGTGTTTGTAAAGCAGCCGTTTCATTGAAAATTTTTGTCAGCGATGCTTCAATTTGATGTGGATTTGAAATGTTTTCAATGGAAATATTATCGGCTAAAATAATTCGATTATCTAACGTATCTTTTATACAATAAGAAACATCAGTTAATGAAATCTGAAGCACTAAATTTTTATATTTTTTTTCGAGAATGGTAGCGTTAGCTAAAGACATTATGCATTAGATTCGTTGATGAGCAAAGCTACAATTTTTTTTAGTTTATTAAATGGTCTGGATGATTTTCATGCGTATATTTGAAATATAATTTTATACCAAAATAAAAATGAATTCCCATCTGTTTTACAGTGTTTTACACAAAAAATTCCCTTTTAAACCCACTGTAAACCAAGATGTTTTTTTTCAAAAAATTGCTGAGTTTATTACAAATACGAATAAAAACGAAATTTTTGTTCTTAAAGGATATGCGGGAACCGGAAAAACTACGGTTATTTCAACTATCGTAAATAATCTGGCAGAAGTTAATAAAAAATATGTTTTGCTGGCTCCCACAGGCCGTGCCGCAAAAGTAATTGCCAATTATTCGAATAAACCGGCATTTACAATACACAAGAAAATTTACTTCCCTAAAAAAGCATCTGGCGGAGGTGTCAGTTTTACTTTGCAACCCAATAAACATAAAAATACTATCTTTTTTATTGATGAGTCTTCCATGATTTCTGATGTGAATACCGAATCAAAATTATATGAAAACGGATCGTTATTGGACGATTTGATTTCTTATGTGTATTCGGGTGATAACTGCAAAATGATTTTGTTGGGTGATACGGCACAATTACCACCTGTTCAGTTAGATATAAGTCCGGCTTTAAATACCGAAACGTTGAGTCTGCATTACAGTAAAGATATTTTTTCGATAGAATTGGACGAAGTAATGCGTCAGGAAGAAAATTCAGGAATTCTGCATAATGCAACAGGATTACGTGATTTACTGAAAGACAGTTTTATAACCGAATTTAAATTCGATTTGAAAGGGTTCAAAGACATCGTCCGTTTGACTGACGGCTATGATATTCAGGATGCGATTAACAGTGCATATAGCAATTTTAGTATTGAAGACACCGCTTTTATCGTTCGTTCAAACAAACGGGCAAATCAATATAATGAGCAAATACGCAGCAGGATATTGGGAAAAGAAAGTGAACTTTCCACCGGAGATTTTTTAATGGTCGTAAAAAATAACTATTTTTGGTTGAAAGATAGTGATGAAGCCGGGTTTATTGCCAATGGAGACATTATTGAAGTATTGGAAATCAGAAATATAAAGGAATTATATGGTTTTAAATTTGCTTCTGTAAAAATACGGATGGTGGATTATCCCAATCAAAAGCCATTTGAAACCATACTTTTATTGGATACTATTTCGAGCGAATCACCTTCGTTATCCTATGAAGATTCAAATAGATTGTATGAAGAGGTTATGAAAGATTATGAAAATGAAACCACTAAATACAAAAAGTTCCAAAAAGTAAAGGAAAATGAATATTTCAACGGATTACAAGTTAAGTTTTCCTATGCCATAACTTGTCATAAATCGCAAGGAGGGCAATGGAATACTGTGTTTATAGAACAGCCCTATTTGCCAAACGGAATCGATAGAGATTATATAAGATGGCTGTATACGGCGATTACAAGAGCCAAGGATAAATTATACCTGATTGGTTTTAAAGACGAGAGTTTTGAAAATTAAATGCTATGACAGAAACTATTTTAAGCCTATTTTTAGGCATCGGATTGGCTTCAGCAGCTGGATTTAGGGTGTTTTTACCTTTATTTGCGCTGAGTCTGGCTTCTTATTTTCATGTTTGGGAATTGAATGAATCCTGGCAATGGATAGGAGGAATTCCTGCTTTAATCACCCTGGGAATTGCTATGATTGCTGAAATTTTTGCGTATTATATTCCTTATGTTGATAATATTCTCGATACGATAGCTACACCACTGGCAGCTATTGCCGGAATAATAACTATGGCTTCAACATTAGTTGATATGAGCCCTATGATGACATGGGTTTTAGCTATAATTGCAGGAGGAGGAACGGCTACGGCAATGCAAGGAATGACAACCGTAACCCGATTGGCATCAACAGTAAAAACGGGTGGAATTGGAAATCCTGTTGTTTCCACTGCCGAAACCGGAACTGCAATAACATTGAGTTCTCTTGCTATTTTTTTGCCAATTGTGGCAATAGTAATAGTTATTTTATTATTTGTAATAGTGTATTGGGTTTATAAAAAATTTAGAAAATGAAAATAATTGCCGTTATTCCTGCACGATATGCCTCTACACGATTTCCAGCCAAATTAATGCAGGATTTAGGAGGAAAAACTGTTATTTTAAGAACATATGAAGCTGCTATCAGCACTCATTTATTTGATGATGTATTTGTTGTAACCGATTCCAATTTGATTTACGAAGAAATAATCTCAAATGGAGGAAAGGCCATTATGAGCATAAAAGAGCACGAATCGGGCAGCGATCGAATTGCCGAAGCTATTGAAAATATGGACGTTGACATTGTAATTAACGTACAGGGAGACGAACCGTTCATAAACAAAGAACCTTTAGAAAAGGTCATTGAAGTTTTTAAAAATGATTTGGATAAAAAAGTAGATTTAGCCTCATTAATGTTTGAAATTAAGGATGCAGCAGAAATTCAGAATCCAAATAATGTAAAGGTTATTGTCGATCAAAAAGGTTTTGCGCTGTATTTTTCACGTTCTGTGATTCCCTATCCAAGAGAAGAAAATGCAGGTGTTCGTTATATGAAACACATTGGTATATACGCCTTTAGAAAAGCAGCGTTATTAGATTTTTACCATTTACCGATGTTGTCTCTTGAAGCTTCTGAAAAACTGGAACAACTTCGTTATTTAGAATATGGAAAAAGAATCAAAATGGTTGAAACTACGCATGCAGGAATCGGAATTGATACTCCTGAAGATTTGGCAAAGGCCAGAGAAATTATAAAAGTAAGCGATTAATGACTGTTAAAGATAAGCTTCCTGTAAGTTATTTGCTTTTTACTAACAAAGGAAGAATCAACAGATTAACCTATTGGACTGCATCCGTTTTTATATGGACGGCTTTTTATATTCTTTTTAATCTATTGGAATTTTCTATTTCTTACACGGCTACTCTGGTTTTGTATCCTCTTTTATTTTGGGCATTAATTGCCACAGCTACTAAAAGATTGCATGACATTAATTACTCGGGAAAGTTAATAGGTATAATTTTAATTCCGGTTTTAGGCCCTTTGGCATTGTTTTTTTTGTTGGGATTTAAAAAGAGTAATGTTGATAAAAACAGATTTGGACACAACCCTAATTTTGCTCCGGATTATTTTAAAAATGAATATACCAACAAGATTCAGCCTTTGAAATCAGACGAAAGAATCATTAATGATGTAACTCAATTAAATCCGGTTGTTGTTTCAAAAATAGAAATTCCTGACAGTATTGAAGCTCTTCGGGATATTATTAAAAACACAAATAATCCTATTTCAATTGGAGGTGGAAAATTCAGTATGGGCGGTCAAACGGCTAGTTCCAATACTGTGCATATTGATATGAGGAAACTCAATAAAATTATTGATTTCTCTGCCAATGAAAGAACGATTAAAGTAGAAACCGGTGTTAGATGGTGTGATATTCAAAAGTATATTGACCCATATAATTTAAGTGTTAAAACAATGCAGACATATGCTAATTTTACTGTTGGCGGATCATTAAGTGTCAATTGTCACGGCCGTTATATCGGTTTGGGAGCACTCATTCTATCTGTAAAATCGATTGATATTATTTTAGAAAATGGTGATTTAAAACACGCTTCAAGAGAGGAAAATACCGATTTATTTTTTGCTTCTATAGGTTGTTATAATGCAATTGGAGTTATTGCTGCAGCCACATTTGATTTAGAAGAAAATATTGCTGTGGAACGAATTAATACTCTTATGAAATGCGAAAATTACTTGGATTTTTTCTTCAATAAAGTAAGAGAGAACAAGGATGTTATTTTCCATAATGGGGATATTTATCCACCAGCATTCAAAAAAATAAGAGGTGTAAGTTGGGTTAAAACAGAGAAAAAACCAACCGAAAAAAATCGTTTAATGCCACTTGAAGCCTCGTATCCATTGGAGAGGTATTTTATTGGAGCGTTCAGTAAAAGTAAATTTGGTAAGTGGAGGAGACAATATATTTACGATCCGATTTTATTTTATAAAACAAAAGTGCATTGGAGAAATTATGAAGCGGGTTATGACGTAGCCGAATTAGAACCGGAATCCAGAAAGCATAGTACTTATGTGTTACAAGAATATTTTGCCCCAGTTAAGAGGTTTGATGAATTTACAAATTTGATGAGTGAAATATTTAACAGACATCATGTTAATGTAATTAATGTTTCCATCAGACATGCTCACAAAGATGACGGCTCATTGCTGGCTTGGGCGCGGGAAGAGGTTTTTGCATTCGTAGTCTGGTATAAACAAAACACAGATGATATTGAAAAAAATAAAGTTGGAATATGGACGAGAGAGCTAATCGACGCTGCGATTTCAGTTAATGGGTCGTATTATTTACCTTACCAAGTCCATGCAACGGATAAGCAATTTCATCAAGCTTATCCAAAGGCAAAAGAATTAATGGAGTTAAAATCAAAAATAGATCCGAATTATAAATTCAGAAATGTGATCTGGGATACTTATTATCAACCTAAACAAAACCAACATGAACAATAAACCATCAGAATTTAAAGCCGTATTTTCAGACACTAAATGGAGTGATGATTTTTATAGCTTTTTACAGGTAATTTTCCATTTGTACCCGGAAGATAAATTTCATTATTTGATAGCTTCAATGAGTAAAGAAAAACCCTCAGATGAAGAAATATTTAAATCGATTCAAAATGATTTACCAAAAATAAAACCTTTTCTTTCTGAATTGACGCTGGCTCTTCCGGCATTAAAGAAGCAAAAGAGAGAAATGTCTAACCAGGTTTTACAATTACTTGGAAATAAAACTACTATTGATGGTTATTTAGAAATAGGTTCAACAGGAAGATACATCAGTGAGTTAAAAAAACATATTTCTCTTAAAGGGAAAATTTTCCTGACTAATGATGTTGAACCAAGTAATGCTATTGGTGATATTATGGAAAGAGGTCAGTTTGGTAAAATTGGACATTTTTTCAATTTAAATAATTATCAACCCATTAGTCAGAATGTAATTGCTGATGAGAGCCTTGATTTAGTGACTTGCCATATTGGATTACATCATTGTCCGCCAGAATTATTGGACGGATATTTAAAATCGATTAAAAGAATTCTTAGAAAAGACGGTTTGTTTATTATTAGAGATCATGATGTAAAAACGGTTGAAATGGCAACTTTTGTTTCTTTAGTTCATACCGTTTTTAATTTAGGTTTGAATGTTTCCTGGGAAACGGACAATGCTGAATTTAAATCATTTAAATCGGTTGAGGAATGGGTTAAAATCATTTCAAATTATGGTTTTCAGGATATGGAAAAAAGAATTTTGCAAGACAAGGATCCTTCGGATAATACATTAATTGGATTTGTAAAATATTAAAAATGAAAAGGTTACGAATACTAACGCTTTGTTCCGTTGTTTTGGCAGCAACTATTTTCTTTACCAAAAAAAGGAATCCAACAACTATTACCGAAGGGGAAGGATTGGTTATAAAAAAGGAATGGCTGACAGTAAGTAAAAATTCTAAAACTCCAAAAGAAAGTATTCGTCCAGCTGATCAAACATTTTTGACTTTCCCGGAATGGTATTTGGTTTTCAGTCCTGATGAACAAGCACAATATTTTAAAAACCAGACAGCTACAAGCTTCCCTTTTATGAGTCATATCAGACAAATTTGGGAAGGATATCATATTGTAAATGAGCAGATAAAAGGTAACTTTCCAACAAACACGGGCTATCACTTTATGATTTGGGTCATAGGATCAAGTGCTTCAGTAGAATATTCTATAAAAGCATGGTACGAAACGGTTATTGGCCGTTTAACAGATACAGGAGATTCAATTACTGATGAAGATCGGTTTAATGCTCAATATACACAGGATTATGTTGATTTTATTAAAGACAGGCCTTGGTATGAATTTGATTTTAAAAAACAGCTGACTTCTTTTTGGTCTTCACCTTCTTTTTTTGGAAATCATTTTTTTAGGAAGATCGAAAGAAAATATATGCTGACTTCAGAATTTATGGTGAAACTTGTCTACGGAAAATTAATTGGTCTTGGCACAGTAACGGTTTATGATACAGCATTGCCAACAACTGAAGTATTAGTAAACTTAATTCCTACGGCGGATTCAAATTTACAGATCAATAAAAAATATTCAGATCTTTGGCTGTTCCTGTAAAAAATTTAAACAAATTGCTTTTACAATTGGATGCGGATAAAATAATGGTTGAGCATATTTTTGATTTTTAGAAAAAAAGAATAATAATATTTTCTTCCTCTCATTATTATTTCCTGATTGTCATCGGGTATTTTTCCGGTTTCAATTTTGATAGTTGAGTTAATTTTCTTGGAAACATCATTCTGAAAAAATACTGTAAAGCCGAAAATAAATAAGTGTACATAAAAGTTTAATTGTCACAGTTTTTTAGTTATTAAAAATAAATAGCTCATTATTTCCTTCAATTTTTGATAAACGACGGATTCTGGTTTTTGAGGAATCGAAAAGTTTTTTAAAATCATCATTCCTCATTTGTTCCGTCTTTCCATTTATTATAGTATTAAATAATATAAAGCCATTTGGTTCCAAAAGAAGCAATACTTTTTCTATAAAAACTTTTTCAAATAAAAAATCAGGCATTACGTTGTCCTGAAAAATGTCAATAATGATTAATCCGAATTTTTGAGTTGATGTCTGAACAAAATTTTCAGCATCATCGATAACAATTTCCAGATTTTCAATTTGGTTTAAACCAAAATAAGTATTGGCGAGATCAATGGTTTCCGGATCAATTTCAACACCTGTAATTTTACCTTTAAATTGAATTTCATCAACTAAAGTCTTAATAACACTACCACCGGCAACTCCAAGAACTGCAATGTGTTTTAAATTTATAATATGTTCAAAACCAATCACATTCAAGCCATTTCTTAGTACACGCTGTAAACTTCCATAAGAAAAATTAGTATTCTTTGAGTCCAGAACCAATTGTCCGTTGTTCCAGGTTATTTCCAGATTATGGTTGATTTTAGATTTTTTTTGATGTATATTTATAGGTATAAAGTAGCTTAAAAGCTTTTTTATATTCATCACTTTTTATTTTCAGTTAGTAAATATAATGCTATTTTTGACCAAATTTTCCTCATGAAAAAAAAAGTATACCAGTTTATTTTCTTCAAATTAATGGGCTGGAAGATATCCGGAACTATAGCGCCTGAAATTAAGAAGTGTGTAATGATTATTGTACCACATACAAGCTGGCATGATTTTTACCTTGGCCTTTTTACCAGAGGGATAGTTGGGTTGGAAATGAATTGGGTTGGAAAGAAAGAATTATTTCAATTTCCGTTTGGAGCTTATTTCCGATGGATGGGAGGTGAGCCGCTGGATAGAAAGAAAAATGAAAATAAAGTTGATGCTATCGCAGAAGTTTTTCAAAATAAAGAAGTTTTCAGATTAGCTATTGCACCTGAAGGAACACGAAAAAAAGTAGAAGAATGGAAAACCGGGTTTTATTACATTGCACAAAAAGCGAATGTTCCGATTATTCCCGTAGCTTTTGATTTTGGAAAAAAAGAAGTTAAAATTTTCGAGCCATTTTTTCTGACAGGAAATAAAGAAGAAGATTTTAATAATCTGGAGAAAAATTTTATTGGAGTTGTCGGCAGAGTACCTGATTTTAGTTTTGTACCTAAAAAATAATTATTCAGGTGTATAGTTCTTAAAAGTTCCGTTTTTATAAAAAATCACAATTTGATCAATTTCTGAGTTGTTTTTTTGGTTTTCCAAAACTTGCGTATTTGAAAAGTTTTTTAAAAAATTTTCATTCATGCGATTTTTTTCCACCATAGGATCATCAGAAAATAAATCAGGCTGATTTTCAATTTTTGATTCTTCGGTTGTATTTTTTTCAATGGGAGTAGAAGTGACAGAAATTATTTCTTGATTAATTTCAGATTTAGGAAAATTTCCTTTTCCATTCAAAATCCAATACAAATCCACATCAGGAAAATTCTCTACAATTTTTAATATCAAATCTAAACTGGGTTTATTTCTGCCTGACAATAGGTGAGATAAACTTGATCGTTGCACACCTATTTTGTCAGCAAAAGCTGAAGCAGATAGGGAATAATAATCGAGTATAATTTCAAGTCTTTTTATAAAATCATCGATGTTTACCATTGTAAATTATGTTTAGTAAAGATGTGAGTTACAAATGTAAACAAAACAATTGAAATAACCTATTTTACAATTGTAAATATTAAAAATAGCTATTATCTAGGTTTATATAAAATTACATAAGTAATTGATAAATAACTAATTATATGTATCGAGTAAAATTGTAAATTAACATCAAAAACCAATGATAAGAAGTAACATTAAAAGGATAAAAACCTGTTTACAAAAGTAATTAAAATGAATAATTTTACTGTTTACAATTGTAAAATATAAGATGTTTACTTTTGTAAATAGAAAAAAACAGCCTATGAATTTTACCACATTATTTTCAGAAATTAAAGAATTAAAATTGTTTGGAAGATACGTTACAAACAATCATATTGAACCTATTTTAAAAGAGTTTCCGGACGAATTTAAAACTTCAGTTATAGGCAAATCTGTAAAAGAAAAACCTATTTATGCAGTTAAAATAGGAACAGGGAAAACTAAAATTCTCATGTGGTCTCAAATGCACGGTAATGAAGCTACAACTACAAAAGCATTATTTGACTTGTTTAATTTCCTGAAACTAAATACGCAGGAAGCAATTCAAATTAAAAATGACTATACCTTATTATGTGTCCCGATATTAAATCCTGATGGTGCTGAAGCGTATACACGAGTAAACGCTAATGAAATTGATCTAAATCGTGATTCGGTTAATTTGTCGCAACCTGAAAGTAAGTTGATTAAAAAGCTTTTTGAAGCTTTTAAACCTGATTTGTGTTATAATTTACATGATCAGCGCTCTATTTTTGCTGCCGGTCAGACGAGAAATCCTGCGACAGTGTCATTTTTAGCGCCCGCCTATAATGAAAACAGAGAAATTAACGAGGTTAGACAAAAAGCAATTGACATTATAGTAGGAATGAACGAAGAATTGCAGAAATATATTCCTAACCAAATTGGACGGTTTGACGATTCGTTTAATATTAATTGCATTGGTGATATGTTTCAATCGCTTGGTGTTTCAACAATTTTGTTTGAAGCTGGTCATTTTCAAGGAGATTATGAGAGGGAAGAAACCCGAAAATATATCTTTATTGGATTACTGTCAAGTTTGCTAAATAGTTATGAAAATGTAAAAAAAGAAGGAAATTTCGAGCGATATTTAAACATTCCTCAAAATAAGCCTATTTTTTACGACATTGTTTATAGAAAATTCAAAATAATTTGCAATTCATTAAATATAATTACTAACTTTGCCGCCCATTACAAAGAAAAGCTAGTTGATAATAAAATTGTGTTTGAAGCGTTCTTTACCGAAGTCGGTGAGGAAATAGAAAATTTCGGACACCAGGAATATGATGGAGAAGGAGGTATTTACTCCGATGATTCAGGTAATGTTCCAATTATTAACAAAAAAGCAGATTTTTATTTAAATAAAAACATAAAATTTGTTAATGGTTTGAAGAAAATGTAATAAATTTGTTACAATTTTAATCAAAATTTAAGTTTTGAGTTTTATTACTAAAGAAAATATAATATTAAATAGCTAATTATGAGTAAGTTTCGTTTAGATGAAGTTGACCATCAAATTCTTGACATGTTAATTGATAATACAAGAATTCCATTTACAGACATCGCAAAAAAATTATTAATTTCAGCCGGGACTGTACATGTTCGTGTAAAAAAATTAGAAGATGCAGGAATCATTCAAGGTTCTTCTTTAACTCTTGATTATGAAAAGTTAGGTTACTCGTTTATCGCTTACGTAGGTGTATTTTTAAACAACACATCACAGACTAAGTTTGTATTGGAAAGAATCAACGAAATTCCTTATGTAACTGTTGCTCATGTTACTACAGGTAAATTCAATATTTTTTGTAAAATAAGAGCAAGGGACACTAAGCATGCAAAAGACGTAATTTATATGATTGATGATATTGATGGTGTTTACAGAACTGAAACCATGATCTCTCTCGATGAAAGCATCAATGATAAGAAAAGATTAATGCATACGATTTTTAAAAATATGTAATTTTAAAAGACCTTTTTTAAGGTCTTTTTTTTATTTTTAAATCATGAAAAATTTACTGGAAACCGATTACGCCGATTATTACTCGTTATACATTGACCAAGTTGAAAATGACGATTGTATTGAAGCTCTTGAGGAGAATATGGCAGATTTTGTCAATTTTATTGAAAATAATATTCCTCCTGAAAAATATGAATATCGTTATCAGCCTGAAAAATGGTCAATCAAGGAAATTGTACAGCATATTATAGATGCCGAGCGGATTTTTTCTTACCGGGCACTGCGTTTTGCGAGATTTGACAGGACTCCAATTCCGGGATTTGAAGAAAATGATTATGTCCCTGTCAGCGAGTCTGATAAAAGAGAAATGAGCGATTTACTACAGGAATTCTTATTAGTGAGAAGAGCAACTATTAAATTATTTGAAAGTTTCTCAGACGATATGCTTTCAAGTAAAGGAATAGCTTCGGGACATGAGATTAAAGTTTTGGCCATTGGGTTTATAATTTCAGGTCACGCAATTCATCATCAAAAAGTGATCAGAGAAAGATATTTGAAATAATTTTTTTATTGAATTAAAGAAAAGCCTCCTTAAGAAATTAAGGAGTTTTTTTTGAAATAAAAAGTACCTGAAATTGATAATCTTCGTTTAAATTTGAAGAAACTATGATTTAAAATAGGAATAAAGTCAGCGAATGTTTATTATTTTTGCTTCTGTATTAAATTATTCTATGGAAAATTATTATCAGCTGCTACGTCAGCATATAGAAATGATTAATCCTTTAACTGATAGGGAATGGGAGTATGTCATGCCTTTTTTTACTTATAAAAAGCTAAAAAAACATCAATTTCTTTTGCAGAAGGAAGACACTGTGAAAAAAGAGTATTGGATTATAAAAGGGCTTTTAAAAACGTATGCAATAGATGATAGTGGTAAAGAACATATTTTGCAGTTTGCAATGGAAAATTATTGGACCAGCGACTATTATGCACTGCAATACCAGCTTCCCGGGAATCTTTATATTGATTGTCTGGAAGATTCTGAATTTTTCTGCTTACACTTAGAGGACAGAGAAGAAATCTGCAGAAATATCCCGGCGATGACTAATTTTTTCAGAGTCAAATCCAATTATGGCTATATTGCTTTACAACAGCGTGTTATGTCTTTATTAACAGAAACGGCCGAGCAGAAATACAACAATATAATTAAGAAACTTCCCAATCTCATACAACGGGTTCCAAAAAAGCTTTTGGCTTCTTATCTTGGAGTTACCAGAGAGACACTTAGCAGGCTTAAAAACTAGTATTTTTTAATTTCTTTTAAAATTTGATTTACATCACTTTTTATTGTTGATGTATCTCCTCGCATAGCCACGACAATCTGCTGAAATTTGCATTATAATTTTAAATAAATAATAAAATGCAAACGATACAAGAGCAGAGCACTGCGCCAGTGCAAAGCCAATTTACTAGAATACCTGCGGCTCTTTGGGCCTTAACAATCAGTGCCTTTGGAATTGGTACAACTGAATTTGTTATTGTTGGACTTTTACCAACAGTTGCTCAAGATTTAAATATTACCATACCTTCAGCAGGCTTGCTTGTCAGTCTGTACGCAATTGGCGTTGCGATCGGAGCGCCAATACTAACGGCCCTTACAAGTAATATTCCCAGAAAAAAACTTTTAATTGCCATTATGATACTGTTTATAGCTGGTAACGGAATTGCATCCATTGCTCCCGGATTTGTTACGTTGGTTATAGCTAGAATTATCACGGGATTTGCTCATGGTGTATTTTTCTCTATTGGTTCTACAATTGCAGCTGCGTTGGTTCCGGCGAACAGAAGGGCTTCGGCTATTTCTATAATGTTTACAGGGCTTACTGTTGCTATTGTAACCGGAGTGCCATTTGGGACCTTTATTGGTCAGCAATTTGGATGGAGAGCAACATTTATCGGTGTGGCGGTTTTAGGTCTTATCGGTTTAATTTCAAGTTGGATGTTATTGCCTTCTAAAATTAAAAATGAAAACAAAATGACTATTAAAGATCAGTTGAAAGTTATTAAAAATAGTCGCCTGTTACTTGGATTTCTTATGACGGCATTGGGTTATGGAGGAACTTTTGTAGCCTTTACTTATTTATCTCCGATTTTACAGAAAATCACAGGACTTTCAGAATCGATGGTGAGTCTCGTGTTAGTATTATATGGTATTGCTATTGCTTTTGGAAATCTTATAGGAGGAAAATTAGCAAATAAAAATCCGCTGAAAGCCTTATTGTGGATGTTTGTTTTTCAGGCGATTGCTTTACTTGTATTTACTTTTACGGCAAGTGATTCCATTTGGGGAATAGTGACTTTATTTATTTTGGGCGCCCTGTCATTTTCGAATGTTCCCGGATTACAGTTATATGTAGTGCAACTTTCGGAGAAATACCTGCCTGGAACGGAAGATGTTGCTTCAGCCTTTAATATTGCGGCTTTTAACGTGGGTATTGCAATGGGAGCTTATGTTGGTGGTTTGGTTGTAGAATCTTCTTTTGGGTTAAAATCTACTCCGTGGGTGGGAGCATTATTTGTGGCATTGGCAATTGGAGTAACTTTAATTAGTAAAAAACTCTCCAGAAAATAAGTGTAAGACACTAAAATGAAAACAATTTAAAAAATGCGTACAAACTATAATTTTAAAAAGAATAAACTGCTATTTTCGCTACTATTTTGGATTTAATGTAATCAGGAATTATAAAGAAATATAAATATCATTTCTAACGTAATAAATTGGGCATTAACTATTCGATCAATTTTTATGAATGAACTGATTGTTAGTCTGTTAGTAATTTTAATTATGTGCAAAATGATATTTTTATGCTTTCTTTTTTGTTTATCCTCCTACAATCAATCTCCAAAAAAAGAGTTTGATTTAAAAGAAAAGGAGGTGAAAAATAATAACAATCAAATCGTTTTTATATTTAAAAAGCAAAATCCAGAAAAGTTCTCAGATGATAACGTTAGTGTTTTAGGAAGTACTATTTATTATTCGGAAGAAAATGATTTTTCCAGCATTGAGCTGTCGCCTAATAATAAAATGAAGAGTGACACAATAGTAAAAAAGGTAGTCAGTAATAAAATATGTCTCTCGCATACCTATAACAAAACACAAAAATTTTTATATGAATTTCAAAAAGGGGATACCATTGTGTTTGATTATGAAAATGGCTACCCTTATGCATCTGTAATTAACCGTAAAACACTAAAGTTTGATACTAATTTTCTAAACGACATTAAAATTGAAAAGCCATTAGAAGACTTTCAGTTTATTGTTAAAAACAAAAGGATCAGAAATGAGAATGAGAGTAAAACTTATTTTAAAGATTTGAATGTTTATAGGGTGACAATTAGCAAATCCCTTGATTCACTGCTGAAAATAAATCAAATTTCTCAAAGTATTTATGAATTACACAAAGCTTCTAATACGTTTTTTGAAATGAATGCAAATAAGACCTTAATTAAATCAGCATCAATCGAAGATTTAAGAAGAGATGATTTGTTATACTTAAAAACATATAGGTATTTTTTAGAAAATTATGCGGTTGAGAAATTCAAACTGAAAACTCAATTTAGCAACAATCCTATGACTTGTAATTCTAAGGTTGCTTTTGATTCAATTGTAAAATCTTCAGTTTTTTCAAAAAGAGTTAAGGAAAGCTTATTGTATGCACATCTCGTAAATATAGCAGAGAATAATTCCAATGCAGATTTGAATGTTTATTTCCAAAAATTTCAAGGAATTGTTAATGATTCGGTATTAAATGAAAAGATCAAAAATAATTATTTGTTAGACTTTACGACTTTGAAGAATGAAGTAAAAAAAGTTTATTTTACGGATCTGAATAAAAATAAAAGTACATTAGAAAGCCTTATTTTAAAAAATAAAGGAAAAGTAGTATTTGTTGATTTTTGGGCGAGCTGGTGCGCACCATGTAGAGCAGCAATGCCTTCATCAAGGAAATTAAAAGAGAACTACAAAGGAAAAGAAGTTGTATTTGTTTATATTTCTATTGACACTGACTTTGAAAAATGGAAAAATGCTTCTGGAAAAGAAAAATTATCTGAAAATGACAACAATTTCCTTGGAATAAATTATCCTCATGCCCTTTTTTATAAAGGATTACAGCTGAAAACAATACCCAGGTATTTAATTTATGACAAAAACGGGAAATTGGTTCATCAAAATGCTCCGACTCCCGAGAGTAAAGAAATCAAAGAAGAGTTAAATAAATATTTGGAAGAGTAGTTTTGCTGGACTTCACACTATAAAATAAATTTCCTTTACTTCATTCTTTAAAATAGTAAAGTAGATAGTTATAAATTGATTAGGGAAAGTAGTTTTAAAAGTAAAAAAGGTTTTAATCTTCATTGTTTAAATGTTGACTAAAACCTTTTTATTTTGTACTGCAAATAAGCAGTTTCTGTGGGCGATGAGGGGTTCGAACCCCCGACCCCCTCGGTGTAAACGAGGTGCTCTGAACCAGCTGAGCTAATCGCCCGTAATAGGACTGCAAATATACAGTTTGATTTTAGAAAAACAACTGTTTTTGAAATAAAATTATTGTTTTTTCACATCTCTTAGAACAGCTCTGTCTTCGTAATTCTCAATAATGACTTCAATAGGCTGATTTTTAGTTGTTTTGCCAATAACGGTGTATAATTTTCCGTTAGAAAATTTAATGTTGCTTCTGTCAAAATCAACATCACCATATTCTAAAGTATTTTTGATATCAATAGTGTCCAGCCAATCTTCGGCGATTTTTTTAACTGCAATATCTGAATAAACAAAAGGTTTGGTTCTGATATTATTTAAAACCCTGTCATTTGGAAAATAAGTGCAACGGGTATGTTTTTGGTTCAAAACAAAAAATAAAAAGACACAACCTACTAAAAAACCAAAGAGGTAGTAACTCAATCTATAAGTAAACTTCATAAGAATTAATTTTCAGCAAAAGTAATAAGAATAAAGCTTAAAACACAATTAAGTTTATATCTCTGTATGTTAAATCGAACCATTCGCCAATGGTTTTATTGGTTAAAATGCCGTGGTAAAAATAGACTCCGTTTTTGAGTCCGCTATCGCAGCGAATGGCGCTTTCAATACCACCGTCATCAGCTATTTTAAGTAAATAAGGCGTGATAATATTACTGATGGATAGTGAGGCAGTTTTGGAATATCTCGAAGGAATATTAGGAACGCAATAATGGATTACTCCATTTTTAATAAATGTTGGGTTTTCGTGTGTTGTAATCTCAGAGGTTTCGAAACAACCGCCTGTGTCAATACTTACATCTACAATTACGGCCCCTTTTTTCATGTGTTCAACCATAGTTTCAGTTACCACAATTGGTGTTCGGTATTTTCCACGCATTGCGCCAATTGCCACATCACAGCGTCTTAGTGATTTTATTAATGTTTTATTTTGAATGGTTGAAGTGAAGATTCTTTGGTTCAGATTGTTTTGCAGACGGCGTAGCTTTGTAATTGAATTATCGAAAACTTTTACGCTTGCTCCAAGACCGATAGCGGTTCTTGCAGCATATTCGGCTACTGTTCCTGCTCCTAGAATTACAACTTCTGTTGGCGGCACTCCGGTAATATTCCCTAAGAGTAATCCGTTACCTGATTTACTGGCAGTCATTAATTCGGCGGCGACAAGTACAGAAGCAGTTCCGGCAATCTCGCTCAATGATTTTACAGCAGGGAAGGAGCCGTCTTCGTCTTTTATGTATTCAAATGCCAGGGCAGTGATTTTTTTCTTTTTGAGTGCTTCGAAATATTCTTTTTTTCTGGTTTTTAATTGAATAGCGGAAATGATAATGGCCTGTTGGTTCATCATTTCGATTTCTGTCAAAGTTGCCGGTTCCACTTTTAAAATCATAGGACAGCTCAGTACCTTTTGAGTATCGTTAGTGATTTCAGCTCCGGCATCGCAGTAGTCTTTATCGGAATAACTGGAATTTTCTCCGGCTCCGGCTTCAATTAAAACTCTATGGCCATGAGAAGTGATGGCATTTACGGCGTCCGGAGTCAGGCAAATGCGGCGTTCCTGATAAGAAGTTTCTTTAGGAATCCCTACAAATAATTCACTTTTATGTTTAGCGATTTCAAGTTTTTCTTCTTGTGGAAGTAATTGTTGTTTGCTAAAAGGGGTAATGGCCATAATGAAATTATTATTTGGCACAAATTACAAAATTTCTCACAATTATCGAAGTTCTATTAATCTTTTACCATCATTTAAAATAGAAATGGTGATGATTGAGTGTTTTTCCGGAATTAAATCCGAAATTTTCTCTGCCCATTCTATAAAGCACCAATTTCCGGAATAGAGGTATTCATCGATACCCATGTCAAGTGCTTCTGTTTGGTTTTTTAATCGATAAACATCAAAATGATAAACCAATTGATTTGAAGTAGTTTGATATTCGTTAACTAAAGAAAAAGTTGGACTGCTTGTAGGATTTTCAACTCCCAGATTTTTGCATAAAGCTTTGATGAAAGTTGTTTTTCCGGCGCCCATTTCGCCATTGAAAAGGATTACTTTTTCCGGGTTTCCTGCGATTACTTTTTGCGCTGCTTTGTTAATTTGATCAAGATTAAATTCGATTTTCATTTTATTTCTTCGGGCTAAAAACTAAAAAGGGTACAATCATTTCTTCCAGTGAAATTCCTCCGTGCTGGTACGTATTTCTGTAATAACTCACATAGTGATTGTAATTATTCACATAAGCCAAAAAGTAATCGTTTTTGGCAAAAATGTACGAACTCGTCATGTTGATTACAGGTAAGCCAATCTTTTTAGGATCTCTTGCAGCATAAACATCTTTGTTTTCATAGGTTAGACTACGACCGGTTTTGTATCTTAAGTTTAAACTGGTGTTTTTGTCTCCAATTACTTTTGAAGGATTTTTACAATTAATCGTACCGTGGTCTGTAGTAATAATCAGTTTAAATCCAAGTCTTTGCGCTTGTTGAATGATTTCCAGTAAAGGTGAGTTTTTGAACCAGCTTAATGTTAGTGAGCGGTAAGCCTTATCATCTGCTGCCAGTTCTTTGACTACGTCCATGTCTGTTTTTGCATGGGAAAGCATGTCGACAAAATTGTAAACTACCGTTACCAGTTTGTTGTCTTTGAGTGCTTTGAAGTTTTCAGCCAATTTCTTTCCGTTGGAGAAGTTGGTAATCTTAAAGTACTCATGATTGATGTTTAATCCTAATCTTTTTAATTGCGCAGTAAGGAATTCAGCTTCGTAAAGGTTCTTTCCGCCATCTTCGACATCGTTTTTCCAGTATTGCGGAAATTGTTTTTCCATATCAAGCGGTAATAAACCTGAGAAAATTGCGTTTCTGGCGTATTGCGTTGCGGTAGGAAGGATAGCGAAATAGGGAGTTTCTGCCTCTAATTTATAATGATTGTTGACTACGCTTTCAAAAGCTTTCCATTGGTCATAACGAAGGTTATCGATGACTACAAAAAGAACATTTTCAGGCTTTTTAAGTTCAGGAACTACTAATTCTTTGAATAAATTGTGGGACTGAATTGGTTTTTGTGCTTTTGGCTCGAACCAGTCTTCGTAATTTTTCTCAATGAATTTGCCGAATTGCGAATTGGCTTCCGCTTTTTGTGATTCGAGGATCTGAAACATATTCTGATCGTCTATATCTTCTAATTCGAGTTCCCAGAAGATTAGTTTTTTATAAAGTTCCACCCATTCTTCATAAGAATTGACCATGGCCATTTCCATGGCTATTTTGCGGAATTCCTTTTGATAATCTAACGTGGTTTTTTCTGATATCAATCGGGAGTGATCCAAGTTCTTTTTTAAGCTTAGAAGGATCTGGTTAGGATTGACAGGTTTAATCAGGTAATCGGCTATTTTGGAACCGATGGCTTCTTCCATGATGTATTCCTCTTCACTTTTTGTAATCATGATTACGGGAGTAGAAGATTTTTTCTCTTTCATTTCGGCTAACGTTTCCAGGCCACTCATTCCGGGCATATTTTCGTCAAGAAAAACAATATCGAAGTTTTCTTCCTGAAATAAATCGACGGCGTCACGACCGTTATTACATGTGGTTACATTATAATTTTTCTTTTCCAGGAATAATATATGTGGCTTTAATAAGTCGATTTCGTCATCGACCCAAAGTATTTTGATGTCCATAATAATTTTAATTTCTGTTGCAATTTACTATTTATTAAACACAGGATTCACAAATTTATTATAAAAAACTATTTTTATTTTTCAGTTTATAAAGCCGTATTCTGTTTGTTTTTGGGTTGTTTCGGCATTGTGGCAGATGAAAATGGTTTAACTGAAACAGAGGATGCTCCATCTGAAACTGCAGACACGAAATCTGTCAAAGCAGGTGCTCCAACTTATAAAGCAGGTGCTCCATCTGAAACTGCAGACACGAAATCTATCAAAGCAGGTGCTTCAACTTATAAAGCAGGTGCTCCATCTGAAACTGCAGACACGAAATCTGTTAAAGAAAACGCTTCAACGGTAACTGCTTTGTTGTAAATAATTGCAGGTTTTTTAAAATTTTTCAAAAAAGCATACCGACTTTTTAATACTTCTCATAAAAGCATATCTTTGGAACCTAAATCAAACTTACTTACTATGAAATTTAATACCTGCGTTTTGCTTTTTTCAGGTGTAGTACTATTTGCTACAGGTTGTAAAAAGGAAACAGAATTTGATCCCAATGCCCCCGATGCCTTATTTTCCAACAGAGATACACTTGTAAATCCTGCGGATGATTTTTTTACGTATGCAAACGGTGGCTGGTTTAAAAACAACCCGATTCCGGATTCGGAACGTAGCAATGGGATTTTCAGGACCATTCAGGATACAATTAACAATCAGATTAAAGAAATTTGCGAAAAATCGGCTCAAGCCAATGCTGATAAGGGAAGTAACAAGCAGAAAATAGGGGATTTTTATGCTTCAGGAATGGATACTATTGCTATAGACAAAGCAGGAATCAATCCGTTGAAAAAAGAAATTGCCAAAATTGATGCTGTTAAGGACATTCCATCTTTATTGAATACAATTGCTTATATGCATACTATTGGTGCAAGTCCGGCTTTTGGCTTCTATTTAGGTCAGGACGATAAAATAAGTACAAAATATGCCTTGTTTCTTTCTCAAGGCGGATTGGGATTAGGCAACAGAGATTATTATTTTAATACAGATAAAGAAAATACCAATATCCGTGCAGAATATGTAAAACATTTGGAAGCTATGTCTAAACTGATGGGTAATGACGGTCCGACTTCTGTGAAAAATGCTTCAGTGATAATGAAGCTGGAAACAGATTTGGCAAAAGCTTCCAGAAAATTGGAAGATCTTCGTGATCCGATTAAGAATTACAACAAGATGTCGATTACCAAATTCAAATCATCGACACCTAATATTGATTGGAATAAAGTTTTGCCTGCCATGAACGTAGCCAAAGCAGATTCTGTTATCGTAGGTCAGCCGGAGTTTTACACTTCGTTAGACAAGATGGTTACGTCTTATTCTATTGAAGATTGGAAAACGTATTTAAAATGGAATCTGGTAAACAGTTATGCCTCTTATTTAAGCAGTGACATCGAAAAGCAGAATTTTAAATTCTACGCTACGGTTTTAAGTGGAGTAGCAAAGCAAAAACCGAGATGGAAGAGAGTAGTAGAACAAACAGACGGTTCATTAGGAGAATTGATAGGTCAGGTATATGTTGATGAATATTTGCCAAAAGGAACCAAAGAAAAATTACTTGAAATAGGAAACAATATCCGTGATGTATATGCCGATCATATTAAAAAATTAGATTGGATGAGCGATGCCACAAAAACAAAAGCATTGAACAAACTCTCTAAAATAGTAATGAAAGTGGGTTATCCTGACAAATGGAAAGACATGAGTTCTGTTATCATTGATAAAAATTCCTACTGTGCAAACATTATTGCGGTAAACAAATGGGATTATAACTACATGGTTACCAAATACGGAAAACAGGTAGACAGAACAGAATGGAGCATGTATCCTCAAACGTATAATGCGTATTATAATCCGAGTAATAACGAAATCGTAGTGCCGGCTTGTAATATTTTGGTTCCGGGTTATGAAGGAAGAATGCCTGATGATGCTATTTTGTATGGAATTATTGGAGGTTCTACTTTCGGTCATGAAATCACGCACGGTTTTGACGATCAAGGAAGTCAGTACGATGAAAATGGAAACTTAAATAACTGGTGGACACCGGAAGACCTGAAAAAATTTAATGAGAAGACGAAACTTATCGTTGCTCAGTTTAATAAATTTGAAGCTTTACCTGGCAAATTTGTTAACGGAGATGCTACTCAGGGAGAAAACATTGCTGATTTAGGCGGAGTAGTGATGGGTTATGAAGCTTTTAAGAAAACTGCCCAGTATAAAGAGAATCAAAAAATCGCAAAATTATCACCGGATCAGCGTTATTTCCTTGCTTACGGATACGCATGGATGGTTAATATTAAGAATGAATCATTAGCACAGCAAATCATGACAGACGTTCATTCGCCTGCAAAATTTAGAATCAACGGACCTTTGAGTAATATCCCTGAATTCTACAAGGCCTTCAATATCAAAGAAGGAAGCAAGATGCGTCAGGCAGAAAAAGACAGAGTGATTATTTGGTAATCAAAACCAATTAGAACTTAAAAACCCTTTTGAAATAAACTTCAAGAGGGTTTTTCTTTTGAATACATCAAATTCATATATTTGTATAAATCAATTTTTTGTGAGTAATACCAATAAATTAAAAATTTTCAACGACCCTATATATGGTTTTATAACCATTCCTAATCCATTAATTTACGATTTAATTCAGCATCCTTATTTTCAACGCTTGCGTAGGATTTCTCAAATGGGATTATCGTATTTGGTTTATCCGGGAGCAAATCATACCCGTTTTCATCATGCTTTAGGCTGTTTGCATATTATGCAGAAAGCGATTCAGGTGTTGCGATTTAAGAACACTGAAATATCCAAGGAAGAAGAAAACGCGCTTTATATCGCCATTTTGCTTCATGACATTGGTCATGGGCCTTTTTCGCATGCGATGGAGCACAGTATTGCCGAAGACGTGCATCATGAGGAAATCTCATTGCTGTTTATGAATAAATTGAATGAAGAGTTTGAAGGAAAGCTGAGTTTAGCGATTCAGATTTTTAAAGGAGAATACCATAGGAAATTCATGTTACAGTTGATTTCTAGCCAGTTGGATATGGATAGAATGGATTATTTGAAAAGAGACAGTTTTTATTCCGGAGTAGAAGAAGGGAAAATAAATTCCGACCGTTTAATTCAGATGATGAATGTGGTAGACGATGTTTTGGTTATAGAAGAAAAAGGAATTTATTCGGTTGAAAAATTTTTAATGGCAAGAAGGCTTATGTATTGGCAGGTTTATCTGCATAAAACGAGTCTTGCAGCCGAACTGATTCTGACCAAAACACTGAAAAGAGCCAAGGAATTGCATCAGAAAGGGATTGTAATAGAATGCAGTAAACCGTTGTTTTTCTTTATTGAGAACAAAATCACATTGGAGGATTTTACCGATGTTATTTTGAATAAGTTTGCTCAATTAGACGATTCAGATATAATTGGAGCGATAAAAAACTGGCAGTTTCACGAGGACTTTGTATTAAGTTCGCTGAGTAAAATGATCATCAACCGGGATTTGCTTAAAATTAAGATGAGCGAAGAAAAGTTTACAGTAAAAGAAGTTCTGGAATTGGCAGAGCAATTTTCAAAAGAATATAACGTTGGTATACAGGAAGCTAAGTATTTTGTTTTCAAAGGAAAAATCAAAAATCAAGCTTACAGTAAGATTGCCGAACCTATCAGAATACTCAAAAAAGATGGCGGAATAGAAGACGTAGCACTGCTTTCGGACCAATTATCATTGAAAGCTTTATCGAAACAAGTGACAAAGTATTTTCTTTGTTTTCCAAAACAACTCAATAAAAACTAAAGTTTCTTTTTAAAATTTTATATTTTTGTCACGATGAAATTTACAGCCGAACAAATAGCAGGAATTTTAGAAGGTGAAGTGGTGGGAAATCCTAACGCTGAAGTCTCCAGATTGTCTAAGATAGAAGAGGGAACAGAAGGTTCTTTAACCTTTTTGGCCAACCCCAAATATGTTAATTTTATCTATGATACAAAAGCTACAATAACTATTGTAAACCAGACTTTTGTGCCTGAAAATGAGATTAGCACAACATTGATAAAAGTAGAAGATGCTTATAAGTCCTTTTCGAAGCTATTGGAATTTTACAATCAGATTAAGCTGAATAAAGTAGGTATTGAAGTACCTTGCGTATTGGCTGAAAGCTCAAAACATGGGGAAAACTTCTATTTGGGAAGTTTCAGCTATGTTGGAGAAAATGTCATTATTGGGAACAATGTAAAGATTTATCCGAATTCGTTTATTGGAGATAACGTAAAAATAGGGGATAACACCATTATTTTTGCTGGAGCCAAAGTGTATTCGGAAACAGAAATCGGTAAAGGATGTACTATTCATTCCGGAGCCATTGTAGGTGCTGACGGGTTTGGTTTCGCGCCAAACGAAGAAGGAGTTTACAGCAAAGTACCACAAATAGGGAATGTGATTTTAGAAGATAATGTAGACGTTGGTGCATGTACTACTATTGATAGAGCTACGCTGGGTTCTACCATTATTAGAAAAGGAGTAAAACTGGACAATCAAATCCAGATAGCCCATAATGTTGAAATAGGTGAGAACACGGTAATTGCTGCTCAAACAGGAATAGCGGGCTCTACTAAAATAGGAAAAAGTTGCATGATTGGCGGACAAGTAGGTATTGCCGGACATTTAATTATAGGTAACGGAGTTAGAATTCAGGCACAATCAGGTGTAGGAAGAAATATAAAAGACCACGAAACATTACAAGGAAGCCCAACTTTCGGATACAGTGATTTTAATAAATCGTATGTTCATTTCAAGAATCTTCCGAAAATCGTGTCAGAAATAGAAGAACTAAAAAAGAAAAACAAATAATTATGGTTAAGCAAAAGACCATTCAGTCAGAAATTGCGCTTAAAGGCGTTGGATTACACACAGGTAAAGAAGTTACCATGACTTTTAAGCCGGCACCGGTAAACAATGGATTTACGTTTGTTCGTGTAGATTTAGAAGGTCAACCTATCATTGAAGCGGATGCTGCCTATGTTGTAAATACACAAAGAGGAACTAATCTTGAGAAATTAGGAGTAATGATTCAGACTCCGGAACACGTTTTGGCCGCACTTGTTGGCTGTGATCTGGACAACGTAACAGTGGAGCTGAATGCATCCGAATTGCCTATTATGGATGGTTCATCAAAATATTTTGTTGAAGCTATTGAAAAAACAGGAATTGTTGAGCAAGAAGCGGAAAGGAACGTATACGTTGTAAAAGAAGTTATCTCTTACATGGATGAGGCAACAGGCAGTGAAATCATTGTTATGCCATCAGATGATTATCAAGTAACCGCTATGGTTGATTTTGGTACCAAAGTTTTAGGTACTCAAAATGCCAGCATGAAAAATATTTCGGAATTTAAGACTGAAATTGCTGACTGCCGTACTTTTAGTTTCCTACACGAATTAGAAACCTTATTGGAGCATGGTTTAATTAAAGGTGGTGATTTGAATAATGCTATCGTGTATGTTGATAAAGAAATCTCTGATGCCACAATGGACAGGCTGAAAGTAGCTTTTGGAAAAGACAAAATTTCAGTGACACCAAACGGTGTTTTGGATAACCTTACATTGCATTACCCTAATGAAGCAGCACGTCATAAATTATTAGACGTGGTTGGAGATTTGGCACTTATCGGAACCAGAATTAAAGGAAAAGTAATTGCAAATAAGCCAGGGCATTTTGTAAACACTCAATTTGCTAAAAAAATATCTAAGATTATCAAAACCGAACAGAAAAACCACGTTCCTGTTTACGATTTGAATAAGGAACCTTTAATGGATATTCACAAAATCATGTCAATGTTGCCTCACAGGCCACCATTTTTGTTGGTTGACAGGATTTTGGAAATGTCAGACACCCATGTTGTCGGGTTGAAAAATGTTACAATGAACGAAGATTTCTTCGTTGGACATTTTCCGGGAGCACCTGTTATGCCAGGAGTTTTAATCGTTGAAGCGATGGCTCAGACTGGAGGAATTTTAATTTTGAGTACCGTTCCGGATCCTGAAAATTACCTGACCTATTTTATGAAAATAGACAATGTTAAATTCAAGCATAAAGTATTACCAGGCGATACATTAATTTTTAAATTAGACTTACTTTCTCCAATCAGAAGAGGAATCTGTCACATGCAGGCGAGTGCTTACTCTAATGGTAAGTTAGTTGCTGAAGCGGAATTAATGGCACAAATCGTTAAAAAACAATAACAATATGAATCAACCTTTAGCCTATGTTCATCCTGGTGCAAAAATCGCCAAAAACGTTGTAATTGAGCCTTTTACTACCATTCATAATAACGTTGTTATTGGTGACGGAACTTGGATTGGTTCCAATGTTACGATTATGGAAGGTGCCCGTATTGGTAAAAATTGTAATATTTTCCCAGGAGCAGTAATTTCTGCTGTACCACAAGATTTGAAATTTGGAGGAGAAGAATCACTTGCGGTAATTGGAGATAATACTACTATAAGAGAGTGTGTCACAATAAATAGAGGAACTATTGCCTCAGGACAAACAACAATAGGAAATAATTGTCTGATTATGGCAACTGCGCATATTGCACACGATTGTCATATTGGAAATAATGCAATTGTGGTTAATGGTGTAGCGCTTGCAGGTCACGTTACCATTGGAGATTTTGCTATTATTGGAGGTTTGGCAGCAGTTCACCAGTTTATTTCTATTGGTGACCATGCTATGGTTTCCGGAGGATCATTAGTAAGAAAAGATGTTCCGCCTTTTACAAAAGCGGCTAAAGAACCGTTGTCTTATGTTGGTATCAACTCTGTTGGGTTAAGACGCAGAGGATTTACCACTGAAAAAATTAAAGAAATTCAGGATATTTACAGAATTCTATATCAAAAAAATTACAATACATCACAAGCTTTAGCTATCATTGAAGCTGAAATGCAGGCTACTCCGGAACGAGATGAAATTTTAGATTTTATCAGAAATTCATCAAGAGGAATCATGAAAGGTTATACAGGCGTATAATTTTAAAAAAGAAACAAAAATCAAATAAATACTCAAAAATGGCATCTACATCAGATATTAGAAACGGATTATGTATAAAATTTAATCACGATATATATAAAATTATTGAATTCCTTCACGTAAAACCAGGGAAAGGACCAGCTTTCGTGAGAACAAAACTTAAAAGTCTGACAACTGGAAAAGTACTTGATAATACATTTTCTGCGGGTCATAAAATTGAAGATGTGAGAGTTGAAACTCATACTTTTCAATTTTTATATGCTGAAGGAGATCAATTTCATTTTATGAATAACGAAAGTTTTGAGCAGATTACATTAAACAAAACAATCTTAGATGCTCCGGATTTATTGAAAGAAGGAACGAATGTAATGGTTCAGATCAATACTGAAACAGATTTGCCGCTTTCAGTGGATATGCCAGCTTCTATTGTTCTTGAAGTTACTTATGCAGAGCCTGGAGTTAAAGGAAACACGGCAACAAATGCTACTAAACCGGCAAAAGTTGAAACAGGAGCTTCAGTAAACGTACCTTTGTTTATTAATGAAGGAGATAAAATCAAAATTGACACGGCTACAGGTTCTTATATGGAGCGTGTAAAAGAGTAATCAGATGAAGTTTCCCCAAACACATACTCTAAAAGAAATTGCTGCTATTATAGGTTGTGAATTTGTTGGTAAGGATGATTTCCAGGTTCTTGGAATGAATGAAATTCATGTTGTTGAGCCCGGTGATATTGTGTTTGTTGACCATCCAAAATATTACGATAAAGCTTTGCAATCAGCTGCAACGATAGTTTTAATTAACAAAAGCGTTGATTGTCCCGAAGGCAAAGCTTTATTAATTTCTGACGACCCTTTTAGGGATTTTAATAA
This sequence comes from Flavobacterium sp., assembly GCF_050696275.1. GTDB lineage: Bacteria > Bacteroidota > Bacteroidia > Flavobacteriales > Flavobacteriaceae > Flavobacterium. The sequence continues at coordinate 42,118 of NZ_JBOGUT010000017.1, forward strand.
ATTAACCCGTCATTTCAGGCCTTTTCAGGCTTCAAATGCATCTATTTCGGCTACAGCCAAAGTAGGAGAGGGTACAATTATCCAGCCCAATTCTTTTGTTGGAAATAACGTGTCTATCGGTAAAAACTGTCTGATTCATTCTAATGTTTCCATTTACGATAATACTGTGATTGGAGACAATGTTATTATCCATGCAGGAACTATTCTTGGAGCAGACGCCTTTTATTATAAAAAACGTCCGGATGGCTTCGATCAATTGATTTCAGGCGGAAGAGTAGTCATTCAAGACAATGTTGGAATTGGAGCACTTTGCACCATTGACAAAGGAGTTACCGGAGATACAACAATTGGAGCCGGCACAAAAATTGACAATCAGGTGCATGTTGGCCATGATACTGTAATTGGAAAAAAATGTCTGATAGCTTCACAAACCGGAATTGCGGGTTGTGTTGTCATTGAGGACGAAGTAACTCTCTGGGGTCAGGTTGGTACCACCAGCGGGATAACCATTGGCTCAAAAGCAGTTGTTATGGGGCAAACGGGAGTAACTAAATCTATTGAGGGAGGAAAATCCTATTTTGGAACTCCTGTAGAAGAATCCCGCGAAAAACTGAAACAACTGGCCAATCTTAAAAAACTTCCTGAAATACTAAATAAACTGAATAAAAATGAAGGCTAAAGAAATAGTTAAGAATTTTTATAAATCGGATGCTTTTCGGGACAATGAATTACTGGATACATTTATTCATCCAGATGTAACGCTGGATTGGAATAGCAGTAAGGGTTTTCTTCAATTGAACAGGGAGGAAATGCTAAAACTGGCCAGTGAAATGCAAAAAGCGTATTATTCTTCCCGAATTTATATTACACATATACTCGAAGAAGAAAATACAGTCAGTGTTCGTTACATTCACTACGTAAAAACGATTGAAAACCCAAGAGAAGAAATGATTTTGGCTCATTTTATGGTGATTTGGGAACTTAAAGGAGAAAAATTATACCGTGGATTTCAAATGAGTCAATTAACGTAATTTATTTTAAAAAATAATTTAAAAGTACATTTCAAAACCTTACTTTTGCAACACAAAAAATAAACTATATAAACAAAATATCATGAGTGTTTTAGTCAATAAAGATTCAAAAATAATCGTTCAGGGATTTACAGGAAGCGAAGGAACTTTCCACGCTTCACAAATGATTGAATACGGAACAAATGTTGTAGGTGGTGTAACTCCTGGAAAAGGAGGAACAATGCATTTAGATCGTCCGGTTTTTAACACAGTTAAAGATGCTGTTGATAAAGCAGGAGCTGATACAACAATTATTTTCGTTCCGCCAGCATTTGCTGCTGACGCTATTATGGAAGCTGCTGATGCAGGAATCAAAGTAATCATCGCTATTACTGAAGGTATCCCTGTAGCAGACATGATTAAAGCTAATGAATATATTAAAGGAAAAAATTGTCGTTTAATCGGACCTAACTGTCCAGGTGTAATTACTCCAGGAGAAGCAAAAGTAGGTATCATGCCAGGTTTTGTTTTCAAAAAAGGAACTGTAGGTATTGTTTCTAAATCAGGAACTTTAACTTACGAAGCTGCGGACCAGGTTGTAAAACAAGGTTTAGGTATCACAACAGCTATTGGTATTGGTGGAGATCCAATTATTGGAACTACTACAAAAGAGGCTGTTGAATTGTTAATGAATGACCCTGAAACCAAATGTATCGTTATGATTGGTGAAATTGGAGGTCAATTAGAAGCTGATGCTGCTAAATGGATTAAAGCTGATGGTAACCGTAAGCCGGTTGTTGGTTTTATTGCTGGTGAAACAGCTCCAAAAGGAAGAACAATGGGTCATGCAGGTGCTATCGTAGGTGGTGCTGATGATACAGCTGAAGCTAAAAAACGCATCATGAGAGAAAACGGAATTCACGTTGTAGACTCTCCAGCTGAAATTGGTAAAAAAGTTAAAGAAGTTTTAGGTTAATACCCAAATGAATATAAAATCTAATGCCTCACGATTTTCGTGGGGCATTTTTTTACAAATGATTGCAACATTTAAAAAATATAAAAATGTATAAAGAATTAAAAAAAATTAAAATCAGCAATAGTTTTACTTTAACAGAAAACAATAACCTAGAAGAAATCTGCAATGCACCGGAAGCGGGGAGTGGCGTTTTTTTGGTTTATGCTGTTGATGGCGAAGAAAAAGAGCTGATAATGGTCGCTTCTACCGGGACAATACAAAATGACGGGACGTTAAAAATTAAAGCAGGAGGATTGTATGACAAAATTGTCAATGGTCACCAATTTGCTAAAACCGGAAGAAAATATTCCTGGCCTGCTCAAATGAAAAAAGAAGGCATTGCTGCTTTAGAAGTACATTGGTACGAAACATTCAACGAAAAGAACAAAGTAATACCAACTTCTATGGAAGGACAGGTTTTGCAAAATTTCCTTGATGAAAACGGGAAATTACCAAGATGGAATGTAGCTTTTTAATCCTATTGAAGGATTTTTAAAACCATGAAAAAGCCCCGAATTGCGGGGCTTTTTTTATTAGAAATTCGGACTTAAATTGTATTTTTTATAGAAGTTATCAAGTGCTTCAACCACTTCTTCTTCGGTATCTACGATTTTTATCAAATCCATATCGCTTGGACTTACCGTTTTTTCCTGCTCAATCATTACTGTTTTCACCCAGTCAATTAATCCCGCCCAAAAGCTGGAACCTACTAAAATAATAGGGAATTTTCCAATTTTTTTAGTTTGGATAAGCGTTATCGCTTCAAATAATTCGTCTAATGTTCCAAAACCTCCCGGCATCACGACAAACCCTTGTGAATATTTCACAAACATTACTTTTCGAACGAAGAAATAGTCAAAATTAAGATTTTTGTCTTTGTCGATATAAGGATTAAAATGCTGCTCAAAAGGCAATTCGATATTCAAGCCCACGGAAGTTCCTTCACCACGGTGCGCACCTTTATTTCCGGCTTCCATAATACCCGGGCCACCGCCTGTAATTACTCCGTAACCTGCTTTACTGATTTTATACGCGATTTTTTCGGCCAACAAATAGTATTTATCTTCCGGTTTTGTTCTTGCTGATCCAAAAATAGAAACACAAGGCCCAATTCTGGCCATGCTTTCATAACCATTCACAAACTCCGACATAATTTTAAAAATTGCCCAAGAGTCATTGGTCCTTATCTCGTTCCAAGTTTTTTGTTTCAGCTTGTCTTGGATTCTTGAATCCTCATTTTCATAATCGTTAAACGCCATGTTTTGTATTTTATATTTTAATATTTTATTTTGAAGCTGTTTCCTGCTATTCACTGCAATCTTTTGTTTTTAAATAAAAAACAAAAGGATTTCCGTTGCTATCAGGGCTAAAAAAATAGCCTGCTAAAGTAATTCTTTTTTTAGAAATTGAGCCGTATAGCTTTTTTTATTTTTAGCAATTTCTTCGGGAGTACCTTTGGCAACCACTTCGCCACCGCCTTTTCCGCCTTCGTAACCGATGTCAATAATATAATCAGCGAGTTTAATAACGTCCATATTATGCTCAATAATTAATACAGAATTTCCTTTATCAACCAGTTTATTAATGACATCCATCAGCACTCTGATATCTTCAAAATGCAGACCGGTTGTGGGTTCATCCATGATATAAAAAGTGTTTCCTGTATCTTTTTTGGACAATTCAGTGGCTAATTTTATACGTTGTGCTTCTCCACCTGAAAGCGTTGTACTTTGCTGTCCAAGAGTAATATAACCCAAACCTACATCTTGTATGGTTTTTACTTTTCGATGGATTTTCGGGATATTTTCAAAGAAAGGAACTGCTTCATCAACCGTCATATTCAAGACATCGGAAATCGATTTTCCTTTGTATCTGATCTCTAATGTTTCTCTGTTAAAACGTTTTCCCTGACAGGTTTCACATTCTACATAAACATCAGGTAAAAAACTCATTTCTATCGTTCTCACACCGGAACCTTCACAAGTTTCACAACGTCCGCCAGCTACATTAAAGCTGAACCTGCCGGCTTTATAACCTCGAATCATGCTTTCAGGAGTCATGGTAAACAAACTTCTGATTTCAGTAAAAACTTCGGTATAAGTCGCCGGATTGGAGCGCGGTGTTCGGCCAATAGGGCTTTGGTCTATATCAATGACTTTATCTATATGCTCTAATCCTTCAATTTTTTTATAAGGCTGTGGCTTTTTGACACCATTGAAATAATATTCATTTAGAATAGGGTAGAGCGTCTCATTAATCAATGTCGATTTTCCGCTGCCGGAAACACCAGTCACGCAAATTAATTTTCCTAAAGGCAATTCAATAGAGACATTTTTTAAATTATTTCCTGTAGCACCAGTCAATTTAATTGATTTTCCATTGCCTTCACGGCGTTTTTTAGGAACTTCAATTTTCATTTCTCCATTCAAATACATGGCAGTTATCGTATGCTGTTCCAATATTTCTGCCGGAGTTCCTTTGCTGATGATTTCTCCGCCAAATTTTCCTGCTTTTGGGCCTATATCAATTACATAATCAGCACGTTCAATCATGTCTTTATCATGTTCCACAACGATTACTGAGTTGCCAATATCTCGTAATTGCTCTAATGAATGGATTAATTTTTCATTATCTCTTTGATGCAATCCAATACTTGGTTCGTCTAAAATATACAATACGCCAACTAGTTGCGAGCCAATTTGCGTAGCCAGACGAATACGTTGCGCTTCTCCTCCTGAAAGTGATTTCGAACTTCGGCTTAAAGCCAGATATTCCAAACCAACATTTACCAGGAAGTGAAGTCTGTCTTTGATTTCTTTGACTACTTCAATAGCGATAGTTTTTTGTTTTTCAGACAAATGATTATCCAAATTATCAAACCAATCCGTTAAATCAGAAATATCCACATTGGATAATTCTGCAATATTCTTATCATTAATTTTGAAGTAAAGCGCTTCTTTTTTTAGTCGTGAACCATGACATACTGGACAGTTTACTTCATCCATAAAGTCTTTAGCCCAACGTTTTATTGAAGTTGAACCGCTTTCATCATGTTGTGTTTTGATGAAGTTTGAAATCCCTTCAAAATCAATTTTATATTCTTTGGTAACACCAGCTGTTTTAGAAGTGACAGAAAATTTATCTTTTCCACCGTTCAAAATCATTTCCATTGCTTCCGCCGAAATGGTTTCAATAGCATCGGTTAATTTGAACTCAAATTTTTCCCCAATTGTTTCCAATTGCTTGAAAATCCAAGAAGATTTATATTCTCCAAGTGGTGCAAAACCGCCATTTTTGATTGATAATTTTGGATTTGGAACTATTTTTTTGGTATTGATTTCATTTACTGTTCCCAATCCGTTGCAATGTTCGCAGGCACCTTTTGGCGAATTGAATGAAAAAAGGTTCGGTTCAGGGTTCTGATAAGAAATTCCTGTTGTAGGACACATCAAGTTTCTACTGAAATATCTGGTCTGATTTGTATCTTGATCAAGAATCATCAGCACATTTTCGCCGTGATACATCGCCGTGTGAATGCTTTCAGATAACCTTTTTTCGCTTTCCGGTGAATTTTCAACGAGCAGCCTGTCTACCACAATTTCGATATCGTGTGTCTTGTATCGGTCCAATTTCATTCCGGCAACTAAGTCCTGAACTTCTCCATTTACACGGACTTTCAAAAACCCTTGTTTAGTGATTTGCTGGAATAATTCGGCATAATGACCTTTTCTCGCACGGATAACAGGAGCAAGGATATTGATTCGTTTTCCAATAAAATTTTCGGTAATTAAATTTTTGATTTGCTCATCAGAATAAGAAACCATTTTTTCACCCGTATTGTAACTGTAAGCATCTCCGGCACGTGCAAAAAGCAAACGAAGAAAATCATAAATTTCGGTAATGGTTCCTACGGTCGAACGAGGACTTTTACTGGTGGTTTTCTGTTCAATGGCAATCACTGGAGACAATCCGTCTATTTTATCAACATCGGGACGTTCCAATCCGCCTAAAAACTGTCGGGCATATGCCGAAAAAGTTTCTATATAGCGACGTTGTCCTTCGGCATAAATCGTATCGAAGGCCAATGATGATTTTCCCGAACCCGAAAGCCCGGTAATAACAACCAGTTTTTCACGGGGAATAGAAATGTCAATATTCTTGAGATTGTGCACTCTGGCACCAATAACTTCAATAGTATCTTCGGTATTTAGCATAGTTTTTGGCAAAACACAAAGGTACATTTTTTGTGTCAAAATTTAATAATCCCTTTTTAAGTTTCTAAATCCTTTTGTATATCCAGATTTCTAAATTTTGGAGAAGTTAAACCGGTTACACCTACTACAACTATGGTCATAATTCCACCAAAGACTACCGAAGGTACAACACCCATTAATTTCGAAGTGAATCCGCTTTCAAAAGCACCTAATTCGTTTGAAGAACCTACAAATATTGAATTTACGGAAGATACTCTGCCCCGCATATGATCAGGCGTATAAATTTGAAGGATAGTTTGTCTAATTACCACTGAAATTCCATCGGCGACACCACTAAGAAACAGTACAGCAACTGAAACCCAAAAATTAGTTGATAGTCCGAAAATGATAATGCAGATTCCAAAAGCTAAAACAGCTAAAAGTAATTTTTTTCCAGCATTTGTATTTAGTGGCATAGAAGTAGCGATAAGCATCGTAATTAAGCCGCCAATAGCTGGTGCGGCCCTCAAAATACCAAATCCTTCAGAGCCGACTTTTAGAATATCTTGAGCAAAAATGGGCAATAATGCCACAGCCCCTCCAAACAGTACTGCAAACATATCGAGTGACAAAGCATTAAGTACCGTTTTGTTTTGGAATACAAATGTAATGCCTTCTTTCAGACTTGTAAAAACAGGTTCGCCTAATTTTGGATTTAAGATGGGTTTTGATTCGATTTGAAATAAAGCAAAAACCCCGAGAATGATACTGATGACCACTAAAAGCATGGAAGCAAAAACACCAATCCCGCCAATGGTAAATCCTGCTAATGCCGGTCCGATTACAGCAGCAACCTGCCATGTCGAACTACTCCAGGCAGCGGCATTTGGCTTCTCTTTATTAGGGACAATTAAGCCAAGAAGACTAAAAACCGAAGGAATAATAAAGGCACGAATGATCCCTCCTAAAAATACCAGAGCATAAATAGCGTTTAAAACGATACTTTTAGAAAATGTTTCAGCAACTTCAGGTTTTAGGAGAATGCACATCAAAATACTGATGAAAGCTAATCCAAACAGGCATTTAACCAGCATTCCTTTTTTTTCATTCTGATCGACAATATGCCCTGCGAATAAAGCCATTCCTATGGCTGGAATTACTTCCATTAAGCCTATTAAACCTAATGATAATGGATCTTTTGTTATTCGGTATACTTCCCATTCGATTAATACGAATTGCATGGACCAGCCCAGTACAATTCCCAGTCTCATTAACAAAAACCAACGAAATTCTTTTATTTTTAACGATGAAAAAGGATCTTTTTTAGTCATTATTCTCTTATGTCTTTTAATCTTAATTGTAAGCTTATAGTGTTGTTCCATTCATTTTCATCAATGGAATAAACAATTTCAATGGGATTCTGATTTTCAGTTAGCGCTTTTTTTCCTGCCAAACCGAAACCTATAGCAGCAAAACCAACACTGTTTTCCTGTTTTACATACAAACGCAAATGTTCCTCGTCTTTGCCTAATGTCTTTCCGTAGCCAGTGTCGTTTACATTTTTGGACCAGAATACAGGAGTCATATTTTGAGGTCCAAATGGCTCGAATTGCTTTAAAATCCGGAAAAATTTATCGTTAATGTCATTTAAGTCAATTTCTAAATCAACGGCAATTTCAGGTGTTAATAAATCAGGATGAATGGTTTCCCGTACAACTTGTTCGAATTTGTTTTTGAATGCACTGTAGTTTTCTTCTTTCAGCGTCATTCCTGCAGCATACATATGTCCGCCAAATTGTTCCAAATGTTCTGCGCTGGCTTCCAATGCATTGTAAATATCAAAATCTTTAACAGAGCGTGCTGAAGCAGCCAGTTTATCGCCACTTTTTGTAAAAACTATAGTTGGTCTGTAATGTGTTTCAATCAATCTGGAAGCTACAATTCCAATAACACCTTTATGCCAGTCTTCCTGATATACGACAGTTGTAAATTTTTTTTCTTCAGCATTATTTTCTATCTGTAATAAAGCTTCTTTTGTAATTTGTTTGTCTAAATCCTTTCTGTCAGCATTAAAAATTTCAATTTGAGAAGCAAATTCCTCTGCTTGGGCCAAATCAAATTCGGTCAGTAATTCAACGGCATAGTTACCGTGTTTTATTCGTCCGGCAGCGTTTATTCTGGGAGCAACAATAAAAACAACATCAGTTATGGTAAGTACTTTTTTTTTCAGATTCTGAATTATTGCCTGAATTCCGGGCCTTGGATTTGAATTGATTACTTCCAATCCGAATTTTGCCAATATCCTGTTTTCTCCTGTCATAGGAACAATATCCGCGGCAATAGCCGTAGCAACCAAATCTAAATAAGGCAATAAATCATCAATTGTTTGGTTCCTGTTTCGGCCTAATGCCTGAATCAATTTGAAACCAACACCACAACCGCATAATTCATCATAAGGATAGCTGCAATCGTTTCTTTTAGGGTCTAAAACAGCTATAGCTTCGGGTAGAATTTCTCCCGGCCTATGGTGATCGCAAATGATAAAATCAATATGTTTTTCTTTGGCGTATGCCACATGATCAATCGATTTTATACCACAGTCCAGCGCAATAATCAAGGTAATGCCGTTATCATCAGCATAATCAATTCCTTTGTATGAGACGCCATAACCTTCGTCATAACGGTCAGGAATATAAGTGGCAATATTGGGATAATACGTTTTTAAATAGGAAGAAACCAGTGAAACAGCGGTAGTACCATCAACATCATAATCACCGAAAATCAGTATGTTTTCGTTGTTTGCAATGGCATTTTCAATGCGTTCAACTGCTTTATGCATATCTTTCATTAAGTAAGGATCATGCAAATCGTCTAAACTGGGACGGAAAAACTGCCTTGCTTCTTCAAAAGTTGCAATACCGCGTTGGAGTAGGAGTGTCGCGATATTTTCTTCTACATTTAAAGCCTGTGAGAGTTGTTTTATTTTTTCTTGAGAGGGTTTTGGTTTGATGGTCCAGCGCATAATTTTTTGTATGGAGTATAAATATGTTATGAATTCAAATTTACTATAAAATTTCAAAAGTGATTGTTAATTATTTTTTTTAAATCAGAAAATAAACCCTCTTAATCTGAATAAAAAGTGGTTATTTTGAACTTTAATATTATTTAAATACAATCATTAGATGCAAATTCAAGGTCAAATTGTAGATATAGAAAACAAACGGATTTATTCAGGTGAAATTACTATTGAAAATGGGAAAATCATTTCAATAACAGAAAAAGAACATGGTATTAAAAGCTATATTCTTCCGGGATTTATTGATGCTCATATCCATATTGAAAGTTCTATGTTAGTACCTTCTGAATTTGCTAAAATCGCTGTACTTCATGGGACAGTAGGCACCATTTCAGATCCTCACGAAATTGCCAATGTCCTTGGCAAAGAAGGAGTTTACTATATGATTGATAATAGTAAGCAGGTGCCGCTGAAGTTTCATTTTGGGGCACCATCCTGTGTTCCTGCCACTTCTTTTGAAACGGCTGGAGCAGTTATTGATTCTGAGGAAATTAAAGAATTGATGGCTTCGTCTGATATATTTTATCTGTCAGAAATGATGAATTATCCCGGCGTTTTATTTGATGATGCAGAAGTTTTAAAGAAAATTCATTGGGCCAAACATTTTAATAAACCAATAGACGGGCATGCACCCGGATTGCGTGGAGAGGCTATTAAAAAATACATTTCAGCTGGAATATCGACTGATCATGAATGTTTTACTTTCGATGAGGCACAGGAGAAATTATCGCTTGGCATGAAAGTAATCATCCGAGAGGGCAGTGCAGCTAAAAATTTTGAAGCTTTGATTGATTTACTTCCTGATAATTACGAGAATATGATGTTTTGCTCTGATGACAAACATCCTGATGATTTGATTTTAGGACATATCAATTTGCTTTGTGCTCGTGCTGTGGCAAAAGGAATCGATGTTTTTAAGGTACTGCAGGCGGCCTGCATAAATCCGGTAAATCATTATAAGATGAAGGTTGGTCTGCTGAAAATAAATGATTCGGCTGATTTTGTTATTGTGGAAGATTTAGTTGGTTTCAATGTTCAAAAAACATATATAGATGGTGAATTAGTTGCTGAGAACGGCATTTCATTTGTGAATAATGTTGCATTTGAAACGCCAAATAATTTCAATATTTTGGCTAAAGAAATTACTGATTTTGAGCTTTCAGGATCTTCTTCAAAAATAAGAGTGATTGAGGCTTTAGAAGGACAATTGATTACAAATGAGATACATCACAAGCCATTGATTAAAGAGGGAAAATTAATTTCTGATGTAGAGAATGATATTTTAAAAATGGCAGTTGTCAACAGGTATCAAAATGCCAAACCAGCTGTTGCGTTTATTAAGAATTTCGGATTAAAAAAAGGAGCCATAGCAAGTTCTGTGGCACACGACTGTCATAATATTGTCGTTGTGGGAACCTCCGATGATGAAATCTGTAAAGCGGTCAATCTTCTGATTGAAAATAAAGGCGGAATTTGTGCTGTAAATGATGCCGAAATAAAGGTATTACCACTTCCTGTTGCAGGAATTATAAGTGATAAAGATGGTTGGGAAGCCGGAAAATTATATCAGGAAATTGATACAATGGCCAAAGAACTGGGCAGCAATCTGAAAGCGCCGTTTATGACGCTTTCATTTATGGCTTTATTAGTTATTCCTGATTTAAAATTATCTGATAAAGGCTTGTTTAGCGGGAATTCTTTTTCGTTTGTAGACTTAGAAGTTTAAGCTTTTTTTGCTGTTAATGCTTCCTCTTCAAACAGAATTCCGTTCCAGCCGGTTGCTATAAAATTCCGGATATTCTGGTGGTTTGTTCCATTTGGTTCGTTAAGGACCTCTTCAAAATAATAGGCCCCAAAACAGGCTAATGTTTCCGCCTGAGATAAACTTTGCAAATAGGCAAAAGCAAAAATCTTGCAGGATCCTGAATTTTCTCCGGCTGCATTATATTGTGTTCCGTTCTGAAAACCTGTTGGTGTAAAAGAATAGTTTTCTTCAATAAGAGTAATAGTTTCAGCAAAAGTTATTGATTTAGGCGCTGTTTTTAATTTTTCCAGAAAAGTATTTATCATATCAATCATCATTTTAAAAGCTTCCAGTAAAAGAGGTTTGGTCTTTAATTTTACCCTCAGTATTATTTTTTAGATTCTTTGGCAGTACTTTTTCCTGCTACAATTACCACGATTTCTCCTTTTGGAGGCTTTGCTTCAAAGTGTTTCAGGGCTTCTTCAGCTGTTCCGCGAACAGTTTCTTCATGAAGTTTGGAAATTTCGCGGGAAACAGAAACTTGCCTGTCTGCACCGAAATACTGTATGAATTCAGCTAATGTTTTTGTCAGTTTATGTGGCGAAACATATAGAATCATAGTGCGGGTTTCTTCAGCAAGAGCCAAATAACGGGTCTGACGCCCTTTTTTATCCGGTAAGAAGCCTTCAAATATAAATTTATCGTTCGGCAGACCACTGTTAACCAATGCAGGTACAAAGGCAGTGGCGCCAGGCAGACAATCAACTTCGATATTATTTTCTACACAAGCTCTGGTTAGTAAAAAACCCGGATCCGAAATAGCAGGAGTTCCGGCATCTGAAATTAAAGCGATATTTTCACCAGCTTGTATACGCTTGATGATATTTTCAACTGTTTTGTGTTCGTTATGCATGTGATGACTGTGCATGTGAGTTGAAATCTCAAAATGCTTGAGTAATTTTCCGCTGGTTCGAGTGTCTTCTGCAAGAATTAAATCAACATCTTTCAGCACTTTAATTGCCCTAAAAGTCATATCTTCCAAATTACCAATAGGAGTAGGAACCAAGTATAATTTACCCATTACAAAAATTTATTTTCAACAAACTCCATAAACCGCTCTGCAAATTCATCTTTGCCTTTCCATTCGTTATAGTCCGGTTTAACCAGTTCGTCGATAAAATTTTTAGCATCTTCAAAAGTATCGAAAGTACTCAATTGAGAAACGACTCTGTTGAAATCTTCGCTGCTTCCTCCAAAAAGATTTTTTTCGAATGCAATTCTGTCATTTAAACCAATATTGATTCCTTTATTAAGTTTGTCGTTCAGATTGGCTGTCGGTTTAGGATCGGCTTTATCAAAAATTATATCTTTTCCTTCATTTACATCTACAAATACGGTTTCAATGTGTATTTCAGGGGCAGGTTTTTCAAAAACAACATCTTTTCCTTCATGTACGTCGCTAAAAACTGTTTCAATGTGTACTTCGTGAGACGTTGTATCTTCAATTTTATCTTCAATGATTTTTGAGATTTCTTGAGCCACTTTAGTTTCTTCCGATTTTTTAATATCGCTTACCCTTTCAAAAATTGGATCTGCAGGTATTCCTCCCAAAATATCATCAAAAGAAATTTGCTTTTTTTCCGGCTTTGGAATTTCAATGATTGGAGTTTCAAGAATAGGAGTTTCAATTTCGGCTTCCACCTTAGGTTGCTCAGCGATTATTTCTTTTGCAGGCTCTTTAGTATCGATTGTTTCTGACGGAACCGGATCAACGGTGTTTTTTGGTGTTTTTGCCTGATCCTTTTTTGAAACCGTTTGAGCAGGCTCAGTTTCTATTTTCGATTCAACAACCAGTTCCTCATCTTCTTCTTTGATCTCAGCTACCACAATTTTTTCGTCAAAATCAAAGGCTTTTTCAAGTTTAGCTTCAATTTCATGAATACCAATGGTTGGCTTTACTTCACTGAAATTTTCTTCAACAAATAATAAAACCGATAGCTTTTCGTATAATTTTTGAGTTTCATGATGCAATTCACGGACATCTTCTTTGTGTTTCAATTGCAAAATTCTATGAGCGATGCTAATTAATTCGGCTTCTAACTTTTTTTTCATAACTTTTAAAATTATAATGAGTGAGGCGTATCTTTTTTAATAAATTTGTTGTGTTACAAAGTAATAAAAACTATTCATTTTTATCGTTATAAAAATAAAAAATGTTTCTTGAAAATACAGTAAATCACAAAGAACAATTTGGTTGGATCGAAGTAATATGCGGCTCTATGTTTTCAGGTAAAACTGAAGAATTGATACGCAGATTGAAACGTGCTCAGTTCGCCAAACAAAAAGTAGAAATTTTTAAACCATCCATAGACACCCGTTATGATGATGAGATGGTAGTTTCACATAATAAGAATGAAATTCGTTCCACTCCGGTTCCAGCGGCAGCCAATATTCGTATTCTGGCCCAAGGATGTGATGTGGTCGGTATTGACGAAGCGCAGTTTTTTGATGACGAAATTGTCTCTATCTGCAATGATTTGGCAAATTCTGGAATCAGAGTAATTGTGGCAGGATTGGATATGGATTTTAAAGGAAATCCCTTTGGTCCAATGCCGGCGCTTATGGCAACTGCCGAATACGTTACAAAAGTTCACGCCGTTTGCACACGCACAGGAAATTTGGCACATTACAGTTTTAGAAAAAATGACAACGAAAAATTGGTTATGCTTGGAGAAACCGAAGAGTATGAGCCATTAAGCCGTGCAGCTTATTTTAATGCGATGAAAAAAAATCAGGAAGAAAATTCAGATAAGAAAAAATAGGATAACAAATTGAGCGTCACTTTACAAAATATAATTGCTGCTATTAATGCTAAAGCCAATATTGATAATGCTTCCGGTGTTATTGATAATGTGTCCATTGATAGCCGTTCACAGCAAAACAATAACAAAACTTTATTTTTTGCTTTGGTTGGACCCAATCATGATGCGCATATTTACATCGAAGACCTGATTTCAAAAGGGGTTAAAAATTTCGTTGTTACCGATATTTCGGAAATTTTAAACGACAAGGCTAATTTTTTTGTTGTAGATAATACGCTTACGGCATTACAGGATTTTGCGGCTTACTATAGAAACCTTTTTCATTTTCCGGTCATAGGCATTACGGGAAGCAATGGAAAAACAATCATTAAAGAATGGCTGAATTTTCTGCTGGGTCCTGATTTTAATATTATCAGAAGTCCAAAAAGCTACAATTCACAAGTAGGAGTGCCACTTTCGGTAATTGCAATTAACGAAAATCATAATCTTGGTATTTTTGAAGCAGGAATTTCTACGAGTGGTGAAATGATTCATCTTCAAAAAATTATCAGGCCAACGATTGGTATTTTAACCAATATCGGAACTGCCCACGACGAGGGTTTTTCGGATATTTCACATAAAATAAAAGAGAAGTTAAAGCTTTTTAGTGGTGTTTCAGTCCTTATTCTGAATAAAAACAAAACGGTTGAAGCTTTTATAAAGCCGGAAATCAAAACTTTTACCTGGAGTACAAATGACAGGACGGCTGATGTTTTTTTTCAAAAGCATACGTTTGAAGATTATTCGGTTCTGAATATTATCTGGAAAAATCAATCTTTTCAGATAAGAATCCCTTTTACTGATGAAGCTTCGGCCGAAAACAGCATGCATTGCATTTTAACCATGCTTTATATGGAATACAGTCTGGAAACCATAGAGCATCGTGTCAGCCAGTTATTTCCTGTTGAAATGCGTCTGAAAGTAAAAACAGGAATTAACAATTGTACTTTAATTGATGATAGTTACAGTTCGGATTTTCAATCACTTAAAATAGCTTTAGATTTTCTTGAAAATCAAAAACAGCATAAAAAGAGAACACTAATTTTATCCGATATTTTTCAATCGGGATTGTCAAATGATGAGCTTTATGCTCGAGTGTCGCATCTTATTATTTCGCATAAGATAAGCCGGGTGATTTGTATTGGGGAAGTTATTACTCAGTTTAAAAATAAATTCCTTAATCCTATTTCTTTCACTTCAACAGATGATTTTATTACTGCTTTTGAAAGTCTGGAATTTGTGAATGAAACAGTATTGATTAAAGGCTCCCGTCAATTTGAATTTGAGAAAATTGTTTCGCTTCTGGAAGAGAAAACGCATGAAACAGTTCTTGAGATTAATCTGAACGCTATAAGTCATAATTTAAATTATTTTAAATCAAAACTGAACCCGAAGACCAAATTAATGGTGATGGTGAAAGCGTTTGGCTACGGAAGTGGAAGTTATGAGATTGCTAAATTACTAGCACATCATAAAATTGACTATTTAGGAGTGGCTTTTGCCGATGAGGGAATTGAACTCCGTAAAGCAGGTATTGAATTGCCTGTGATGGTTTTAAACCCTGAAATGACTAGTTTTCCATCGATTATACAATACCATTTGGAACCGGAAATATATAGTTTGCGCGGACTAAAGGCTTTCTTGAAAATTGCCAACGAGAAAAACCTTAATCAATATCCCATTCATATCAAAATCAACACAGGAATGAACAGGCTGGGGTTTGATGCCAACATGTTACCGGAATTAATCGCTGTTTTAAAAGAAACTAAATTAGTTGAAATAAAGAGTGTTTTATCGCATTTGGCTGAAAGCGACAATCAGGAAGATAAAGCGTTTACAAACAAGCAAATTTCGGATTTTGACAGTCTGTCAATGATGATTACCAGCGCGTTGAACATAAAACCAATTCGGCATATCAGTAACTCTTCAGGGATCAGTAATTTTCCTCATGCTCAGTTTGATATGGTTCGGCTTGGAATAGGATTGTATGGTGTTTCCAATGATGCTGAAGAAACAAAAATGTTGGAAAACGTTGGGACCTTAAAATCTGTGATTTCTCAATTACGAACCATCGATTCAGGGGAAACAGTAGGATATAATCGCCGATTTCAGGCAAAAAGAACAACAAAAGTGGCCACCGTTCCCATTGGTTATGCCGATGGTATTTCCCGTCTTTGGGGTAATAGTGTAGGTTATGTTACTATAAACAACCAGAACGCTCCAATAATTGGCAGTATCTGTATGGACATGCTCATGGTTGATGTGACAGGAATTAATTGTTTTGAAGGTAACGAAGTCATTATTTTTGGTAAAGATCCATCAGTAACTGTTATCGCTGAAGCAATAAACACAATTCCTTATGAAATTTTGACCAGTATTTCAAGTAGGGTTAAAAGAGTTTTTTACAGAGAATAACAATGAAAATTGCATGCTTTTTTAAATAATAATGTTAAATTAGCTCTTTATCAAAAATAAAATTAACCTAAAACAAATAAATTATGGGATTCATTTCAGAATTTAAGGAGTTTGCCATGAAAGGCAACGTTGTAGATTTGGCTATTGGGGTTATTATCGGTGGTGCTTTCGGAAAAATTATAAGCTCGTTAATCGACGATGTAATTACTCCGTTATTGCTAAAACCGGCATTGGAGGCTGCAAACCTTACAGAGATTGAGCAATTAACGGCTTTTGGAGGTGTTAAATACGGTGTATTCATCTCGGCGGTTATTAATTTCGTCATTGTTGCTTTTATTTTATTCCTAATCATTAAAGGGATAAACAAAATGAAAAAACCTGATGCTCCTGCGGCACCTGCCGGCCCAACTCAAGAAGAATTATTGACACAGATTAGAGATTTACTTAAAAAATAATAATAATAAAGGAGGATATAAAAAATCCTCCTTTTTTTATTCCCGTACTTTAAACCAGCTTTTAAAATCATTGGGTATGCCAAGTAATAAAAGCAAGACTAATGGAAGGCACCAGTTAGCTGATCTTTCGACGAATTCAACAAATCTTTCTCCTGATATAGGCCGGCTTAATGCAGTCATAAAAGCCCATAAAATAGCCCATCCGACAACTGCCCGGATTGGATATAATAAAACAATGAAAGCAATTATAATGTCAGCAATTCCAATAAACGGCATTAAACTAACAGCTTGGCTTTCTGAAAATCCGTAGCATGTAAGTAAGGGAATCCATTTTGGATTAATACAGAAAGCAACGATTCCATGACCCAAGAAAGTGCCGAAAATACCAATTTTGGTGAGAATTTCTATTTTGTTTTTCATATTGTAAAAGTAAAGACCGGCAGCTATTCGGTTATTTAGCTGCCGGCCTTTTGGTTTTATTCGCGGATTAGTATTGAACTGTCTTTTTGATTGTTCATTTGAATTTCAAAAACATAAACGCCTGGTTTTAATGAAGAAGCGTCATATTTATATAGAAATTCTGTATCTGATTTTGTGCTGTTCTCCTGAGCTACAAGATTTCCTTTGATGTCATAAATGTTAATTAGTACTTTTCCGGTATTTGGAGAGCTGTATGTTACCTGAATAGCTTCCTTAACAGGATTTGGAGATAGTTTAATAGGATAGAAAATATCTTTTTGGGTTTCTTTTCCTAAATTCGGTTTGTTGATGCAAAAATTATCAATAACCACATTTGTATCATCATAAACAGTTCCGCAAAGCGAAGTGGCAGTAACATCGAATTTTACAAAATGATAATCCTTCTTGAATGTTTGCAACAATCCTGATGTACCAGCATCATACAATGGCGCACCGGCACCGCCACAAACTACCTGACATCTTCCTTCTGTAGGACCGCTTCCGTATGTTGCTACGGCATTTGTTGTACTTACGTTTCTGTTAATTGGTTTAAATCTTTCGTATAAATGATCATGACCGGTTAATACTAAATCAACACCATAATCATCAAAAGCTTTCCACCAGGTACCGAATTCAGAGTTCATTTCATTCGCGTGTGGTCCAACAGTGTAAAAAGGTTTGTGGAAGGATATGATTTTCCATTTTTTTCCGGCATTTGCAGCCAGTGTATTGGTTAACCATGTTCTTTGGGCAGCATTTGTGGGTGTTTCGGTGTTTAAACAGATAAAGATAGCTTCTCCGTAATCGACAGCATAATACAGTTCAGTACCTGTTGGTGCGTATTTTGGCAATTCGAAAATATTCTGATAATTGGCTGCTGAAGACACATCATGATTTCCTTGTGCATGGAAGATTAAATTCTTATCAATTAAATTTTTACCATTGTCAAACCAAGCATCCCATTGTGAGTTTGTGTTTCCGTTTTCAACAATATCGCCATTAAACAGAATAAAATCAGGGTTTTTGGTATTGGCTAAATTAGAAACGGTTTGCCAAACACCTAAATTAGAACGGCTGTCTCCAATAGCAACAAATGTAAAATCTGTAGTATTTAACGGAGGTGCTGTCTGATACGTTTTCTGACCTGTCCATATAGTATTTTGCGAATCAAATAACTCATAATATATCGTGGTATTAGGAGTTACAGTAGGGAAGGTGTAATTGAAATATTTGTCTGCATACCCATTTCTGGAAACACCATTAAAAGTTCCTTGCTCGTAAGCCGTTGTGTAACCCCATTTTATCTGGTCAGCAGTTCCCGTATTTCTCCATGTGACGGTTAATCCTTCAAGAGCATTTTTTGTTGTACCCCAATGGATGTGTTTTTGAGAAGTTACAATAGGAGCGGTAACATTTCCTATAACTTCCATATCAAAACTAATATCGGAACTATTGGCCGCATTTTGATGAATTTCAACAGCTATTGTATTGTTTCCTGTAATAAAAGTGTTGACAGGAAGTGTTGTTGTCTGAAAACCTGATCCGTCATCACTCGCTAATGTGGCTAATGTTGTAGAGGATGCGTTGGCAGCTAAATTATTTCTGTAAACTTCGGTACCATTTACATAGACAGCGACACCGTCATCTCTTTTTACTTTCATTGTATAGTTAACATATTGTGCAGCATTTACGATAGAGAAGGTTTTTCGGAAGTACGTGGTTATGTATTTATTGGATGAACTCGATCCGTAACTAACAACTGTGGCTTCGTCTCCGTCTCCGTATCCTAATTGGGCATTGCCTTGTAACCAACCGGTTTCATTAATTGTAGTGGCACGCCAGGCAGTTCCTTGGTTTGAACCGTTAGCTAAATATTTCCAGGAAGCTCCTGTTGCGACCAGTGTGGTCTGAGAATGAATTGTGCTGCAGAACAGCAAAAAGCAAAGTAATCGTAAGTTTTTCATTTTTAATTGTGTTTTTTGTAAGTTTTAATCTACAAATATCTAATTTTTTTAACAAAAACCTGTTTTAACATCATTATATTTTTGTTATTAAAAGTTAATTTATGCTATACAATTGTTAACTTAAATGTTATTATTATAAATTTTAATGCTAAATAATAAGTAAAATCAGCATTTTTTTTAAGTGTATGCTGAGTGGTTTCTACTCTTGCAAAAAAACAGTAGTTATTCATTCTAATATTCGGATATCTGAAAGATTTTTTTTAAATAGTAGGAACGCAGGTGCTTTAACTTACAAAGCAGGTGCTAAAACTTATAATGCAGGTGCTTCAACTTACAAAGCAATCGCTAAAACTTATAATGCAGGTGCTTCAACTTACAAAGCAATCGCTAAAACTTATAATGCAGGTGCTTCAACTTACAAAGCAGTCGCTAAAACTTATAATGCAGGTGCTTCAACTTACAACGCAGGTGCTTCAACTTACAAAGCAATCGCTAAAACTTACAACGCAGGTGCTTCAACTTACAAAGCAATCGCTAAAACTTACAAAGCAGGTGCTAATACTGAAAACAAAATATTCAATGTAAAACAAGGGGTTCTGCCTAAATTCTAACGAAAGCCAATGATTTTGTGTGTTTTTCTTTTTTGTATTTTTTTAACATCATAATTATTTACTTTTGTTCTTTAAAATAATAACACACACATCAAAATGAAAGTAGCCGTTGTAGGTGCCACCGGAATGGTGGGCGAAGTAATGCTTCAAGTTTTAACAGAAAGAAATTTTCCGATAACGGAATTAATTCCGGTTGCATCCGAAAGATCGGTAGGGAAGGAAATAGAATTTAAAGGAAATAAATATAAGGTAGTTGGTATGCAAACTGCCGTTGATATGAAAGCTGATATAGCTTTATTCTCTGCCGGAGGCGAAACTTCGCTAGCTTGGGCACCTAAATTTGCAGAAGCAGGAACAACTGTTATCGATAATTCTTCTGCCTGGAGAATGGATCCGACAAAAAAATTAGTTGTTCCGGAAATTAACGGTACTATTTTAACAAAAGAAGATAAAATTATTCCTAATGCTAACTGTTCTACTATTCAGTTGGTTATGGCTTTGGCTCCATTGCATAGAAAATACAAAATCAAGCGTGTAATCGTATCTACTTACCAGTCTATTACAGGAACCGGAGTAAAAGGAGTGCAGCAATTAGAAAATGAGTATGCTGGAATTCAGGGAGAAATGGCGTATAAATATCCTATTCACAGAAATGCCATTCCACATTGTGATAGTTTTGAAAACAATGGGTATACTAAAGAAGAAATGAAATTAGTCCGTGAGACTCAAAAAATTCTGGATGATAAAACGATTGCTGTAACTGCAACTGCTGTACGTGTGCCTATCGTTGGTGGACACAGTGAAGCTGTTAATGTTGAGTTTGAAAACGACTTTGATGTAAATGAAGTGAGAACTATTTTGCACAATACTCCAGGTGTGGTTGTTCAGGATAATCTGGATACTTTTACGTACCCAATGCCATTGTATGCACAAGGGAAAGATGATGTTTTTGTTGGTCGTATCCGACGTGATGAAAGCCAGCCAAATTCTTTGAATATGTGGATTGTAGCTGATAATTTACGCAAAGGAGCTGCAACCAATACGGTTCAAATTGCTGAATATCTGGTCAAAAATAACCTGGTTTAATCAATTTAAAGTAATTAAATCCGTTAGATGTAAAAGTGTAACGGATTTCTTTTACATTTGTTCTGAATGAAAAAACGCCTGCTCATAACGAACTTCTTTGTACTTGTTGCCATATCGTTTACGATATTGTATCAATCTGTGCATTCTTTTGAGCATTTGGTTAAAGAGCTTACTACTGAGCATTGCTATCATAAATACAGTACAAACAGTAAGGCCGAGATTACACACAGCCATCATGATTATGATAATTGTTTTGTCTGTAAATATGCTTTAAGCAACTATATCCCGACAACGATTTATTCTTTTGAATTTTTTAATGTCATTTCCGATACTACCCGTTTGTTTGGTTACGGAGAAATATTAGTTTTCTTTACTGGTAGCTTTTATTACTTACGTGGCCCTCCTTCTGTTATTGTTTAATTCTATTGCTGAGTTTTTATTTTCAGCACAACGTATTTTTTAAACAATAAACAATCATTTACTATGAAATCTTTTTACGTAGCCCTTTTATTAGGGTTTTCGCTGTTTGCCAGTGCTCAAAATACTGTCGAAGGCACTGTTACATCTGCTGATAACAAACCTTTGGAGCTGGTTTCGATATCCGTTCCGGAACTTAATAAAGAAACTCTTTCGGATGCTAATGGAAATTACGCCATCCATAATTTACCTAATGGAAATTTTAAATTGGTTTTTACTTATTTTGGTTATGAAACCAAATCAGTCGCAATAAAATTAAATCAGAAACAGACTAAGGTTGTTATTTCGTTGGAAGAATCGGTAAACCACATGGATGAAGTTATTATTTCTACGGCTTTCAACAAAATACAGTCCCAAAATGTAATGAAAATAGAGCATAGCTCCATCAAAGAGCTGCAGCAAAAAGGAGCTGCTACTTTAATTGAAGGTTTGGCCACTATTCCGGGAGTTTCACAGGTTTCAACAGGAACTTCCATCGGAAAACCGGTAATACGTGGTTTGAGCGGAAATCGTGTTTTGGTTTATACACAAGGTGTCCGATTGGAAAACCAGCAATTTGGTGAAGAGCATGGTTTGGGCTTAAATGATAGTGGAATTGAGAGTGTTGAAGTCATAAAAGGCCCGGCTTCGCTGCTTTATGGTTCCGATGCTTTGGGAGGCGTTTTATATTTTAACCCTGAAAAATTTGCGAAAAACAACTCCTATTCGGCTGATTTCAGTCAAAAATTATTTTCAAATACACAAGGAAGCAACACTTCTTTCGGATTAAAATCATCTTCTGAAAACTGGAAATTCTTAGTTAGAGGTGGTTACAATTCACACGCAGATTACAAAGTTCCTGACGGAAGCAGTATTACAAATACCCGTTTTGAAGAAACAGATTTAAAAGCAGGAATCAACTACAGTAATTCAAAATTTGCCAGTGTTCTGCGTTATAATTTAAACAACTTAAATTTAGGAATCCCTGAAGAAATAGGAGCTCAAACATCAAAAAGGGATCCTGATTATCCAAGACAGGGAGTGGTAAACCATATTGTGAGTCTGCATAATAATTTCTTTTTTAAGAATTCGAAGATCGATGCTGATTTTGGGTTTATTTCCAATAACAGAAAAGAGTTTGAAGACAGTTCGATTCCTGTTTTACAAATGGATCTGAAAACACTGAACTACGATATAAAATACTATTTGCCCAAATTAGGTAAACTGGAAACTATTTTTGGGATTCAGGGAATGCAACAGAAAAACAAGAATTTAGGTGAAGAATTATTGATTCCGGATGCTGTAACCAATGATTTTGGAGTTTTGGCCACCACAAATTACGAATGGAAAAAGAATATCTTTCAGGCTGGAATCCGCTTTGACACCAGAAAAATTAACACCGAAACGCATGGCGTTATAGGGGAAGAAGGTTATTTTGAAGCGATCGGGAAAAAATTCAACAGCTTCAATGCATCAATGGGTTATAAGACGCAATTAACCGATAATTTATCTGTAAGACTTAATCTTGCTTCCGGTTTTAGAGCTCCAAATTTAGCAGAATTAACTTCTAACGGAGTACATGAAGGCAGTAATCGCTACGAAATTGGTAATTCAGACTTAAAAAACGAACAGAACGTTCAAGTCGATTTGAATCTTGAATATGGTAATACACATTTCGAGTTTTTTGCCAACGGATTTTATAATCATATCAATAATTACATTTATATTTCTCCAAACGGCACTGTAATTGATGGTAATGATGTGTATGATTATGTTCAGGCCAATGCCCGTTTGTATGGGGGAGAAGCCGGAATTCATTTTCATCCGCATCCGTTGGACTGGCTTCATTTTACGAGCAGTTTCGAGAGTGTTATCGGACAGAATGAAGAGGGTGTTTATCTGCCTTTAATTCCTGCCAACAAATGGAATAATACTATACGTACAGAGTTTGGTATTAAAAATTGGGTTAAAAAAGGTTTCCTGACAGCGAATGTTGAAAGTACTTTTGCTCAAAATAATAATGGTGAATTTGAAACAAAATCGAAAGACTATACCTTACTTAATTTAGGTTTGGGAGGAAATGTAAATTTCGGGAAAATGAAATTTGATTTAGCTCTTAATGCTAATAATTTGTTCGACAGAAGTTATATTTCACACCTTTCCAGACTTAAATCGGATGGAATTCCCAATATAGGACGAAACATCGTTCTGGGATTGAATTTTAATCTGTAAATAAAAAAGCCAAGTTTTAACTAACTTGGCTTTTTTTATTCTAAAAATTTGGCTTTCAATTCAGGCGTAGGAATCATACAGGATTCTTGTTTGCCATACCATTTGTATCTGTTTTTGGCAACATAATCATAAACGATATTTCTGATTCCGGCTGGTATAATTTTGAAAACAGATCCGTAGGTAAAGAAGCCTCCGAGATTTCTGGTTATTTCGAGAGCTGCTGTCGATTTGTAATAATAGGCTTTCCCAGGTTCGTATAGAACAATGCTGTCAATATTTGCTCTGGAAATCCCGATATGATCTAAAATTTTCTGACCTGTTTCAGATTGTAGAGAAACAAACCTGAAAATATCTTTTTTATCGTGCTTGATTACATATTGTACAGAGGAGTTGCAAAGGTTGCAAACACCATCAAATAATATGATTTTTTTGTCTTTTGGTAAATCGATTATTTCCATTATTTTGCCTGTACAAATTCTAATTCGTCTAAACTTACTTTTGAAGTAAATATACCATAATTTACGGTGGCTTTGTTTTTTTCTATGGTATCAATGGTTCCAACAGCTTTTCCTTCTTTCATCCGAACTCTGTCACCAACTTTCAAAATCACTTTTGGTTTATTTTCTTCTTCGGTTTTAGCCTTTATCTTCTTCTCTTTTTTGACTTCCCGAATTTCCTCAACTTTGGCTTTTACTTCTTCAATAATTACCTTTTCTATTTCTTTCTTGACTTTTACTTCTTTAACAGTCAGTTTTTTTCGTTTGGAATTTTCAATTTCAACCATTTTTAAAAACTCACCAATCAGGTCTTTCTTATTTTTATTATTGAAATATTTCTCTGAGATATCATCAATTTTCTGGCCCATGTAAATTAACCGCTGATTCGCATCGTACAACTCCTGATAACGTTCTAATTTATCCTGAATTTTCAGATTGATACTTTCCATTTTTTTACTTTCCTCACGGGCTTTACTTTCTTCTTCTTTGAGTGTTTGAGACGTTTTTTCCATTTTTGAACGCTCTTTTTGTAGCGTAGCAATGGTTTTATCGAAACGAACTTTTCCGCCTTCAATTTTCTTTTTGGCTCGATTGATTAATCCGAAAGGAATGCCGTTTTTTTGAGCAACTTCAAAAGTAAATGAACTTCCGGCCTGACCTAAAACCAATTTGTACATAGGTTCCAATGATTTTTCATCGAAAAGCATATTGGCATTGGTGGCAAAAGGTAACTCATTGGCTAAAATCTTCAAATTGGAATAATGCGTAGTTATGATTCCAAAAGCTTCCCGAGCATAAAATTCTTCCAGGAAGGTTTCGGCTAAAGCGCCTCCTAATTCAGGATCTGAACCGGTTCCGAATTCATCAATAAGGAATAATGTCCTTGCGTTACACTTTTTGAGAAAATTATTCATATTCTTCAATCGGTAACTGTAAGTACTTAAATGATTTTCAATGGATTGATTGTCTCCAATATCCGTTAGAATCCTATCAAATAAGCAGGTTTCGCTTCTTTCATGTACGGGAATGAGCATACCGGATTGCAGCATTAACTGCAATAATCCGACTGTTTTTAATGAAATAGTTTTTCCTCCGGCATTGGGGCCAGAAATCACAATTATCCTGCTTTCATTCGTAAATTCGATGGTTTGCGGATAAGTGACTTCTTTTTTTGCTTTATTGTTCAGGTACAAAATAGGATGGAAGGCTTCTCTGAAATAAACCCGTCTTTCTTTGGTAATAGTGGGAAGTATGCCATTAATCCTATTAGCATATTTTGCTTTTGCCGCAATAACATCAATATCACTCAAAAATTCCTGGTACTGAATTAAAAGCGGTAAATAAGGGCGAATTACATCCGTCAGGTATTTTAAAATTCGGGTAATTTCTTCTTTTTCTTCGTATTCTAAATTACTCAATTCGCGGGAGTATTTCAGCGTTGCTTCCGGTTCTACAAAGGCGATACTTCCGGTTTTAGAACTTCCCAGAATTGAACCCTTTACTTTACGCCGGTACATGGCTAAAACTGCTAGTACTCTGCGATTATTTACAAAACTCTCCTTGATATCATCCAAATAACCAAGCCCGTGATATTGGTTTAAAGCCATACCAAAACTCTGATTGACTTTACCACGGACTAAATTCATTCCTTTTCTGATTTCGAGTAGGGCGGGTGAAGCATTGTCTTTGATCTCACCATATTTATCTACAATTTCATCAATAGCTTTGATGATTGCTTTTGTAAGTTCTATTTGGCTTGATTTAGCGTATAAATTAGGATAGTAGTCTTCAAATTTTTTAAAATACTGAAGCAGAACATTCGTGTTTTCGGATAATGTGGCAATTTTTTTAAAACTTCCGACTTCCAAAAAACTATCTTCAATAGCCAGAAACTTTATTTCATGCGAAATGGCATCAAAGCCGTGATTGGGAATGGCATTGTTATTTTGAAATGAGGAAACATATTCCGATGTCTGGTGCAAAGCGACCATCATCAATTCTTCTTCTCTATAAGGGGTTATTTCTAAGGCTTTCTCTTTTCCGATATCTGTATTGCACATAGCAGATATGGTTTCTAAAACCGTTGAAAATTGTAAATCCTGAAGTGTTTTTTCGTGTATTGAAATCATTGGTAATTATAGCAAAGGATCAAAGTTACAAAGTTTCAAAGTAGTAAAGAATCAAAGTCATTATATTTGTGAAAAATTATCAGATGTTGACCCAAAATATTGGTGCTTCTTGGGAACCATTGTTCAAACAAGAGCAAAACAAGGCTTATTTTAATGATTTACTGGCTTCGGTTGAAGAAGAATATAACAACGGGATTTGTTTTCCGCCAAAAGAACTCATTTTCAATGCGTTTAATTTTTGCCCTTTCAATACGCTGAAAGTTGTTATTATTGGCCAGGATCCGTACCATGGTGAAGGAGAAGCTAATGGTTTGTGTTTCTCAGTAAATGACGGGGTAAAAATTCCGCCTTCGCTGAAAAATATTTTTACTGAGATTAATACAGAATACGAACGGGTGTTTTTTCCATCATCGGGTAATTTAGAACCTTGGGCAAAACAAGGTGTTTTATTGCTGAATGCTTCGCTGACAGTGCGTAAGGATTTGGCTAACAGTCATAAACACTTGAAATGGAATGTTTTTACGGATGCGGTTATTCAATATATTTCCGATAATTCAGAAAATGTGGTTTTCCTGCTTTGGGGTAGTTTTGCTCGTAAAAAAGGGGCCAAAATCAATCGGGACAAACATTTGGTTCTTGAAACAGGTCATCCTTCTCCATTAAGCGCCAACCGGAAACTCTGGTTTGAAAATCAGCATTTCAGCAAGGCGAATGATTATCTTAAAAGTAATAAAAAGACAGAAATTAGTTGGTGATTTTATTTTAGGTTTCTTTACGTCTCGCTTGCTCATGCGATAACAATGAAAAAAGAACGAACGAAGGAAAAATTCGGATAAACGAAAGAATTAGGGATTGAGGCGTTTTTATTTCTTTTTATACTCTTCTTCCAATAAAGAAAAAAGTAAAGTATCCTGAATTTCCCCATCTCTGACAAAATGTTGTCTCAAATAACCTTCCTGGGTAAACCCAAATTTTCTGATGATGTTTAAAGAAGCTTTGTTTGAAGGTCCAACGCCGGCTTCAATTCGGTTTAAACCCATGTTGGTAAACCCATATTCAAGAATTTTACTGACGGCTTCACTCATGTATCCCTTTCCTTTATTTTCCTCTTTAGTTAAAGCATATCCTAATTCTGCTTTGGCATGGTCTGAATACAAATTGTGATAACCGCATCTTCCAATGGTTTCATTATTTTCTTTCAACACAAGAAGGAAAGATAAAATGGTTCTGTCATACGTCACGTAGCCTCCTTGGTGTTTCATCTTTTCTTTGATAAATTCTGCGTCGCTTGTTAGTCCGAGCTGGCTTTTAATTTCGGCTTCAGAACAATTTTCAAATAAATAAGTAAACACTTCCGGAGTGAGTTTTTTTAGAAATAGTCTTTTGGTAGTAAGTACTTCGAATTCCATTTTGCAAATATATTGAAAAGGGAGGGAGAAAAAGCTTTAGAATGATGGAGAAATGGAGACACTGGCTCTTCGCATACTCCTATACTCTTTAGTTTTTCTAATTAATCAGAAGAAAATCAATTAGTAAGAGTCAATTCGCCTAAAATTTCTTCACTCATAAATTTTCCTCCGGGATAAAACGCAGTATAATCGAGGTTTAGCCATATTTGTCCACGCTCATCAATATGATAGTGAATTTCTTTGCCTTTACTTTCCTCGACAAAGAGTACCTTTTTGATTAAAAAAATGATATTGTCCAGATCCCGCTGGTTTCCAATGAGCATTTCAGGATAAATATGTTCATCAGTGTGAATCAGTCTTGGAATGCCACCAACGGCTTTTACTCCGGCGGCCATTAGAATAGCATGATCATCGCAATCACCGGAGAAATGCTGCAATGATTCTGATGCGGAAGCGATATAATCATTTCCTTTAGGATCGTTTACGTAATTCCATCGGGTTTTAATTTCTTTAAAAACGGCAAAACATTGAATGGTTGTCCTGTAATAACCATATCCTTTAATTCGTTTGATATCCGTAAAATGCTTTGTTGTTGCTGAAAGTGCAAAATTTCTGACTTTTGGATTATCATAATTAATAGCTTGTAATACTTTCGATTTATTAGGGAAAGGAAGCAGTTTACTTACGATAATATCTTGTGGGTACGGATTTTCTTCCATTGTGTACATCATGGAGCGGTAATCATCATAAACCCTGTAAAAACCGTATTCCCCAAAGATAGTTCCTCCCAAAAGCATCAACAGATAGCCAAAAATACAAATGATAATAATAGTCTTTAAGACTCTTAAAATAAGTTGGAAAGCAACTAAAATAATTAAGAGCATCAAAATTCTATCAATTGGAAATTTCCAATGTGGATTGATGAAATTTTGATGTG
The DNA here is from genome assembly GCF_050696275.1 of Flavobacterium sp. Classification (GTDB taxonomy): domain Bacteria; phylum Bacteroidota; class Bacteroidia; order Flavobacteriales; family Flavobacteriaceae; genus Flavobacterium. The sequence goes on from NZ_JBOGUT010000017.1 coordinate 70,667, forward strand.
CAATGATAAAAACAGGAATGGTAAGAAGTACATTCAATAAAAAAATGACAATAGAGTCCCATGGTTTGGGCAAAGAAAGTTTTTCTTTATATTTTGAAATAAATTCTTTAGTTTTTGTTGTCATTAGCTGCTTAAAACGATAAAAATAAGTATTTATTTAACTACCGCTTCATAGGAAATCTTATTTTCAATAATTTTTAACTCCAATAATTGGTTTTGAATTGTATTGAATGTGGTTTTATCTAATTGTTTTTGTGACCATTTGGTTAGTGATAGCCATTCTCTTATGTCTTCTGTTTTTTGATTGTACTTCGAAGCCAAAGTTCTGTCAATACTTGGAATTTCCTTAAATTCGATCGTTGTGCTATTGATGATTTCCAGAAGCAATCCGACCGAAGCACTGTGGTCTTTAAGGAATTCGTTCCGAACGGCAATTACAAAACAAGGCCAAGGAGTAGGGCAATCAGCAATTCTGCGGAAAGTACCATTATCGACTAAAGGTTTTGTCATAAAGCGTTCCCACATAAAATAATCTGCTTTACCGGCAGCCAGTGCTTCAACGGCTCCATCAATGGTATTTACGATTTCGAAGGCAAGTGCTTCGGTGTTCCAATTATTATTTTGGGCATTTACGATAGACATTAAATGCGAACCGGAGCCCAAACGGGAAATAGCAGCCTTCTTATTTTCCAAATCGGATAATTGCATATAGGATGATTTTGCATCTACATGAATTCCCCAAATTAAGGGAGACTGCACATATACCTGAACGATAGAAGAATCATTTCCTGCTGCGATGTCTTTAATAATTCCTTCCGTTAGAATTACAGCAATATCGGTTTCATTGTCCCGAAGCATTTGGCATAGTTTCCCGGTGCCTTCAGGAACATCGGTCCATTGTAAATCGATACCGACTACGTCGAACTCTCCATTGTCGATGCACAAATGCCACGGTAAATTAAAATGCTCAGGAACTCCTGCTATTTTTATTGTTTTCATTTTGAATAATCTTCTCTTTTTAATTCGTACCAATAACAAGGTAAGTCATGATGCACATAGTGCTCTTTACGGTGCAACCCGATCTTCTGAAGGATTTTGTTGGAACCTGTGTTCTCAATGTGTGCCGAAGCATAGACTGCTGGGGCTTTCATTTCATTGAATGCATAGTCAAGCCAAGCCTTAGCCGCTTCATAGCCATAACCTTTGCCCCAATGGTTTTCCTGTAACCTGTAGCCGATGTCGTAGAAGTCTACATGGTTATTTTCGGGTTCTGTTATGAATTTAATTCCTGCCCAGCCAATAACTTCTCCTGTTTCTTTTAAAACAACGGAAAACCTGCCAATGCCATTCAGGATGTATTGGTTTCTGATGTTTTCGATATATTCTTTGCATTCCTCCACAGAAACTACGGGATTATTCCCAAGGTATAAGTGAACATTGGGATTGCTGTCTAAAAGAAATAATTCATCCGCATCTGAGGGAAGGATTTCTCTTAAAATAAGTCGGTCGGTTTCTAATTTTGTTGTCATGGTTTTATAAATCCCGTAAGCAGGTGCTACTCTGTTAGTTTTTTTAATGCATAGGCAATTAATTCATCAACTGCTTTGTAAGGATCAGCACTAAAAGTACCGTCAGCACGGTTAGCGATGATAGCATTCAACGATAATGTTTCGTGTCCTAAAAGTTTTCCTAAACCATAAATAGCAGCTGTTTCCATTTCGAGGTTGGTCATCCGGGTTCCGTTATAATCGAAACTGTCCATTTTAGCATTTAAGTCTTCATCCTGGATATTCAAACGCAGTACACGTCCTTGTGGTCCATAGAATCCACCGGCAGTTCCTGTAAAACCTTTGTGGATTTGGTCACTTTCTATTAATTCTTCCAATACAGATGAACAAGCAATTACATACGGTTTTCCTTTTTTCAAATCCCAATTGGTGTGGGAAATAAAAGCATCTTCGATGGCTGTTTCCGTAATACTGTCGATTAAATAGGAGCGAAGCATATTATCCAATCCCAAGCCGTATTTAGACATCACAAAGCTGTCTACGGGAATATCTGATTGTAATGACCCTGAAGTTCCTATTCTTATGATATTTAATGAAGTCAAGTCTTCTTTTGGCTGACGGGTTTCCAAATCGATATTGACCAAAGCATCCAGTTCATTCATAACGATGTCGATGTTGTCAGGACCAATTCCTGTTGACATAACTGTAATTCGTTTGCCTTTTAGTGTTCCTGTTTGTGTTTTGAATTCCCTCTTTTGAGTTGAAAATTCGATAGTATCGAAAAACTGTGTAATCTTCTCTACACGATTCTGGTCCCCAACAAAAATAATGTCGCGGGCAATGTGTTCCGGTTTTAAATTTAAGTGGTATACACTTCCGTCAGGGTTCAGAATTAATTCTGATGATTGTATTGATGCCATATATTGTCTTTATCCGCCTACGCGTTTTACTTTAAATCCTTTAATTTTTAATATTTCCATAATTTTATCTCTGTAATCTCCCTGAATGATTATGGAGTCATCCTTAAAACTGCCGCCAACACTAAGTTTGGTCTTGATTTCTTTAGCCAGTAGTTTAAAATCTTCATCACTGCCTTCGTAGCCTTCAATAATGGTTGTAGGCTTTCCTTTTCTCTTTTCATATTTGCAGATCATGGGCTCTTTTTGAATAAAAAGCACATGCTCGTCTTCCTGAACTTCTTCAGGTTCGTTAGAGACAATATGGTCCGGGAATAAATTCTTTAATTGATCTTGTAAGTCCATTACATAAAATTATAAAAAACAAAAGTACGGATTAAAAAAATCCGTACTTTTTAACTATTTAGATTTAATTATTTTTTAATCAATCCTAAATCTACTAAACGCTCATACAAGAAATCACCTGCAGTAATATCTTCGTATAATTTAGGGTTGTTTTCATCAATACATTTGTCTAAGCAATTTAATGACATATCGCCTACAGGATGCATGAAGAAAGGAATAGAGAAACGGGAAGTACCCCATAATTCTCTAGGAGGATTTACCACTTGGTGAATGGTAGATTTTAATTTGTTATTGGTATGACGGGATAACATATCGCCTACATTGATAACCAATTCATCCGGTTCTGCAATAGCGTCAATCCACTGTCCGTCATTGTTTTGTACCTGTAACCCTTTTCCCTGAGCACCCATAAGTAAGGTGATTAGGTTGATATCACCATGAGCAGCAGCACGTACGGCACCGTCTTTAGGTTCATCAGTAATAGGAGGGTAATGGATAGGTCGTAAGATACTGTTGCCGTCTTTGATGAAGTTGTCGAAATAGAACTCATCCAGACCGATGTAAATAGCCAATGCTCTCAACACGTAGACACCTGTTTTCTCCAGCATCTGGTAGGCTTCTTTACCAACGGCATTGAATCTTGGCAATTCTTCCACAGTAACGTTGTCAGGATACTCGCTGGCGTATTTGGAGTCTTTGCCAACGTATTGGCCAAAGTGCCAAAACTCTTTCAAATCACCTGCAGAACGCCCTTTAGCATGCTCTTTACCAAAAGAAACATACCCGCGTTGTCCGCCGATACCGGGAATTTCGTATTTCTCTTTTGCTTCCACCGGAAGACCAAAGAAATTACGAACTTCACTATAAAGTTCATCCACCAATTTGTCATCTAAAAAATGACCTTTTAATGCTACGAAGCCAATATCTTCGTATGCTTTTCCGATTTCATTTACAAATTTTTGTTTACGTACCGGGTCGCCCGATAGGAAATCACGTAAGTCAACACTAGGAATGTTTTGCATTGTACTTAGTTTTTGTTAATAACTTTTTTAGGATAAAACCTTGATTTGACAAATGTAAAGATAAATAAATTATATCTATTTTAAAAGTTATCAACATTTCAAAAAAATATAACAAAACAAGGCTATGCTGTTATTTTTTTATACTTTTGAGCCGCAATAAAAAACTACTGTAAAAATGAATTTCGAAAGAAAGAATCTGACCAATGAACAACTTTTAGATTTATATAAGAATTTAATCAAGCCCCGATTGATTGAAGAGAAAATGTTAATCCTTATCCGTCAGGGGAAAGTATCCAAGTGGTTCTCAGGAATCGGGCAGGAAGCTATCTCTGTAGGAATCACTTCGGTGTTGGATAAAGATGAATACATCTTGCCGATGCACAGGAACTTAGGGGTGTTTACCACAAGGGAGATTCCTTTGCACCGCCTGTTTTCGCAGTGGCAGGGAAAAGCCAACGGTTTTACGAAAGGACGTGACCGTTCGTTTCACTTTGGTACACAAGAATATAAGATTATAGGAATGATATCCCATTTAGGGCCGCAATTAGGTGTGGCTGACGGTATCGCCTTAGCTAATAAATTGAAGAAAAACGGTAAAGTAACCGCTGTTTTTACAGGAGAAGGAGCTACTTCTGAAGGAGATTTCCATGAGGCGTTAAACATTGCTTCTGTATGGGAGTTGCCGGTTTTATTCGTAATCGAGAATAACGGTTATGGCCTTTCTACACCAACAAACGAGCAATACCGTTGTGAAGACCTTGCAGACAAAGGAATAGGCTACGGTATGGAAAGCCACGTAGTTGACGGTAACAATATCCTTGAAGTATTCAACCTGATTTCAGAATTGAAAGCTTCGATACAGGAAAACCCGCGTCCGGTATTATTAGAATTCAAGACCTTCCGTATGCGTGGTCACGAAGAGGCGAGTGGTACCAAATATGTTCCGCAGGAGCTAATGGATATGTGGGCAGAAAAAGATCCTGTAGAAAATTACAGAAACTATCTGAAGGCTACTGCTGTATTAACAGAAGAAGCAGACGAAGCATTCAGAGCTGCTATTAAAAAAGAAATAGACACGGATTGGGCAAAAGTTCAGGAAGAACCGGAAATACAAGCTAGTTTAAGCGAAGAGTTGAATGACGTTTATAAACCTTATGATTTTGAGGAAGTTACTCATTCTGACGAAGTTGAAAATATACGTGTTGTAGACGCCATATCTAACAGTTTGCGCCAATCTATGGAGCGACATGATAACCTGGTTATTATGGGGCAGGATATCGCAGAATACGGAGGTGCATTTAAAATAACCGATGGTTTCGTAGCGCAGTTCGGAAAAGAAAGAGTGCGCAATACTCCTATATGCGAAAGCGCGGTGGTTTCAGCAGGTATGGGATTATCTATCAACGGGCATAAAGCTGTTGTGGAGATGCAGTTTGCGGATTTTGTATCTACAGGATTCAATCCTATTGTGAATTTATTGGCAAAATCACATTACCGTTGGTTAGAAAACGCTGATGTTGTAGTACGTATGCCTTGTGGCGGCGGTACTCAGGCAGGACCGTTTCACTCGCAGACGAATGAAGCCTGGTTTACCAAAACTCCTGGATTAAAAGTAGTTTATCCGGCATTTCCATATGATGTCAAAGGATTATTGAATACGGCTATTAACGATCCGAATCCGGTAATGTTTTTTGAACACAAACAGTTATACAGAAGCGTTTATCAGGATGTACCGAAGGATTATTATACCATTCCTTTCGGGAAAGCAGCGATGATTAAAGAAGGAGAAGATGTTACCATAATCTCTTTTGGAGCCGGAGTACACTGGGCTTTAGATACTTTGGACAAAAACCCTGAAATCAAAGCAGATCTGATTGACTTGCGTACATTACAACCATTGGATTGGGAGACTATTTATGCTTCGGTTAAGAAAACCAATAAAGTGATTGTTTTACAAGAAGACTCTCTGTTTGGCGGTATAGCAAGTGATATTTCAGCGATGATTATGGAGAATTGCTTTGAATATCTGGACGCTCCGGTAAGACGTGTTGGAAGTTTAGAAAGTGCTATTCCGTTTGTGAAAGCACTGGAAGACCAATACCTGCCAAAAGTTCGTTTTGAAACAGAACTAAAAGAGTTATTAGCGTACTAAGCGACTAATTTCAATAGTACAAAAGCCGTCTCATTGCGAGACGGCTTTTTTGTTGGAATTGTCCCGTCCTGAAATAAGTTGACATAAAATCGACTTATTATGAATAGATCAGAAAACAGCGCAGAAAAGCGTAGTCAACGCGATTATAATTTGGGCTTTAAATTAGCTGTTATTTCGCAAGTAGAAAAAGGTGAACTTAGCTATAAGC
>NZ_JBOGUT010000018.1:0-76223 GCF_050696275.1 Flavobacterium sp.
GTAAGGTATTATGGCTTTGTCGAATAATTCTATTTGATCCTTTCGAATCATTTCTTTGTATAAAAGAATTAGCCCAGATTTGTCGAAAGATTGAATTGTTTCCTTCTCTTGAATTTTGTCGGTAATATCGGTAAACCCAATTTTTTGTATATCCAAAATATTCCAATTATCAATGAGTTTAGTCCAGATGGATATAAGGTCTTGTTTTGGTACATTTTCATAAAAACGACCAACAATATTGTAAATGGATGTTAGGGTAGGTTCAACAGCTTCATTAATGACTGACTCATTAAGAAAAACTGCTTTTTGTGCCGATATCCTTGAAGTTTGAGTTTCTACAAACGGAAGTGTCTTAAACTTATCAGTCCACTTGTTTTTTAGTTCTATAAAGTACTTGTTCAGTTCAGTATCATCAGTACTAACTGAAAAGTTGATTTCGGCTAACAAATGCGGCTTTTTAATTTTTGAAAGATTGTTTTCCAAGAATGAAAAAATCAAATCAGATGCCTCTTGCATTAGTTTTTGATTGACTATTTCTTCAGTCTTGTTTTTTTCATTTTCTGAATTCAGATGTAATCCGTCTCGTGGTTCGGTAGGCTGAAAGTTTTTAGAGTGAATGACAAAGTTGAATCCGAAATGCTCTGTCCCGATAAGTGGATAAAAAAGAAAAAGTCTCGGTAAATTTGGTGGTAATACTTCAGCTTTTCCAATAAACCCTTCAACAGATATGTTATTCTCAATGGGAAGTATAATGATTAATCTATCCGTTTTGAGATAGCTGATTTTTTTGATTACGTCATTTACCTGTATTTCTCGTGTATGAAAATGCTCATTGTTTACTTCTACTTCATTTTTTATGTAAGTAGTTGTATTGCCAAGATTATCAATAACAGTGACCTTCTTCAATCTGTCATTGAAAATCATTACATAAGGTAGAATTGTTTTGAGTGACTCAGTGGCATCAAATGCTCTTTTCTTATTTAAGTCGTTGTTGTAACCAAATTTAAAGACTGTTTTGGGTAACTCTTCAAAGGTGAGTGGTTCATTCAACAATTCTGTAACCTTCTTACGGAGATTACTTATTTTATCGCATAGTTTCTCCCAATCTTGAGTACTGCGGTCAATTACAAGGTCGGTGAAATTTATATGTCCTTGTGCAGAATTATTTGATTCTTCCCCTTCAAATTCATCTTGAATAGCACCACTTACTTTTACCACATCACCAAAAGAATGTGAAGTCATAAAACCAGTACCATATTGACCAATAGGGTCAGCTTCTTCTCTTTCTAATTTCTTTTCTGTAAGGGTTTTTGAACTAACCTGTGTAAACAAACAATCTAAGGTATGCATGGTAAATGGCACACCATTATGTGAAAAGATGAGTTCGGTATCTGTAAGATTGAGATTAATCTCACATGAAGGACTCAAATCCACCGCATTTTGAAACAGCTCCCAAATGGCTCTTTTGGCATGGTTAGGCCCAATTTTCTTGATACCCTGAATAATTTTATCAGCGTGTTGCTTTAGATCATTACGCTGGGTTTTGTATAAATATAAATTGGCTCTTGATGTTTGTGTCTCCATAAAAAATTACTCAGTTGGCAAAAGTCATGCTGTTAAATATTTGTATTTTTTCGGTAGCAATTGTTTTGGTCGTATTTTCATTATCGTTGTCTTTTTACACTGACCAGTAACGGTTTGCAAATGTGCTGTTAGCAGCTGCCTTGTCTTTTTGTGTGTATTTATAGTTATCTTACTCGGTTTCTTTTTGTGATTATTATATCTCCCCATTCGTCTGTTCGTACCAACTTGTTAGAAATCCCTTTGTATTCGTATTTAATATTTCTTTTTAGGGTCTGTCCGATAGAAGCTAAACAAATGTTAGCGTTAATAGAAGTCAAACTTCTATGCCAATGAGTTCCGTGGTGTGCTGCAATAAGAATATCATATACAGTATTGTGATTGTTCACTAAGTCAGTAACTACTGAATTTATTTCACTACTTTCAAGGTCGCCTAAAAAAAGAAGATTGTCATCTTGTCTAAAAGCTATGCTTAGTCTATTAGATGCTTTACGTAATGATTTATTTGCTTTTTGAACAATTTCAGAAAGATTACCTTCAAATTCTGTTAAACGATTTATGTCGCTCGTATTTTCTGCTTCTATATTGTTTATGTTTTCAACTTCTGCATATCTAAGACTGATGTTTTGGTAAATTTCACTCAGTTGTCTATCACTTTCTTTTGCTTCTTCGAAGTCTTTAATTGCGTTTCTAATGTCTGTTAATGCGTCTTCTTCTATAAGTTCTTTTGGTGGCCACAAGATTTCATATTTACGCCTGCCACAAACGACAATGTCTCCCTTAGAAACCGCTCTAAAATTTAAGGGTCTTCTATTTAGTCTTCTAACGTAATCAAAAATTGTGTTTTGTATAGGGTGATTATTTGAAATTCTAATGTTCATTGTTAAAAGACTCATAAAAAATTCTTTTGCTTCCGCAAAAGTTGGCATTGCAGGATGATAAAAATTTTCCAAGTTCCAATGACAAAAAGGATGATGATGACAATTCAAAATACCGTTATAATGGTCAGCATGGAAATGAGATAGTAAAAAACTGTTGTCAAAATAACAATAGGAATGAACGTTTTCGTCACCTCCAAAATCAACTGTTAAGTCGTGATGACTTTTATTATTGATGATAAGATTTAGCCCATCACCAACGTTTCTTAAAAGTAATTTTCTCATTTTTTATGTTGCTTCTTTTGTAAATGGTTAGTAGTCGTCAAAGATTGCTGCTAAAGTCCCGCCACCTTTAAGAAGTTGGGAATTTTATTTTAAAACGATTCAAAGTTTCATCTTTTTCATCTTTATCGAGACTGACTCTTTTTTCCCAAAAACTATTTGCTTCTATTGTAATTCCATATTCATCTTCATCAGAATTCGTTGAAAAAATATTATTTAAATCACAATCATTTTTATGATCAATTATGAAATCGTGTAAAATAGAGGCAATACCTTGACGTTTTGGATTAGAGTTAAAGGTTTGTTGAAAATAATCCCCAGTTTGATATTTAAGTTTGTAAGCAAAATCTGGATCATCATTTTCATCTTCATCAAATATCCATAAGGGTCTTAGAATTAATTCTCCTCTTATGTTTTCTCCTGTTTTAGATATTTTTATTTTAATTTCTTGATCTAGATTCAAGTCATTACTATCTGGCAATCCCCTGAATATATGGACTGTATATCCTTTATAATCAATTGTTTTGTCGATTCTTTTCATGGTGTTCTTTTTAAGGTTACTGCTGACTTGGTTATCTGAATTATAAAACTAAATAAAATTATCGGTAATGAGTTAGATATGTATGGCTTTAATTTACAAAAGCCTAAACATCTAAGCCTAACTATTGCAATACTTGAAAACCTTGCAACTGGATGATGAATCTGGTGTTAGGTTTTTTCCTTAAAAAAAAAGCTCAAAACGTCAGGTTAAAAGTTAAATTCTGAATAGATTTATAAAAAATAAATGAGTTCAGAGATTTACACAATCGGCTACGGGAACAGAAGCATTCAGGTTTTTATCCAATTACTTCAAAAATACGAGATTCAGATTTTAATAGATGTTCGTACTAATCCATTTTCACGTTTTAACCCAGACTTCAGAAGCAAGAAGTTAGAATTACATTTAATCAACCACAATATCCGGTATTTGTTTTTAGGTTATGAGCTTGGAGGCAAACCATCAGATTTGGATTGCTATACTAACTATGAAGTTGATTATCAAAAAATCCAATCTAAAGTATTTTTTACAATCGGTATAGAAGAAGTGATAAATATTAATCATGAGGGGCTTAAAACAGCTCTGATGTGCTCAGAACAATCTCCACTGTATTGTCACAGAAAAGCTTTGATTGGTGATTACCTTCAAGCAAATGGTTTTGACGTTAGACACATTGACAAAGACGGTACTATTTTGAATGAGCTTTTCTAATAGTTAAGTTTTACAAACATCCCTTTAAAAAAAGTAACTAATGGAAAAATATATAGCATATTACCGTGTTAGTACGCAAAAGCAAGGTAATTCAGGGTTAGGTATTGAAGCTCAAAAATCAGCGGTAAGTAACTTTCTCAATTCAGATGATGAATTGATTGATGAACTTACAGATATTGAATCTGGGAAGAAAAATAATCGTCCTAACTTACTCAAAGCAATTGAGCTTTGTAAACGTCACGAAGCAATTTTGTTAATTGCCAAGCTAGATCGATTAAGTAGAAATGCTACTTTTATTTTTACTTTGAAAGATAGTCAGGTGAAGTTTAAATGCACAGATATGCCAGACGCTAATTCAGTAACTATCGGAATTATGGCTGTATTGGCTCAAGAAGAACGAGAACGGACAAGTCAGAGGACTAAAGATGCTCTAGCGGAGCTAAAACGACAAGGGAAAAAATTAGGCACTCCACAAAATTTGAATTTGGCTGCAAGAGAGAAAGGTCTTCAAAAAAGACAGTTGAATGCTTTGGAAAATGAAAACAATACTAAGGCTACTGCATTAATTATGGCACTTCATAGTCAAGGAAAAACTTTCTATAAAATCACGCAAGAGCTCAATGCATCTGGTTTTAAAACGAGGAGGAATAAGGAATTTCAACAAAAGCAGGTTATGGTTTTGTTTGAACGTTTTAAAATTCATCAGAGAAGAATTTCTCCAAACTAATTGAATAATATTCACACAAGGCGTTTAATGTAGAAATAGAGATATTAAACTTACCAGTTTCTATTCTGGCAATATGAATGTTAGTGTCATTGTACACTTCTTCTTGAGACAAGCCTTTTTCGCTTCTCAGATTTTTCAATCTTTTAGCTACAGTGGATAATAGTTCTGTATTTTTTATTTGCTGACTCATGTGTCAGCAAAAGTTTGAAAATATATTGATGTTTGTAATGACAAATTTGTCATTATGCGTAGATTTACATATTCAATACAAAACTATTTTATCATGAAAAAAATTAAATTGGCTTTAGCAATTATAGTAATTATTGCAGGATTAGGTACAATAATGAATAGATCGCTTTTTGGAGGCTTGTTAATGTTAATGTTGGGAGTTATTATTTTACCTATCGTCTCTAGCGAACTTTCTGCAAGATTTGAATTTTGGAATAAAAAGCCATTTAGATATACATTCTATATTTTGTTGTTTTTGTTCTCGGCAGGTATTGCCAACAAGAAAGGTTTGTCGAAAAGCAAGAAAGACAAACTTGTTGTAACTGACTCTGTGGTCAAAGAGAATGTGGAAATAAAATCAGAGACGGAGTTTGAATATAAGATTTGTGATTACGGCGGAGATGATTTTTACATTATACCAGATATGATTGCAGCTGACATATACCCTAATTTCGAAAATAAAGGGTTTAAAATTGACAAACAAATAAAATCAGACCACACATCTATATACTGTGGATTAAGCTTGCCTAATGGAAAATTTAGCGTAGTTATAACTGGATGCTCTCCAGAAGAAATTATTGAAATAGAAGCTACTGCAATCGATAATTCTGGGAACAATCAAAAAGAGGTAGAGGCGTTCTTAGAATATGTTGCCGCATCACAATATAAAAATTCAGAACCAGAGAAAGCCAGAGAATGGATTAAGAATAATTTTGATACAGATGGAGCTAGTGCTGTAATCGGCGGAGTAACATTTAGCATAAATTTCAAGTCCATTCATTCCAAGTTTTTAAGAATGGAAATTAAGAAGCTGCCGAAGAGTCATTAATGTTTTTTCAACATATATTAACAGTCCTTTTAAGGGCTGTTTTTTATTCAGATTATCAATACTATTCAGATGCTCTCTTTTTGTTGTCTGTTTAGTTGATATTGGCTAAAAAATGTTTAAAAAGGAAAGTTAAATCAAATTATGGAAATAAATATCTTTTTTTGGAAATAAATATCTTGTTATTGGAAATAATATTATATATTTGTATAACAAAATAACAAACCCCAAAAAAATGATTAAGTATTTCAACATAATACAAGCTTTATCAAGATCAGCTCTAATAACTCCCAATGAGGCGATTATACATCAAATCGAGAGGTTAAAGGAAAGTTTGGAGAAAGATGGCTATAGTAAAGAGGCGAAATCTCTTGAAGGCTTATTGTCTTCTTCAAAAGGTAGCTTAGAGATGTCTCCAAGTAAAATTCAACAGTCATTTGTTATGGCTGGTGGTGAGAAATTAACTGTCAAAACAGCCATTCCTGTTGATAAAGAAACATCTACCCCACTTGCGGAAATTTTCTTCCCAGAAAACTTACCTCTTGAAATGCCTTTATTTGACGAAAATATTCAAATAGCAATACAGTCGATTGTGAATGAATGGATGGAGTTTGATAAGTTGCTGGAAATAAATGCAATACCTGCAAGTTCATGTTTGATTTATGGTGTTCCGGGAAGTGGTAAAACGCATCTTGCAAAATGGATAGCGAAACAGATAGGCATGCCTGTGGTTTTGGCTCGTTTAGAAGGGTTAATGTCTTCTTATTTGGGTACAACATCGCGTAATATTGGAAGCTTATTTGCATTTGCTAATAAATATAAATGTATTTTATTACTTGATGAATTTGATGCAATTGCTAAGCTGCGAAATGACCCTCAGGAGGTTGGAGAGGTGAAAAGAGTAGTAAATACTTTATTGCAAAGTTTAGATTCTCGTCATGAAAGAGGTTTCACTATTGGCGTAACTAATCACGAGAGTTTGTTGGATCCTGCAATTTGGAGAAGATTTGATATTCAAATCGAAATACCTAAGCCTTCTGCTGAAGTGATGGTTCATTTGTTAAAAAAATTCATAACCCCTTTAGAATTTGAAGATAGTGAAATAAAATTTCTTGCATGGTGTCTTGAAGGTTCTTCTGGAGCCGATGCTGAAATGTTGTCAAAATGGCTAAAAAGAACATTTGTTTTAGAAAAAGAGAGCAGTATTATTTCAGTAATGAAGCAATTTGCGCTACTTAACTCAGGAAGGGTGAATTTAGTAAAAAGAAATATAATGCTGCATAACGATGAAGATTTTATCGCAATGTTGCTAAATGATAAGACATATGCTTTTAAACAGAAAGATATAGCATCCTTGTTTAGAATTACACCTTCGTCGCTTAGCAAACAATTAGCAAAATTTAAAGACTCAGAAAAAATATAAAATATGGCAAATAGTCCCGTTCAAATTGTTTTAAATACCAATGACTTTATTCAAGCATTGGAAAATCAGCGTGGTGGTGGTTCAAAGGATTTCTTTGCAGGCAATGACTTGGAATTTATAGGTCATCGTGATAATTTGCAAAAACAACTAAACGAGATTAAGAGCCTTCAATTGGTGAGTAGTTATTCTAAGATTTCTTATGCTAAGGTAATTTTAAAGCAAACTGCCTTAGCAAAAAGCCATCGCCCAACATCTCAAGTTTTTAAAAGTGAAATTGCTCGAATTGTTGGAGCAGGTGATTTAGGAGAACTATTTGTAGAATTAACTCCTGAAAGTGTTACGAAGATTGGTAATGCTGTTAGCAAGGTTGAAACAGAAACAAGATATAAACAAAATAAAATTACTGGAAAAGATGAACCTAATCCTTCAAGATTGCGAAGTGAAATCGGTGCAATTGAAGATATAAAGCCATATACTGCAAGTGATAAAAGAAAATTCTCCATAAATGAAGGTATTGAATGGTTATCTAAACCACAAAGTGGAGGCTCTTATTTGGTAGAGTTGTTTTCTGATCCACCTCAAAGGCAAGACTGGGATTTATTGAGCTCTGATAAGCTTGAACTTTTTAAAAGTTTTTTTGACGGATTAAAAAATATTAGTAATGGTTTAATTGTTTCAAGAGTTATTGCTGGTAAAGGAGCTGCAGTAATTTTTGGAATTAAATTAGAAAAAGCTGTCTCAGCTCCTTCAATACAATTTTTACCATCACCATCATCAACGAATAAAATTGGTGAAAAAAAGGAAATAGATTTCGATGTTGAAAAACACAGTTTGCTAATGGATTTTTTAGGTGGACATCCGCTTGTTAAAAAAATTGCTTTGCCCCCAATTATTACTCAAAGCGAATCTGGGAGTAAAATTAGTAGAGGAAGTAGTTATGGTATTCCTCCACTTGTTGAAGGAGTGTCATATCCAAAAATATGTGTAGTTGATGGTGGGGTTTCTGATGTTTACGGTGATTGGTTAGAAGACAGGTGGAATCTTATTAGTTCATCAGACAAAGATGAGAATCACGGAACTTTTATAGCTGGTTTAACAATAATGGGACAATCGCTTAATGGAAATGCAATTTGTAAGGAAGTGGATGGGTGCAAAATAATAGATTTGGATATTTTACCCATTGCAAGTAGATATGACACTTATTTCCCTAAGCCATTTCAATTTTTTTCTGAGTTAGAAGCTGCGGTTCAGGATCTTAAATCAAGAACAGGTGTAAGGATATTTAACTTTAGTATGAATGTTGATGAGCATGCATCAACTTCTGGGTATAGTTTATTTGCTCAACTATTGGATAAAATTGCTGAAGAAAATGATGTTATTTTTGTTATTTCAGCTGGAAACACTGGGCCAGTTGATATGAGAAAGGAATGGCCAGAAGATGTCTTTGAAGCTCTAAAAATTTTAGCCTCGTCGAGAAACGATGCAATTAAAAAACCTGCTGAAAGTTGTAGAAATGTTAGTGTTTCAGCGCTTAATCCACCTCATATGGATGGTGTTGTTCCTTATGCTTTAAGTAATTATAGTTGTAGAGGTCCTGGTCTAAGAGTTGGACTTAAACCAGACTTTGCTCATATTGGGGGTTCTGGAACGCGTCATCCTGAACATGGGCATGGATTATTATCTTTAGACACAACAGGTAAAGTGGTGGATGGTTGTGGTACAAGTTATGCTGCTCCAAATGTAGCCAAAACTTTGGCAAGTCTTGACCATTCAATTGAAGGTGATGTTTCACGAGAAACCCTTATTGGACTAAGTGTTCATAATGCTGTATTGCCAGAAGCACTTAATGATAAAAACCTGAGAACTGTAACAAAGCATTTGGTTGGTTTTGGAATACCAAAAGGATCAGATGAAATTTTGGAAGGAGATCCTTCGAGTATTACTCTGGTCTTTGCTAACAGAGTGATTAATAAACATAAAATGAGTTTTAAATTTTCTTGGCCTTCTAGTTTGATGAAAGATGGTAAATGTTTTGGTTATGCTAAACTCACTATAGTGAGTACTCCAAGGTTTGACTACAAATACGGTGCTGAGTTTGTTAGGATAAATATAGACGCTCATTTACGTCAGCTGCAAAATGATGGGCATTATTTAGGGCGTTTAAAAGCTGTATATACGCCTGAGGAAGGAGATAGTCACTTTGAAAAAGATCAGATTGAACATTCTTTTAAATGGAGTCCTGTAAAAGTATATGAAAAAACTTTCCGAGGAGTTGGTCCAACTACAGATTGGAGTTTAGATGTAGAATATCTTGCAAGAGATGGTGTAACCATACCTGTTGAAGGCGTTCCGTTTACGGCAATATTGACTATTTCTGACCCGAATGGAGAAAAACCAGTTTTCACTGATATGAGGCAGATGCTTCAGTCTTTAGGGGTTCAGGCAGTGGATATTAAAACGGCAGCGCGTATTGTTCCAAGAGTTTAATACAATCAATATATGAAAATATTAAAATTAATGTAAGAGTAATAACTAAATGATATAGCTGATAAAAAAAAATAAAATAAAAAACCCAATTTACTGTTGCAACCAGTGAATTGGGCTGTATTTAAAGGATTAAAGTTTTTGCGGACTTACAAACAAGAGGCTTATCACCTTTTGCTATCCCTTTTTTCTAAATTGTATTACAAAGGTAGTAGTTTCTATGACCTGTGCAAGTGTAATACGAAAAACATTGTTGCACAGGTGACTTGTATATGCCTACATGGTATCTGATTTAATCTATTGGCATGTCTGTTAAAAAAAAGAAAAAATGACAGAAGAAATTAAAAATCCATCATGCGGAGATGGAAAGCCATCGTTAGAATTAGTAATCAACGGTAAAAAATATGACTGGAAAGAGCAATACATTTCTGGAGCAGAAGTAAAAAAACTTGGAGACATTCCTAAAGATGACAAGTTGTTTCTTGATATAGAGAGACCTTGGGAGGATGAAGTTATTTTCGATGAAACAGAAGTAGATCTAGCTCGTGGAGGAATTGAACAGTTCTTTTCTCACAAACATGAAGTTCCTAGACTGGTAGAAATTCACATCAACGATAAACCTTATCTCATTTCTCGAGGTAAACACTCTGTTGTGGAAATTAAAAACCTAGGAGGAGTTCCAACAGCTCATGAGCTTGAGGAATTAATTAATGGTAAGTTAACGCCGTTAGCGGATAATTCTTCGGTCTTGATTAAGGGTTGTGAAAAGTTTTTTAGCCACGTTAAGGATGGTTCTTCATCTTAATATTGAATAATGAATTTTTCTGAAGATCAGATTAAAGAATTGAAAAGCATAGCCCCAGACCTGAGCATGGCTCAGGAAGGGGGTTATACTTATGTCAGAATTGACAACTTGCAGCTTCCTGATTACTGCAAACCAAATGTTGTTAATGCGTTATTGTGTCCATCACATAAAGATGGTTATGAATCGAGCCTTTTTTATTCTGCAATGGTTACTGGGTGTCCTACTCGTAATTGGAACAGAAATGGAGTTAGAATTCTTGGAGAAAACTGGTATGCAATTTCGTGGAAAGTTAATTCGGGATTGCGATTAGCAGAAATGTTGCAAATTCATTTAAGCGCCTTAAGATGAAAAGTAAAAAAACAAATATAAAATTTAGGATTCCAGAGCATTTGCATGGAAAAATGCTTTTAGATTTAGAGCGTTCACATCCTTTTGCTTTCGAGCGAGTAGGTTTTTTGTTTGCAAAGACTGTTAATTTATCTTCAGGAGTTACTTTGATAATTGCAACGGATTATCAACCAGTTAATGATGAGGATTATATCGAAGATTATAGTGTTGGAGCAAAAATTAATTCGACAGCGATAAGGAAATCAATGCAGGCTACTTTTGATCAAAGTTGTGGATGCTTCCACGTACATCTACATAATCATTCAGGTAAACCCTATCCAAGTTCTACAGATGAAAAAAGTTTGCCAGCAGTAGTGAAAAGCTTTGAAAATATAGCTCCTAAGCATGCAAATGGCTTTTTAATTTTGAGTAAGAATGCTTTTTATTCAAGTATAAAGATTGAGGCTTCGGATAATTTATTAGAGGCTGATTTAATAAGTGTTGTGGGTAAACCTTTCATATTACAATATTCAAATAAGAGCACAGGAAAAGATTTAATGTTTGACAGGCAATCTTTTTTAGGTGCAAACTCACAGTTTTTATTTGAAAACATTAGAGTAGGAATAATTGGATATGGTGGTGGAGGCTCACATATTGGTCAACAGCTAGCTCACATTGGGGTTAAAAATATAACCATTTTTGATGATGATAAAATTGAAATTACAAATCTAAATCGATTGGTAGGAGGTGTTTATACAGATGTTAAAAAAGCAATTTTAAAAACAAGTATTGCTAAACGTGTCATCACAAAAATTTTCCCTAAATCAAATTTAACATTAGTTGAGAATAAGTGGCAGCGAGCTGTGGAAGAGTTACAAAACTGCGATATTGTTTTTGGGTGTGTAGATTCTTATACGGAAAGGCAACAATTAGAGTCGGAATGCAGGCGGTTTTTAATACCGTTGATTGATATTGGTATGGATGTTTATAATTCCGGCGGCTATTTTATGAGTGGTCAGATTATTTTATCCATGCCGGGGTCGTCATGTATGAGTTGTTATGGGTTTTTGACTGAAGAAAAACTAGCAAAGGAGGCTGCAAAGTATGGCAATACAGGAGGAAGGCCACAAGTGGTTTGGCCAAATGGTGTTTTAGCTTCGTCTGCCGTTGGAGTTTTTGTTGATTTAGTGACGGGTTGGACTAAAAGTAAAGAAGGTGTTTATCTGTCATATGATGGCAATGGAGGTAAAGTAACGGATCATGTACGTAAACAGTTTACTGCAGATAAATGCGAACACTTTCTGATTAAAAATGCGGGAAAACCGCTATATGTTAAAATATAAAATAGGTATTAATTTAAACTTTTGTAAAATGGCAAATTATCATGTTACGCAGAAAAAAGGACAAGAGGGATGGAATGTGAAAAAAGAAAACGGTGATAGAGCTTCTGCAATTGTCAGCACTCAAAAAGAGGCTGAAAAGTTAGCAAAGCAATATTCGGCAAATTCAGGTGGTGGGGAAGTTAGGATTCATAGACCTAACGCTGGACCGATTAGGGATAGTGATACTGTTAAACCAGGTAATGACCCAAAGTCGTCAAAAGACACAAAGTATTAATCATAATACAATAATTAAAGGATGCCTTCGGGCGTCTTTTTTTTGTAACATCATTTTTTATATTATCTTTACATTATAAAAAACAATGTTATGGGATTAGATATTGCGAAAATAAAGAAAGAACAGGAAAAGATAGATCAAAGGATAAAGGAAGAAATCTATCAAGATCTTTCGGAAAACCTACTAAATTTTTTATTAGACAAAGATCTTAAAGAAAATTTCCACGAAGAGAAATCAAGAAAGCGTACAGAACAATCCAAGCGTGTTATAAGTTATTGGGTCAAAAAAGGTGTTATCAAAGCGGAGCAAAATACCGAAGGAGGCTGGTTTTATTTTGATCGAATCGAATCAATTTGGATTGATATTGTAAGTGAGTTAAGAGATTTTGGTTTGGATTTAGATAAAATTGTTAGGGTTAGAGAAGAACTTTTTGATGAAAGTATTCAGAACTTCAAGCTGATTGAGTTTGCTCTAATCCATTCAATCCTTAAGGAGCCATACTTAATGATAATTTATAAAGACGGAACTACAAGTGTGACTACAACATCGGTTTATTCAGAAACAATTAAATCCAGCAATTTGCCACCTCATATAGTATTCAATTTTTTTTATTTAGCTAATCAGATATTTCCAAATAATAATTTTGAATTACTTGGAAATTTGGGACTTGACAATGAATTAAAAGCAAGTGAAATGAAAGTCTTATATTTTATTAGAACTGGCGACTTCCAAGAAATTAAAATCAGAATGAAAGATGGTGATATTTATTTAGTGGAAGGTAACAGGCAGCTTGGCAATAAAGAAAAGATAATTGATATAATCAACAATGCCTCATATCAAAATATTGAAATAAGAACAGAAAAAGGAAAGATTGTAAACATCAATTCTTCAGAAAAATTTAAAATTTAACGGATGGAAAACCTCCACCTTTTTGCGAATACTAATTTATTGAAAACCTCAGGAATTAGGATAATACTGCAAAAATGTTATCAATTGAAAAATGTAAAGTCAAGCTTGAAAGTAATGGTGCTGAATTTACAGAAAGTGAAATTAAATTAATTAGAGATTTTTTATATAAAATAGCAACGATAGAGTATGATAATTTCAAAACTGAATCGAAGAAAGACAGCAGCGATATACACAAGAGTGTCAACTGACGAGCAAAAAGATAATGGTTTTAGCTTACAAGATCAGCTTTCTAAACTTCAGGCTCATTGTGACAACAACAACATTGAAATTTTAATGCATTATCAGGATGATCACTCGGCAAAAGATTTTAACCGTCCAGAATTTAATGTCTTTTTAAAAGACGTTGAAACCCGAAAAATCAAGCCCGATATGTTTATTTGTGTTAGACCTGATAGATTCTCGAGAAGCTTGCCAAATACTATGAATATGCTAGCTAAGTTCAAATCACTTGGGATTGAATTTAGGACTTTAGAGAACCATACTGATTTAGATAGTCCAGAAAGTATGCTCCCGTTTCTTATTTACAATTTAATGCCTCAAATTGAGAATGAAAGGAGAGGTTTAAATACTAAGCAAGGAATGCGTCAGGCTCAACGTGAAGGAAGAACTATGGGTAGACCTCCATTGGGATATTTAAATGATAAAATCACTAAAACGATTGTATTTGATCCGATTAATGCTCCGTTAGTTAAGAAAGGGTTTGAGGAGCTTTCTAAGGGTGTTTATACAATCGAAGAAGTAAGAAAAAAATTGATTAAGGAAGGTTTGAAAAACTGTTGCAAACAAAGTTTCTTGAACCACGTTCGTAATTCATATTATTATGGTGTAATTACTTTATCGGAATGGAAGGATGAACCAGAAGAAGAGGTTTTGGGACAGCACGAACCATTAATATCGAAAGAACTATTTGATGAGGTTCAAGATGTAATTTTAGGAAGAAGAAAAAAAACTCCAGTAAAACTAACTCGGAAAGAAGAATTGCCGCTGAGAGGGCATTTATTTTGTAATAAATGTGGTGGAAAGTTAACGGGTAGTAGGTCAACAAGCAGGAATGGGTCTAGGCACTTTTACTATCATTGTCAAAATGGATGTAAAGAAAGGTTTAGAGCTGATATGGCGAATGATATATTTGAAAACTACTTAGATACTTTTAAGATAGATGAAAGTGTATTAGTCTTGTATAAATCAATCCTCGAAGATGTATTCAATCAGGACGAGCAAGCGAGATTTGAACGAGTTAAGCAATTAGAAGAAAAAATTAGACAGGCTGATTTAAAATTAACTTCTTTGCAAGATAAATATTTAGCTGATTCATTTGGTTTTGAGGAATACAACTCTATCAAGTTCAGAATACAAGATGAGCTAAAAAGTTTGAAGGATGAGAAGAATGAGTTGAGTATAGACAAATCAGCTTTTAAACAATACTTTGATTACGGGCTTTCGTTCTTATTTAACCTGAAGAAATATTATCAAAGCGCAAACCTAGAAATAAAGCAGAAGATTGTTGGTTCGATATTTACAGGGAATCTTATATTTTTTGAAAATACTTATCGAACCACACAAGTAAATGAATTACTGTCTCTTGTGACCTTAAATATCAACGAATTAGGTAAAACAAAAAATGGACAAACTACTATTTCTAGTTGTTTGCCCATTATGGCTCCCCCTCTTGGGCTCGAACCAAGGACCCTCTGATTAACAGTCAGATGCTCTAACCAACTGAGCTAAGGAGGAAACTGTATTATTTAGTTATAAAAAGAACTTTATTTTTTTGTGCTTCCTGTTATCAGGAAGGCGTTACACCTTTTTTGCGAGTGCAAATATAAGGGCTTTTTTGTATTGCACAAATTATTTTTGCATTTTTTTTAATTATTTTTTTGCAATAACATCCATAACCCATTCGTAAATATCCTTTCCGAAAGTTAAGGCCATCAAACTCAGTAAGATAATCATTCCGACGGTTTGAACTCTTTCTGCTGCTTTTACGCTTAAAGTTTTTCCTGTAATCATTTCAGCAATGGTGAAAATGGCATGACCACCATCAAGGCCCGGAATAGGAAGCAAATTCATAAACGCTAAACCTATTGAAAATATGGCTGTA
This sequence comes from Flavobacterium sp., assembly GCF_050696275.1. Taxonomy (GTDB): domain Bacteria; phylum Bacteroidota; class Bacteroidia; order Flavobacteriales; family Flavobacteriaceae; genus Flavobacterium. The sequence goes on from NZ_JBOGUT010000018.1 coordinate 15,498, forward strand.
AAACCCCATACAAACTCCCAATTCCATTCGGTAGGCAATTGTCTTGTGATACCAATTGGACTTTTTACTTGCTTGTATGCGCCTGTTTTTGGCTTTAACAATAATTTGAATTGTTTGATGTTGTAAATGAATTGTGTATAAGATTCTTCAACGGCAACAGGAATCGCCTGAAAGAAACTTAAATGATTTACGGTTTCAAATCTGTTTTTCAAATCTTCTTTTGTTAAAGGTTTTTTGAAAAACCCTAATTTACCTTCTTTGTCAGTAGCTGCCTTAATGACTAAAGGAGAATTATTTCTTATAATGCTTAATTTTATTGAATCGTTTTTGTGTTTGTTGATTTCGGAAGTTAATTCGTCAAAATAAACTGTTTTAACGCCGTTTAATGCTACAATTTGATCTCCTTTGAGTAATCCTGCCTGATTGGCTTTTGAGTCTTTAACAACGGAGTCAATTACGATATTGCTGATTCTTGGTTCAATGAAATTTCTTCCTTCTTTGCTAAGGATTTCTTTTTTATGCTCGTCGGTTAGGACCAGTGTTTCTTGCTTACCGTTTCTTTCCACAACAACTTTATCTCCTAAAAGGATGTCAATTACCATTCGGTTGAATTTTTCCTGGAATTTTCCATCTACAGAGATTATTTTATCTCCGTTTTTAAACCCAACAGATTGTCCTACTTCTCCAAAAGCCAAACCGTTTTTTTGTAATTCGTTTGTTGCAATGTATTTTTGACCGTAGTAGCTGTAAATCATTGTATACAGGAACCAAGCTAGTAATATGTTAACGGTGATTCCGCCTAACATAATAATAAGCCTTTGCCAAGCTGGTTTGGAGCGAAATTCCCATGGTTGTGCCGGTTGAGCCATTTGCTCACTATCCATGCTTTCGTCAATCATACCGGAAAGTTTTACATAACCACCAATAGGCAACCATCCAATTCCCCATTCCGTATCTTTTATTTTCTTTTTGAAAAGTGAAAAACCTGCATCCATAAACAAATAGAATTTTTCAACTCTGACCTTAAATAATTTAGCAGGAAGATAATGACCGAATTCGTGAAGAATGACAAGTATAGAAAGTATAAATAGGATTTGGCCAATTTGAATTAAAGTATCCATTTTTTGATTTTAGTAATTTGTATAAAGAGCAAAAGTAAGGTTTTCGCCTTACTTTTTACATCAGAAATATAATTTGACTATTTTTTTATAATTTTTTTATGAAAAGTACCATTTGAAGTTTTAAAAACAGCAACATACAAGCCGGAAGTTAATTGGGAAACATTGATTTCATGCTGGTTTGTTTCCAAAGATTTTTGTCCCAAAGTATTGTACAAACTTACTTTTTCCAAAGTAATGCTTTCTGGTAAATTGATGGTTAAAATATCAGAAACCGGGTTCGGATATAGTTGAATGGCTGCTCCAGAATCAAAATTTTCTGTACCCAATGTAGCAATGTTATTACGTGAAATAATGTCTTTATTTGGGTCAAATTCTACTCCTGTCACTGTAAAAGGAACATTAACAACAAAACTTTGTCCGTTTGAAGTATTGTTTAAAACCACGTCAAGCTGCTGTCCTGAACTTCCGGTTAACCTTACAGGTACAGGCATTTCAAAATAGGATACTGAAGGGTCAGATTGTGTCTGGTTAATCTGAACAGTTGCTTGACCCGGTGCCGAATTATGAGCATTGACAGTATATGTAGGGTATCCCTGATTGTAAACCCAATCATTGAAAAATTCCTGGAGACTGCTTCCGTAAACGGCCTCAAGATGTGCCTGGAATTGAGGAGTGACAGCATAAGCAAATGCTAAAGTCGAATCATTCAGATAATTTCGCAAGCCTTGAAAGAAATTGGTATCTCCTAATTTAAACCGAAGCATATTAGTTACCATAGCACCTTTGTTATAAGTAAGCCGATTGCTGAAAATCCTGCCTACATTTTCCGCTTCTACATCTGTCAGGTATAAAGCACCATCGACAGCAGAAGTTACATTGAGTGATTTTCCATCTTTCCAGCTGACAAAACCGGTTGGCCCATCGAATTCTTCCACCACAAGACCTGACATATATTCCGTTATGCCTTCGTTTAGCCAAATGTCTTTCCAAGAGCCGCAGGTTACTTTGTCCCCGAACCATTGGTGCGCCATTTCATGGGCAATTAACCCACGAGACCAGCTATTCATGAAAGATACGGTAGTATGTTCCATGCCGCCGCTTAGGTTGGCGCGAGCATGTCCGTATTTTTCATTTCGATAAGGATAAGGGCCGATTTTGGTTTCATAAAAATTGATAATATCCGGAGTTACGGCTAAACTGGTTTGTGTTGCAGCAGCTTCTTCAGGATAGAGGTAGTTTATGATTGGGAAAAAAGGACTTTGGACCGTTCCTAAACCACCTTGCTGGTTAAAAACCTGATAATTAGTGACGGCTATCGCTACTAAATAAGCAGGGATAGGATAACCATGATGGAAATGAGTTGTTTTATTTAGGCCCACAGTTACAGGTGCTTCAGGTTCAATTCCGTTAGCAACGCTTTTATATTGTGATGGTGCGGTGATGTAAACATCAACACCATTATCTATTTTGTCATTTAAATCCTGTTTGCAAGGCCACCAGTCCCGTGCGCCAAAAGGTTCTGAAAGTGTCCATAAAACCGCTGTACCGTTGTGCGTTGCAATTGAGAATGCTCCTTCAAGCTGGGATGGGGCTCCTCCGTATATTATTTCAACAGTTGCTGAATTTCCCGCTGTAAGCATCGCAGGTAATGTGATGACCAACTCGTGTGAACTATTGTGTACAAATGTCAGATTTGCGCCGTCTTTTTTAACTGATGTAATGATAAAAGCTCCTGTTGCTTTTTTATAAAAATCAAAAATGACAGTATTCATGTTTGACAGCGCCTTAAAGGTAGTTGTGACCTTACCTGTCATGTTCAGTGACGCAGGATTTACCGTAAATTCAAGTTTACTGTACGTTACGTCGTAATTTTGTGTGTTCGGATTTACGGCTAAATCCATCAATTTTGAGGCCGATTTCATTTCAGCTTCAACCATTTTGCCGTGTTCCGCATCAGAAGACTGGCAGAAACCGATTTGAATCGAAAGTAAAACAAGCAGATACGTAATTTTTCTCATGGGGTTTGAAAATTTTCCCAAAAATAACAATTTAGTTGTGGTGTTTTAACATTGAATTGTTAAAGTGTTAAAAATCTATAAAATTATAAGGCGATTTGGATTAATTTTTCACAAAAAAATGGGGAATTTGGTATTGATTTATTGCTGTTGTTTTGTTTGTCGGACCAAAGCCTGGTTTAATCGTGCCCGGGCTTTGACCAACTTAATTAAGAGTGACTTTTTATGTCTGTGGAATGATTTTACAGAACACAGTATTTACTACTTATTTTCCCAACAGCAGAATATCATTAGCCACTATTTCGGTGACGTAACGTTTTATACCGTCTTTGTCGTCATAATTTCTGTGGGTTAATTTTCCTTCGATGGCAATTTCCTTTCCTTTGACTACAAATTTCTCGATAATCTCCGCAGTTTTTCCCCAGGCAGTTACCCTGTGCCATTCTGTTTGTTCTATTTTTTCTCCTTTTTCGTTGTAGTAAAAATCATTGGTAGCGATGGTGATATTGGCTACTTTTTTGCTGTTGATTGTTTTTACTTCAGGATCTTGTCCTACGTGACCAATTAGTTGTACTTTGTTTTTCATGGCATTCATGGCGTGTAAAATTAAAGGTTATTGTTATTTGTAAAATAGGTGCCGATTGTGTTTGTTTTCGACAGGACAAAGATGTATTGATTCACTGATTTTATTCGGTTGGTATGCATTTACTTTCGATTGTAATTATTTGTAACCGTTTGCAAATGGAAAATATTTGCTTATATTTGAGGAATTGGCAAATGATAAAAGAAGAAGAAATGAAAAACAATACTGATATAGAAAAATTAAAATTTCCTATTGGCCATTTTGATAGCCATTTGGAAGTTACAGCTGATCATTTGGAAAAATGGAAGGCTACTATTGCTGCTTTTCCGAATCAATTGAGAAATTTGGTCGCTTCTCTTTCGGTGGAAGAACTCAATTGGAAATACCGCCCCGAAGGCTGGACTGTTAAACAGGTAGTTCATCATTTGGCAGACAGTCACATGAACAGTATTATCCGTCTGAAACTCACACTGACTGAAAATGGACCTACAATCCGTCCGTATGAAGAATCGCTTTGGGCTCAGCTTTCGGATGGTCTGGACAATGATATTGAATCTTCTCTAAAAATTATTGAAGGGGTACATGTCCGTTGGTCACGACTATTGGATGGTCTTTCGGAAGAAGATTGGAACAAAATGTATTTTCATCCGCAACACCAGCGGTTGTTTTCAGTAAAAGAAAATCTTGGGATTTACGATTGGCATTGCAATCATCATTTGGCACATATCAAACAGGCATTATTGTATAAAGGAGTTTTTAATTTATAACCTATGAAAGAGTGTTTGGAATGCGGTGAAAAAATCATTGGCCGCGAAGATAAGAAGTTTTGCAGCGATGGCTGTCGTAATGCATATAACAACAAAATAAATAAAGACAGCACGAATCTTATGCGGAATATTAACAATAAACTGCGTAAGAATTACCGAATCCTGTCTGAGCTTAATCCGGATGGAAAGGCAAAAACTTCCAGAGCAAAACTGCTGGGAAAAGGTTTTGATTTTGATTTTTTTACTTCAATTTATCAAACCAAGACTGGGAATATCTATTACTTTTTGTACGACCAAGGTTATATGGCAATTGAAAATGACGGATTTGTACTGGTTAAAAAAGACAATTGATTGATATGGGGGAGAAGAATAAAAAGCGGGAAACAATTTCGATTTTAGGGTGCGGATGGCTTGGGTTGCCATTAGCGGAAAAATTAATTGCAGAAGGATTTTCGGTTAATGGATCAACAACTTCTACAGCCAAAATTCCAATTCTGGAGTCGGTAGGAATTACGGCTTTTTTAATTTCGGCAGGCGAAGATGAAGTACATGGAAACATAACAGATTTTCTTGCAGAATCTGAAATTTTAATCTTGGATATTCCTCCGAAATTGCGAGGAGAAAAGAAAGAGGATTTTGTTGTAAAGATAAAAAACCTGCTTCCGTACATTGAAAAATCAGGGATAAAGAAAGTGCTTTTTGTAAGTTCGATTTCCGTGTATGCCGACGAAAATGGCACTGTGACAGAGAATACAACTCCAAAACCCAATACAGAAAGCGGAAGACAACTTCTGGAAGTTGAAAAAATGCTTCAAAACAATCCGAATTTTAAAGCAACTGTGCTGCGCTTTGGCGGGCTGATTGGTGCCAATCGGAATCCGGTAAAATATTTGGCCGGAAAAGAAAATCTGGAAAACCCGGACGCACCCATAAATATGATTCATCTCGAGGATTGCATTGGAATTATTCTGAGAATTATTGAGAAGCACAGTTTTGGCGAAATTTTTAATGCAGTATCACCATTTCATCCCAGTCGTTCGGAATTTTACATCGGGAAAGCCACCGAAATGAATTTGGCTTTGCTTACTTTTGCGTCTGATAAATCTTCGGTTGGAAAATTAGTTTCGAGTGAAAAAATAGAGAAGGTTTTGAAATATTCATTCATTAAAAGCAAGCTGTAACGTGTTCAAAATCTCAAACCTGCGTCATTCAACAAAAAACAGATTGGAATCAATTGGTCTGCCTATGTTGGCTTTGTGTTGGGTCAGTTTTTTTTGGGGAACGACTTGGATAGCTTCCAAAGAAGGAGTAAAGCACATGCCGGCGCTACAATTAGCAGCCATCCGACAGTTTATAGGAGCTTCAATTTACATTGCTTTTTTTCTTTTCAAAAAAACAGCCTGGCCGAAAGGCAAGCAATGGAAAACCATTTTTATACTGAGCATTCTTAATTTTGTTTTAAGTAACGGATTAAGCACTTGGGGTGTGAAATACATTTCCAGTGGACTTGGAGCGATTATTGGAGCCGTTTTCCCTTTATGGATTGTTATCATTAGTTTTTTTAAAGGAGAGCGATTGTCAAAAGGTGCTGTTATTGGATTGTTGGTGAGCTTTGGAGGTGTTTGCTTGGTTTTTTATGATTATTTAGCAGATTTTCTGAAGCCTGATTTCCGTTTTGGAATTTTATTATCCTTAATCGCGACATTCACATGGGCTTTTGGAAGTATGTATACAAAGAAAAAAGCGGCAAGTTTTAATCCGTATTTCAGTTTGGGACTGCAAATGATGATTTCGAGTGTTTTATTATTTGCTTATACCGGAGCTACAGGAACATCAATTAGTGTTACCCAAATTCCTGCCGAATCCTGGTGGTCGATTGCCTATCTGGTGATTTTTGGTTCCGTATTTACTTTTATTGCTTTTATTTATGCGTTGCAGCATCTTCCTGCTGAAGTGAGCAGCGTTTATGCTTATATTAACCCGATTGTGGCCGTAATTTTAGGCTCTGTTATTTTCAATGAACCATTAACAATCATGATTATGATTGGCGGTGGTGTAACGTTGTCAGGTTTGTATCTGGTAAATAAAGCAATGGGGAAAAAATAAAAAAAGGCGCAATTTGCGCCTTTTTGATCTGTAATAATGAACTACCAAATTTTCACTCGGTTTTCCGGTTTTACATATAATTTATCTCCTTCTTTAATTCCGAATGCCTGGTAAAATGCATCAACATTTAATAGAGGTACATAAGCACGGTACATTCCAGGAGTATGTGGATCCGTTTTTACCTGGTTTTTAATTGCCTCATCTCTCATCTTCGAGCGCCAGATAGTAGCCCAGGAAATAAAGAAACGCTGTTCAGGAGTATAACCGTCAATCAATCCTGGATTTCCGGATTTCTTTAAAGCAATTTGTAATCCGTCATAAGCGGAGTTTATTCCACCTAAATCTCCAATATTTTCTCCCAAAGTAAATTTACCATCTACAAAAGTTCCCGGAAGCGGCTCTAAAGCGCTGTATTGAGCTGCAAATGCATCTCCAAGAGTTGTAAATTGTTTTAAATCTGCATCAGTCCACCAGTTTACTAAATTTCCTTCTGCATTGTAACGAGCACCGGAATCATCGAAACCATGCGAAATTTCGTGACCTATTACAGCTCCGATTCCACCGTAGTTTACTGCGTCGTCTGCTTTATAATCATAAAAAGGCGGTTGTAAAATAGCTGCCGGGAAAACAATTTCGTTGTAAGACGGATTGTAATAGGCATTTACTGTTTGAGGTGACATTCCCCAACGTGTCTTATCAACTGGTTTTTTCAAATCTTCAAGATCTTCGTCATAAGTCCATTTAGCTAAATTCTTCGCGTTCTCAAAATAGGTTCCGCCTTGTGCAATTCCTTTGATATCCAATTTAGAATAGTCTTTCCATTTGTCTGGGTAACCAATTTTTATAACTGATTTTCTCAGTTTGTCAACAGCGCCTTTTTTGGTTTCAGGAGTCATCCAGGTTAAATTGTTGATGCGATTTTCAAATGCTAAAAATACATTTTCAATCATTGCTTTTGCTTTTGCTTTTGCTTCGGCAGGGAATTTTTTCTCAACATATAATTTTCCCAAGGCTTCACCAACACTTCCGTTAACAATCTGTAATGCTCTTTCATCTCTTGGACGTTGTTTTAAGGCACCTTGCAATGTTTTGCTGTAGAATTCCCAGCTTGCTGTTTCGATATCGGTGGTTAAAACTCCGGTTGACTGATTAAGTAATGTCCAACGCATGTAAGCTTTCCAGTCTTCTATTTTGTTAGCTTTGAAAATACCTTCTAAAGCAGTCATGTATTTTGGTTGTGAAACGATAATAGAATCGATTTTTCCAATTCTAATTCCTTCAAAATATTCTTTCCAATTTACAGATGGTGTTAATTTTTGTAAATCAGCTACCGTCATCGGATTGTATGTTTTTCTACGGTCACGGCGTTCTACTCTGTCTAATCTTGGTTTAGCCATTTCTATCTCCAATGCCAGGATTTTTTCCGCATGACTTTTGGCATCAGCAGGTTTTTCTCCTAAAAACTGAAGCATTCTGGTTACGTGTGCGACATATTTCTCCCTCTTTTCTTTCGAATCTTTTTCGTCTGAAACATAATAATCTCTGTCAGGTAATCCTAAACTTCCCGTACCAATGTTAACTACGTTTCTGTTACTGTTTTTAGCATCCGGACCGATGCCAACACCGTAAAAGCCTAAACCGCCTCCTTCTGCTTCAATTTCAATCAATAATTTATTTACATCCTGAATGGTTTTTACAGCATTGATTTTTGCCAGATACGGTTTTAAAGGTGTAATTCCCAACTTGTTTCTGGAAATGGTATCCATATATGTTTTGTAAACATTTACCGCTTTTGCCTGATCTGATTTTGGATCCAGTTTTGGATTGGCTGCTGCTTCTTTCAAAATAGCTAAAGCATCGTTATCTGTAGCCTGACGCAGTTCGTCAAAGCTTCCCCAACGTACTCTGTCTGCTGGAATTTGGGTTTTATCAAACCATGTTCCGTTTACAAATTTGAAAAAATCGTCTCCCGGTTTTACCGATTTATCCATCAAATCCAGATTGATTCCCGGATTTTTCTTTGCCTGTTGGGCCGTGACAGTTAAGCTAAAAAGCGAAAAGACCGCCAGCGAACCCGCTGTTATAATGTTCTTTTTCATTGTTACTATTAGTTTTATCGTGTTTTGGTTTAAGAGTATAAGTGTTTTTAAAGTAAAAAATGTTACAAGCTTTTTCAAATTTATAAATATTCCGAAACGAAACTTTTTTTTTAACATTTTGTATTACTGGGCTTTTTGCCGTTTTTTAGATTGGAATTGTACCTTTGCAAAAATAAATTTCCATGTTGAATTTTTTAAGAAGATTTAAGACCCTTTTCATTGTACTCTCTATATTGTCGGTTGTTATCATAGCCTCGTTTTATTTGGTTTTAAAACCAGCCAAATCACTTCCTGTTTACACACCTTCAATGGTAAATCCTGAATTGGTTGACACCACGATTCAATATGTGGCCAATAATCATTTTATAGCTGATTTTGCTTTTACCAACCAGAATGGAAAATTAATTACCCAAAAAGAGTATGAAGGTAAGGTATATGTGGCTGATTTCTTTTTTACCACTTGCCAGAGTATTTGTCCTATGATGACAGATAATATGGTTTGGTTGCAGGATCAAATTAAAAACAATCCGAAGGTCATGTTGCTTTCACATTCTGTTACACCTGATATTGACAGTGTTTCGGTTTTGAAAGCATATGCTGAAAAAAAAGGAGTTATCGATGCTAAATGGAATCTTGTTACCGGAAATAAAAAAGATATTTACTACATCGCCCGAAAATCATATCTGGCTGTCAAAACCGGAAAACCTGAAGAAATGTACGATATGGTTCATACTGAAAACTTTGTTTTGGTTGACCAGAAAAAGAGGGTAAGGGGCTTTTATGACGGAACCAAATTGGAAGAGGTAAAAAAGCTGCTTGAAGACATTAATTTTCTTTGCGAAAACCATTAATCTTTCGTAAAATTAGGTTTGTCATTTTTTATGGCTAATTTTGCAATCTTAATTCAATCTAAATAAGTGAAAGTTAGTTTAGCTAAATTACAAATAGGTCAAAAAGGGATTATTCAGGATTTTAATATTGATTTAATTCCTTTAAAATTGCTGGAAATGGGATGTTTGCCTGGGAATGAAGTGCAGCTGTTGCAGATTGCGCCTTTTGGTGATCCTTTGTATTTGAATGTTAATGACTCTTATCTTGCCATCCGATTGGAAACAGCTTCAGGCATTCAAGTTGAAATTCCTAACGAAAAAATCTAATAATGAAAGTTGGGAATATCAATATTGCCTTAATTGGAAATCCAAATACCGGGAAAACGTCTGTTTTTAATCAACTGACAGGGTTGAACCAACAAGTAGGAAACTATCCTGGAATTACGGTTGAAAAGAAGGTTGGCGTCTGTAAATTGGCTTCAAACCTTAAAGCAACCATTCTGGATTTGCCGGGAACCTATAGTTTAAATGCCAGTTCTCTTGATGAAAATGTGGTCATTGAATTGTTACTGAATAAGAATGACAAAGACTATCCGGATGTTGCCATCGTGGTGACTGAAGTGGAGAACCTAAAACGGAATTTACTCCTTTTTACTCAAATTAAAGACTTGGAAATACCGACCATTCTGGTGATTAATATGTCGGACAGGATGAGTTATAAAGGGATTTCACTCGATATTCCCTATTTGGAAAAACAGCTGAAAACGAAAATTGCTTTGGTCAGTTCCCGAAAAGGAAAAGGAATTGAAGAGTTGAAAAACCTTATTATCAATTACAAAAATATCCCAACTGAACCTTCTTTGAATGCTTCGAGTATTGATGTTACTTATTTTGACAGTTTACGGAAAGCTTTCCCAAATCAATCGTTATATAAATTATGGCTGGTGATTACGCAAGACGTTAATTTCGCCAACCTAAACAGAAACGAGCTGCATAATTCTTCTTTTGCGAAATCAAAAGATGAGCTGAAAAGACTGCAGCAAAAAGAAACCATCAAGCGCTATCAGTTTATTAACAATGTGCTGAAAGAAGGTCAAAAAATAGATTTGGCTTCGGCCAAAGATCTACGCAGCAAACTAGACAGAATTTTAATTCACAAAGTTTTCGGGTATGTTATTTTCTTCCTGATTTTGATGCTGATATTCCAATCTATTTTTGATTGGTCCAGTATCCCGATGGATTTTATTGACACTTCATTTGTCTCTCTAAGTTCATGGGCAGAATCTGTTTTGCCAGTCGGAGTTCTGACAAATCTGATTGTTCAGGGAATTATACCGGGACTGGGAGGGATTATTATTTTTATACCGCAAATTGCATTCTTATTTTTATTCATATCTATATTGGAAGAAAGCGGCTACATGAGCCGTGTCGTTTTCCTGATGGATAAAACGATGCGTAAATTCGGTCTGTCAGGCAAAAGTGTTGTACCATTGATTTCGGGAACGGCCTGTGCTATTCCGGCTATTATGGCTACCAGAAATATCGAAAACTGGAAAGAAAGGCTGATCACAATTTTAGTAACGCCTTTTACCACCTGCTCTGCCCGATTACCGGTCTATGCCATTATTATTTCGCTGATAATTCCTAACAAACGAATTTTCGGTATCTTCAATTTACAAGGATTAACACTCATGTTATTGTATCTGCTGGGTTTTGGAATGGCTTTATTTTCTGCTTGGATTTTGCATAAGATTTTAAAAATAAAGTCAAAAACATATTTTGTGGTAGAAATGCCTAATTATAAACTCCCGATGATTAAAAACGTAGGGATTAATGTGATTGAAAAAACAAAATCGTTTGTTTTCGGTGCAGGAAAAATGATTTTAGCTATTTCTATCGTGTTGTGGTTTCTGGCATCGTACGGACCTGGAGAAAATTTCAAGAATGCAGATCAAATTGTTGCCAGAGAAAATATTTCAGGTGAAAACTTAGAAGGTAAAATAGCATCATACAAATTGGAGAATTCCTATATAGGTTTATTAGGAAAATCAATAGAACCGGTTATATCGCCTTTAGGATATGACTGGAAAATAGGGATTGCAATTGTTTCTTCATTTGCCGCTCGTGAGGTATTTGTGGGAACTTTGTCGACGATATACAGTATTCAGGATTCAGATGATCAAGACACAACAATAAAAAATAAACTTGCTGCCGAAGTGCATCCTGTCACGGGTGAAAAGTTATTTAATTTTGCTTCCGGAGTTTCTTTATTATTGTTTTATGCTTTTGCAATGCAATGTATGAGTACCTTGGCAGTAACCAAAAAAGAAACCAATTCTTGGAAATGGCCTGTGATTCAGCTTGTTTTCATGAGTGGGTTTGCTTATACTGTGGCGTTAATTGCCTATCAGATTTTAAAATAACAAATAAATTTACGCTAAATCAGGATGAAAAAATACGGTTATCTAATTCTTTTATTTGTTTTTAGCTCTACACTTTATTGTCAGAATAAAACTGAAAAATCCAAAAAAGAACTTAACTCAAACTCGTCGTCAAGCAGTTCGTCGACTACAACTTCCAGATCTTCTGGTTCAGATAATGGTGAAGAACTTGGTTTAGCTGCTGAATTGTTTTTAAACATAGGATTAGGAGTTTTTAAATATGGATTAATTGGAGATTATACTATGGAAGATCATTTGTATAATAAAGTTTCAGAATATCCTTTTTACAACAATAAATCAGGAAATTACGATGGATGTGATACCGTTGTTGTTGAGAAGAATAAATTCAGAATTGATTTTGAAGATAAATTTTTATACAGCAATAACGATTTATTTGGGAATCATATAAATCTGAAAATCAGGCCTTTTCAATATTTTTACCTTCAAGCAGATTTTAGATTAATAGTGGAAATCAACAGAATTGATGCTACTAATAACAGCCTGTCCTTGTCTCATTTCAATTTATGCTATGACAGAGTCCGTACGGGGAAATTTGATTTCGGATGGAGCTTAGGAGCTTCCTATGTGGGAAATGAAGTAAAGAAAGGAGGCTTTTCGTATGGATTGTCTGCCAATTACTTTATGACTAAAAATTTTAGTTTTTCCGGAAGTGCAAAATGGAGCAAAATTAACGGACATCCTGTTAATGCGTTTGAAATTGAAGGAAAACTTCATCGCAAAAAATGCTTTTTCACAGGCGGATTTGAGCATTTGAAAATTGCTACGCCAACCTATAATTTTATCTCGCTGGGTGGCGGAATTTATTTATAACTTTGTAAAATGAACATTCAGGAAATTATCGCATTTTCATTATTAGGTGTTGCAGTTTATTTTCTGTACAGGAAATTCTTTGGAAAAAAGAAATCTAAAAAAAATTGCGGAAACACAGATTGCGGTTGCAGCTAATACTAATAAATTAGCAGGATGTGATAATCTTCCGGCTTAATTTGAACTCCCTCTTTAGGATACGGTAAAACGCTGGTTTCTTTTAGACTTTTATTGGTTTGAGGCAGATGTTGGGTAAACCACTTATTTACATCATCCATCGAATTTTGGTTTATGACAAATTGCACCTGCTCAATCTTTTTTTTATTTTCGTAAGCAGCAACGACAATCGTTACTTCACCTGCCCAGATACACTGAACGCCTTCCGGGCATCTGGAATCTTCTATAACTTTTACCAGCACAATTTCTTTTTCGGATTTAGAATCCAGTTTCTGATTGATTTCGGTGCTGTCTTTTTGAACCGAACAACCACTTAGAAGAAAAAGTGAACTACAAAGACTGAAGAATAGATTTTTCATTTTTGCTTTTCATTTGAATCAATCAAAAATACGATCTTTTAGTTGGATTTTTTTACAAAAAGATTGGCTGCAATTTTATTTGATATGGTAAGTTCCTTACTGTCTACTTTTATTTTTAGAGATAAATCGAAGCTTTCTTTAGATAAAATTTCAACTTTAGACCCTAAGGCAATTCCCTGTTTATCCAGGTATTTTAAAAAATCTGAAGAAGTGTCTTTTACTCCCACACAAATTCCGATTTGGTTTTCTATGAGTTCGGAAAGCAGTTGTTTTTCGATTTTTACAATTTGCCCGTTTGCATTCGGAATTGGATCGCCGTGAGGATCTTCTGTTGGGAAATTAAGATATTCATCCAATTTGTTAATCAGTTTTTCGGATTTAATATGTTCCAATTGTTCCGCAATATCATGTACTTCATCCCAAGGAAAATTTAATTTATCCACTAAAAAAACTTCCCATAAACGGTGCTTTCTTACAATCATTTTTGCCGAATGCAATCCTTTTTCAGTTAAAGAAACGCCTTGGTATTTTTTATAGTTAATCAAGTCCTTTTCAGATAATTTTTTAAGCATATCAGTTACTGAAGAGGCTTTGGTTTCCATTCTTTCTGCAATAGCATTGGTACTGATTTCCGAATCCAGCAGGTTGGTTAAATGGTATATTGTTTTCAGGTAATTTTCTTCAGAAAAAGTCATGTCTTATTTTTTAACAATAAATAAAGGAATCGAAATTTTATGACGCAATTTATCGACGGTAGTTCCAAAAAGCAAATCTTTTATACCGGTATGACCATGTGTTCCCATAACAAGGATGTCAAAAGTTCCTTCATTGATGATTTGAGGGATTACTTTGGTAGGTTTTCCAAAGCCTAGTTTTGTTGTTACATTAAACCCTTTTTCTGAAAGCATTGTTTTGTATTCTTCCAGGAGCTTTTCATCAATGGTAGTTTCGCAATCGTCAATGTCATCACCATATATCATGGCTCCAATGGTCTCCACTACGTGAATTAAAGTGTATTGCGCTTCTTTTCCGCCTAATTCAAAGGCATTGTTTATTGCAGCTTCATCAGCACTTGAGAAATCAACAGATATGGCAACGTTTTTTTTACTGTACACACCGGATGGTGAAAATTGTAATTTTAAATGATGCGGAGAGTGGTTTAAAACGTCTGTTTTTGCTTTTGAAATAAACGGTTTAAAGACAATATAAAGTAATAAAATCAGAAAACTTATAGCTAAAGGAACAACAGTAAGCCATAAAATAAGAGGGTTTTCAGAACTTTCCAGAAGCCCGGCGATTTCAGAATAAACTAATTTAGCATTCAACGAAACAATGATAATCGCAATTAACCAAGCAGCAACCTGCGTTGTTTTACTAATATGAAATCCTTTCATTTTGGTCTTATCACTCACAAAATGAATCAGCGGAATGATGGCAAACCCCAATTGCAAACTTAAAATAACCTGGCTTAAAATCAGCATTTTTCCGGTTACGCTTTCGCCAAAAATAGAAATCACAATAACGGCAGGAACAATAGCAATTAATCGTGTGATGATTCGGCGAACCCAAGGCTGGATACGTAAATTCAAATAACCTTCCATAATAATCTGTCCGGCGAGAGTTCCTGTTACTGTTGAGCTTTGTCCAGCTGCAATTAAAGCAACAGCAAATAAAATGGGCGCCCATTTTGTTCCTAATAATGGAGCAAGTAAACGATGTGCGTCCTGAATTTCGGCAACTTCAAAATAGCCGTTTTTATGAAATGTGGCTGCTGCCAAAATAAGAATTGCCGCATTCACAAAGAAAGCAAAGTTTAAGGCAATGGTCGAATCGATGAAATTGTATTTCAAAGCCTGCTTGATTCCTGCTTTGCTTCTGTCAAATTTTCTGGTTTGAACCAAAGAAGAATGCAGGTATAAATTATGTGGCATTACGGTGGCACCGATGATTCCGATGGCGATATACAAAGCTGTGTCATTCGGTAGTGTTGGAATTAAACCGGTTATGACTTTACCCATTTCCGGTTGGGCAAAAATCATTTCAAAAATGAAAGAAATGCCCACAATCAAAACTAATGAGATGATAAAAGCTTCCATTTTCCGAATTCCTTTATTGATAAGGAAAAGCAATAGAAAAGTATCTAAGACCGTAATTGCGACACCTTGAATAAGTGAAATGTCGAAAAGAAGATTTAATCCAATCGCCATTCCTAAAACTTCAGCCAGATCACAGGCAGCAATAGCAATTTCGGCTAAAAAATACAGTATGTAATTGATAAAAGGCGAGTAGGTTTCTCGTGAAGCCTGTGCTAAATCTCGCTGGGTAACGATTCCTAATCTGGCACTCAGACTTTGAAGAAGCAAAGCCATGATATTACTCATTAACAATACCCAAATTAAAGTGTAACCAAACTGACTGCCTCCGGCCAAATCAGTTGCCCAATTTCCCGGATCCATATAACCTACACTCACTAAATAAGCCGGGCCAAAAAAAGCTAATATCTTCCTGAAAATCGTGGTTTTATTCTGTGCTGAAACCGATTGATGTACTTCTTCTAACGATTTACTCATGATAAAAAAATTAATTAGCGCAAATATAATTAATTTTTTTTGTCGCATATGAATATATTTTTTAGTTTTGTCTAAAATTTAAATTCTATAAATGAAAACTTTAAGATTATTATTATATTTCTCTCTTATTGTGTCAGTTGGGTCGTTAATTTCCTGCGAAGCTTCCTATGTTGATGTGCCAAATGATGACGAGGTCTTAGACGGAACAATAGACGGTTTATCTTCGGAACAATTAGCGCGGTTCTTAAAAGGTGACGTGGCTTTTAATGAAGTTTTTACTCGTGAAACCGGTTTGGGATCTACTTTCGTGTCAACAAGTTGTATTAGTTGTCATGCAGGTGATGGGAAAGGACATCCTTTTACTACATTAACCCGTTTCGGACAAATTGATGAAACAGGAAATCTGTTTTTAAATCAAGGTGGACCGCAATTGCAAAATAAAGCTTTGCCTGGATTTATGCCTGAACAAATTCCGTTTGGAGCTACTTTTTCAAAGTTTACACCGCCGTCTAATACGGGTTTAGGGTTTTTACAGTATGTTCCAGATGCGGCTATCCTAGCTATGGCTGATCCTAATGATTCGGATGGAGATGGGATTTCAGGAGTGCCAAACTGGGTTTCAATGCCTTCTTATATTAATGATGAAGGAGCTATTTCTCAGGGAGGAAAATATATTGGACGATTTGGGAAAAAAGCGGCAGCTTTCAATTTATTGCATCAAACGGTAAATGCTTACAATCAGGACATCGGTATTACTTCGGTTTATAACCCAATCGATGTGTATACAAATGAAGAAATTGATCCGGAAATAGCAACAAGTACGGTTAATGATGTCGTGTTTTATCTCAAAACATTAAAGGCACCTATACAGCGTAATGCAGATGATGCAGAGGTAGTTCGTGGAAAAACGTTATTCAGTCAGATTAATTGTATTGGTTGTCATAAATCAGAATTAAGTACAGGATATTCTCCAATTAATGGATTGTCTTTCAAGTCGTTTTCGCCATATACAGATCTTCTTTTGCATGATATGGGAGCTGGTTTAGACGATGGTTATACAGAAGGAGTGGCCAAAACATACGAATGGAAAACACCGCCGTTATGGGGCTTGGGGCTTTCCGGAAATTCTCAGGGTGGTGGTTATTTTTTAATGCATGATGGAAGAGCCAAAAGCATAGAAGAAGCCATTTCTATGCATGGAGGCGAAGCAACCAATAGTAAAACTGCATTTCATAATTTGTCGCAGGATGACAAAAATGCAGTAATCAGATTCTTAAAATCGTTGTAATCATGAACAGAAAAGAATTTTTAAAAACCTGTGGATTTGGCTGTTTGGCCGGACTTGTCGGAATTTCAATATTGGAAAGCTGTTCGTCTTCTCAGGTTTTGACCAAAGAAATAAAAGGCTCTGATATTTTGGTGCCAATGACTGATTTTGAAATTAAATCGGAAGGGAAAACTGAGTATAAAAAATACATCATTGTTCAAAACGAAATTTTGCAATACCCAATTTGTGTTTACAGACACAATTCGTCAGAATATTCGGCTTTGCTGATGAAATGTACACATCAGAGTGCGGAATTACAGGTTTTTGGAGATAAATTACAATGCGCGGCTCATGGAAGTGAATTCAGTAACAAGGGTGTAGCCGAATCCGGTCCAGCCCAGGGAGATTTGAGAAGTTTCCCAATTATTTTAGAAAACAATACTTTAAAAATATCTTTAAAATGAGATTAAATTTTACCTGCTTTATAGTCACGCTTACTTTTTTTTTCACCATAAATTCTATTGCTCAAATTGATCCAAGTTTACTGAAAAGAGTTCCAAAAGACACAGTCAAAACCCTAAATATGGACGCTCTTTATAATCGTCCGGCTTTAAATATAGCCAAAACACCTATTGCTATCGGTGGTTATCTTGAAGCGAACTGGCAACATCTTACCACGGATGGTATTTCTGAAGGACATCAGTTTCAAGCCCGAAGATTGTCTGTTTTTATGTCATCGGCAATTAGCAAACGCGTGAAATTTTTAAGTGAAATTGAATTTGAAGATGGCGGAAAAGAAGTTGCCATAGAATTTGCTTCCGTTGATGTAGAATTCCATCCTTTAGTTAATTTCAGAGCGGGGATTATTGTAAATCCTATCGGGTCTTTCAATCAAAACCATGACGGACCAAAATGGGAGTTCACTGATCGGCCTATTTCGGCAACTCAAATGTTACCGGGTACATTCAGCAATGCAGGAGCTGGTTTTTTCGGAAAAAAATACCAAAACAATTGGATGGTTGGTTACGAAGCCTATCTTTCGGGAAGTTTCGATAATTCGATAATTGAAAATACCGAGAATAAAACATTCCTTCCGGCAGCAAAAGAAAATCCGGAACGTTTCGAAGAAATCAACAGCGGAGAGCCTTTGTTTACAGGTAAATTAGCTGTCAGAAATACTAAAATAGGAGAGTTAGGGGTTTCTTACATGGGTGGTATTTATAATAAATTTCAGGATGACGGAATTATTTTAGATAAAAAGCGCAGAGTATCTGTATTTGCTTTAGATTTTAATACAACACTTCCAAAAATCAAAACTTTCATTACCACTGAATTTGCCTGGATAAAAGTTGATGTTCCGAGTACGTATACACAACAATTTGGGAACAAACAACACGGGGGTTTTATAGATATTGTTCAGCCGGTTGTAAATAAAACTATTTTGGGATGGGATAATGCCGTGTTAAACGTAGCCTGCAGATTAGAGTATGTAGATTGGAATGTGGGCAGGTTTAATGAAACCGGTGGAAATATTGGCGAAGATATCTGGAGTATCATGCCGGCCGTTAGTTTCAGGCCAACTCCACAAACTGTTTTCAGATTAAATTATCGTTTTCAAAAGCAGCGTGATATCTTAGGAAATCCTCCTGCAATCACTGACGGATTCAATTTAGGAATTTCGACTTATTTTTAAGATTCTAAAGCAAATATTATTAAATTTGCTTCCTTATAAAAATTAAGTCATGTTACAAATAGCATTTATTAGAGAAAACCAGGAAAAAGTAATCAAAGCTTTGGCAAAGAGAAATCTTGATGTTACCGCTTTGGTTGCAAGAGTTGTGTCACTAGACGAAAAACGTCGTGCAACACAAGTAGAATTAGACAACATTTTGGCCGAATCTAATAAGCTGTCCAAAGACGTGGGTGAGCTGATGAAGAATGGTGAAAAAGCCAAGGCAGAAATACTAAAAGAAAAATCAGCACAATTCAGAGAAAAAAGCAAAGAACTTTCAGAAGTTTTAAATGCAGTTACAGAAGAATTAACGGAAGAATTATACAAGCTACCTAATCTTCCTGCGGATATTGTTCCAGTTGGAAAAACACCTGAAGAAAACGTCAATATTTTTGAAGAAGGAGACGTTCCAGTTTTGCATGAAGGAGCAATGCCACATTGGGATTTAATTAAAAAATACGATATCGTTGATTTCGAATTAGGTACTAAAATAACTGCGCCAGGATTTCCTGTGTATAAAGGAAAAGGTGCCAAATTACAACGTGCGCTAATTTCTTATTTCTTAGATAAAAATACGGAAGCCGGTTATCAGGAATACCAGGTTCCACATATGGTCAATGAGGCTTCAGCCTACGGAACGGGTCAATTGCCGGACAAAGAAGGGCAAATGTACCACGATGCTAAAGATAATTTATACCTGATTCCGACTGCGGAAGTTCCGGTAACAAACATTTTCAGAGATGTGATTTTGCAGGAAAATGAATTGCCTGTTTTATGTACAGGATATACGCCATGTTTCCGTCGTGAAGCAGGCTCATGGGGAGCACACGTTCGTGGATTGAATCGTTTGCACCAATTTGACAAAGTGGAAATTGTACGTATCGAGCACCCTGAAAAATCACACGAAGCACTTGATGGTATGGTAGAGCATGTAAAAGGTATTTTACAGGAATTGAAATTACCGTATAGAATTCTTCGTCTTTGCGGTGGTGACATGGGGTTTGCTTCAGCATTGACGTATGATTTTGAAGTGTTTTCAACCGCTCAGGATCGTTGGTTAGAAATTTCATCTGTTTCTAATTTTGAAACTTTCCAGGCCAACCGATTGAAACTGCGTTTTAAAGGGAAAGATGGAAAAACACAATTAGCTCATACCTTAAACGGAAGTTCATTAGCACTTCCAAGGGTTTTAGCCGGAATTTTAGAAAATTGCCAAACACCTGAAGGAATCGTAATCCCGGAAGTATTACGAAAATATACAGGTTTTGATATTATAAATTAAGACAAACTTATCATTTTACGATGTACTAATGAAGCATAAAATTGTTACATTAGTACATTGTTTTTTTATAGAAAATGAAAAACTTCTTTTTGTTTATTGGTTTGCTCTGGTCAATGTTTGTTTTTTCACAAAACGAACAATTGGCTCAAAATTATGTGGACAGAGGTGAGTTTGACAAAGCCATTGTTATTTACGAAGACTTAATTAAGATTCAGCCCAATAATTATCAGTATTTTCAGAAGCAGGTGCTGTGTTATCAGCAGTTGAAACAATTTGACAAAGCTGAATTTTTAATCCAGAATAAGCTTGCCCGAACAAAACAGCCCAATTTATATATTGAATTGGGATACAATTATCAGTTGCAAAAGAAAATTGATAAAGCGAATGCTAACTATGATTTAGCACTTGGGAAAATAAGTGAAAACCCCAATAACGTCTTTACAATTGCTCGTGATTTTGAGCAAAAAGTATTGGTAGAACAAGCTATTCAAGCGTATACTCTGGGAATTAAAAGCAATCCCAATTTCAATTTTGATTATCAGATTGCGCTGCTTCAGGGGCAATTGGGCAAACTCGAACTGATGACTGATAAGTTATTGGATTACAGTTTTTCAAATCCGACCAATTTACCTTTGGTACAAAGTCAGCTCGTTCGTTTTATGATGGAAGATACGCAGAAAACATTTACTGAATATGTAAAAAAAGCGTTGTTACTCCGTACACAGAAAAATCAGGAGTTGTTCTGGAATCAATTTATGAGCTGGTTTTTTGTTCAGCAAAAAGAGTATGGAAAGGCATTTATTCAAGAGAAAGCAATCTTTAAACGAAGTCCTGATAATTTTTTCAATATCATTAATCTGGCAAAAATGGCTATTGATGATAAAGAAAGTGAAACAGCAAGAGAAATATTAGACTTTATTCTGCTCAACACACAGGATTTAGAATTGCAGATGCAGGCGCATTATCAGTTGGCTTTGATGGATATTGATAAGGCTTCCGCCAAAGAATATCCGGCAATTAAAGCTAAATTGGATTTGTTGCTCAAACAATTCGGAATTTCACCTTATTCTTTGAATCTCCAAATTCTTCATGCGCATTTTAATGCTTTTTATCTTAAAGAATTAGAATCGGCAAAAGCCACATTGGTAAAAGCTTTGGAACTGCCGTTAAACAATTATCAAAAAGCAGAAGTTAAAATCGAATTGGCCGATGTATTGCTTTTGGATGAAAAATTCAACCAGGCAATCATTTATTATGCCCAAGTGGAAGACGATTTAGAAAACGATGCTGTCGCACATGAAGCCAGTCTGAAAATGGCAAAAGCAAGTTATTTCAAAGGAGATTTCGAATGGTCACAAAAACAATTTAAAGTCTTGAAATCTTCCACATCACAACTTATAGCGAACGATGCAATGGAGTTATTTTTGCTGATAAGCGACAATACGGTTGAAGATTCTACCCACGTAGCTTTAAAGAAATTCTCTAAGGCAGATTTTTTAGCCTATCAGAATAAAGATAATGAAGCAATGCTGCAGTTTAAAGCTATTTTAGACCAGCATAAAGAGCAAAGTATCGAAGATGTGACATTGTTGAGAATAGGTAAATTATACGAAAAACAACAAGATTTTTTACAGGCGTTAACCTATTTTCAAAAAATTATAGACAAGCATGCCGAAAGTATTTACATCGATGAAGCTCTTTTTTTCTCAGCAGAAATTTACCGCAAGCAATTGCAGGATGTAGAGAAAGCCAAGGCCAATTACGAAAAAATAATATTCAGCCACGAAGACAGTATTTACTTTGTAGAGGCAAGGAATAATTTCAGGAAACTGCGGGGAGATACTAATTTATAATTCAAAGGTTGCTCTTTTGGATAACTGATTGAGCCAATAACCAAATTTTACAATTACAGAGATATGATAATTTACAACGTAACCATCAATATACACGAAAGTGTTCACGACGAATGGATGAAATGGATGCAGGAAAAACACATTAAAGATGTTTTGGCGACAGGGAAATTTTCGTCAGCGCGAATGGTCAAGGTTTTAGTCGAAGAAGAAATGGGAGGCGTTACTTATTCCATCCAATATACTACAGACAGTAAAGAAACCCTGGAAAGATATTACGAAGAAGATGCACCGCGTTTGAGAGCGGAAGGATTAAGGCTTTTTGCTGATAAAATGCTTGCTTTCAGAACGGAATTAGAGCTTATTTCAGAGCATTAAAGAGATAATTCTGCCTTTGGAAAATGGTATCGGGCAAATGCATGAAATTTAAATTCTCTAAAATCAAAAAACCAACAGTCTAACCGCTAAATAGCTTAATAATTTAAGTATGGACAAAGTAAAAGCCAAAAAACATCTCGGGCAGCATTTTTTAAATGATGAGAGCATTGCAAAAAGAATAGCAGATTCGCTGACGTTAGACCGATACAAAAAGGTTTTGGAAATAGGTCCTGGGATGGGTGTACTGACTAAGTATTTGCTCGAAAAACCTATTGAAACGTATGTTATCGAAATCGATACGGAATCCGTAGAATATTTGAATGTACATTATCCGAAGCTGGAAGGAAAAGTCATTTCAAAAGATTTTTTAAAATACAATATTAAGGAGGTTTTCGGTGATGAGCCATTTGCTATTATTGGAAATTTCCCATACAATATTTCGACACAAATTGTGTTCAGGACATTAGAGCTTCGTGACCAGATACCGGAATTTTCGGGGATGTTTCAAAAAGAAGTTGCAGAAAGAATCTGTTCCAAAAAAGGAAGCAAAGTTTATGGGATTTTATCTGTTTTAGCACAGGCATTTTATGATGTTGAATATCTTTTTACTGTTGATGAGCACGTGTTTAATCCTCCACCAAAAGTAAAATCAGGTGTGATGAGAATGATTAGAAAAGAAAATTATCATTTGCCTTGTGACGAAAAATTATTATTTAATGTTGTGAAAACTTCGTTTAACCAGCGAAGAAAAACAATGAGAAACAGCTTAAAATCACTCAATCTGTCGGATAATTTGCGAGAAGATAGTATCTTTGACCTCCGTCCGGAACAGATTTCGGTGGAACAATTTATAGAACTCACTCAAAAAATAGCAGCCGATGGAGTTTAAAATCAGCAAAGATCTAATACAAGAATTAGAGCAACTTATTCAAAATAAAGACGACAAGCAATTGGAAGTTTTATTGAATGACTTGCACCATGCTGATATTGCTGAAATTCTGGATGAACTTGATTTTGAAGAAGCTACCTATATTTTCAAAGTCCTTGATTCAGAAAAGACGGCTGAAATCCTTCTGGAACTAGAAGATGATTTAAGAGAAAATATATTAAAAAGATTATCCGCAAAAGAAATCGCAGAAGAGCTTGATGAGCTTAACACCGATGATGCGGCTGATATTATTGGGGAACTTTCGCAATCTAAAAAAGAAGAGGTAATCTCCGAGCTGGAAGACCTGGAACACGCAAAAGACATCGTTGATCTATTGCGTTATGACGAAGATACTGCCGGAGGTCTGATGGGGAAAGAGCTTGTAAAAGTGAATGAAAACTGGACCGTGCTTACCTGTGTAAAAGAGATGCGGGCGCAAGCTGAAAATGTTTCCAGAGTGCATTCTATTTATGTGATTGATGATGAAGGAAGATTGAAAGGAAGGTTATCTCTTAAAGATTTGCTTACAACATCTACCAAAACCCAGATTGCAGATATCTATATCAAAAAAGTAACTTCAGTCAATGTCGATGCCGAAGATGTTGAAGTAGCCCGTATCATGCAAAAATACGACTTGGAAGCCATTCCTGTTGTAGATGAAATGGGACGATTGGTTGGCCGGATTACCATTGACGACATTATTGATGTTATTAAAGATGAAGCAGATAAGGATTACCAATTAGCAGCGGGTATTACACAAGACGTTGAAGCAAATGACAGTGTTCTTGAACTTACAAAAGCCCGATTGCCATGGCTTTTAATGGGTATGGTTATTGAAATTGTAGCCTCATTTGCCTTAAAGAACAATGAAGGTGCTTTCCAAAAATATTCTACGTTAATTATTTTTGTGCCTTTGCTTTCGGCAACTGCCGGAAACATCGGGGTGCAGGCATCTGCTATTGTGGTACAAGGTTTAGCGAATGGTACCATAAAAGAATTCAGTCGAAAATATTTTAGCAAAGAGATTACTGTATCAATGATTTCAGGGACCATTATCTCTTTGTTTCTTTTGCTGTACCATTCTGTAATGTATCAACAGTATCAGGTAGGTTTAGCCATTTCTATTTCTATTATTGTAGTGATTTTGTTTGCTGCTACTTTAGGCACCTTGGTTCCTTTATTTCTGCATAAAAATAAAATCGATCCTGCAATTGCTACTGGACCGTTTATTACAACAACTAATGACGTTTTCGGGATTATTCTTTATTTTGCAATCGCCAGATTGGTTCTTGGGTTTTAGAGATTTCAATCGACAAGGACAAAACCGTAACTTTCAGGAAGGAAATCGAAATCCGTTGCAGGCTTTTTCGGATACAAACTAATCACTTCATTTCAATTCAAATTTGTAACTTTGGAAGAATCAGAATCCAGAAATCTTGAATCAAAACATCAAAATCCTTCATATTGACAGCAATCATCCTTTATTATGGGAACAATTGCAACAAGCCGGTTTTAGTAATTACGAAGACTTTGTATCATCTAAAGAAGAAGTCGAAGCTAAAATTCATGACTATCAAGGCATTGTTATTCGCAGCCGATTTAAAATTGACAAAACATTTTTAGACAAAGCAACCAACCTGCAGTTTATTGCCAGGGTAGGGGCTGGTCTGGAAAGTATCGATTGTGAGTATGCAATCAGTAAAGGAATCCATCTTATAGCCGCTCCCGAAGGCAACAGGAATGCGGTAGGCGAACATGCTTTAGGGACATTATTGTCGTTAATGAATAAGCTTAACAAGGCCGATAAAGAAATTCGTTCCGGACATTGGAACCGGGAATCCAATCGTGGGCATGAACTCGACGGAAAAACGGTGGGAATTATTGGTTATGGGAATATGGGTAAATCGTTTGCCAAGAAATTGCGTGGATTTGATGTTGCCGTTTTGTGTTATGATATTTTGAATGATGTAGGAGACGAAAACGCAAAACAGGTTTCCCTTACTGAACTGCAGGAAAAAGCAGATGTATTGAGTCTTCACATTCCGTGGACTCCGGAAACCGATAAAATGATTTGCACTGATTTTATCGATGCTTTTGCGAAACCTTTTTGGTTAATTAATACGTCAAGAGGGAAGAATGTTGTTACAGCCGATTTAGTAACTGCTCTGCGCTCCGGGAAAATTTATGGTGCCGGATTGGATGTTTTGGAATATGAGAAACTTTCCTTTGAGACCTTATTTGAAGGAGAAAAACCGGAAGCATTTGAATTCCTGTTGCAAGCCGAAAATGTGCTTTTGACACCTCATATTGCCGGATGGACAGTTGAAAGCAAAGAAAAACTGGCACAAACTATCGTGGATAAAATCTTAAAATTATACATATGAATACAATAGCGTATTATCTGACTGTTTTTGTGGGTGTTTTAACCTGTCTGCAGTTTATTCCGCATGCTTTTTTAGGAATGCCTGCCGTCATAGAGCATATTGCGAAAGGAGAAATTCAAGCGCCTGCAGCCGAAGGTATGCAGATTATCTGGATGTATTCTTCGATTATGATGTTGTTGTCTGGGATTTGGATGTTGTTTTTGGCCAAACCGATTAAAAACGGAAGCCATTTGGCAAGAACTCAAGGATTGCTATTGGCATTAGGGCTGGTTGCTTTTGGAATGGGTAGCAGTTATATTGCCAAGGAAGTGTTCAATCATTTATTTTTCTTTACAGTGGAAGGGATTCTACTTTTATTGGCCACAACTATTTTCTTTAAAAAACAGACGCATGAGTAAAAAAGATATAAAAAGAGTAACGGGTATTGGAGGTTTTTTCTTTAAAAGCGAAGATCCAAATGCAACTAAAGAATGGTATAAAAACCATTTGGGAATTCCTACAGACCAATATGGCTGGACTTTTTGGTGGAAAGACAAAGAAGGGAATGACTGTTCTACGCAATGGTCGCCATTCGAAGCCGATACAAAATACTTTGAATCCAGCGAAAAACAATTCATGATGAACTTCAGGGTTGATAATTTAGAAATTTTACTTGAAACTTTAAAAGAAGAAGGTGTAACGGTTGTAGGCGAGATGCAATCTTTTGATTATGGGAAGTTTGGCTGGATTCTGGACCTTGAAGGAAATAAAATTGAACTTTGGGAGCCACACGATGGAGCTCTTTAATAGATTGAAATAAGAATGAAACACAAATATTTTAAATAAAAAATTATGATTGATTGGTACAAAAAAGTAATGATTAAAAATTATGCTAATTTTAGCGGAAGGGCCAGGCGAAGCGAATATTGGTATTTCGTATTGATGAATGTTGTTGTCATTGTCTTTTTAGTGATATTGTACCTTTGTATGCTTACTGTTTCAGAGACTTTAGGAGGTGTCTTTTTAGGGGCATTACTGCTTTATTTTCTGATTATTATAATCCCAAGTTTAGCTGTTATTGTGAGAAGGCTACATGATATTAATAAAAGCGGATGGTATTATTTTGTTCGTTTTATCCCAGTGGCGGGACCTATTTGGCTGCTTATATTGTTGTGTACTGATGGTACTGCCGGCAATAATGGTTATGGAAAAGACCCGAAGCAGGAATTTGATGAGATTAATGAAATTGGTATGGAATCTCTTGATTAAAGACGTGTGCAAGTTGGATTGTTGTTGATTTTTTTATTGTAACGAATAATAAACCTACGAAAATAATTACTAAACTACTGTTAAGGAAAACAAAATTTATTTATATTTGAATTCAATGTTTTTGTTTTTTCATTTAAAAAAGCAGGAGTGACTGAAAATCCTTAAGAGTAAGACAAACAAAACTAAAACTATTTATTATGATTGATTGGTACAAAAAAGTAGTCCTTGAGAATTATGCAAATTTTAATGGTCGTGCAAGAAGAAGTGAGTATTGGTATTATACATTAGCGAATTTTATTTTAGCAATTATTGCTATGATACTTGATGGTGTTTTAGGTCTAGGTTTTGGAAAATTTGGATATGGGCCAATTTATGGGCTTCTTTTCTTAGCCACTATAATCCCTTCAATTGCTGTGGCTGTCAGACGTTTGCATGATGTTAATAAAAGCGGATGGTTTATTTTACTAGCTTTTGTACCTCTTGCTAATATATGGCTTTTGATTTTATTATTTACTGAGGGAACCAAAGGCAATAACCAATATGGTGCAGATCCAAAAAGCGATTTTAGCGAGATAAGCGAAATCGGAAGTGTACAAGAGTAAATTTTATAATTAAATAATAACAATGGAAACAACTAAACCTACTGAAGAGTGGAATAAACAGACCGAAATCCCACAAGACAATAAAAAAGTAGCTTGCGGTATTTTAGCTATCCTTTTAGGTCCTCTGGGGATTCATAAATTTCTTTTAGGATATACAAATGAAGGGATTATAATGCTGGTAATAACTCTGTTTACCTGCGGAGCAGCCTCAAGTATCATTGGCCTTATAGAAGGTATTATTTACTTGACAAAGTCTGATCAGGAATTTTACCAGACGTATCAGGTAGGTAAGAAAGGTTGGTTCTAAGAACATAAAAAAAGCCGGGAAAATTTTCCCGGCTTTTTGTTTTTTATAAATCAGCGAACAATTTTATTCTCCTTTTTCAGAAAGTTTTCGTTCCAGTTCCGCTTGAAATTCTTCCATAACCGGTTTTACGGTGCTTTCAGGTAAGTCTGCTATTCGGATATACATTAAGCCGTCGATGGCGTTATTGAACAGCGGATCCACATTAAACGCAACCACACGGGCATTTTGTTTGATGTATTTTTTGATAAGAACAGGTAAGCGTAAATTTCCAGGTTCAATTTCGTCAATGATTTTATCGAATTTAACCAAATCAGCTTCTGCTTCATTGAAAATAAAATCTTTATCCGCATCTTTCAGTTTTACCTTATATTCTTTTTTCGGGTGGATATACTGTGCAACATATGGGTCATAGTAATTCGACTTCATGAACTCAATCATCAATGACTTGGAGAAATCAGAAAATTGGTTACTGATACTTACTCCTCCAATCAGGAATTTGTGTTCAGGATAACGCAATGTAGTGTGTACAATCCCCTTCCATAATAGGAATAATGGCATTGGTTTTTGCTGGTATTCTTTAATGATGAATGCTCGGCCCATTTCGATGGATTTGCTCATCATGTCGTATAATTCCGGTTCAAAACGGAATAAATCCTGCAGATAAAATCCGTCAATACCATATTTTGAAAATATTTCAGACCCCAAGCCCATACGGTAAGCACCGGCGATTTGCTTGGTTTCTTCATCCCATAAAAACATGTGATGGTAATATTTGTCAAATTTGTCTATATCTATAGATTCGTTTGTGCCTTCTCCAACTTCTCTAAAAGTGATTTCTCGTAAACGGCCTATTTCGTGTAGGATATTCGGAATCTGGTTAGCCTCTGCAAAAAACACTTCGTAATTTTTGCTTTGTAACAATCGGGCGTCGTTTTTGCGAAGTTTTTCTACTTCGGCAATCATTTTTTCCTGATTGGCTCCGGTTACGATTTCTTTGGCAGGTTTTGGAATTTTTAAACTTGGAGCTGTCAATAATTTTGATTCTTTAACAAAAGCATTGGACAACATATAGGTTTTCTTGCGTAAAAATTCAGAGTACGCTTCTATAGTTTCGTATTCATTTTGTTCTGCCACCGAAATAGGTTTTCCAATACGCACTTTAATTACCCTGTCTTTTTGAGTCAGTAATTCGGATGGTAATTTTGCAGTACGCAACGTATCATTTATTTTGGAAAGAAAATAAAAAATACGACTGTTTTTAGCGTGGAAATAAATAGGAACAACAGGAACCTGAGCTTTTCGTATTACTTTAATCGCGCCTTCTTCCCAAGCTTTGTCAACAACCAGTCTTTCATCTTTATAGGTTGAAACTTCACCGGCAGGGAACATTCCCAGCGGTTTTCCATCACTCAAATGGCGGAAAGTTTCTTTAAGACCGATGACGCTCGATTTGGCATCCTTATGATTTTCAAAAGGATTAACCGGCATGATGTAGGGTTTTAAAGGCTCGATGCGGTGTAAGAGAAAATTAGCGATAATTTTGAAATTCGGTTCTTTTTCCAACATTAATTTCAAAAGCAAGATGCCATCAATACCACCTAACGGATGATTTGAGATTGTGATGTAAGCGCCGTCTTTCGGTAAACGTTTTAAGTCTTCTTCAGGGATTTCGAATTTTATCTGAAATTCATCTAATATCGAATTCAGAAACTCCACATCTTTTAAGTGTTTGTTTCTGTCGTAAATTTTGTTAAGTGTCGAAATTTGAAGTACTTTCATGAGTAACCAACCCGAGAAAGTCCCTAAAACTCCATATTTATCGGCATTTATAGCTTTTGCAACTTCTTTAGCGGTAACTAAACCCATTTAATTTTTTGATTTTATGCGAGAAACAAAGATAGCAAAACTTGTGGAACTTAAAGAAAAGTTTTGTGGATAATGCACTCCTGATTTATCAGACTGTTGAAAAAAACATTGATATTTAATGCTTTACAAGATAATTAAATTTCTTGTTTTTATTTCATGGTTTTTCTATACTTTTGAAAAAAAGATTCTTTACCAATGAAAATTATTTCATACAATGTTAATGGAATCAGGGCAGCAATAACCAAAGGATTTTTAGAATGGTTGCAAAGCGCTGATCCAGATGTAATTTGCCTTCAGGAAATTAAAGCAACCGAAGATCAAATCCCGATCGCAGAAATTGAAAAGGCAGGTTATCCTTACCAGTATTATTTTTCAGCACAAAAAAAAGGATACAGCGGTGTTGCGATATTATCCAAAACAAAACCGAACAATATCGTTTTTGGTGCTGGAATCGATCATATGGATTTTGAAGGAAGAATACTTCGGGCCGATTTCGACGGATTTTCGGTAATGAGTCTGTATCTGCCTTCAGGAACCAATATAGACAGGCTGGATCACAAGTTTATGTTTATGGATGATTTTCAGAATTACATCAACACACTGAAAATAGAAATTCCAAACCTGATTATTTGTGGGGATTACAATATCTGCCATCAGGCAATTGATATTCATGACCCGATTCGAAATGCTAAGATTTCAGGCTTTTTACCGGAAGAAAGAACCTGGCTTGACGGATTTATGAAAAGCGGATTTATAGACAGTTTCCGTCATTTTAATAAAGAGCCGCATCATTACAGCTGGTGGAGTTACCGAGCAGGAGCCAGAGGAAATAACAAAGGATGGAGGATTGACTATCATTTGGTTTCTGAACCCTTGATGGGAAGAGTAACCCGTGCCTTGATATTGCCTGAAGCGAAGCATTCGGACCACTGTCCGATTTTAATAGAAATAGCATAAAAACAGAACCCCAAATACGAGTAGATAATAATAAATACCACAAAAAATGATAAAAAGAATTTCTTTAGGTTTGTTGGCATTTGCCCTGACCACATCTTGTGTTTCTAAAAAAATATACGCTGATTTAGAAACAAAATTCGCTGATTTGAAGAAAGAGCGCAACTCTTTAGCTGATCAGAATGATTCGTTGAAAACAGCCAACAATCAATACTTAGCAGATAATGGAAATCTGAAAACAGAATTGGATAAGCTTAAAGCAGAAAGGGATAAACTGGCTGCGGATTATGCGGCTTCAAGCAATAATCTGAAAACATTACAGGCGTCTTATAATGCTTTGGAGAAAAACAGTGATGAGGCTTTAAAAGCCAATATGGACAAAAACCGTGAACTTTTATCACAATTGGAGTCAAAAGAAAAAGCATTGGCATCTGAAAAAGACCGTTTGAATAAATTATCAGCGGACTTAAAAGATCGTTCTGACAGAGTAAATGAATTGGAAGGTTTAATTGCAGCTAAAGAAGCTTCAATGAAAAAACTGAAAGAAACATTGTCTAAATCGCTTAAGGCATTTGAAGGCAAAGGTTTGACTGTACAGCATAAAGACGGGAAAGTATATGTTTCGATGGAAAACAAATTACTTTTTGAATCAGGAAGCTGGACTGTTGGTACTGAAGGAAAAAAAGCAGTTGATTTAGTGGGTAAAGTATTGGGAGACAATCCTGATATTGCCGTATTGATTGAAGGACATACAGATAATGATAAAATCACAGGAATCATTGGTGGTGGTGTTGAAAGCAACTGGGATTTATCTACAAAACGTGCTACAGCAATTGTAAACATCCTGACTTCAAACGCAAAAGTAAAGAAAGAGAATTTAACAGCAGCAGGACGTGGTGAGTATTCTCCATTAATGAGCAATGACACTCAGGATGGGAAAGCAAAAAACCGTCGTATTGAGATTATCTTAACTCCAAAATTGGATGAAATTTCTAAAATGCTGAATGAAATTTAATATAGAACTAAGGTTCTGAATTAAAAAGGTGCTAAGGTTTTCTTAGCGCCTTTTTTTTTACTTTGCAGAGTGTTATCTTTGCAGCCGAAACTTAATAAACCAGCGCTTTAGCTATTCAGTGCCTTAAAGAAAATGAAATATACAACGTTACCCAATACTGATTTAAAAGTTAGTAAAATTTGCCTCGGAACCATGACTTTCGGGAATCAGAACACGGAAGCCGAAGCCCACTCACAGTTGGATTATGCTATAGAAAAAGGAATCAATTTTTTGGATACAGCTGAAATGTATCCTATTGGAGGGAATGCGGATATTTTTGGAAGTACAGAACGTTTTATTGGTTCATGGATTCATAAAATCGGAAAAAGCAAAAGGGAAAATCTTGTTATAGCAACTAAAATTGCTGGACCTAATCGTGGTATGGGTTACATTCGTCAGCCGTTGGATTTTTCGAAAAAAAGCGTACAGGAAGCAGTTGATCTGAGTCTTAAAAATCTGCAAACCGATTATATTGACCTGTACCAAATGCATTGGCCGGAACGCGTGATGAACATGTTTGGGCAACGGGGAGTTTTGGAAATTGATACTAAATGGCAGGATAATATTTTGGAGGTTTTAACCATTTTTGACAGTTTAATCAAAGAAGGAAAAATCAAACATATTGGAGTTTCTAATGAAAATCCTTGGGGCGTGATGAAGTTTCTGAACGAAAGTGAAAAGCATAACCTTCCAAGAATTGCAACAATTCAGAATCCTTATTCGTTACTGAACAGATTGTTTGAAGTTGGTTTATCCGAAATATGCATGCGCGAGAATGTAGGCTTAATGGCTTATTCTCCACTGGGTTTCGGATTCCTGACAGGAAAACACCTGAATGGTATTCAATCGGATTCCCGTCTTGGATTGTTTCCGAATTTTATAAGATACACAAATGAGAACTGTTTTAAAGTAACCAAATTATACCAGAATCTGGCACATGATTGCGGATTGTCATTAACAGAATTGGCTTTGGCTTTTGTAAACCAAAAACAATTTGTAACCTCTACGATTATAGGCGCAACGACATTAGATCAATTGGAAGAAAACATCAATGCTTTTGATGTAATGCTTACTGATGCCGTTTTAGCCGAAATCAATAAAATACAGGAATTAATTCCCAACCCGGCGCCTTAATTACTCAATCGCTAATTTGTGAGTGAATGTTACTCCGAGATTGTTTTTAATATTTACAAGATAAAGACCGGCAGATAGGGTTCCCGTTTTTATAGTGTTTATTTCCAGGTTTTCTGTTTTTTGAGTTAGCAATAACTTTCCATTGGTGTCGAAAATCTCTACTTCGACAGGATAACTTTCATTGGATTTTCGGATAAAAACTTCTGACTTTGCCGGATTTGGATAAACAGCAAATAGCGTTTTGTCAAATTCGGAAACGCTTAACGAAGAATCGTAGATTTTATAGACAGTTCCGTTGTTTATAGCAGCAACATAAAGCTCGCCATTCGTATCTTCACCGAAGGTGGTAAAATTATTACCGGCAAATGAGGCAGAATAAGTAACTGCTCCAACCGAAGTCATCATGCCAATTTGAGGTTTACAGTAATCCGTAAAGAAATACTTTCCGGCAAAAGCAGGATACATTGTTCCAGTATAGACATAGCCTCCGGTAATAGAACAAACTCCAGTGGAATGATTTACAACAGCTAATGGGAATGTCATTGTTCCCATTGCAGCACAACCAGTGGTGTTATAGGCTGAATTGCCTTCATAGCAACGCCATCCGTAATTTAAACCGGCTTGCGTTGAAGTAACTTTGTTAATTTCTTCTACATTATTCTGACCTACATCAGCAATCCATAAATCACCATTACTTCTGTTAAAAGAAAATTTCCATGGGTTTCTAACACCAATGGCCCAGATCTCATCAGCACCGGCGATTCCTACATATGGATTTCCGGCTGGGATTCCGTAAGGTGAACCCGAATTCACATCAATTCGGAGCATTTTGCCTAGCAATTCAGTGGTATTTTGTGCTCTGTTTCCAGGGTCTCCTCCGCTTCCGCCATCTCCCATCCCTATATAAAGAAAGCCGTCAGGGCCAAATTTTATACTTCCTCCGTTATGATTGGAAAATGGCTGGGTAATTGTTAAAAGTACTAATGCACTTGCCGGGTTTGCGATACTTGGATTTCCGCTGTCAACCGAATAACGGGCTATTACAGTATTTCCGCTTGGATTGGTATAATTAACATAAAAGTAACCGTTAGTAGCATAATTGGGATGAAAAGCCAAACCGAGTAAGCCGCGTTCTCCGCCGGAGCTGATAATTCCAGAAATATCGAGAAAAGCAACAGCATTTGTTGTTCCGTTGGAATTTAAAATTTTAATTATCCCGCCTTGTTGAACAACAAACAAACGACTGTCTCCGGCATGTGTGATTTCGACAGGACTAGTGAATCCTGTTGCAAAAGACTGAATGGCGATGGTTTGCGAAAATGAAAAGCTGAAATTAAATAAAATTAACAGTAATGAGATTTTTTTCATGGTTTATCGGTTTTTGATTTGGTACGTAAATTTATAAAAAAATAGTTACAAAACTGATTGTAACTATTTGATTTTTATGTGAATAAAAAAACCAGTATTTCACTGGTTTTTTAGCTTTATAAATTGCCGATTATTTTGTCTTTCGGATATTTAACAACATAACTGATTCTGATTTTTCGTGTTTCATTAGGTTTTAAATCCAATTCCCAAGTGAGTATTCCGGTTTCAGTATTTACTTTCGCTCCGCTTTTATCTTTCAGCTCGACTTCGATTTCCTTATCCGTACTAATAGGATATTGGTCTTTCAGTAACATTTGAACAGCCTCTTTTTTGTTATTTCGCAGCGTGATATCATAGGTGAAAGTCTGCTCTTTTTTGGAAGATAAAAACTTTGTTCCTGATTTGTCTGTGACTTTTTCCCGTTTGATAGAAATTTTCTTGTCGCGTCCCATACTTAAATTCAACGTATCAGAAGTCTGTCCGGGATTGATCATTGTTTTTCCAACGTACATACCTTCAAAGATGATATTTGCTTCACCAGGCAATAAATTATATTTAGAATAATCATTGATTTCAGCCAGTAAGAAAGCTTCTTTTTCGACTCTTGGTGCTGCATAATATTTGTAGGAAGCAGGCAGTTTTATTTCTTTTAAAGCCACACTGTGCACTTTCCCATTGGATGAAATATCATACGGAATATCAATGTCGAATGAAACATTCAATTGGTTTTCCTGAATGGTGGTAAAATCTGAAATGGAGGCCGTTTTTCCTTTCTCTTTTTTAACTTCCATCAGATCCTCTTTGTCTGATATCGACTGGATTACATTCAGCCTTGCATTTTGATTGTAACCATAATTTTTCTCGTATCCGTATCGTAAAAACCAAGAACTTAAAATCGGTGCCTGATTGCTTTGATTCGGATTTCCGGAAGACAGTGTCAGTTTGACTTTTTTCCAGTCAATTCCTGTATTTTGAACTACTTGTGCTTTGTACATCATATTAATCGGATCTTTTATATTTTCGGCTCTCAAATCATAGAAAGGGAACCAGCTGGCGTTGTTTGTCACATAATTAATATCCAGATTTACATTGCCAGCCACTTCATTCATCACTTGTAAAACCAATTTTCCTGACGACATTTTTTCTTCCTTTTTAGTATTGGTTTCCAGTTTGGTGTTTAGTTTCGCCAACCGATCATTCAACTTGT
Organism: Flavobacterium sp.; assembly: GCF_050696275.1. GTDB lineage: Bacteria > Bacteroidota > Bacteroidia > Flavobacteriales > Flavobacteriaceae > Flavobacterium. The sequence goes on from NZ_JBOGUT010000018.1 coordinate 50,955, forward strand.
TTTCTCTTTCGTACAAAACATTGACTAAATCGCTCAATTCTGTTCTTTTCGATTTATAATAATCAACAAGTTTCATTAATTCGCTTATATTCAGTCCGGAATTTTGTCCTGCAACATTTTGATTTTTATCCAGCAACTCAATCGTTTTTGAATGTGATACCCGCTCGTTTACGACTTTACCAAGAGCCAGTTTTACCAGGGTGATACTATCCCGCACTTTTTTGATGACCGGACTGCTTTCGTCAATTTCATATTCTGAAATATAATTATTGGTAAACTGGACTGACAAAACCGTTACAGTCGATGGTGCTCCAATTTGTATGGTGCTTTCGTTTAAATAATCGGCTACGTTTTTCACCACTATTTCGCTGGTTCCTAAAGGAAGATTGACCGATGTGGTTTGCGATAATTCGGCAGCGCTGAAATATACCGTGGCGTTTTTTACTTTAGCCGAAGTAAAAATTGGTTTTTGCGATAAGCCAATTGTTGAAGCAAAAAGAGTGAGTAAGAGAATGATATTTTTCATTATTGTAAATTAATGTTATACCTCATTTAGAGAATGAATTGTTAGAAAAGGTTGGAAAGCAGTATACTTATTTTTCGACTGTATACCCTTTTATTTTTGCAAAAGCTATGATAGAGGTGTTTATGGCATTGCCTAAATCATCCTGTGTTTTTGTTTTTTTAGCTTCGTTGTCAATATAATCCTGACGCTTTTTAGCTAATTCTGAGATTTCTTTTTGGATGGCTTCTCTTTCTTTAGATTTCTTTTCAACATATACTTTTATCTCGTCTTTGCTTTTGTTTTTTAGTTCTTCAGGTAATTCTTCTTTTTTGATTTTTCCGATAGCCTCTTTATCGTCTTTTAATTTGTCGACTAAATCCCAGCTGTCGTTTTTATAGGCTGCTTTCGATTTGCTTACGGCACGTTCTGCATAATTAGCTGAAGAAACTCCTTGTGCATTTTGATCCTGCATTTCCTGATTTCTTTTTTTCTCATATCCTTTCGTTCCGTAACTGATGTAAGTGGTGTTGATTTTTGTGTTGCATTCCGAAATTCTTACATCATAAGGAGTCACAATATATTGCACTGACTGATTTGAATCGATATTGAAATATTTTCCTTTTCCTACATCTGCACCGTCTTTCCAAAAAGTGTTAACCCCTTCGTGAGCATCACCACAAAAAATAGTATTTACAAAAATATTGTTACGCAATGCATCGCTAATGGCTTCTTTATAATTGATTCCTCCTTGGTTGAAGGCTTCGTTTCCGGCAATATAAATCAGTTTCATATTAGCACTGTCTTTGCCCCAGGAAAGTTGTTTGGTGGCATCGGCAATCACCGCACCGCAATATTCTGAACCGCCGTTGGTTCTTAATGAAAACAGTTTTTCTGAAATCAAATCCAGGTCAGTTGTTAATGAGGTTACTTGACGGATGTAGTTCGATTGAGAAGACAAACCGTCATTGCCGTATTCGTATAAACCGATTTCAATATCAGGTGTTTTGCCTTGGTATTTTAAGGTAGTCAATGTGTTTACGATATTCCACAAACGTGATTTGGCTTGCTCGATTAATCCATCCATACTGTTGGAAGTATCCAGCAAGAGCGCCACCTGAATTTTTGTGTTTCCGTCTTTTGCCGATTTTTCGGAGGCATTTTCCGTTACAGTAGTTGTATTTCTGTTATTACCGGAAGCATTATTGCAAGCTGCAAATGAAAGTGAAGTACCTAATAATGTTGCTGCAAATAGAATTGTCGTTTTCATGATTTCTAGTTTTAAGATTATACTTCAAAATTATCAAGACAAAGCATCCGTTTTTTGCAGAATGGGTGAAATGGGGTTTTGACTTGGTGAAACAATTAGGAAAAGCATTTTAAATTAATTTACTTTACATTATCAAATACAGAAGAGGAAATGCGTTTAGTATCAGTGCTTTTTAATTGTCTTTTTTGGATGTCATTGCTTTCAAATCAAGCGATGGCACAAGACACTATTGTGAAAAGTAAAAAAGCGGCTGGAGCCAAAATGTATAAAGCTGCCGATGATTTAAAAAAAGCATTAGATGTAGACGATGAAGCTGAAATTGCCAAAAATTATGAGGTTTTAGCTCAGGAATTTATTGAAAAAGAAGATTATGCCAAAGGAGAAGAATACCTAAAAAAAGCATTGGCGAGTTATACTAAATTAAACAAGAAAACGGACAAAACCAGAGTCGCCAGAAAGCTAGCAAAAGCACAGGAAAGCCAAAATAAATTCAGTTCTGCTATCAAAAGTTATGAAGCAGCCGGAGCGGCTTCCATGGATAAAAATGACGAACAACTGAATAGAAATGATGCAAATCGCCTGAAAAACGATAATAATCCCGCGGTTCAGTCGACCTACAATAGGTTAAATATCCAACTGCTTGAAAAAGAAAATAAAAAAGAAGAAGCAGCTGATGCTTATGTGCAGCAGGCCGAAATGAACCTGCAGCAAAAAAATAAAGAAGTGGCGATAGAGAGTTATGAGAAAGCGATTTCATTCTCGAAAGACAAACCCGAAGCCATTGTTAAGATTAAAAATGAAATTGCCAAAGTATATGCTTCCGATAATCAGTTTGATAAAGCAATTGAAATCAACGAAAAGTTATTGACGGAAGCTGTAGATAAAAAGGATTTTGATACGCAAATTAAGCAGCTTCAATCCCTGGCCACCATTTATTTTAAGAAAAACGAACCTGAAAAAGCGATTATTTCATTAAAACAGGCTTATAATCTGGCTTCTCAGAAAGGAAATACCGAAGAAGTAAAAAAGAGCCTGACGCAATTGCTGCGGTATTACAAATCGAACGGCAAGGACAAAGAAAGTATTGCTTTGTATGAGCAGTTTTTTCAGAATTTTGAAAAGTTAATTCAATCGGACACTTCGCTAATTGACGCTAAAGCTTTTCAAATCACAGAAGAGAAAATTCGTCAGTTGGAAAAAGAAAAGGTACTGAAGGACGAATTGATCTCGAAAAAAAACACCTTCAATTATTTCTTAATGGGATCCATTTTATTGCTGTTGCTCTTTTTCGGATTTATCGTGAAAGCCCTGTATTCTATCAAAACAAAGAACAAAAAAATTGCATTGCAGTCCTTGAGACGCGAAATGAATCCGCACTTTATTTTTAATAGTCTGAACAGTGTAAATCAGTTTATTTCTCAAAACAAAGAATTGGAAGCCAATAAATACTTAACATCTTATTCTAATTTGATGCGAAACATGATGGAAAATTCCAACAGAGACTTCGTCACGTTGAGTAATGAAATTGAACAGTTGAGGAAATACCTGGATTTGGAACATTTGCGATTTCAGGACAAATTCGATTACCAGATTTCAGCCGATGAAAACCTCGATATCGAAACTACATTTGTTCCGAATATGATTATTCAGCCACATTTAGAAAATGCCATTTGGCACGGTTTGCGCTATAAGGAAATAAAAGGGACGCTGTTGCTTAAATTTACGCTGAAAAGAGGCGCAATAGGTGTAATTATTGACGATAATGGTATTGGTCTGACCAAAAGCCAGGAACTTAAAACCCGAAATCAGAAAGTCCATCAATCGCGGGGACTGACAAATACAAAAGAACGCATTACATTACTTAACGAATTGTATAAAACAAATATTACTTTTAACGTAAGTGAAAAAATAACCCCGGAAACCGGAACTATTGTCGAAATTAATTTCCCGTTAATAGACAAAATATGATGACATTTCAAAAAATAAGAGCTGTAATTGTAGAAGATGAAGCGGCTGCGCGCGAAGTACTTAAAAATTATTTGAGTAAATATTGCCCGCAGGTAGAAGTGATTGGAGAAGCCCAAAACATCAAAGAAGCAGTTCCTTTGTTACATGAAGTAATGCCACAACTGGTTTTTCTGGATGTTGAGATGCCTTTTGGAAATGCTTTCGATGTCCTGGAAGCCTGTAAAGATTTGCAGTTCGAAGCCATTTTTGTTACGGCTTTCTCGGAATATTCTTTGAAGGCCTTAAACCAAAGTGCCGCCTATTATCTGCTGAAACCTATTAGTATCGAAGAATTGATTGTTGCCGTAAACAAAGTGCAGCAGCAAATTTTAAATCATGAAATCTTCGATAGAAATAAAATTATCGTTGAAAACTTTCGGGAAACCAAGCCAGAAAAACAACAGGTTATTTTACCGACGCTTGAAGGTTTTGAGGTGGTGAAAATGGAAGATATTGTGCGTTTGCGCGGGAATGGAAATTTTACAGATTTGTATCTGTCCAACGGAAACAAGAAAATGGTCTGCCGATTTCTGAAACATTTCTCCGAGATTTTACCTTTTCCTTTTTTGAGGGTTCACAAGTCACATATTATTAATGTGAATTTTGTAAAATCCTACAATAAAGGAGGTTATATCATGTTGAATGACGGAGCTGAAATCGAAATTTCACCAACTTACAAAGAAGAATTTTTGAAGAATTTTAAATAGTAACGATCTGCTTTTTTCCCTGTTTGTTAGATAAAATTATACAAAAGAAGTTACTTTGAGAATAACCATATTGCAAGTAATAACCCAATTCCTGCAAATATTACGCAACCGGATTCGGCTAAGTATTCTCCTCCATGACGCTTCTGATGTCTTTCGCCAAGCATTCCCCCAAGTGCTCCAAAAAGTAGTGTTATTACCAATAGTAACAACGCAAATAAAATTCCGCTTACCATTTTTACAGTTTTTAAATTTTACATCTTGGTTTTTAGTAAAGCCCTGTTTTATAGTGGTTTTTATCAAAAGGACTCACATAAAGGTACAAAAGTTTTATTGTATGTCTCTTTTTTTATGAAAGAGTATTGGAATTCCGATGCAATTCGAATCTGTAAAAAGTAAAATAGTCAAACTGTTTTAACACTCGTTTACACTTAAAAATCAAATTCATCCATTGAAAGTGAATCAGCGGGAATGGAATCCCGAACCACTTTTAGTTTCAAAAATGAACGCGCCCGTCCTGAAATGGTCATTGGAAATTCTCCAATAGTATCTTCTGGAAAGATTAATGCACGTCTGAACATTAAGTTTTTAATGAATCTCTGATGCTGTTCAGCATATCTTTTTTGTTTGCCTTCGTTGTCAAACTGCCACATGAATTTCTTCGGTTTCGGAACAATAGAGGCCAGGAACAGGCATTCATTCAGATTTAAATCGATAGGTCTTTTATTGAAGTAAAAATGAGCTGCTTCACCAATTCCATATACATTCGGCCCCCATTCAATTACGTTGAAATAGACTTCCAGCATTCTTGATTTGGATGCGATTCTATTGTTTTCCAAAATATACACCAGTAAAATTTCTTCCAGCTTTCGGGAAAGTGTTTTTTCTCTTGTCAGGAATACATTTTTGACCAGCTGCATACTGATGGTGCTGGCGCCCCGAGAGAATTTTTTGGTTCTAATATTCTTAATTATCGATTGTTTAAATGCTTCGTTAATGAAACCGCGATGCGTAAAGAATGACGGATCTTCCGAAGTCAGAACGGCTTTTTCAAGATAAGGAGCAATTTGGTCTAAAGAAGTGTAGTTAGGGTTTGCTGAACTCACTAAAATAGGACGTTGCGGAACTCCGTTCTCTATTGCCCGATACGTAAATCCTTCGTTAAGTTTAGATAAATTGGCTTGGCCGTATTTTGTGATTTTTAGGTTTTCTTTATTGATTTTACTGTCAAAAACCAAGGCGTTTGGCTTGTTTTTATTGTATTCGAAATTTAATTTATAATCAAAATCTCCTTCCGCTTCCATGCCTTCAAAGTGGGTAAACAAACCTTCCGGCAGTGAAGTGATAAAGTCTTGTGCCTTCATCTTTTCCATATCGATTTTCAGTTTGTAAATAGTGTCTTTTTCGGTGCTGTATTCCGCAAAAGGCTTTATTTTTATATTGTTTAATTGTGCTGTTGAAGTACTGTCTAAAGAAACAAAATCACTTCCAAGTAAAAAGCGATAATCAAAACGAGCATTTTTAATTACTACATCTTTTTGGGCGACTTTAGGATGGTTTACAGTAAAATTTGAAATAGATGCGAAACCGTCAATATGCAATTCGCCACTTTCCATATCCAGTTTGTTAAGATTCACGTGGATACTGTCGAAACTTGATTTTAAGCCAAATCGCTCGTCTATATAAGGAACCTGTATTTTGGTGGTATCGCTGTTGGAGAATTTCAGATCTGCTTTTCGGTCTCGAGGATCCGCAAATCCTGCGATGTTCCAGTTTTGTGAAAAAGTACTGGTTTTTACATTGATTGCGGTTTGCAGCTGATGATTTTCCAATTGTAAATGGTCAATATGCATTGTCACATACCGATGCATATCGACGATTCGGAATGACAGATTTTCCAATTCCATTTCAGAAGGAACCAAATTCAGTATTTTAGTCAAAATGCGATAAGTAAGTTTCGCATAATTACGGCTTTCACTCACTTTTTCACTTTTATCACGTTTTAGAAAAGCATCAAAATTGCGTCCGTTTTTATTTTTAATAAGTTGAATAAAACCATTTTTTATTTCGAGTTTCTGCAGTTGGATATTCCCGGTTATTAATTGCAGAAGATTGATGTCGGTTTTGATTTTTTCTACAGATAAAAGAGTGTCGGCTTGTTTGGGAACCAAAACAATTTCTGACAGTTCTACTCCGGAAAGTCCTATAAAAGCAGCTTTTTTAACCAAAAAACTACAGTTGTATTCTTTTTCGAATTTTGATTCGGCGCGGGATATGATTTTTTGCAGTAGTGCATCACGGAAAAAATAAAGGCTTGCTAAAGCCAATAAGAGTATGGCTCCGAAGATTTTCAGAAACAGGAAAAACTTTTGCTTTTTAGTTCTCATCGCAATTGAAATGCTTGTATTATTAAGATAGCGAAGCTACTAAATTTTCTACTTCCAATTTCTGTTGGGCATACTTTTGTTGAAGTGCTGAATTTTCTCCCATTTTCCTATAATAATCCAAGCCTTTGTTAGCGAAGAAAAGCAGCTGGTGTTTGGGCATGTCAGGAATTTGCGGGTATGTTTTGTGAAACAGCATTTCGTAATGTGCCTGCCATTCTCTTTCGTTGCGGTCTTCTACGGAATTGCCTTCTGTTTTTTGGCCTACATGAATCATTTCGTGACCAATGAGATTGAGCATTAATATAAACTCAAACTCAAATGTATTTTCCGGGATACGGATGATTTGCGGCAAGCCAAAAGTACCTTCTGTGGTCATTAAAACATATTCAGGTTTTGCTCTTTCACGCAATTCAAAACTTTTGAAATTAGGATGTCTGATACCGTATTCTTCGATGACCAGATTAGCAGCCTGGACTGTTTCTCCCAGTTCGTGGTAGGTTTGTACTAATTGCAGTATTTCCGAGTAGGATTTCATTTCGCAATATCAACATTTAAACCAACTCCAAGTACATTAGGTAAATAAGGACCGTCAAAAGAATTCGAAACAGTTATATTATAATTTCCTTTAGCGAGCGTTACATTGTCTTTAATTTTGACACTTAAATCACAAATGTCTCCGGCACATTCTGCTAATTGTTTACCCGAATCGTCTTTTATTTTTAAATCGACAGTAAATTTTTCTTCCTTTCCTGCCGGGTCAGTTATTTTTATGTCAATGGGTACATTTGCAAATTGATAATCATAAACATGACTGAATTTGAGAATGATATTGTATTGCTTTGTTTCGTCATCAATCGAAAAATCATACGTTTTCTTATCGGTTTTTTCCCATCGGTTGTTGGTAAAATCTCTGTCGAAATTACTATAAACAGCAGTCTGATTGCAAGAGAACAATAAGCTGACAATAAAACAGGTGAGTAATAATGGTCTTGTTTTCATTTATGACTAAAGTTTGATGGTTATTATAATGGTTTAATTTCTATCCGAATAGTTCGCTCGCCACATCTTCTATTTTACCTACCAACTGGATTTTAATCCCAGTATTTTTTAACGAAATCTTGTTGTATTTTGAAACGAAAATGGTAGAAAAACCTAATTTCTCAGCTTCCTGAATTCGTTGGTCTACACGATTAACAGGACGGATTTCTCCCGAAAGTCCCACTTCACCTGCAAAACAAAAATCTTTGTTGATGGAAATATCTTCGTTAGAAGATAAAATTGCGGCAACAACTGCTAAATCTATCGCAGGATCATCCACTGAGATTCCTCCGGTAATGTTCAGGAAAACGTCTTTTGCTCCTAAACGAAAGCCAGCACGCTTTTCTAATACAGCCAAAACCATATTCAATCTTTTGGCATTGTAACCTGTGGTGCTTCTTTGCGGTGTTCCATAAACGGCAGTAGAAACCAAAGCTTGGATTTCAATCATCAACGGGCGCATTCCTTCAAGTGTGGAAGCGATTGCAGTTCCGGATAATTCTTCATTTTTATGTGAAATCAAAATCTCTGAAGGATTGGAAACTTCGCGTAAACCGGAACCTTGCATTTCATAAATTCCTAATTCGGCCGTAGAGCCAAAACGGTTTTTTAATGAGCGTAAAATTCGGTACACGTGATTTCTGTCTCCTTCGAATTGCAAAACAGTATCCACCATGTGTTCCAGTATCTTAGGTCCGGCAATACTTCCGTCTTTGGTAATATGACCAATCAAAATCACTGGAACGTTGGTTTCTTTTGCGAATTTTATCAGTTCGGCCGTTGTTTCACGAATTTGCGAAATGCTGCCTGGGGACGATTCAATATAATCGGTGTGCAACGTTTGTATGGAATCGATAATGACTATTTCGGGCTCAATTTCCTGAATTTGACGAAATATATTTTGTGTTTTGGTTTCCGTCAGAATATAGCAATTGTCTCCGTTTGGAGTTATTCGCTCAGCCCTCATTTTTATTTGTTTCTGGCTTTCTTCACCTGAAACATAAAGTGTTTTATAGGGCAATTTAAGTGAAATCTGAAGCAGTAGCGTGCTTTTTCCAATGCCGGGTTCGCCACCTAAAAGGATTAAAGAGCCGGGAACAATTCCTCCGCCCAAAACGCGATTTAATTCGCCATCAGTAGTGTCCATACGGACTTCCTGTGTGGAATCAATTTCGTTTATTTTTAGCGGTTTTGAAGTTTTTTTTACTTCAGATGAATCCGGTTTCCAGGCTGTTTTTTCTTCCTTTTGAATGATTTCCTCAACAATGGTATTCCATTCCTTGCAGGCGTTGCATTGGCCTTGCCATTTGGCATATTGAGTGCCGCAACTCTGACAAAAAAAGGACGTTTTCACTTTGGCCATTATTCTGTTTTTTTCTCTTCGGTTGGTGTTTCAACGGGAGCATCTGTTGTTGGCGTCTCGACAGGAGCTTCTTCGATAATTTCTTCCGTTGGTTTGTCTTTAGGCTTGCCGCCTTTCAATCCTTTTTTAGGTAATAATTTTTTTAAATCTTCTGCTTTATTCATCATCATATCCTTGGTCAAATCACCAATTTCTTCTTTCATAAAAGCATCCTGATAATGTTTTATTGCTTTTTTTACTTCGTTTGTTTTTTCATAATACATTCCCATATGATAGTCATACAGCATTGTTTTTTCATATTGCTGTCCAGAAATCTGTGCTAATTCTTCAAATCCTTTAAAGTCACCTGATTTTAAAATTGCCGCTTCAATAGCTTTGAAATCATTAAGGCGGACATTCATTTTTATCCCCAATGCATTCTGAATTGTATCGTATTTACTGTGCAAATATTTCACATGCTCGCTTGGTAGTATGGCAATTTTTTCCTGGTATTCAATAGAGGAAATAGGTCTGTAGACTTCAAAAATCTGAGATAAAGCACTTGGAATAGCATTAAGCGCCAAAGAGTAATGCGAAGCGCCTTTGAAATCGTCAAACTTGTAATTTACCAAAGGATTTTTAACGGTTTGTATGTTTTTGTCCAGCGCTTTGATTTGGTTTTGGAATTTTTTCAAATCACCATCAGAGGTTGCCTGATAATAAAAAACAGGATGTTTCATCGCTGCTAACCTTTGTGGAATTCTTTCTTCCATACCGTTTGCCAGCTCAGGACTCATGGAAATATAGGCGCCAAAAATAGGCATGTCTTTATATAAAAAAGCATTTAAGAATCCAGCAGTAGAATCTAATCCGGCAATGATTCTGAATGGTGCAATTCGGAATTTTTTATCTAGATAGGGTAGTAATTCGGTTCCGATAAAATCGAAAAAAGCACTTCCTCTTTTTGAAGGAACACCGCTTTTCAATTCAAATTCTGAATCGTCGTAACGCTCTTGGTTTTGGTTAATACCCACAAGAATAACTTCCGGCATATCGTCCCAGTAATTGCCGTATGTAAGATTTCCTTCAAAAGGACTGAATAAATATTCGCCGTCTAAAACCAGAAGTAAAGGATATTTTCTTTCGGGATTTGCACCGTAGGAAGGCGGAAGTTTGATTTTTACGGTTCTTTTAGCATTCAGTTTGGCAGAGAAAATATCTTCAGCCGTTGTTTGGGAAAACAGTGATACAGAAAGTAAAAGCGCTAAGCTTAAAAAAAATGATTTCATAAAATTTGGGATTGAGAAATTCAACCAGCAATATAATAATTTATTTCTTTTGACCTACGATCGGTAAGACTAAAAAAGCAAATATTCCAAGTAGAATTGTGATGAGAAGCTGAGATGTCCAAATTATCCAGCCAAAGGCATTTCCGGCTTCGATAGGGATGTTATATAAGACCAGAATTTTAGCAATAAGCACCGGAAAAAAACCAAAACCGCCGTTGGTAAAAGACATCGTTAATCCACCAATAACAAAGGCAACAACAATGGTTCCTAATTTTATTGAACTGGTGGCTTCAAGAGAAAAAACAGTAATGTAAAACATTAAAATATAAGAAAGCCAGATCAGTAGTGTGAAAAATAGAAATTTCCATTTGTTTGGCATGTTTAAAACGCTGAAAATCCCTTCTTTTAAACCTTCGATTTTGGATTTAAACAAAAGAATATATTTCCAATTGGAGTATTTGTAAAGAATCAGGAAAATTAAAAAACCAACTAATCCAACAATAAAAAAGAGTAGTAATTTTCCCAGTGGAATGTATAGAAGTAAAAAATTTTTCAGGGTTGAGAATTCAAGAAACAGAGCAACGCTGATAAACAGGAGAAGGAAAATCAAATCGACAATCCTTTCGGCTATGATGGTTCCAAACGCCTTGTCAAAAGGAACATTTTTATAGTTTTTGAGTACTAAAGCCCTTGAAACTTCTCCCGAACGCGGAATGGTCAGATTTATAAAATAACCAATGCAGACTGCGAGAAAATTAATTTTAAATCCCGGTGTAGCGCCTATTTCCTGTAGCGTGTATTTCCATCTGTAAGCTCTGAAAACACAGCCTAAAACGGCTATAATTAAAGAGATAAAAACATAATTATAATTTGCCGTAACAAAATACTTCTTCATTTGAGCAATTTGCTCATCTGAAAAAGAATTGTATGTATAGTAAGTCAAACCAGCACCCAATAAGATCGGGATAAGAATACTGGCATACGAACTAAAACCTTTTTTCACAACTATGTTAAGGAATTATCGTTTTCGTTAGGAAAAATTATAGACGGCTTGAAAGTTTTTGCTTCCTCAACAGTAAGTATTCCGTAAGAAATAATAATGATGATATCGCCTTGGTGTACTTTTCGGGCAGCAGGTCCGTTTAAGGTAATCTCACCGCTGTTTCTTGGTCCGGTGATAGCGTAGGTTTCTAATCTTTCCCCATTGTTCAGATTTACGATGGAAACTTTCTCTCCTTCGAAAATATTGGAAGCTTCCATTAAAGCTTCGTCAATGGTAATACTGCCAATATAATTTAAATCGGCCCCAGTAACCTTTACTCGGTGAATCTTTGATTTTACAACTTGAATTTGCATGCTACAAAGGTAATTATTTTAATGAAATGGTATCGATTAATCTGACGTTGTTAACAAAAACTGCAACAAACGCCCTGTAAGTTTTGGATTTGTTTTTTCGATTGCAAGGCAAAAGTGTGGATTCATCTGCAATTTCGAAATATTCCAATTCAAACATTTTTTGTTTTTGAAATGTTTTTGAAACCCAATCCGTCACAGCGGCAGCGCTTTTTGTGCCGAATAATTTTTTAGCTTCTGTTAAAGTCTTAAAAATAAATGAAGCTTTTGCTCTTTCTTCTTTTGAAAGACGTTCGTTTCTTGAGCTCATGGCAAGACCGTTAGCTTCACGATGAATTTTGCAACCTATGATTTTTACAGGAAGATGGTGTTTTTCGGTCATTTTCTTTACAATCTGCAGTTGCTGGAAATCTTTTTCTCCAAAATAAGCATTTGTAGGTTCAATGATCTCGAAAAGTTTTTTCACAATAGTTCCCACGCCGTCAAAATGTCCTGGTCGGTGCTTACCTTCCATCTGGAATTCCAGGCCGTCGTAGTCAAAGTGCTTGGAAATGGTGTTTCCTTCGTAAATATCTTCAACAGAGGGAGCATAAACAATAATGTTTTCGTTGAGTGAATTTATTTTCTGAACGTCGCTTTCCAATGTTCTTGGGTATTTTTTTAAATCTTCCGGATTGTTAAACTGTGTCGGATTTACAAAAATACTCACAACAGTTATGTCGTTATTTTTTAGTGACTCGTCCATTAACGACAAATGTCCTTGATGTAAAGCACCCATAGTTGGTATAAATCCAATGGATTTTTTTTCGAGCCAAAACGGCTTCAAATGAGCTTTTAGCTCTTTTTGTTTAACAAAAACAGACATGTTTGTATTATATAAATTCTATGCAAACTTACTATTTTAGTCTTTATCTGCATAAAATTTTGTAATTTTGCATGGAATTGTGTCCAATAAACATAACAAAAAATAAAACATGGAGGATAAAAGGATTTTGTATGTATCATCCGAAGTAGTGCCCTATCTTGCTGAAAATGAGGTTTCTTTAATGTCGTATGACGTGCCAAAAATGATCAATGATCAAGGCGGACAGATACGAATTTTTATGCCTCGTTATGGCAATGTAAACGAAAGAAGACATCAATTACACGAAGTTATTCGTCTTTCTGGAATGAATTTGGTGGTAAATGATGTTGATATGCCACTAATAATCAAAGTTGCTTCAATTCCAAAAGAACGAATTCAGGTTTATTTTATTGATAACGATGAGTACTTTAAGCGTAAAGCTACCTTTACTGACGAAGATGGAGTTTTGTTCCCTGATAATGACGAACGTGCTATATTCTTTGCAAAAGGTGTTGTGGAGACAGTGAAAAAACTGAACTGGGTTCCGGACATTATCCATGTTCAAGGCTGGATGGCTGCAATGTTGCCTGTTTATATGAAACATTTTTATAAAGACGAAGCCTTATTTGCTGATACTAAAATTGTTACCTCTGTTTTTAATCAGTCTTTCGACGGAAGTTTAGATGTTCAAATGGGTCAGAAAGTACAGTTTGACGGCGTTCCGCATGAAGCGATTGTAGAATTGGACGATCCTACTTTTGAAAACATTATGAAAGTTTCGATTAATCATTCTGATGGAGTGGTTATTGCTTCAGAAGGACTCTCTTCAAATTTAACAAAATTTATAGAAGCTTCAAAAAAACCTTTTTTACCTTTCGCCACGAAAGATAAGTTCGCTGAGGCTTATACACAATTTTATAAAAATCAAATTTTAGGTTAATCTAATGATGAATACCCCTTTTTTTAAAAAATTAGCAGTTGCTTTAGTAGCTGTGTCATTCGCATCATGCGATAAAGATTACAATTCTGTTGGTTCGGATATTGTTGGTAATGAGCATTTTGGAGGCATTGCGCATGAAACGTTTACGACTAAAGTATACAATCAGAAGATTCAGGCTATTCAGACCAATAATACGCCAATTGGCCAATTAGGGATTCTTGATAATCCTTTTTTTACAAAGACAAAAGCTGATTTTGTTGCGCAATTAATTTTGCTTAATGAAGCTCCGGTCTTTAAATCAAACGTTGTTGTAGACAGTGTTGTACTTACAATTCCTTACTTCAGCAGAAAAACGGATGTGAAATCAAATGGGTTGGGACTTTATGTACTGGATTCGATTCACGGTTCAGGAAGTATAGATCTGCAAGTTTATAGGAATGGATTTACCTTAAATGAGTTTGATCCAGGGAATAATTTCGAAACAGCTCAAAAATATTATTCTGATCAGCAAAGTGATTTTGATAATAATATTGTAGATGCAAAATTAAATAATGATACTGATGTAAAAGAAAATACGGCTTTTGTTCCTAGTAATAAAGAATACGTAAAGTTTAAAGTCGATGCAAACCATAATCCGCTGCCGAAAACCGATGCAAATGTGGAATCCAGAAGCTCGCCTAGAATGCGTCTGCATTTAGATAAGAATTACTTTAAAACCAACATACTGGATGCTCCGGCAGATAAACTGGTTAATAATAATATTTTCAAATCGTATTTTAAGGGACTTTATTTCAAGGTCGCGGATGCTGCAGCAGGAAGTTTGACGACACTGGATTTTTCAAAAGGAGACGTGACTATATACTATAAGCAGGACGTTGCTGTTACAACTGGACCTCCGAGTACAAACAGAGAGATGAAAAGTTTTATTTTAAGTATGTCAACAGGGATTAAAATTAATTTATTAAAAGATACTGACAAAACGGATTATGTGAACGCATTTTCAACGTCAAATCAGCAAAACTTTAATGCTAAAAAATTATATTTAAAAGGAGGTCAGGGATCAAATGCTTTTATCGAATTGTTTGAGGATGAATCGAAATTGGATGAATTAATCGCAAAGAAAGTATTGGTTAATGAAGCTAGTTTGACATTTACCGTTGATAAAGACTTGAATGATAGTCCATTTTATAAAGAGAATAAGCTTCACCCATTGCGGATTTATCTTTATGATGCTGATACAGGTTTGTTTTTATATGATTATGCCTTTGATACTTCAACAAATTCATCGAATGCGAAATTCAATAAATACGTCCATGGCGGATTGCTTGAAAAAGATGCAACAACCGGGAAAAGAAAATACAAGGTTAGAATTACAGGACACATTGATAAGATTCTGAAAGACAAAACGAAAAATGTTCGCTTAGGAGTTGTTGTTACAGAAAGCATTCTTTTTGTAAATAGTATGAACTTAAGGACTCCGGTGGCAGCACCAAGTTCAACAGACAGTGCGAAAATGCAAAAAACTGTACCTATGGGTTCAGTAATGAGTCCATTTGGGACAATATTGTACGGAAATGGAAGTGATGTTCCGGCTGATGATGTTAAATTTGAAATTTATTATACAAAACCTAATTAATTGATATTATGTGTGGAATTGTTGGATATATAGGTCATAGAGAAGCTTATCCTATTATTATAAAAGGACTTAAGCGACTTGAATATAGAGGATATGATAGTGCTGGAGTGGCACTTTATGATGGAAAAGATTTAAAGCTTTCCAAGACTAAAGGAAAAGTTTCGGATCTTGAAGAAAGAGTTGTTAAGGAAATCACTACAAACGGAACTATAGGGATTGGTCACACCCGTTGGGCAACTCATGGTGTTCCAAATGATGTCAATTCGCATCCGCATTTATCAAACTCAGGAAATCTGGCGATTATTCATAATGGAATCATTGAAAATTATGAGCCGTTAAAAAAAGAATTAATCAAAAGGGGTTATACTTTTAAATCAGATACAGACACTGAAGTTTTAGTAAATCTGATTGAAGAGGTTCAGAAAAATGAAAATATTAAATTAGGAAAAGCGGTTCAAATAGCCTTAAACCAAGTTGTTGGTGCTTATGCCATTTGTGTTTTCGATAAACAAAAGCCCGATGAAATTGTTGTGGCCCGATTAGGAAGTCCATTGGCAATTGGTATTGGCGAAGGTGAGTTTTTTATTGCATCGGATGCTTCTCCTTTTATTGAATATACTTCCAATGCTATTTATCTTGAAGATGAAGAAATGGCAATTGTAAGATTGAATAAAGATTTAAAAATCCGCAAGATTAAAGACGATTCATTGGTTGATCCTTATATTCAGGAGCTTCAGATGAATTTGGAGCAAATTGAAAAAGGAGGCTATGATCATTTTATGATGAAAGAGATCTATGAGCAGCCTAACGTAATTAAAGATACTTATCGCGGTCGTCTTCATGCTAATGAAGGATTGATCAAAATGGCTGGTATTGAAGATAATATTGATAAATTCCTTAATGCACAGAGGATATTAATAGTAGCTTGCGGAACTTCTTGGCATGCCGGTTTGGTTGCGGAGTATATTTTTGAAGAGTTTGCCCGTATTCCGGTTGAAGTGGAGTATGCTTCGGAATTTAGATATAGAAATCCAATAATTGGAGATAAAGATGTTTTAATTGCAATATCACAATCTGGTGAAACTGCGGACACTTTGGCTGCTATAAAACTAGCTAAAGAAAGAGGAGCCTTTGTTTTCGGAGTTTGTAATGTAGTGGGGTCATCTATATCCCGCGAAACTCATGCGGGTGCTTATACGCATGCCGGACCTGAGATTGGTGTGGCATCAACAAAAGCATTTACAACTCAAATTACTGTTTTAACGATGATTGCGCTTCGTTTGGCAAAAGCCAAAGGAACTCTTTCAATATCTGATTATCACAGGTATTTGTCTGAACTTGAAACGATTCCTGAGAAAGTGCAGGAAGCATTAAATACTAACGAAAAATCAAAAGAAATAGCTGCGGTTTTTAAAGACGCTACTAATTTCCTGTATTTAGGCAGAGGATATAATTTCCCTGTTGCTCTTGAAGGTGCTTTAAAGCTTAAGGAAATATCATATATTCATGCAGAAGGTTATCCGGCAGCTGAAATGAAACACGGACCAATAGCTTTGATTGACGAGCAAATGCCGGTAGTTGTTATTGCTCCAAAACAAGGGCATTATGACAAAGTTGTAAGTAATATTCAGGAGATAAAATCAAGAAGCGGTAAAATTATTGCGGTGGTTACCAAAGGTGATGAGCAAGTTCGTGCTTTGGCAGATCATATTATCGAAATTCCGGAAACTTCTGATGCTATGTCACCGTTATTAACGACAATTCCGTTGCAGTTGCTTTCTTATCATATTGCGGTAATGAGAGGTTGTAATGTAGATCAGCCGAGGAACTTAGCGAAGTCTGTTACGGTAGAATAGATAAAATATTATATAAATTATTGTGAAAAGTGGGATTTAGTCCCACTTTTTTTATTTTATATACAATTTTTTTTTTCTTGATTTAACAATTAAAAACCATTTATTATGTATGCATAACATTTGTTTTTGGCGATTAATGTTAAAATATTGATAAAAATTCAATAAAATACACTTTGTGATAATATTTAAGTTTTAAAACTCTTTAAATTATGGCAAATATTTGTAGTCTCTTTTTTATTTTTAACAAATAATATTGTAATTTGGCTTCCTAAACCAACAAAATTCAAAACGAATGAGAATCTATTTTATTATTTTGTCATTGTTTTTTTGCGGACTTTCGTTTGCACAAAATTCAATTTCAGGACTAGTTACAGATGCTAATAATCAGCCTGTTCCTGGTGCAAATATCAAAGTAGTTGGGTCTTCTTCAGGCACAACGGCAGGCTTTGATGGTAAATTTACTTTAAAAACCCAAAACGCATTTCCTTTTACAATTGAGGTGACAATGTTGGGATTCACAACCCAAACTCTTGAAGTTACTTCAAAAGAACAGGAAATCGTAGTAGCGATTTCTGAAGAATCTACAGCTTTAAATGAAATTGTAGTTTCTGCATCAAGAGCTCCTGAAAGAGTTCTGGAATCTCCCGTAACCATTGAAAGAATGGGAATTAAGGAGATAAAAAATACTACAGCACCTTCTTTCTACGATGGATTGGAAAATCTTAAAGATGTACATTTCAATACAAGTAGTTTCTCATTTAAATCAGTAAATACCCGTGGTTTCGCCACAGTAGCTAACACACGTTTTATGCAGTTGGTTGATGGTATGGATAACTCTTCTCCGGCACTTAACTTTGTGTTAGGTAATCTGTTGGGAGTTTCTGATATTGATGTTGCTAATGTTGAGATCCTGCCGGGAGCATCTTCTGCTTTATATGGTGCAAATGCTTTCAACGGAATTATGTTTATGAATAGTAGAAGTCCTTTTACAAAAGAAGGTATCTCAACTTATTTTAAATACGGGAGAACGGTTCAGACTGCTGCCGGCGATAATCCTTTCTATGATTTTGGAATTAGAGCTGCAAAGAAATTTACAGATCATTTTGCTGCAAAAGTAAACTTCAATGTTTTGTCAGCTACTGAATGGATCGCTTCTGATGAGAGAAGTTTAACTGATGGAGGAGTAGGTCATATGATTAATCAAAACTATGACGGATTGAATTCGTATGGTGACGAGGTGACTACTTTTATCCCAAATGTTGGACAGGTAAGCAGAACAGGTTACAGAGAGCAAGAGCTGAATGACAATAAAATCGAAAGTGTTAAAGCTGATTTCTCTTTGCACATCAAGCCTTGGGCGACTACATCTTCAGGATGGGGTCATGATATAGAATTTATTTTGCAGCATAAATTAGGTTTTGGTAACACGATTTATCAAGGTGCCAACAGATATGCTCTGAAAGATTTTTATATGGATCAGACCAAATTTGAGGTAAAAGGTAAAAATTTCTTTGCTCGTGCTTATATGTCTACAGAAGATGCAGGAAATTCATATGATATGCGTTTTGCAGCATGGAATGTTAACAGAATGGCAAAATCAGATACAAACTGGTTTACGGATTATGCAAAAGCATTCCAGCTTTCAAGTGCTTTGTTAGGGCTAAATGCATATCAGGCATCAAATTATGCAAGAACATTTGCTGATACAAACGTTTCTCCAGCATTTCCGTTGGCTCCAAACGTTGATCCTTTAAACCCATCTGCGCCAAACGGTCCAAGATTTGCTCCAGACTCGGCTCAATTCAGAAATGCGTTAGCATCGGTAATTCAGAACCCGGATTTAACACAAGGGGCTAAATTTATTGATCATTCAAAATTATACCACGGTGATATCAACTATAACTTTAAAGATTTGATAAAAGTCGGAGAAGTTCAGGTTGGAGGTTCTGCAAGACAGTATGTAATGAATTCTGAAGGTACAATCTTTACAGATTTTGACAAGCCATTAAAATATAATGAATTCGGTGTTTACGGTCAATACCAAAATAAATTTATGGATGACAGATTAAAATTTACAGGATCACTTCGTTACGATAAATCTAAAAACTTTGACGGCAGTGTTTCTCCGAGGGTTTCGCTTACTTATGCAGCCGGAGATAATAAACAACACAATTTCAGAGCTTCATATCAAACAGGTTTTCGTAACCCAACCACACAAGATCAATACATTGGTTTGGATTTAGGGCCGTTTGCTTTAATTGGTTCTGCTCCGGATAACTTATCTCGTTATGTAGAGACAAGAAATGTAAGTGCTGCCGGACAGGCAATGGGACAACCTGCAACTATAACATTAACAGGTAATGAAGCATATTCAAATTCTTATTCTTTAAAATCTGTTCAGGATTTTGCAGCTACTGGAGATCCGACTAAACTAGTTGTGGCTAATATTGGTTTGGTTAAACCAGAGAAGGTACAGGCATTCGAATTGGGTTACCGTTCAGTGGTTGAAAAAATGTCTGTCGATATTACCGGATATTACAATATTTATAATGATTTCTTAAGCCAGGAAAGAGTAATCACACCTTATTATGGTGCAGTTGGGACTCCAACGTCTTACGCTGCTTTAGCTAATGGAGACAGAAGAGTATTCCAAATATATACCAATACTGATGCTAAAATTTCATCTTCTGGTTTTGGAATCGGATTGTCTAGAAAAGTGTACAGCAATTATGAAGTTGGAGTAAATTATAATTTCTCAGACTTTGATTTTGATGAATCATCTGATCCGGATTTTGCACCAGGATTCAATACGCCTAAACACAGAATCAAGGGGTCATTCGGTAATGATAAATTATTCAAGAATTTTGGTTTCAATACAAACGTAAGATGGAATACGGAATACTTATGGCAATCATCTTTTGCTGATGGTATGGTTCCTGAGAATGTTGTTTTTGATGCTCAGATTAACTATGCTATCCCTTTCCTTAAATCAGTAGTGAAAATAGGAGGAGCTAACATTGGTGGTAAAGACTATATTCAGGTAATTGGAGCTGGGGCTATCGGACAACAGTACTATGCTTCATGGACAATTAATCCATAATCATACAGATTATAAACTTATTTAAAGTAAAGAATTATGATAAAAAATATAAAATGGCTGCTGTTAGTTTCTTTGAGCTTTGTAGCATGTAATGACGATGATGCGGTTTCTGAGGAGCCGGTAAGTGCCGGTTCGGCAAATTTTTCAAAGTACGTTGCTTTAGGAGATTCTTTTGCAGCTGGATTTAGTGATGGAGCTTTATTTAAAAAAGGACAACAGAACGGATATCCATCTCTGCTTGCTCAGCAATTTGCTCAGGTTGGCGGCGGTTCATTCAGCGCTCCTCTTTGTGGAGATGATAATAAAGGAGGGTTGTTGTTTATGGGAGTTCCAATTCAAGGGACAAGGCTTTATTTTAATGGTGTAGGGCCGGTTCCGGTTCCTGGACTTCCGGTTACAGAAGTTACAAATCATGTAACGGGTCCTATTAGTAATTTAGGAGTGCCTGGAGCAAAAAGTTTTCATTTGCTTGCTGCGGGATACGGAAATCCTGCGGGTGTACCTGGAGGTTTGGCAAATCCGTATTTTGCAAGATTCGCTTCTTCTCCAAGTACGTCAATTATTGCTGATGCATTAACGCAACAGCCAACGTTCTTTTCGTTATGGATTGGTGGAAATGATGTTTTGTCATATGCCACTTCAGGAGGAATTGGGGTAGATCAAACAGGAAATCCTAATCCGGCTACTTATGGACCTAATGATATTACGGACCCAACAGCTTTTAATAGTGTATACAATGGCTTGGTGACTCAACTTGTTGCGGGTGGTAAAAAAGGGGTTGTTGCTAATTTACCTTATATTAACACATTGCCTTATTTTACAACGGTTCCTACAAATCCGGTTCCTTTAGATGTGGCAACTGCTACTCAACTGAATACTCAGCTGCTAGGCCCAATCGATGCAATTCTAACAGCTTATGGTGAAGGTGCGCGTATCGTAACATTGTCGGCTGGAAGTACTAATCCATTGCTGATTAAAGACGAAAGTTTAACAAATTACTCAGCTCAAATTACAGGTGCTTTAATGGCTAATGGAGTACCGGCTGCCCAAGCTGGTTTGATGGGAGGATTATACGGTCAGGCTCGTCACGCAAGAAATACTGGCGATAGGGATTTTGTGGTTCTGCCTACAAGATCAATTATAGGAACTTCTCAAGCAGGTGTTCCAGCACCATTTGATAAAGTAGGTGTGACATATCCGTTACAGGATAAAGATGTTTTAATTCCTTCGGAGACTAATGCCATCAAAACAGCAACTGATGCTTACAATGTGACTATCAAGAATGCAGCAGAAGCTAACGACTTGGCATTTTTTGATGCAAAATCTGTAATGGAGCAATTAGTGAATGGCGGTATTCGTTTTGGAAACTATCATATGACAGCTGCTTATGTTACAGGAGGTGCCTTCTCTTTAGATGGGATTCATCCGGGAGCTAGAGGTTATGCCATGATTGCGAACAAATTTTTAGAAGCGATCAATGCAAAATACGGTTCAACGTTTAGACCAATTGATTTAGGGAATTATCAGATTCAATATCCAGCTTCTTTATAAAGGGATTATTTATTCTAAAAAACCATCGACATTTGTTGATGGTTTTTTATTTAGGGCAATTTTGAGGCGATTTATTCAGCAATAAAATTAACTGTTTTCAGAAATTCTGAAAAAACATAAAAAAATTATTGATTTTATATTTTAAAAAATTATCTTTGCACTCTGAAAAAACACTTGTTTTTTAGAAATCTAAATAGCTATTTAATAAATACATAAGCATGTCTAAAGTAATAGGAAAAGTTGCGCAAATCATTGGACCAGTTGTCGATGTAATTTTCAACACAGCAGATGTTGAACTTCCAAAAATTTATGATTCGTTAGAAATCACTAAAAAAGACGGTACAAAATTAGTACTTGAAGTACAATCTCACATTGGAGAAAATACAGTTCGTACAATCTCGATGGACTCAACAGATGGTTTGAGCAGAGGATATGAAGTAGTAGGTACTGGAGCGCCAATTCAAATGCCGATTGGACCAGATGTTTACGGTCGTTTATTCAACGTTATTGGAGATGCCATTGACGGATTAGGTGATTTACCTAAAACTGGTGAAAACGGAATGTCTATCCACCGTCAAGCACCAAAATTTGAAGATTTATCAACTTCGTCAGAAGTTTTATTTACAGGTATCAAAGTAATCGATTTGATCGAGCCTTACGCTAAAGGAGGTAAAATTGGATTGTTCGGTGGTGCAGGAGTAGGTAAAACCGTATTGATTCAGGAATTGATTAACAATATTGCAAAAGGTCACGGTGGACTTTCAGTATTCGCAGGAGTAGGTGAAAGAACACGTGAAGGGAATGACTTACTTCGCGAGATGTTAGAGTCAGGAATTATTAAATACGGTGACGATTTCATGCACTCTATGGAAAATGGAGGATGGGATTTGTCTAAAGTTGACAAACCAGGAATGAGAGAGTCTAAAGCTACTTTCGTTTTCGGTCAAATGAATGAGCCACCGGGAGCACGTGCTCGTGTTGCTTTGTCAGGATTATCTATTGCAGAGTATTTCCGTGATGGAGCTGGTTCAGATCAAGGAAAAGACGTTCTTTTCTTCGTAGATAACATTTTCCGTTTTACACAAGCAGGTTCTGAGGTTTCTGCACTTTTAGGACGTATGCCATCTGCGGTAGGATACCAACCAACATTAGCTACTGAAATGGGAGCGATGCAAGAGCGTATTACTTCTACAAACAAAGGTTCTATTACATCTGTACAGGCGGTTTACGTTCCTGCAGATGACTTAACTGACCCGGCACCGGCAACAACGTTTGCTCACTTAGATGCGACAACGGTATTGTCTCGTAAAATTGCTGAGTTAGGTATTTATCCTGCGGTTGACCCGTTAGATTCTACTTCTCGTATCCTGACACCACAAATTTTAGGTGATGAGCACTACGATTGTGCACAAAGAGTGAAAGAAATTTTACAAAAATACAAACAATTACAAGATATCATCGCAATCTTAGGTATGGAAGAATTGTCTGAAGAAGATAAACTTTCTGTATCAAGAGCACGTCGTGTACAGCGTTTCTTGTCTCAACCTTTCCACGTTGCTGAGCAATTTACTGGTATTCCAGGGGTATTGGTTGATATTAAAGATACTATCAAAGGATTTAACATGATTATTGATGGTGAATTAGATCACCTTCCAGAAGCAGCATTCAACCTTAAAGGTACTATCGAAGATGCTATCGAAGCTGGACAAAAAATGTTAGCAGAAGCTTAATTTTATTTTAAATTTTAAATGTTGAATTTTAAATTAGTTAATTCTAATTTTCCTTTTCATTCAAAATTTATAATTCAAAATTCAAAATAATAAAATTATGATTTTAGAAATAGTATCACCAGAAGCCACATTATTTTCAGGAGAAGTTACTTCAGTAGCTGTTCCGGGAGTAAATGGTGAGTTCCAAATGCTTAATAACCACGCGCCAATCGTGTCGTTATTAAAAGAAGGAAACGTAAAGATTGTAGGTTCAGATTTGAAAATTGCTAAAGAATTTAAAGCAAGATTTAACAAAGTAAACGAACAGACATTTTGGTTGCCAATCAATTCTGGAACTATCGAAATGAATGACAACAAAATAATTGTTTTAGCAGACTAAGACAATTTAAAATAAAAGGAAGAAGCCAAACAATATTGTTTGGCTTTTTTTATATTTGAAAAATGGAAAACAATCAAAACCTAATCATTGTAAGTGAGGGGAAAAAGCCTTTTTGGCAAACAGTTATTGCAGCATTATTATTTATGGCATCCATTGTTTTTCTGTTCAATTTCTTTTATGATTTGTATGTTAGTGGGATTGCTGCAGAAACAAAAACCACGAAACGAGTAATCGGTTATTTAAAATTATCCCTATTTGCATTTTTTGGAGGACTGAAGTTTTCATTAATTAAGACTCTTTTTATCGATTCAGAAAGAGAAAAGCTCAAAACGGAGTATAGGGTAGGAATCTTTAAGGTTAACTATTATTCCGAAATTCCGCAATTGGAATACGTTTCGGTTTTTAAAAATTCGCAAAAAGAAATTTTCGAAGTGAATTTGTGGTACAAAGGGAATAAGCATTTCAATGTTTCCAATTATGAAGAACTTCAAGCGGCATTAGATTTTGGTATCGTTTTTTCAAAAAAACTCAATTTAGATTTATTGGATGCTACTGAAAAAGGGAATTCAAAATGGATTGAAATTTCATAAATCAAGTTACTTGAATATTCAAACTGCTATTTTATATTTACACATTATTAATTACCATAAAAAAATAATTTAGAAAATCTCTCATAATGAAAACAAGAATTCTCTGCATCGTGTCTGTAATCCTATTAAGTTGTTTTTTGACTGGTTTTACTAGTCAGCAAGGGACTTGCTCATTGTTATTGACAAATGCCAAAACAAATAAAAGTATAAATGCCTGTGATAAGATTTCTGTTCAAAAAGTAGAAGCAATCTTGGGTGGCGCCATAACATTAGATAAAGAAGTGCCTGACGCTAAAGAAGCGCCGGTTTTTACCTTTACATATGATGGTTTGGTTATTGAAATGCAAAATGACCTAATTAAAAACTTTACAATTACAGGTAAAAAATGGAAATTAAATACGTTGTCTGTTGGAATACCGATTGAACAAATGTCGACTAAATTTGAAAAACACGAATTCAATTATTTAGGTAATTCCCGATTTAAAGTAAAGGATTCTAAAGCTATTTTGTTTACAGAAACAGATAGTGCAAACAAAGTTAAAAAAATAGGGGTTGTTTTTAATTAAGCCGAAATAACCCGATACAAATAAAAAAAGCCAAACGACATGTTTGGCTTTTTTTATTTAAAATGTCCCGTCCTGAAATAAGTTGACATAAAATTGACTTATTATGAATAGATCAGAAAACAGCGCAGAAAAGCGTAGTCAACGCGATTATAATTTGGGCTTTAAATTAGCTGTTATTTCGCAAG
>NZ_JBOGUT010000019.1:0-76044 GCF_050696275.1 Flavobacterium sp.
ATACCATCACTAGAAACTGGTCTGTAACCGATTGTGCCGGAAACAATACTTCACATACACAAATCATCACAGTAGAAGATACTACAGCACCAATATTCGCTGCCGAAGTTCTTCCTGGAAATGTAACTGTAGAATGTGATAGTGTTCCAGCTGCAGTGGTGTTAACTGCCACTGACAATTGCGACAATCAGGTAGCCGTAGTATATACAGAGAATATCAATTATAATGAAGAAGGTGGTTGTGCTTCAAACTATACTATAAGAAGAACCTGGACAGCTACAGATTGTGCCGGTAATAGTGTTTCTCATACTCAGATTATCTCAGTTCAAGATACTACTGCTCCATTATTAACAACTCCTGCTGATGAAATTATAAATGTTAGCTGCAACGAAATCCCTCCTAAACCGGAACTCGTTTTCACTGACAATTGTGCTACATCTGTAAATGTTGTTTATACTGAAAACACTGTGGATCAGACCCAATATTCTTATACAATAATCAGACATTGGGTAGCGACTGACGACTGTGAAAACTCATTCGAATTTACACAAACCATATACATAACAATTGGAGAACCTTTCTCTCATGTAGACAAAGAGTTATGTGTAAATGATTCAAGTGTTGATTTATTTAGTTATTTGGACTTGTCTCCTGAAGAATCTCAAGGAACTTGGGTTGATGTAAATAATTCCGGAGGACTATCAGGAAGTATTTTAGACCCTCATGCCCTTCAGGTTGGATTCTACGTATACCAATATACTGTACAAGGCGGAAGTTGTCCTAGAGTTATTGAAGTTTACATGACTATTAATGATGATTGCGTGGTTTTACCATGTACTATCAGTGATCTTAAAATTTCAAAAGTTGTTACTCCAAATAATGATTCTCACAATGACTATTTTGAAATTGGAGGTCTTGAACCTTGCGGATTTACTTACGATGTAAAAATATTCAACAGATGGGGAGCTCTGATTTATGAAAATCCGGATTATGAAAACAATTGGGACGGAAAAGCCAGAAACGGAGTTACAGACAGCAATCTGCCATCAGGTACCTATTACTACATTGTAAATATTGTAAACAGTGGATTTGATGTGTTTAAAGGGTATATTTATTTAGGAACTAAAAACTAACAGTTATGAAAAATATTTATGTAACAATCATTATAGTTCTAAATGTGTTTGGAGCCATAGCACAACAAACACCACAGTTCACTCAGTATATGTATAATACTATTTCGATAAATCCTGCTTATGCAGGAAGTCGTGAAGCATTATCAATTGTTGGACTCCATAGAAGCCAATGGGTTGGCTTAGATGGAGGACCAACAACTCAAACGCTCTCTGTTCATACACCATTAAGAAATGAACATATTGGTGTGGGGCTTTCTTTTATAAACGATAGGTTGGGTTATGAAAACTTCAGTTATGTATATGCCGATTTTTCATATACTATAAATTTATCAGAAAATACAAAATTGGCATTCGGGGTAAAAGGAGGCTTTAGTCATTATAAAATCGATGAAGTACTATTTAACGACCCAGATGTGTATAATGATCCTTATTTTCAGGATAAATTAAACCGATGGACACCAAATATCGGTGCAGGTTTGTATCTTCATCAACAGAAATGGTATCTAGGCGTTTCGTCTCCTAAACTGGTAGAAAATGATTATAATAAAACCGGAGAGTACGTTGCTCTTGAACAATCCCATTTTTATGGAATTGCAGGTTATGTTTTCGATCTTAATCAAAGTGGTAACATCAAAATGCGTCCTACAGGGCTGGTAAAATACACTAAAGGTTCACCATTATCATACGATGCAACACTTTCGTTTTTATTTAATGAAAAATTATGGATTGGAGGTTCTTATCGATTTGATGATTCGGTTGGTGCATTAGTTGATTTTAGAATAACCGATCAGCTGCGTATAGGATATGCATATGATTATCCAATATCAGAAATCAAACCATATACAAATGGTTCACATGAGATTTTCCTTATTTATGATTTCAAATTCGATAAATCGAAATACAAATCACCTCGTTATTTCTAATCTAAAATGACTGAATTATGAAAAAAGTTTTAAAATATATCCTGATATCTGTTTTACTTTTTGGAAATATTCCTTCTGCTTCAGCTCAGTTTGGGAAACAAAAAAGAGCAGATGCTTTGTATAACAGTTTTTCATTTGTAAAAGCAATCGATGTTTACAAAGAAATGCTGGCCAACAATTACAATGCAGATTATGCCAAAAGACGTTTGGCCGATTGCTATTCGATGTTACGTGATCCGGAAAATGCCGCTGTATATTACCAAGATGTAGTCAAACAGGAAAAAGTAGATCCTGAATACTATCTCAACTATGCGATGGCTCTCCGTGCACTTAAAAAGTACGATGAATCTAAAGTATGGATTAATAAGTACAAAGAGACTGGTGTTGTTGACTCCCGTATTCAGAAAATTGCTGAAGATGAAAATTTCATCACAAATATTTACCAGATCAAGCAGCAGTATTTTTCTAAACCGGTACCATTTAATTCTGAATTAAGTGATTTTGGAGCCACAGAGAAGAACAATCTTATCACTTTTGCTTCCAGCAGAGACAAAGGAGTTGGTATTAAAAGAACCTATTCTTGGAATCGTCAACCGTTCCTGGAGTTATTCCAACTAACCCGAAACGGAGACAGTTTTTCAGAAGCTCAAAAGCTAAAAGGTGATGTAAATACCCGATTTCACGAAGGTCAGGTTTCTTTTTCAAAAGATGGTAAAACACTGTACTTTACACGAAATAATTACACTGACAATAAGAAAGGTAAAGATGCTCAGGGTACCAGTAATCTGAAAATATACCGAGCAACAGTAGACAATGACAACAAATGGACTAATATAAAAGAATTGCCTTTCAATAATGCAAATTATTCTGTAGGACATCCTAGTCTTTCGTCTGACGGTAAAACGCTTTACTTTGCTTCAGATATGCCAGGTGGTTTTGGAAAATCAGATCTTTATAAAGTAAGTGTTGATGGAGATTCCTATGGCACTCCTGTAAATCTTGGAAACAAGATCAATACCGAAGGAAACGAACTTTTCCCGTTTGTTCATAATGATGGAAATTTATTCTTTTCATCTGACGGATTGCTTGGTCTTGGTCAACTGGATATTTTTACCACTGTTTTAAATGACGAAGGGAATATTCAGGATATCATTAACCTTGGAGTTCCTGTAAATTCAAATATGGATGACTTTTCCTTTTTCTTAAATGATTCAGGAGAAACCGGTTTTATTGCTTCAAACCGTGAAGGCGGTATGGGTGATGATGATATTTATGGCTTTGACAGAATTCCTCTTTTTGCCATCAAAGGAACTGTGACCGATGCTATTAATAAAATGCCGATACAGGATGCAAAAATTGTTATTAAAGACAAAGACGGCAATCAGATTGCTGATTTAGTAACAGATGCCAAAGGAAAATACAGCATTAATGTAGATCGGGAAACTACGTATACTATTGAAGCTTCTCATCCGAAATACATGCCTGAACCTTCAAAAATAGGTGATACTCGTAATTCGAAAGGAAAAACTTTTATTATCGTTGATTTTGAATTGGATCCAGTACAAGATGTTGATTTACTGGCTGGGGTGAATATCGAAAATATTTACTTCGATTTTGATAAGTCCAATATACGGCCTGATGCTGCGGTTGAATTAAACAAAGTTGCTGATTTGATGCTGATTACCTATCCGACAATGGCAATTGAGATTGAATCTCATACAGATAGCCGAGGTAGTTTCAAATACAATGAAGCCTTATCTATAAGAAGAGCTAATTCAACCCACGATTATTTAATTTCGAGAGGAGTTGATCCTAAAAGAATTAAAAAGTTCGAAGGTTTTGGAGAATATAATCTTGTAAACGATTGTAAAGATGGTGCCGATTGTTCTGAAGCAGCACACCAGCTTAATCGTCGTTCTATATTTAAAGTACTGAAAATGCAATAAAATTTCTCATCTTGCTTTTATTTGGAAAAGGCCTTTTGACTGTAAAGTTAGGAGGCCTTTTTGCATTGAAAGAAGGGTTATATTTAACCTACTAATTCTACTATTAAATCGTTCAACGCTTTAGATTCAAATGGTTTGACAATTATTCCATTCATGCTTGAACTCTTTATTTGCCCTACAATTTCCTGCTTATCAAATGCTGTAAGAGCAACAATAGGTGTGTTAATTCCCAGGCTTCTGATAAGTATGGAAGTTTCAAAACCATTTATCTTTGGCATATTGATATCCATCAAAATTATGTCAAAGTTCTTAATTTTCAATAGTTCAACTGCATCGTACCCATTATTAACTATTGTTGTAATATAACCAAAGCTGTCTAAAATCTTTTGAGTCACAATTTGGTTTATCTTATTGTCTTCCACTAAAAGAACCTGCAGTTTTCTATTTGATTTTGAAACATTTTTTTCTTCATCTATAATAGTAATTGTCGCCTCATTGACAGTTTCAAAACTAATATCAAAGCTGATTTTCGTCCCTTTTTTCTCTTCACTTTCCAATTGGATTTCACTTCCAAAAAGGTGTACCAGCTTTTTTACAATTGGCAACCCCAACCCTGTTCCCTGATAGTCGTCATCTCTTCGTTCAATCTGCACAAATTGTTCAAATATCTTCTCGTGATCCTCTTTGGAAATTCCGATTCCATTATCATTTACTTCAAAATGGATTAAACAGAAGTCTGATTTTTTCTCCACCAAACTTGCCTTAATTATTACACTGCCCTCTTCAGTAAACTTGAGCGAATTACTGATCAGATTCATAAAAATCTGTGATAACCTTACTTTATCGGAATTGATGAATTTCGGGATATTCTCATCAAATTCCAGTCGAATTTCATTGTTATTTTTAAAAGCCAAAAACTGAAGACTTCCCAAAATAGCATTAAGCTCTTCTTCTAGATTAAAACCCGAATTGATTAAAACGATTTTTTTCTCAGAAATTTTATATACCTGCAAAATATCATTCACAAGTGACAATAAATATTGGGCAGAAAATTTTAATGATTTCAAATAAGGGCTGTTTTTTATTTCCGGATGCTCCTCGGCGATGATGTCTGTAATCCCGACAACACCGTATAACGGAGTTCTCAGCTCATGGCTGATAGTAGATACAAATTGTGATTTCAGCCTTGTAGATTCTTCTGCTTTATCTTTGGCAATCTGAAGCTCATAATTGGCAAATTGCAATGCCTTGTTACTCACTTTTTTTGTGTTATTATTTTTGAATAAACTGTAAATCAATAATAGTAAAATGAGAAAAATGATAACAAAAAGAAAAACAATGATTTGGGTTTTTTGAAGGCTTTTTGTTTTCTGTTCTTTTTCTTGTTCAATATCACTGATTTGACGCTTAAATTCGTCTATCTGAATTTTACTTTCATAACTGCTTGCTTTTTTGCTACGCTCAATGTTATAAATCTTATCTTCAAGGACATGATATAATTCTAAGTAATGATAGGCTAATTCGTAGTTTTTGTTTCGAAAATAATGCTTCGAAAAATCATTATATACTTCTGCTAAATAAGAGTCCAGTAAATCTGTTTTTTCATGTTCGCCGTAAGAAATCGCTTTTTTAAAATTTTCTTCAGCTTTTTCATTCTGTTTCAAATGACTGTAATAACTGCCGTATTGCGAAAACAAAGTAATTCTTGCTTCTATTTCATTATGCTGTCCAATATATTTGTTGGCTTTTTGTAAAAAAGGGAAACCTTTATCAAATTCTTTCCTGTCAAAATAGGCCCCGGATATATTTAAAGCATTGTATGTAATCTGAATAGGATTTTTCGTTTTTTCAGTATAAACCAACCCTTGCTTATAGTAATTGATTCCTTTATTAAAATCAATATCCTTATAAGTATATGCGTTTCCCAGATTATTATAAATCCAGTCTTTTATAGTATCGTTATCAGTTTGTTTTGCGTGAAATAATGCCTTTTCATAATAAGTAATAGACTCTTTACTATCCGAAAATTCCAGAAAATTAGAGGCTATAACGTTATATGCTTTTGCAATAAGTTCGTCATCATTTATAGAATTTGCTTCCGATAAGGCTTCCTGTGACAAACGCAAAGACTTATCTGCATCTAATTCAGATAAGGCTAAACTTGCTTCATTCAGTTTAGTCTGAATGCTTTTCTTTGAAACCGTTGGTTCTTGTGAAAAACACCACTGAAATGATAACAATAGAAAAATAAAATAAAATCTATCTGGTACTATTCTCATAAATAAATTTTGGATGAGTTAGTTCATTCAAAAATACACATAAAAATTACAAGTCAATTTAAATCAGCTTATTATATATAAAAAATAAAGCGGCTTTTGGCCGCTTTTATTCTAACTTCTTATCAGTTTTTTATATTTAATTCTCGTTGGAGCAACATCACCCAAACGTTTTTTACGATTTTCTTCATAATCTGAGAAACCACCTTCAAAGAAATACACTTGAGAATCACCTTCAAAAGCCAGAATATGTGTACAAATTCTGTCCAGAAACCATCTGTCGTGAGAAATAACTACAGCACAACCTGCGAAATTTTCCAAACCTTCTTCCAAAGCACGAAGTGTGTTAATGTCCAAATCATTCGTTGGCTCATCCAGTAAAAGTACGTTTCCTTCTTCTTTTAAAGTCATGGCCAAATGCAAACGGTTACGTTCTCCACCTGACAATGTATTTACTTTTTTATTCTGGTCACTTCCTCCAAAATTAAAACGGGACAAATAAGCTCTTGAATTTACCTGACGACCGCCCATCATAATTAACTCCTGTCCGTCACAGAAATTTTCCCAAATTGATTTTTCAGGATTAATGTTGGAATGCGATTGGTCAACGTAAGCGATTTTTACTGTTTCACCCGTTTCAAACTCTCCGCCATCAGGTTGTAGTTCTTTCATAATCATTTTGAAAATAGTCGTTTTACCGGCACCGTTTGGTCCGATAATTCCAACAATTCCAGCCTGAGGTAAAGTAAAATTCAAATCATCATATAACAATTTATCTCCATAGGCTTTAGCCACATGATTCGCATTGATTACATTAGTTCCCAAACGCGGACCGTTAGGAATATAAATTTCTAATTTTTCGTCAAGCTCTTTCTGATCTTCGTTCAAAAGTTTATCATAGTTCTGTAAACGCGCTTTTTGCTTTGTCTGACGGCCTTTGGCACCTTGACGAACCCAATCCAGCTCACGTTCTAAAGTTTTTCTGCGTTTTGAAGCAACTTTTTCTTCCTGCTCCATACGTTTTGATTTTTGGTCTAACCAAGAAGAATAATTTCCTTTCCATGGAATACCTTCTCCTCTATCCAACTCAAGAATCCAACCCGCAACATTATCAAGGAAATACCTGTCGTGTGTCACAGCAATTACTGTACCAGCGTATTGTGATAAATGTTGTTCCAGCCAAAGTACAGATTCAGCATCCAAGTGATTCGTAGGCTCATCCAACAGCAATACATCCGGTTGCTGCAATAACAATCGGCATAAAGCCACACGACGTTTTTCTCCACCTGAAAGCACATTGATTGGCGTTTCAGGATCAGGACAACGTAAGGCATCCATTGCGATTTCTAATTTGGTATCGATTTCCCAGGCACCGCTAGCATCGATTTTATCTTGTAATGCCGCCTGACGATCCATTAACTTGTCCATTTTATCTGCATCTTCATACACTTCAGGCAAACCAAACATATCATTGATTTGGTTGAATTCTTCAAGAATTGCCATTGTTTCGGCAACTCCTTCACGAACCACATCAATTACTGTTTTGGTCTCATCCAATTGTGGTTCCTGCTCAAGGTAACCTACTGTATAATTCGGTGCAAACACTACATCACCCTGGTAATTTTTATCTACTCCGGCAATAATTTTCAAAAGTGAGGATTTACCTGAACCGTTCAAACCAAGGATACCAATTTTGGCTCCGTAGAAGAAACTAAGGTAAATATCTTTTAAAACCTGTTTATTCGTTGAAGAATAGGTTTTACTAACTTTCGACATCGAAAATATTACTTTTTTATCGTCTGACATTTTATGTTTATTTGATTAATCTTTATTTTTTATTTCTTTTAAATCCGAAATTAAACCCTTCCTTTTAAGGCGTTAAAAACCCAAGCATTTGCTAAGAAACCAATACCTACAGCACCAAAGCCCCATCCGGCCACATCATCATATTTGAAAATTCCCAGCCCTATTAATATCAATCCCATAACAACCATAATCAAGGTTGCCCAAGCCAATACTGTATTTTTATTCATCATTTTTCTTTTCGTATTAAATTCAAATTACCGAAGATTCGGGGGCGCAAATATCGCGATTTTTATTGTTTTAGAAAATAATTACTAAAGATAAAAAGATTAGATGCTCTATTTTTAACCCGTTTCTTTTTTTAGGAACAGACCAACCGTTATTTATTCATTAAATAAGAAGTTAAATGCCTTATTTTTCCGCTTTCCATGTGAAAAACGTCACAGAAAAAAGCGTCCAAAAAACCTCCGTTTTTCATTTTACATTGGACTATTCCTTCAGCAATGACAATATCATTTTCTTCCACCATTCTGGTGACTTTAATTCCCGGGAGCCCTTCAAAA
Organism: Flavobacterium sp.; assembly: GCF_050696275.1. GTDB lineage: Bacteria > Bacteroidota > Bacteroidia > Flavobacteriales > Flavobacteriaceae > Flavobacterium. Next base: position 8,645 of record NZ_JBOGUT010000019.1, read on the forward strand.
TTCTCGTTATTAATTTCTTTTTTAAAAGCTTCTTTTCCTGTAATACTAAATGCGCCAGGTATAAACCAGGAAACATTGTCAGCGAGACATGATAAAATTTCATCATGATCTCCGGCCACAAAACCATCCATATAGTTTTGTACTGTTTTCTTGTTTTCAGTCATTTGCATTTTATTTTTTATTTAACGAAGTAAACTGTTAACAGACTAAAAATTATTTTTTGGCTCCAGCCAGTCTCCAACCCAAATAGCCCATAGGAATATAAGCACCTGCTAAGTCTGCAATAGTAAACCATATTGGAGACGGAAGCATTACAATACTGGCAATTCCGCCTATCAGGAAGAAAATACCCACACCCATAGCAATACGCATTTGATTATTAGCTGCAATGAGAGCCGCGATAAAAGCGCCGACTAACGTTCCCAAAGCATGCGCCAAAAAAGGAAAAATAAAATGTTTCGGTTCGAACAAATGCATTGCCGCTTTCAATCCTTCCTCTGTAGTAAGATCAGCCCCTTCAGGAGGCGGAATAATTGACCCGCTTATCATAATTATTCCCATATTGACAATACTGCCTATCACAATACCCGCTAGGACAGCTAAAATATTTTTAAAAATCGGAGTCATCTTTTTGGTTTTTAATGGTTCGTTACTATAGTATTGAATTTCATATGATTATTGTTTTCAACTTACCTATTCTAATGCTTTTCCGGCAAAATAAGCCCATTCATCATGAAACAGAAATGGAATTTACACCCATTCTTTCATTGGTCTTTTTTTTCTGAAGAATAGATGCTTTCTTCTTCATTCATTCCTATTATTCTATTTTTCTTTTGATTTAGTCCAGTAATCGTCTGTGGTAATTAATTTGTCCCAAATGGTAGGATAAATGCGCCGTAAGATGTACCAGAAAAAATGTTGTTGTTGTTTTATATTCAAAAACCACAATAGGATAATCTGTTTTTAAATCTTCTTCCGTCAAGGCATCCAACCCTTGTCGAACCACGAGAATGGTCTCTTCAATCCTTTGTATTAATTCAGACTGCGGAACATCTTTCTGAGAAAATTCCAATTCTCTGTTTCGCACATAGCCTGTTTTTCCAAATGTGGCGCCAATAAACCAATTAAGGTTTCCTATCAAATGAAGACAAAGGTTTCCTGCTGAATTTGCAATGTTTTTATCAATCACCCAAAGTGATTTTTCATTTTGGTATGACTCAATTTCAGACTTCAATTTGTTTAAATCTCTGTCAAAAAGCTGTTGTAAAGTTTCAATTAACATAGGTTGATTTGTTTTCTCTTAGACTTCCCGGTGCTATTATTTTTTTGAAAATAAATGCTGAACAACCCAAGCCGGGCCGATCAGTAAAAATTGTAAATCTTTAAGGAATGACGGTTTTTTCCCTTCAATGTTATGTCCATAAAACTGACCAATCCAGGCAATAGCAAAAACAATTAAAGAAAAAGCCCAAAGCGGCACCATCTTACCTATATAAAAATTAAGGAGAACACAGAGAAACGAGAAAATGGCAATTTTAAATGCCATAGAGACAGACAGACGGACATAAAAAAACAGTACGAAAAGCAACGCTACAACTGCCCAATTTTCAATAATGGGTTGGTTTAAATGTATTGTATTACTTAAAAAAGTACTTGGAATACTCATTAGTAAACCTACAATCGAAAAGAAAATAGCAGGAACACAAATGTAATGTATGGCCTTGTTTTTAGGGTTTTGATGGCTTACTGCGTACTCTTCAAACCATTGATCTAATGTTCTCATTGCGGGTTGTTTAATAATTTTCCCCCTAAATTAGGAAATATTTTAGTTTGGATTGGGAAAAATAGAGTTTTTTTAAACAGAAATCATTATTAAAAAAGGCATCTGAAATTAAACTTTTCAGATGCCTTTATAGAATATTAATGAATCATTTTTTTTCTGCTTAAAGGGGACAGGAAACAAAAAGGCACTTAAAATAACTGTAAGAATTAAAACTTGTTTTTTCATTTTTTAATAATTATAATTAATAATAAAACTTTGATTCATAAATATATAAAAAATATTGTAAGTAAAAAGCTACTTTAAAAATTTAACATATTATATTTCTTACAAGTATTTTGGTATTAAGTCCACAAAAAAAGACCATCCAAACCGGACAGCCTTTTCTATTTTCTTTTATCTCACATTTAACTTCTAATTAAAAATCTTCACCAGCATCTCCTTCAATAAATCAGCCTGTGGCAATCCATTAGCACCCACACCTTTACTCTTTACATCAATATCTCGCAATGTTCCTACAATAGCGCTCACTTTCTTCATTGGGTAATTCCGTAACGCCACATCATAATCTTTCAGGAAAAACGGATTTACTTTCAGTACAGATGCTACGTTCTTAGGATTTTTATCTTTCAACCCATGGTATTGCAGCAGTTGCGAAAAGAAACTGTACACAAGCCCAATGGTGAGGACAATAGGATTGTCTTTTGGATTTTTAGCAAAATGATCTGCAATCTGGTAGGCTTTCAACTGATTTCTTTCCCCTATAGCCTTACGCAGCTCAAAAGGGTTAAAATCCTTACTGAATCCTATATTCTGTTCTATTATCGCCGGGGTAATAGTTTCTCCGGGTTTAAGAATGATAGCTAATTTATCAATCTCGTTGGCAATGCGACTTAAATCTGTACCCAGAAAATCGACAAACATGGCAGCCGCTTTAGGCTCAATATTCAGTTTTTTTCCTTGTAAAACCCTAACAAGCCAGGTACCTACTTGATTTTCATATAATTTCTTACTTTCAAAAACAACTCCGGCTTTCTCCAGTACTTTAGTAACTTTCTTACGCTTATCGAGCGTTTTGTATTTGTAACAAATCACCAGCACTGTAGTAGGCTGTGGGTTTTCGGCATATGATTCCAGTTTGTCTATCGTTCTCGACAAATCCTGAGCTTCTTTGACAATCACCACCTGACGATCGGCCATCATTGGAAAACGCTTGGCATTTCCAACAACATCTTCTATTGTTACATCGCGTCCGTACAACACGGTTTGGTTAAAATCCCGCTCATGTTCCTGCAATATATTCTGTTCGATATATTCCGCCAGCTTATCAATGTAATACGGTTCTTCTCCCATCAGAAAGTAGATTGGCCTGATGTTTCCGGCTTGTATTTCTTTTATAATTTTTAAAACTTCATCCAAAATAAGTCGATTTGTTTATTTGGTTATTTGATAATAGCTTTGTGAAATGCAAAAACTGAATTTTCCTTCCTATTCATTCCGGTTCAAAAATAGTGAAAATAAAGTCGCTGTGTTTGATGAAATCCGTAAAAAATTTGTGATTCTCACACCTGAAGAATGGGTACGCCAGCACGTAGTTCAGTTTCTGCTGCTGCAAAAAAACTATCCTAAATCCTATATTAACGTAGAAAAATCAATCAAGGTCAACGGTTTAACCAAACGTTATGACATCGTCGTTTTTCGTCCTGACGGCACCTTGTTTCTTCTTATCGAATGCAAAGCTCCTGAAGTTCCTATTTCTCAAAAGACCTTCGACCAGATTGCCCGTTATAATATGGTGCTAGAATCTCAATATTTAATGGTAACCAACGGACTAAATCATTATTTTTGCCTAATGGATTTCGAAAAAGAACAATATCAGTTTTTAAGAGACCTCCCGGATTTTACTAAAGTTTTATAAAAGAATGAAAAGAATACTTGTAAGCGCTATATCCCTGTCTGTCGGTATTGCCCTTTTTTCCTGTAAAGACGATGATAAAAAAACAACAGATGGTCTGGAAACCCCAACAGAAACTACTGCTGTTCTTCCTAAAGCCCCCAAAAAGGCCCCAAGGGAAATTCAGGTCTCCAAAACCGAAAAACTAACTGCCGAAATTGTCAGTGAAATCAGTACGGTCAAAGCCAAAGTCAATAAAGAAAATTCCGTTGCCGTTTACAAGACCTTTAGACAAACCATTGAAGATATTGTAGGACAGCTAAACGATGCCAATGCCAATATATTGGATGAATATTACCAATTTTACGACCAGAAGACCGCCAGAATCGTGTTATCTGATGCAGTAAAAACAAAAGTGAAATCCTTTACCAAAGCCAATGTGGAAATATGGGAAATTGGAGAAGGCATGGCTGAAATCCGTACGGTTCCCAATTTCTATCTGGATATTTTCAAGAATGACCTGCCGGAAGATTATGTGGACTATCTGAAACTGGAAGCCTTCGATAATACGACTTTATATGCCGCAGATGCTGCTTTTGTCATTTCGCTCAAGGAAGTGTCTGACAGGGTCATCAATTGGGAAAACTTCCTGACCAAATACCCTGACAGTAAATTTTATCCGGAAGCCAAAGAAGCATACAAGGATTATCTGACCAATTACTTATATGGTCTGGATAATACGGGTAATTTCGATTACGAAACCATGGTCCTCTATCCGGAAAGCAAAAAAGAATTTGAAGAATTTATGGCCAAATATCCTAATTCGACAGCAGTCAAAATGACAAAAACCTTTACGGATGCTTTTGACAAAAAAATAACCCTCGATGAACTGAATCTTCTTATCAGAACAGAAGAATCCAAATACCCTTTAACAAAATAAAAATGTCAAATACCGCCGTTGTCATACTAAACTGGAATGGAGTAAAATTATTGGAGCAATTTCTGCCTTCAGTAGTCCAACACTCTCCCGAAGCGGTTGTTTATGTTGCTGATAATGCTTCTACAGATACTTCGATTGCGTTTGTAAAAGAGCATTTTCCATCGGTTAAAATCATTAAAAATACAGATAATTTCGGCTTTGCCAAAGGGTATAACGAAGCATTACAATTTGTAGAAGAAGAAATCTATGCTTTAGTTAATTCGGATATTGAAGTAACCGAAAATTGGCTCCAGCCTATTCTTTCTCTATTTGAAAAAGAACCTCAAACAGCCATTATCCAACCTAAGATATTGGATTTTAAAAACAAAGAATATTTTGAATACGCTGGTGCCGGTGGCGGATTTATCGACAAATACGGATTTCCTTTCTGTCGTGGCCGCATTTTTGAAACATTGGAAAAAGACCACGGACAGTACAACGATACTACCGAAATATTCTGGGCTTCTGGTGCCTGCTTTTTCATCCGCAAGGAAGTATATCGCGAACTTCAGGGTTTTGACTCCGATTTCTTTGCCCATCAGGAAGAAATCGATTTGTGCTGGCGTGCCTTCAATAAAAAGTATATTATCAAATATTGCGGTGCATCAACGGTATATCACGTGGGCGGTGCCACTTTAAATACCGGAAGTCCAAAGAAAACCTTTCTGAATTTCAGGAACTCCCTTTGGATGCTGACGAAAAACCTTCCAAGAAAAACAATAGTTCCCACCCTTTTTATTCGTATGATTCTAGATGGTATTGCCGGCATTCATTTTCTGTCACAAGGGAAGCCAAAGCACTTATACTCCGTATTACATGCTCATTTTTCCTTTTATAGTTGTATCTTTAAGTTCTCAAACAAGCGCAGCTCCGGACAATCTGAAAATTATTACAAAATAAATTCAATCGTTTATCGTTATTATGTCAGCAATGACAACCTCTTTGAAAAATTAAAATAAATCAAATTCACACATTTATGAGAAAATTAGTCCTTTTATTATCGATAATTTCACTGATAACGACTTCTTGCGGAACAAAGAAAAAAATAGCCGCTCTTGAAGCCCACAACAAAGAAATCCAGGATTTATTAAATACCTGTACTGTAAAACTAAATTCTTGTCTAACTGAAAAAGAGGCGATGTCCAGCCAGAATGAATTTCTGAAAAAAAACAATGCCGACTTGATCAACAATATGGGCAACATGACTACACTGACAACTCAAGGAGCCCAAAACATTGAGAAAGCATTGGAAACCATCAAAGAAAAAGATTTAAAAATCAGCAGAATGCAGGATGCTTTAACCAAAAAAGATTCTGTTACTCTGGCTTTGGTTACGAGCTTAAAACGTGAAGTGGGTATTGATGACCCAGATATTAATATTAATGTGGAAAAAGGTGTCGTAATGATTTCCATTGCAGACAATTTATTATTCAAATCCGGAAGCTACGATGTAAGCGACAGAGCAAAAAGCGTTTTGGCTAAAGTGGCTAAAGTAGTTAACAGCAAACCTGATTTCGAATGTATGGTAGAAGGACACACAGACAATGTGCCAATTAAAAATACCGTTTTACTGGACAATTGGGACTTATCTGTAAAAAGAGCTACTTCAATTGTGAGAGTTTTGCAAAATGATTTAGGTGTTAATCCAAAACAACTAATTCCTGCAGGAAGAAGCTATTATATTCCTTTGGTTGAAAACGATACTCCTGAAAATAAAGCAAAAAACAGAAGAACAAGAATTATCATTATGCCAAAAATAGACCAGTTCTACGAAATGATTGAAAAAGAAATGAAAAGACAGAATTAATTCAATTCTTGCCATATTAAAATTCAAAAGCAGGTCTTTCGACCTGCTTTCTCATGTATTCCTAATTCGTTTTTCTAATAACCAATTAAATATTTAAACTAGAACTACATACTTTTATAAGTGAGATATAAAACTATATCTTTCTGAAAATCTATTTTTTGATTATTATAAACATATCAGCAAATACTACGCCAAGTTACAACTTTTTAATGTAAGATTATTAGTAATATTATAAAATTTCAAGGCTTCCTTTTCCTTCACGGATTACTTCCGGTTCATGGCCAGACAAATCAATGACGGTTGAACCTATATTATCTCCATAGCCACCGTCAATAACCAAATCTACAAGGTTTTGCCACTTTTCAAAAATCAATTCAGGATCTGTAGAATATTCCAAAACCTCATCTTCGTCATGTATCGATGTAGAAACAATCGGGTTCCCTAACATCTTGACAATTTCTAGCGTAATATTATTATCCGGTACACGAATTCCGACCGTTGTTTTCTTTTTGAATTCTTTTGGCAGGTTATTATTTCCCGGTAGTATAAAAGTATAGGGTCCCGGTAATGCCCGCTTCAGAATCTTAAAAGTTGAAGTGTCTATCTGCTTCACATAATCAGAAAGATTACTCAAATCGTGGCACACAAAAGAAAAATTAGCTTTCTCCAGCTTAATCCCTTTAATTTTAGCAATTCGTTCCAATGCTTTGGTATTGGTAATATCGCATCCCAAACCGTACACTGTATCTGTAGGATAAATAATTAATCCGCCGTCTTTTAAAACCTTTACTACTTTAGCTATTGCTGCTTCGCTGGTTTTATCTTCGTATATTTTGATGAATTGTGCCATATTTTATTTTAGAATTAAGAGAATAGAATCAAGAAAAAAGACTATCCTACTTTTTTAAAAATCAACTTCTATTTTCTTTGCTCTATTTTTTTGTCTCTACCCTATCACATCCAATTTCGCAAATCGTAACAACAGTTTCTTAATACCGCCTACTTCAAATTTGATTTCCGCTTTTTTATCAGCTCCAACGCCTTCCAGATTTAAGATTTCCCCTCTTCCGAAACGCTCATGCATTACTATATTTCCAGCCGTTAATTTGGTATCAAACAAATTGGTATTGCCTGTCGAATTACTCGAAACTGGTTTCAATTTACGGATATTTGCTGAAGAAACCGGATCATTATTAGTAATATATTTAGGAGGTGTTCCTGCAACAGGCTTTGACAGTCGTAATCTTGATTTATCGGCATCACCAAAAATATCATGATCAATCATCGGTTTGTATCTATAATTAGTTTCCGTTGGTGTCAGGTATTCTAAAAACTGACCGTCAATTTCTTCTATAAATCGTGAAGGTTCGCTGTCTGTTAATTTCCCCCAACGGTAACGCGATTGCGCATACGTCAGATATGCCTGGTGTTCGGCTCTGGTTAAAGCTACATAAAACAAACGACGCTCTTCTTCCAATTCGCTTCTGGTACTCATACTCATAGCACTCGGAAACAGGTCTTCTTCCATTCCAACAATAAAAACCGTTGGAAATTCTAATCCTTTCGCCAAGTGAATAGTCATTAATGCTACCCTGTCATCATCACCTGTATCGTTATCTAAATCGGTTGCCAATGCCACATCTTCCAAGAATTCAGACAAAGCGCCACGGGCTCCGTCGATTTCTTTCTGTCCTTCGGTAAAGTCTTTGATACCGTTTAGCAACTCTTCAATATTTTCAATTCGGGCAATCCCTTCCGGGGTTCCGTCTTTCTTTAATTCCTGAATGTACCCGGTCTTTTTGGCTACGTGATCTGCCAAATAAAAAGCATCCTGACTTTCATTAATGACCTGAAAACTTTTAATCATGGTAACGAAATCCTGCAATTTATTTTTCGTTCCGGTATTCAGCTTCAAATCAATTTTATCAATGTGTTCCATTACTTCAAAAATAGAACGCTTGTAATGATTGGCTGCCACAGTCAGTTTTTCAACAGTCGTATCCCCTATTCCTCTTGCCGGATAATTGATCACACGGATTAGCGCTTCTTCGTCTTTTGGGTTGATAACCAATCTCAGGTAACACAAAACGTCTTTAATTTCCTTGCGCTGGTAAAATGACAATCCGCCATAAATTCTGTACGGAATATCTCGTTTTCTCAAGGCGTCTTCCATAGCACGTGACTGCGCGTTGGTTCGGTACAAGATGGCAAATTCGCTGTTCATCATCTGCTTTTGCATCTTCTCCTCAAAAATAGTGGAAGCAACAAAACGCCCTTCCTCTCCATCGGTAAGGCTTCGGTGAATTTTTATTTTTGGCCCGTAATCGTTAGCTGTCCAGACTATTTTATCAAGCTTGACTTTATTCTTATCAATAATGGAATTAGCTGCTTCCACAATGTTTTTTGTTGAACGGTAATTTTGTTCCAGACGGTACATGGTAACATTATCGTAATCTTTCTGGAAGTTCAGGATATTATTGATATTCGCTCCGCGGAAAGCATAAATACTCTGAGCATCATCCCCAACCACACATATATTCTGAAAACGATCTGACAAAGCCCTTACGATCAGGTACTGCGAATGGTTTGTATCCTGGTACTCATCCACCAGAATGTATCGGAACCTGTTTTGGTATTTCATTAAAACATCTGGAAAACGCGTCAAAAGTTCATTGGTTTTCAACAATAAATCATCAAAATCCATAGCTCCGGCCTTAAAGCAACGGTCCACATAATGCTGATAAATCTCTCCCAAACGCGGCTTTTTGCTCATCGCATCTGCTTCCTGAAGTTCTGGGTTGTTGAAATAGGCCTTAACGGTAACTAAACTATTCTTATACGACGATATTCGGCTAAAAACCTGCTTTGGTTTATAGATGTCTTTATCCAATTGCATTTCCTTGATAATCGACCCTAATAAACGGACACTGTCCTGCGAATCGTAAATCGTAAAATTACTTGGATAGCCTAATTTATCGGCTTCAGAACGTAAGATTTTAGCAAAAACCGAGTGAAAGGTACCCATCCAAAGATTTTTTGCTTCCGAATTTCCAACAATATCTGCAATACGCTTTTTCATTTCACGCGCTGCTTTGTTGGTAAAAGTAAGGGACAGAATATTAAATGCATCCACACCCTGACTCATCAGATTGGCAATCCTAACGGTTAATACACGTGTTTTACCAGAACCTGCTCCTGCAATAACAATCATAGGCCCGTCTTTCTGTAAGACTGGCGCCTGTTGGGCTTCATTAAGTTGGCTAATGTATTTTTGCATTTTAAAAACTTCCTTTATTTGCAAAAATAGCTATAAAATGTAGTATAAAAAAAAGACATCCTGAAAAGAATGTCTTAATCAATTTAATTTATCGAACTGCTCTCCAATTCTAGTTTTTTAATGATTTCAGCTTCCTCATCTGTTAAAACCATAGAGTTGTTTTTTTGCCAGAATTTCTCAGAATATTTGTTTCCTCTTTCGTATAAAGATCGGTCACGGTAGGTTTCTTTTTTGTTGTAACTAAAATCTTCTTTTTTAAAATCTGTAACTACTAAATCACTTTTGTATTCTACCATTTCGTTGTATTTCTTTTTGTTCCAGATTTTAATTTTCCCTTTCCTTGAACTAAAAGCCAAAAGATAGTTTCCATCACTCATTTTAAATGTTGTTTTTACTCTCAAATCCAATAAAGAAGCTTTAATAATGAGAATATTAATAACTTTGGTATAGGCAATATTTTCCTGATCCGAATTGATTTCCAGGTCTGAAATCAAATAACTGTTTGGGTCGAAAGCAACACTTCCTTTGTACAGGTATTTTTTCAAATCAGCTTTGGGTTTAAAACTAATGATATAAACTTCATTCCCTGATTTTTCAATTTTGGATTTTAATTCGAAATCATAATCTTCATAATTTTTACTGTCAAACAGGATTCTTTCAATGGTATAAAAACTATACTGCTTAGTGGTAGCATTACGAACGTCTAATCCTGACGCAAGATCTAACGTTTCGTCATCTTCACCAATTAATTTTGCTGCTCTGCTCTGATTCACAATTAAATTAGCCTTTGATCCATTCAAATGATAATCAATTAACCCGTCAGTAAATCGTGTGTATTTGTTATTAACTTTAACAAACTCCCTGTAATAGGTTTTAAGAACAATGGGTTTATTGAACCTGTTTTTTGAAGCTTCAACAGCTTTCTGCAATAATTCATGAATTGGCTCTTTGGTCACAATAATATCTTCAAGTTCTATAGTATTAGGCTCTAAAAAAATTGTATTTGATTTTGCGTCAATCTGATTTAGATTAATAACTGCAGTTTTAAATTCCATATGAGAAATAACGATTTCAGAAGTATTGGATCCCGAGATCTGAAAAGCTCCTTCATCGTTTGAAACTGTTCCGAAGCCAGAATTTTTAACTGTTATAGTAGCGCTTTGAACAGGCAATTTTGTTACCGCATCTTTTAAAAATAAAACAAAGTTTTGCTGAGAAAATAAATTAGTGGTGAATAAAATAAAAAGGAATACATAAATGGTTTTCTTCATTGTGTTTGTATGATAATTAATAGTATTCTTACAAAGAAAGAAAATTATTTTAATCTACATTTATTTATTAAAAATTATATTTTTGCAACAAACAAATTATCAAAATGGATACTAATAAAATTATCGAAATAATCGCTTATACTATACCTTCGTTAGTTACAGGAGGCGTAGCTTATTATTTGTTTAACGCTTATTTTAATGATCAGCAGAACACTAGACGCTGGCTATTGCAAAAAGAAAACCGAAAAGATGCATTGCCATTGAGATTACAGGCGTATGAGCGAATGGCTTTGTTTTTGGAAAGAATCAACCCAACAAAATTGCTAATCAGGGTTGCCCCGCTTTCTTCTAATGCAAATGAGTATGAAAATTTATTGATTTATAGCATCGAACAGGAATTTGAACACAATCTGGCGCAGCAAATTTATGTTACTGATGAATGCTGGACCATTATCTTAACGGCAAAAAACACCATTATCCAGAACATTCGCAAAACCAATATGAGCGAAAAAATAGATACTGCTGACAAAATGCGTGAAGCTATTTTAAATAATTTACTGGATGGAGAATCTCCATGCATCGTGGCGCTGGCTTTCCTAAAGAATGAAGTAAGTTCATTTTTATAACCTAAAACGCCTCTGTTTTCCGGTTTTGTAACCCATTGAAACAAGAAGCTGTAAAATGAATGAATAAAAAAAGCCCTGAAACTTCAGGGCTTTTTTATTTAGAGATCGCTTATAACATGTACTATACCAGATACTGTACGAATCGAATCTCTTTCTGTATTGTTCCTTCGGAAGTCATTGCTGCAATTCTCCTGCAACATCGAAACTAGTTACATTATAAACTATGGATAACTAATTACTGATTAGGTTGCGTAGCTAATACTATATTATTTTTATTTTAAAAGAGCATTTAAGCTAATCTTTTCTTTTTCAGTAAGTTTAGGCAAAAGTGCTTCAAACGCTTTTTTAAATTCTTCTTTTTTAATCATATCCCGAATGGTATTTTTTCCAAATCGGACAAACTGCCATTTGTGATGAATTGTTGCGTTAACCAGCGATTGCAAGACTCTCTCATCTGTCGGATTGATTCTCAAAAGCATTTCCAAAGCATTTTGTCGGATGGTACTGTCATAGTTTGCCGAAGCATAATCGAGTATTTCTTTATACAGTTTCGATTTTCCTTCAGGCTTGTACCCTGGAGTTCCTAAAGCCAATGCAAGCCAGGAAATTCTAAGATCTCTGTCGTTTAAACCCATCCAGTTTTCTGCTCTTTCTACTAATCCCATTCTGTCATCTGGAAATTTTACCCATAAATTCTGTAAAGCAATCTGACGGGTTCTGTAAGAGGCATCATTTAACAGGGTTTCATACTGGGATTTTAGTTCTAATGGAATTTCCTCCAGCGTTTCTGCAATACTCTGACGTACTTTTACATCATTACTCTGAAACGCCAGCAGCAATAATCCTTTTTTCTGCTCCAGCGGAACTTCTGCCAGTTGACGAATAACTTCTTGCTTCACCGGATAAAATACTTCTGATTTTAATAGGGTTTCAAAATTATTTTTCTTTTCGTCAAAAGGAATATCCTGCAATTTTCGGAGATCAGAATACGTTTTGACCAAATGATTTTTATTCAAAAGGACTGTTGCCTCATCGTAATTAAAGCCAGGTCTTTCCAGCCAGTTTTTTTTGAAAGAGTCAACATCATAAGAAGACACTTTTTTAATTTCATCCAAAAAATTATCGGTTACCACATTTTTAAATTGGTATTTCTTGACATAATTCTTAACTGCCTTCTGAAAGTTTTTATGTCCTACATTCTCATCCAGAACATGCAATGCCCAAGCACCTTTTTGGTAAAATGTAAGAGAGCTGGCTTTACCGTTTAAAATAGGAATAGTGTCTGTTTTGCTTGCTGCTTTTAATTCATCAGCAATCTTTAGCAATTCGTAATTAAAATGATCTTCGCCAAAAAGTTCTTTTTCAGCCAAAAGCGCATAATACGTAGCAAACCCTTCCTGTAGCCAATGGTCTTTGCCCGATACCTCAGTAACCATATCGCCAAACCATTGGTGAGCGAGTTCATGAGCGTTAACCGTGATGTAATTTCTATCATTGTAACCTATCGCATCAACTACTAAATCCTGTGAAAAAACCGTGGCCGAAGTATTTTCCATACCGGCATATAAAAAATCATTCACAGGCACCTGACGGTATACTTCCCACGGGTACTTCACTCCTATTTCTTTCTCCAGAAAATCAAATATCTCTTTGGAGTATTTATACGTAGCACCAAATTTATCTTTATCCTCCGGCTTTAAGTAAATTTCCAATGGAATACCGGATGCTGATTTTAAAACCTGTCTGTCAAATTTCCCGATTGCCATCATAACAAGGTAAGAACTCATTGGTTTACGCATCGAATAATGGGTTATTTCTTCGGTTGCATTTCCATTAAAAGTAAATTGATTTCCGTTGGAATAATTGGAATAACCGGATATTCCGTTCGACAGTACTTTGTATTTTTTATCAAAAATAACGGATAGACTAAAAATCACTTTCTCATTATCATCATCAAAACTAGGCAGCCAATGACTTGTGTACTTTCCCTGTCCTTGTGTCCATAGCTGCAGATAATCCCCTTCCCCAATAAAATAAAGCGTTTGTTTTGGTGTGGCTTTATAAGCAAAAGTCAAAATGTTTTTTCCTTTTTTAAACCCTTCAAACAATTGCAGTTGCTTCCCACTATTTTTAAACTTCACTTCTTTGTGATTGATCATAACGGAATTAAAATCCATTTTCTGAGCATCAATTTTTATTGTATCAATGGTACTCTTAACCGTAAAATTATAAATGACACTTCCTGATATGGATTTCTCAATGGGATTTGGAGTAACAAACGCTTGCACCGAAATAAAATCAACTTTTTGGGTTTGCTGCCCGAAAGCTATTGCAGAAAATAAAAAAAAATAAAAAAAAGACTGTTTCATTCTAAAAAGATAAGAAATCCAAAGTTACAAAGCTTACCCAAACTTTCCGCTACATTTTGTAAGTTTACCTTCAAATTATACCATTTTGAAAAAGAAAGCTATATTTAATTGGAGCAGCGGAAAAGATTCGGCTTTGGCACTATACAAAATACTGAAAAACCCCGATATCGAAATCGTTTCGCTGTTAACCAGCGTTAACCAGCAATTTAACCGTATTTCGATGCATGGAGTCCGCACTGCGCTTTTGGAACTTCAGTCGGAAAGTATCGGTTTACCCCTTCACAAAATGGAAATCCCGGAAATGCCAACCATGGAAGTGTATGAAAATGTTATGAAAGACACTTTAGAAAAATTCAAAGAAAAAGGCGTTACTCATTCTGTCTTTGGTGATATTTTCTTGGAAGATTTACGAAAATACCGTGAAGATAAGTTAGCCGGAATGCAATTGGAAGGCGTTTTTCCTCTTTGGAAGATACCCACAAAAGAACTGATTACAGAATTTCTGGATCTGGGTTTTAAAACGATTGTTACCTGCGTTAACGAACGGAATCTCGATAAAAGCTTTGCCGGAAGAATTATTGATGCTCAATTTATTGCTGATTTACCCGAAAATGTTGATGTTTGTGGTGAAAACGGTGAGTTTCATACTTTTACTTTTGATGGTCCTATCTTTTCAAAACCCATTGATTTTGAACTGGGTGAAATTGTATACCGAACCTACGAAAAACCAAAGCAGGAATCATCCAATGCTGCTTGCGATACAGTTACCTCCGATGCCTTTGATTACGGATTCTGGTATTGTGACCTGATACCTAAATAAACTGATAATATGACCTTAGAATTAAAAAAAATACTGCAGTTTCTGGAAGAGATTAAAATCACGGCTGTAGAAAAGGAATTGGACGATACTACATTTTTACCCGGTCTTGCCTTGGGCTCCGACTGTTTGTATATTGATTATTCAAAATTAAAATACCCGGGTGATATTCTGCATGAAGCCGGACATTTAGCTGTAACTTCTTCAGAAGAAAGAAAACACATCGGTACCGAAACAATGCCTAAAGACTGGCCAACACAAGGTGATGAGATTGGAGCTATGCTGTGGTCCTATGCTGCTGCCTGCCATCTCGAATTACCCGCCGAAACCGTTTTCCATCCCAATGGTTATAAAGGAAATTCCGATTGGCTGATTGAAAATTATAAAACCGAGAATTTTATTGGCTTGCCTTTTCTCGAATGGGCCGGACTTACTTTAGGAAAAGACAGGGCAAAAAATGAAGGAAAAGATCCTTTCCCGGCAATGCAGCAATGGTTAAGAAATTAATATATGGAAGAATTAGTACGCTCAATCAAATTTCCTTTTGCTTTCAATCTGGAGCGATTAAAAAACGATCTCTCGAAAGTAATAAACAAAAACTGGACAGACCATTACAACACTAATGATTATAACGGGAAATGGACTTCTATTGCCCTCATGTCTGTTGATGGAAAATCCGATACTATTTATGCTTTAAATACGGGAGGAGAAGAAATTATTTATACCGAAATTTTAAGCTCCTGCGATTATTTCAAAGAGATACTCGAAGGCTTCCTGTTTGAAAAAACAGCCGTCCGCCTGCTTCAATTAGCCGCCGGTGCTGAAATAAAACCTCATAAAGATTATTGCCTTGGTTATGAAGATGGTTCTTTTCGTTTGCATATTCCCTTAGTGACCAATAGCGAAGTCGAATTTATTTTAGATGGGAATAGGTTGGTTATGAATGAAGGGGAATGTTGGTATATTGATGCTAATTTTACACATTCGGTAGCTAACAGAGGCACTGCAGACAGAATTCATCTGGTTATTGACGGAATCCGCAACGAATGGACCGATGCTTTGTTTTTTAAAGAAGTCAATCAGGAGCACTTCATAAAACCAGTTCCTAAATTAAAAGAAAGTGAAAAACTTCGGATGATAGAAGAACTGGAGAGAATGGACAATCCTGCCGTTCGCGAAATTATCGCAAATCTTAAAAACACATAAAAAAAGAGATAATAAAGTAACCCTTACTATCTCTTCCAGACAAATTATAAATACTGTGATTATAGTATTTCTACTCTAAAACTTGGAGTGGCCGTTGTTGTTGTTTTCAGCATGGTTGTTGATTCATTGCTCATTAACAAATCATCATGACCATTTACTTCAACAATTACCTCTGGGCTTTCCTGGCTTTGAATTCCCTTCAATAATTTCCTTTCCAGTTGTGGCAGCTCAAAAAAGGCTTTCACTTCAATATGTGTTTGACAGTTGGAGCAAGATTGGACACTCCAACGGCTTAAAACCGCTTCAGTTCCTATCAGTTCTTTTTTACCGTCAATCATGGCAAAAGCATTAATCATAAAAGAACCGTTAATACTGCTTCTGTTGATTTTAGATATTTTCAATACTTTGGAATCCGCATTATCCTCTTGTTTTTTAGCGGCAAAGGATGGTGCTGCATATTCATCCAACGACCCTTTTCCATAAGTATAACCCAACTGGCTCTCTATATTAATACAATCCAATGAAGTGTACGCGCGATCTACACCATTATCATTAAACTTAAACGGGCTCAAAGGACTTTCCATTGTCAGCCAGGAATTCGGAGCTACACCAGGCGTTGGTCCCTGACTGTCAACCGTATTGGTTCCAGGGTATTCGGCTATAATTTCAAGCTTGTCCGTATTTCCGTGCTTCTTTTGCCACAACCAGAATACACGGTCTACATTACAATGATGAAAGAAAAAAATAGGATCTAATCCAGCCGTGTCATTTTCTCCCATATCACCATTGGCTCCCCGAATTGGAGAACGGTCGTAAGTTGGAATATCACAGCCTCCAACGGCAAGGTGAATACTGTTATGTGGCGATTCCAAAGGAACAACCGGACTTTTACCTTCTTCCAGATTATCATTCCATTCTGCTGATGAAGTCGTATTGGAAAAAACAGTAAAGTTGGGCGCCTCTAAACTGTCAATAAATTTCTGATGCACATTGGTCGGTATTTTTTTTAATTTAACTATGATATAAGAGTTCAGCCAATTGATGACATTGTTATTCAATATGGCAACGTTCTTATTATAATCAGGAAACCTCGCATTATGTCTTTCTGTTTTCTTGATGTCATTAGGCCCTACCAACCCGGACAGCGGATAACGCACCGTCTCATATCCTTTTGGTTTGGAATAATTCACCGGATCCTGATTGACATTGTCTACAATATTTTTAGGGAATGTGAAAGAACGCAAAGGATTGTCTATTTCAACACCGTCAAGATTGAATTTTTCATTGGTTAAAGACCACGGAATTCCCTTTGTAAGAGATTCTTCATTGGTTTCATCCCAAAACGGTACCATTACATCTTCGCAACCTTTAATACTTTGCAGCGCTTCTTCCAATCGCACAAGATACGCTCTGTGCCATGTTGGAAACAATACGTTCCCGTGATTGCAATAGCCTCCCCAATAGGAACCATTCCCCCAGCCTGCTCCTCTGAACGGCTCTCCGTGAAATCCTCCAATCATGAAAAAAGAATGCTGGTCGTCTGCCGGAAGCTCCTTGATTCCTTTCCAGGCTCTCATCAGATCTTCTAATTGTTTTGTATCCCCATTTTCATAGTCTTTTTGCAAATCATGCAATGACCTTCTTACTCTTACTTGTTTTTGTGTTGCCATGGTATATGTATATTGGTTTTATTTTTAAAGTGTCTGCAATTTATTGGCGGTAAAACTGTTCCAAAAGGATCCGGTGGCAATAAAGAGCATGCCTGTAACTGATAGCCATTCCGAATCCAAATGCGCTAATTTCCCGAAAAGCAATACGGTAAACCCTATCACGCTGAATACAAAAGGCCCATATCCCTTCTCAGGAATACGTCTGAAAAGCATCCATAAATGCACTGCAAGAAAGAGTGTAAAAACTGGCAGTAACCACCACATAAAAGGAATTTTAGCCAAACCGAAACTGCCCAGCATACTCATGTAAACAGCCCAGCATAAAGGGCATTTTGGAAAAAAAGCCACCAGAATACTCATGAGTATAGAAGGTATTGATCTGAATGTTTTCTTCACTGCTGAAGAAGCATTCCTATCAACATTGGGACAGGCATTCGATTGGCAATTGCAGGTTGTCTTCTCGCTTGAATTTTTCATACCGTATCACTTTTTTTGGCTATTCGTAATAAATAGCTGTACTTTTTAATAAAAATATAACTAATTAAGAAAATACTTACAGGTATTTTTACGTGTTTTTTAATTATTATCTTCGTACATTAGGAAAAATCACACGGAAATTCATACCGAAGTAATTCACAAATTCAATATATATTTCGCTCTTGGCTTTTAATTTTTTTTATAAAAGTTTATCTTCGCTTAATTTCAAATCAATGAATATCTGATTTCACAACAATGAACAACCTTCTCGAAACTCCTATAGAATACTTAAAAGGTGTTGGTCCTCAACGCGGGGATTTACTGCGTAAGGAGATGGGCATTTTCAGATATGCTGATTTGATTAATTTATACCCAAACCGTTATATCGACAGGACCCGGTATTATAAAATCAATGAATTGCAAAATACAGCCGCCGAAGTTCAGGTGATTGGAAAAGTAATTACGATCAAAACCGTAGAATTCGCTAAAGGCAAAAGCCGTTTGGTAGCAACTTTCGTCGATAGTACAGGCCAAATGGAATTGGTTTGGTTCCAGGGACAGAAATGGGTTCGGGAGAGCTTAAAACTAAACGTTCCTTATGTAATTTTCGGAAAAACATCTTCCTTCAACAATGTGTTCAATATGGCGCATCCGGAAATGGAATTGCTCACAGAACACGAACAGGGTTTACGTTCGGCCATGCAGCCTGTGTATCCATCCACAGAAAAACTAACACAAAGAGGTATCACAAACAAAGTCATCAATAAGATGATGCAGCAGTTATTTACTGAAACACATGCCCTTTTTACCGAAACATTACCCGGCTATTTACTGGAAGAATTAAAACTGATCCCAAAAAATACCGCGTTATTTAATATCCATTTTCCGAAAAGTCAGGATCTTTTGGCCAAAGCCCAATTTCGGCTGAAATTTGAAGAATTGTTTTTTATCCAGTTGCAGCTCATTACCAAAAACCTAATCAGAAAACACAAAATAAAAGGGCATCCTTTTGACAAAGTAGGTCCCAATTTTACTGAATTTTACAACAATCACTTGCCCTTTGATCTTACCAATGCACAAAAAAAAGTGCTGCGGGAAATCCGCAATGATTTGGGAAGCAATGCCCAAATGAATCGTCTTTTGCAGGGTGATGTGGGTTCTGGTAAAACCATTGTCGCTTTAATGAGTATGCTTTTGGCTCTTGATAACGGGTTTCAATCTTGTCTGATGGCACCAACAGAGATTCTGGCCAATCAGCATTTTTACGGCATTACAGAATTGGCAAAGCATCTCAATTTAAATATAAAACTGCTCACAGGTTCTACCAAAACCAAAGAAAGGAACAGCATCCATGAAGCGTTGGAAAATGGGAGTCTCGATATTTTAATTGGCACGCATGCTTTACTCGAAGACAAAGTAAAATTTAAGAATTTAGGATTGGCTATCATTGATGAACAGCATCGTTTTGGAGTAGAGCAGCGAAGCAAATTGTGGAAAAAGAATGAAGTTCCTCCACACGTTTTGGTGATGACAGCAACCCCAATTCCAAGAACACTGGCGATGAGCCTCTATGGTGATTTGGATATTTCCGTAATTGACGAATTGCCTCCGGGAAGAAAACCCATCCAAACGGTTCATCGTTATGACAGCAACCGACTCAAAGTCTGGAAATTCCTAAAAGATGAAATTGCCAAAGGCAGACAAATCTATATCGTGTATCCGTTAATACAGGAATCTGAAAAAATGGATTATAAAGACCTTATGGATGGATACGAAGGGATTTCACGTGATTTTCCTTTACCACAGTATGCTGTTTCCATAGTTCACGGGAAAATGAAACCAGCGGAAAAAGACGCCGAAATGAAACGCTTTTCAGAAGGGAAAACAAACATAATGGTGGCTACAACCGTCATAGAAGTAGGCGTCAATGTACCTAATGCCAGTGTAATGATTATCGAAAGTGCAGAACGTTTTGGTCTATCGCAATTGCACCAGCTGCGAGGCCGTGTAGGCCGTGGTGCCGAACAGAGTTATTGTATTTTAATGACCGGGCAAAAACTAGGCAATGATTCCAAGACAAGAATGGAAACCATGGTTGGCACCAATGATGGTTTCGAAATTGCTGAGGTTGATTTAAAACTCCGCGGACCGGGAGATATTATGGGGAAACAACAAAGTGGTGTTCTGAACCTCCAGATTGCCGATTTGATTAAGGATAAGGATATCCTGCTCTTGGCAAGACACCATGCCATGAAATTACTAAAAGAAGATGCCGCTATGGAACGGCCGGAACATCAAACGTTGCGTAAAGTCTTTATAGAAGTATCCAAGAAGAAGAATATCTGGAATTATATTAGCTGAAAAATCCCGCTCACATCGTATCAGTAAGCGGGATTTTTTAATTATATCTACCGATATTCTTATTTTTTAGACCATTCGGCAATGCTGTCCTGGTTCATTTTTACGTAATCGTCATTTTTAGCCGTTTGTGCTCCGACTAAAGAAATTTTAGCCGTTTCTATAGCGCCTTTTTTATCTCCTAATTTTGCCTGGATTTGTGATTTCAGACGAGTATACCAATACGGTTTTTTCTCATTCAGCTCATACGCTTTATTTACATACGTTAACGCCTTACTCAAATCTCCATTAGACTGGAAATAATATTGCGCAGCCGAAAAATAGTCTCCTGCTGATGGGCCCGCTAATGTTTTGTCAATGCTTGCCAAAGCCACTTTTTGTGTTGGAACTTCAAATTTTACAGCCACTAAGGTCTTTTCCCATGACAATTCCAAAGTAGCAAAGTTATTATCCGTATTGTTAATTCCAATAGTAAAAGTCTCTACATTTCTGTTTAAAATCTCTGTTTTGGTATTTACTTTCAAAACTACTTTTGCATCATCCCATATTTCAGGATTCCCCCAATTGTCAGTAGTGGCATAAAATATCACATCCCAGCTGTCTGCTTTTGGCAGGGTATAAATGGCGTATTTTCCTTTTTTTAATACAACATCTTTTATAACAACATCATCGCTGAAAGAAATAGTCGTATTCTCATTCGCTCCCGTTCTCCATATCTTTCCAAAAGGAACCAAATCTCCAAAAACAACTCTCCCTTTGGCACTTGGGCGATGGTAATCAATTTCAATATCTGTTAATCCAACTGTTTGAATTACAGTTGATTTAGGACTAGCCTGTGGAATTTTAACTTGTGCTTCAATTGTAAAAGAAGCCGCTATAAGAGCTAATGCAACGATTATTTTTCCCATCTTTCTATATAAATTTGTTTTCCCAAAGATAAAATTTCAAACTGATATCAATTGTTAAGAAAACTATAAAACAAAGTTTATACCTTTACATTTCTGCATACTTTTAAAATATGAATATCTTTTGGTTTCGCCGCGATTTACGATTGGATGACAATGCAGGGCTGTTTCATGCCTTACAGGATAATGCCGAAGTGTTGCCTATTTTTATTTTTGATGACACAATACTTTCCCAACTGCCCAAAGACGACGCCAGAGTCACTTTTATCCACCAATTGCTCACCGGGATGCAGGAGCAATTGCAGCAAAAAGGCAAATCATTAGCGGTTTTCTACGGAAAGCCACTGGAAATATTCCAAAAGATCATCGTCGAAAATAAAATCGATACCGTTTATACCAACCATGATTATGAGCCTTATGCCCGAAAAAGGGATTTGGAATTGTATCGGTTTTTTGCAGACAGCAACATTGCATTCAAGACCAGCAAGGATCAGGTTATTTTCGAAAAAAGCGATGTGACTAAGGAAGACGGCAAACCGTATGTAGTTTTTACGCCTTACGCGAATAAGTGGCGGGAAAATTTCTATAAAATTAAAATCCATAACTATCCTTCTGAAAATAAACTGGGAAAGATAACCCTTCATTCCTACCCTTTTTTAAGCCTGGAAGCTATTGGTTTTGAGATTTCCCCAATTACAGTAACACCCTACACAGTCACTTCGGCATTAATCGACCATTACGAAAGTACTAGGGATTATCCTGCCCAATCCGGGACTTCTATGTTAGGAGTCCATTTAAGGTTTGGCGCGGTTTCCATCCGAAAAATAATTACCAAAGCAGCCGAAAGCATCAACCCTGTTTTCCTTAAAGAACTCATCTGGCGCGAATTTTTTATGCAAATCCTATGGCATTTCCCGCATACGGCCACCAAGAGCTTCAAAGAGCCCTACGATGCCATTGCCTGGGATAATAACGAAGTGCTGTTCAAAAAATGGTGCGAAGGCAAAACCGGCTACCCTTTTGTCGATGCCGGAATGCGCGAACTAAACGCCACGGGCCATATGCATAACCGGGTCCGAATGATTATAGCCAGTTTTCTTTGCAAGCACCTGCTCATTGACTGGCGCTGGGGCGAAACGTATTTTGCCACCAAACTGCTCGATTACGAACAGGCCAGCAACGTTGGGAACTGGCAATGGGCTGCAGGTTCGGGAGTAGATGCCGCTCCTTACTTCCGTATTTTTAACCCTACGGAACAAATCAAGAAATTTGACAAGAACCTACACTACATCAAAAAATGGATTCCTGAATTAGAAACTCCTGATTATCCTGCTCCAATTGTTGACCATAAAGAGGCTAGAGAAAAGTGTTTGAAGGTGTATAAGGAAGTCTTGGGATAAAGAAATATAAGGCATTTTAAAAAAATCCGTTATACTGTTTTGTGTCAATTTTTTTAAAATATTTTTTTTGCCACAAAAGTTGTGGCAATTCTTTCTGAAATTATTTTTTTGCCACAAAAGTTGTGGCAAAACTTGCACAATTATTTTTTTTGCCACAGATTGAAAAAACAATTAACATTTTCCATTTAGTAGGAATTGTGAGAAGGTATAAAAAAATCTAATTGTTGAAGATTAGGTTTCTTTTGCTTGTTGTAGCGGGTACAGATTACACCCGAGGCTTTAGTCGAACTGATGAAGTAAATCTGTGCTATCGGTTTATTGTAATTAATAAACCAAATATTCTTTTAATGCATAAACTGATGCCGCCAGAATAAACAATAGCCCGATGCACATAAAAATAAAATAGTTTAACGCATATTTGAAATGTACCCCATTTTGTGATTGATTGATTATTCATTTTGATTGGATATAATCAAAAACAGTCAGTATAACCGATATCAAGCCTCCGTAAATAAAATAACGGATATCTATTTTTCAGGGCTGCTTATCAGATAAGCACAAATCAGAAGTATTGGAATAAAGGAAAGGAATAAAAATTTTATAAGTTTTGGCTTGATGCTTCTCTCAAATTCAACAAGATTTTCATTAGATAATTTCTTTTTATGCTTTGTCATATAAAATATCCCAAAAAAAGCTGTTGCTATCCCTAATAAGTATAATAAAATTGTCATTCCAATTGGTTTTAGTTATAAATAAAAATGAGCCTATTCCTTCATTTTTGCCCCTCATAAATTTTGTCAAATTGTTCGGCTAATTTCAGATATCTTCACACCCCAAAACCCATCAACTCCTCAAACCCAAACCCACTAAAATCATCAATCAAAAAATCTGCCTGCGATAAATCCTGATCTTTCGAGTTTTCGCTGTGGTACCCAATGCAAAAAATACCTGCCGCTTTGGCCGCTGCAATCCCATTGGTGCTGTCCTCAATCACAACACAGGAAGATTTTGGAGCTACAGACAAAGAAGCCGCGTGCAAGAAAATAGCAGGATGCGGTTTTGATTTCGGGAAATCCTCCCCACTCACCGTATCCGTAAAGTACTGGTGCAAGTTAAAACGGTTAAAAACCCTGCTTATGGTACTTTTCGATGCTGACGAAGCTAAAATTAACTGCATTCCATTCGAATGCAAATCCTGAATTAACGGAAGAACACCTGCTATTAATTCTAAATCAGGCTTGGTATCGAAAGCTTCATTAAACAAATGCCGTTTCCGCAAAATCAATGCTTCAACATCATGCGAAAGATTGAAATTTTCTTTTAATTTCTGAAAAACATTTCGGGTAGAATTTCCGGTAAGCGTAGCATACATTTCATCAGAAACATCAATATTCAATTCTTTAAAATGCTGGCGGTAAGCATAATGATGAACAGGTTCTGTATCCACAATAACCCCATCCATATCAAAAATTACAGTTTTAATCATTTTTTCTAAGTTCTGTGTTGTAAAGTGGCTAAGTTACTATCTTTTTTACTATTCCTAAAAACTTAAATGAGTTCTCTTTTAGTATATAACCAATGCTATTTACTTCATAGATATAGCACTGTTATAGCACTGTTATAGTACTGTTATAGTACTGTTATAATATGAATACCTTACACAAGACTCTTGTAATATACTCTTCTGCCTCTGAAATACTTGCTGCAAAAAACAATTTCCGTTATTAAACCTTTTTCAATATCTTTAGTCTTATCCTAAAATACTATTCACCTTTGCAGGACGAGAAAGCTTTTATATCCGAATTATTACACCCTGAAACACAAAATGTAGCCTTCAGGAAACTGCTGCAATTGTACCAAAAACCATTGTACAATCACATCCGGAATATGGTTTTAAACCACGACGATACCGATGATGTACTGCAGAATACATTTATCAAGGTGTATTCTAACCTGAACAATTTTAAAGGTGACAGTAAACTTTTTTCTTGGATGTACCGAATCGCAACCAATGAAGCCATCACTTTTATGCAGCAACGTGCCAAGAAGCAGGGAATCTCAAACGAAGAAGTACAGCAAAAGGCCATCAATAAACTGGAAAGTGATGTCTATTTTGATGGGAATGAAATTCAATTGAAATTACAGAAAGCCATTTCGCTCCTGCCTGAAAAACAACAGCTTGTCTTCAAAATGAAATATTTCGAAGAACTGAAATACGAAGAAATAAGCGAGGCTTTAGGTACTTCCGTAGGGGCTTTAAAAGCCTCTTACTTTCACGCTGTCAAAAAGATTCAGGATTTTTTACATACCAATTAAACCTTTTACTATTAATTTTGTCTTACCCAATATGAAACAATTTGATTTAGATAACGAACCCAAAATAACGCCAGGATTTAAGATCCCTGAGCATTATTTTGAGCAGTTTGAGCATACGATGATGGACCGTCTTCCTAAAGAAACAAAGGTGGTTCCGTTATGGCAACGCAAATCAGTTTGGATTTCAAGTGCTGCGGCCGTATTTCTGATTACCATTGGAACCTGGATGTATTTCGCACAAAACAACGTCGAAAATACCAACTCAGTACAGGAATACCTCGCTTACGAGAATGATGTAACTACCGAAGATATTGCCATGTTGTTATCTGATGAAGACATAACAACTGTAGAAAGCGCTCTGGATTTATACCATACGGAATCCGAAACCTATATCAACGAATATTTAAACTAAAATGAAACTCAAGATTCACGATGTACACTTTTGCCAACAAGCAAAACAATACAAAAACAATAGTACTCTACTGTCAGGAAAAAAAATAATCCCGCTATTACTGCTGGTATTGTCCTGTGGGGTTTTTGCACAAAATACAGACAAGCGTGTGGAGCGTATTAAAGCATTACGCATCGCATTTATCTCTGATAAATTAGACTTATCAACAGAAGAAGCTCAAAAATTCTGGCCCGTCTTCAATCAGTTCGATGACAAACAGATGGAATTACAGCGCCAGAAAAAACAACTGTTATTTAAGCTTCGTCATGAAAACATTTCCGCTTTAACAGATAAGGAAACCGCAAAATTAATGGAACAGGATGAGCAACTGGAAACAGAAATCCAGAACAACAGACGCCAGCTCGCCAAAGACCTGCAGGGTATCATCCCCAATCAGAAGATCTTGATGCTGAAACAACTGGAGATCGAGTTCAAGAACAAACTGCTTCAGCAGATGAAAAATCGCAACAAACGCTTCCGAAATTAATATTGAGCCGCTTTATAAGCGGCTTATTCTTTGAATGTGATTTTTACAATTCTGTTCTTTCCTGCCGCAACAGCTGTATTTTTATTGATAAATCTAAGGGTCAGAAAATCTTTATCATCCGATAATTTATACCATACTGATCCGCTGTCATTGGAATAAAAAATGCCTGTAGCTCCCACCGAAATGATAGCCTTACCCTGACTATCCGGAAAAAACTGCACGCAGGAAGCATAACCAAAATCTTGATTTTCGGCAACTAACGCCCAGGTTTTACCCCCATTGAAGGTTATCGCTTTATTTTGGAAGTTCTGTTCTGGTTTTTCATAATTTCCCCCGGCAATCATCCCTATTGATTCATCATAAAAATCAGCTGTAAATATACCAGTCATTGTACCGCCTTGTACAATAGGTGTTTCGTAAGCTTCCCAAGTATTTCCTTTATCACCAGAATAAAAAACCCTTGCCTTTTTTCCTCCTGAAACCAACCAGACTTTGTTCCCTTTACTAATTAAGTTCGTATTACTTGCCGCAAAAAAAGCTTCTCCATCAGCCAATTCCGGCAATGCATTACAAGGAATCTTTTGCCAGGTTGCTCCACCATCAGCTGTTTTTATAATTGACGGACAGTTTTCAGTCGGATCCCCTATCGCAATTCCTTCTGAATCATTAAAGAACTGCATACTGTCATAAAATACTTTTTCATGATGCTCTTCGTAAACCAATTTTACCTGTGAGTCTTCTTTACTAATCCGATATAACAGTGCCGGATTCTCAACTGATAAAATAAAAACATATTTTGTGGTCTGTGCAATACTTCTAAACTCAAGCTTTTTGCTTTCTCTGGCTAGCGTTCCGTTAAAATTAGCTTCAGAAGACAAAGAAAGGTATCCGTAACTACCATTATTTCCCGCGTACCAGACTTTATCTGTGTCAATTGACAAAGCCCTGCAGCTTATTTTTCCGTTCCATAAAGTGTCTACTTCAATTTTAGAATATACCGGATTCTGAATTACCGCTTTATTCGCTTTACAAGAACCTAAAACACTAATAATCAACATGATAAAAATCATTTTTCTCATACATAAAATTTAAGATTCCAAAGTACATATTTTTGTATAAATTTTAGTAAAAAACAGAATCAAATCGAATTAAATATTTTAATTTTGACTCCTTTTTAAATAATAGAAACATGAGTGCTTCATCACATCAAGATCTTCACAGTAAATACACGCTTGGAGGGATATTAATCACACTGGGAATCATTTACGGAGATATTGGTACTTCGCCTTTATATGTAATGAGAGCTATTATTGGCACACACGGAATTAATGCAGATGTTGTTTTAGGAGGTATTTCAGCTATCTTTTGGACGCTTACATTACAAACTACTTTAAAATATGTTATTATTACCCTTTCAGCGGATAACAACGGTGAAGGCGGTATTTTTGCTCTTTATGCCCTGGTAAAAAGGACAAAAGTCAAATGGCTCATTATTCCGGCTATTATAGGCGGAAGTGCTTTATTAGCAGACGGTATTATTACTCCTCCCATTTCTGTTTCTTCAGCAGTTGAAGGAGTTAGGATTTATTTTCCAGATATTAATACAGTTCCTATTGTCATTGGAATTTTAGTTGCTTTATTTACAATCCAGCAATTTGGAACCAAGTTGGTTGGAAAGTTTTTTGCTCCTATGATGACCATCTGGTTCGGTATGCTGGCTGTTCTCGGAGTAATCCAAATCACACATAACACAGATGTTTTGTGCGCTGTTAATCCTTATTATGCTTACCACTTACTGAAAGTGCATCCGGAAGGTTTTTATGTTTTAGGTTTTGTATTTTTATGTACAACCGGAGCAGAAGCATTGTATTCTGATATGGGGCACTGCGGAAGAAAAAACATCCGACTTAGCTGGGTTTTTGTAAAAGTAGCGCTGCTTTTGAACTATTTTGGTCAAGGTGCATTTCTAATCAAGCATGAAGGACAGACTTTGGACAGCATCAACGCCAACAATGGCAATCCTTTTTACCTGATTATGGCCGATTGGTTTCAGCCTTTCGGAATTGTAATTGCAACAATGGCTGCGGTAATTGCTTCACAAGCATTGATTTCAGGTTCATTTACCTTAATAAATGAAGCCATGCGTTTGAACTTCTGGCCAAAAGTTAAAATCAAATATCCTACCGATCTTAAAGGACAATTGTATATTCCATCTATCAACTGGTTGCTTTTAGCCGGTTGTATCGGTATTGTTTTATACTTTAAAGAATCAGGAAAAATGGAAGCCGCTTACGGTTTGGCAATCGTTTTGTGCATGATTATGACTACACTACTTCTGATGTATTATATGGTTTTAAAAAGAACTCCGGCCTACGTCATTATTCCAATTATATTATTGTATTTATCCATTGAAATTAGCTTTCTGATTGCCTGTTTGGATAAATTTCCTCATGGCGGTTATGTGACAATCATTATTGCTGCCTTCTTGATATTTATAATGACTATCTGGCATACTGCAAAGAAAATCAGTAAGAACTATACTAAGATTGTAAAAATTGACAATTACAAAAAAGTATTGGCAGAATTAAGTGTTGACTTATCTATCCCGAAGTATGCGACGCATTTGGTGTATATGACCAATGCCAACAGAGTAGATGAAATTGAAGAAAAAGTAATGTATTCTATCTTACAGAAACGTCCTAAAAGAGCGGATTTGTACTGGTTTATCCATGTGAATGTAACCAATGAACCATATAAAAAAGAATACAAAGTAACCGAAATCATCCAGGATGACTTATACAGAATAGATTTTAATTTAGGGTTTAGAGAACCCACTAAAATTAATTTAATGTTCAAAGAAGTAATTAAGGATATGGTTAAAAACGGTGAAGTTGATATTACGAGCCGTTATGAATCGCTCAGTAAAAACAATATTATCGGGGACTTTAAATTTGTTTTATCAGAAAAATTCCTTTCGAATGACAGTTTTATGCACTGGCATGAAAAGCTGATTATGAATACCTACTTCTTCTTTAGAAAATTCTCATTATCTGAAGAAAAAGCATTCGGTTTAGACAGCAGTTCTGTTAAGGTTGAAATGTTCCCAATGGTACTTCATGCACCAGAGAAAATTGAACTAACAAGAGTATACAGAGAATCATGATTTCCTATAATCCAAAAGAATGGTTTACGTTTATCTTCCGGTTTCATAAAGCGGATACTTTTAGAACGCTATTCCCATTGATTATTGGCATTTCAGTCTATTGCTGGATTGTAGATTATCTTGTTTTGGATTTTTTCAAAATGACCGGAGATGCCAATTTAAAAAACATAACCGTGATGCACAGCATGCTTGGTTTTGTGATTTCGCTGTTATTGGTATTTAGAACAAATACAGCTTATGACCGTTGGTGGGAAGGCAGAAAACAATGGGGTTCTTTAGTAAATAACAGTAGGAATTTAGCATTGAAACTTGACTCTATTCTAACGGAGAAAGACGACAAGCTGTTTTTTAAGAAAATCATCCCTTATTATGCCAGTACTTTAAATCTTCACCTTAAGAATGAGCAGATTAGTCAGGAACTATTCGAAGAATTCAATATCAATGTAGATCATAAAAAGCACAAGCCCAATCAGGTAGCAAAATTGTTGATGAAGAAAGTCAATGAATTGTACAAGACCAACAAACTTTCAGGAGAACAACTGCTTTATATCAATCCTGAGTTACTGTCATTTACAGATATCTGCGGTGCTTGTGAAAGAATAAAGAACACTCCTATCCCTTTTTCTTACAGTGTTTTCTTGAAAAAGTTTATTTTCTTTTATGTGATGACACTGCCTTTCGGATATGTGTTCCTTATAGGTAATTATACGATTCCTGTAGTAATCTTTATTTTCTATGTATTAGCCAGTTTAGAGCTTATTGCCGAAGAAATTGAAGATCCTTTCGGGCATGATGAAAATGATTTACCAACAGCGAGAATTGCAGAAACCATCAAAAAGAATATTGAAGAAATACTATAAAAAAGCCTCACGTTAATGAGGCTTTTTTATAGTTAGTTTGACTAAAACAAAATAATTATTACTTTATAATCAGTTTTTTAGTAACCAATTTATTGTCTTCAGAAAACTTGACCAAATAGATTCCTGCGGCTAAATTCAGGTTCAGATGGCTGTTGTTTTTATATATTCCCTGATACACTTTAATCCCGGTCATTGAATAAATTTCGATTGGAATATCCGTAGTCAATCCCGAAATCATAATGTACTCATTTGCCGGATTAGGATACAAGACAATTTTAGATTCGGTAAAATCCGGGTTAGATAATGTTGCCGACCAAGGAATCGTTGTTTTTGTTCCCCAAATATGATCGGCTAAATCCGGGTGATCAATAAACGGATTTCGGTTGTATTGCCAGGTATAGATATAATTATTTCTATTCATTTCAAAATCATCCGAAGGATCAGAAACATTCCACGTTAGTAATGTAGCTAAATCTCCAATGAAACCATCGGGGTTTTGAGGAGGGTTTCCGTTGACAACCTCTAAACCATTATATCTCACACACATATAAAAAACCGCTCTTGCCACATCACCGTGCCAACTCCCTTGATTTCCTACTGGTCCGTTATAATCAGAACCATAATTTCTTTCGTTTCTGGAACTGTTTTCGGGACCATCTTCAGCCCTTATATGATGTGCATCTGCATGACCTGATAAAATATCATTTGCATTGGTTGGCATCCAAACATTTATTCCATCAGCAGTGCCAGATGTACCATCTGTAAAACCGCCGCGTGACTGACAATAAATATGTTCCCTGTTCCAAGTACCTGTACTGCTGCTTCCTGTCTGATAATCCAGTTTGGCTCTTGGTGATTCCACATACATCATCCAAACCTGATTACTATTGGCCGGATTCTGGTCGGCTATCTTTAAAATATCAACAACATCACCATAATTATGCGCCCTAACGGTAGACGGATTCGCAATGATATCCTGAATAGCCTGTCTTAAAGCAGCACCGGATAAACCTTCCAAAGTATCATAATAGCCGGCAGGTTTTGCGTTTGCAACTATTCCGTGTGTAGGATTTAAAGGTGTTCCCCATGCTGCAACAGTAAAATCGTTATCAATCACCCGGATTTGGATATTGTCATTCATTTTGACAAAACCTGAGGGAATTGTACCAAATTTAATACTTAGCACTTCATCTCCTTCATCCAAAACATCATCAACCAATTGAATAGTTCTTGTAGCAGTGTTTAGTCCGGCAATAATTGTAACAGCAGTACTTCCCGTAAAATCAGCTGCGGTAAATGTCCCGTTGTTTAAGGTAAAATTAAAATTCAGGTCGCTGGTGACATTTGTCTGTGTAGTAAAAGTGATATCAAAACTTTGATTTTCGTTCTTATGAGCCGTATTTACGCTTATTAAAATTCCGTTATAAATATCACCGCTTCCGTCATTGTTTGCACCGGGAGTTGGTGTTTTGGCTTCATAGGTTCCATCTGTTTTTCGCTGAATAGATTGTGAAGTTGCCAAGGCAGAAGTTGCTCCTTCGTCGTAAGACACGGTTTCACCCAGTGCCGTCATTAAAGCGGTAGCATCGGCATCATTGGTTTCGTGAATTAACGCGTCAATCAGATTTGTCATTGTTGCCGGTGTATTCGTTGGAAAATCCGAACCGTTTCCAAGATACAGCCCTACTCCATCCGGACCGTTTTGAACCACACTGTCAAAGGGAAAATAACGGTTGGGAACAGGTGACAGCAGACTTGCACCGATTGTGGCAATTCCGTTGGAATTCGTAATAATTCCGTCTAAATCCATTGTCAGATAGCTCAGATTATTTGCTCCGTTAAAAAAGACTAAGACATATCCGTTAAGAGATGTATTGGGAACAGTCGTTTTTAATTCAATAAATTCTTTATCATCTGTTGATGGTGTGTCAGAATCGAGCTCGTTAATAACAACCTGAGAATATCCGATATTGCTGAACAATAAAAACCAAAGTATTTTTTTTATCATGTCCTTAATTTTAGGGAGAGCAATATATCATTTTTATATGACGAAAGGACGTTTTTTAAAAAAAATGACGTTTCCTTAATACAGCAAAAACCAATTTACAATTAGTTAATAATCAATAATTTAATAATTATTAAATATACAAAAAAGAGTTTTATCAGATTTAAGATCTACTTAAAATTAGTAATTGGCATTTCATAAAGTTTATAATTGTGTTACATTGCAGTTAAATTAATTTTTAAAGGCTTGAATTCTTCAATAAAACCCTTTTTTTTATTTGTTTTCTTCCTCATAATCACAAAAAATTATGGGCAGCAGGAAATTCAGATGACTGTTGCTTTAGACACTATTACCCGCTCGTTGCAGGTAAATCAAACCATATTTTTTACAAACACTTCGAAGCAACCCATCAACAAGATAATCCTCAACGACTGGAACAATGCTTATTCAGATAAACATTCCCGTTTAGGCAAACGGTTTTCAGACGAATTCGTGAGAAGTTTCCATTTGGCCAGTGAATCAGAAAGAGGAAGAACAGACGTTGACAAATTGCTAATAAATGCTTCAGATGCTACTTGGACGCGGTTAGAAAACCAGTCAGATGTTATTGAGGTAACTTTAAACACTGCTTTAGAACCAGGACAGACAACAACAATTACGTCGTCATATACATTAAAAATCCCTGATGCAAAATTTACCCGTTTTGGGTTTGATAAAGGTAATTATTATTTGAAAAACTGTTTTTTATCGGTTGCCCGAATGTCTGAAAACGGTGAATTCACTACATACAGCAATGAAAATCTGGAAGATATTGCCAATGCAACAATACAGAAACTAAACATTGATTTTACGGTTCCGAAAAGATATGACATCACTTCCGGACTTCGGTTGTTAAAACAATCAGAAGCAGAAAAT
The DNA here is from genome assembly GCF_050696275.1 of Flavobacterium sp. Taxonomy (GTDB): domain Bacteria; phylum Bacteroidota; class Bacteroidia; order Flavobacteriales; family Flavobacteriaceae; genus Flavobacterium. The sequence goes on from NZ_JBOGUT010000019.1 coordinate 41,678, forward strand.
CAGAAGATATTTTCTTTTGAAACAGAAAATACCACAGAAATTCAGCTTGCCATTGAAGCAAAAGCCAGTTTCCAGAGTTTTACAAATGATCTGGTTCAAGTAGAGACAAATCTTTCCGATTCGAGGTTAAGCGGAATACAAAAGGCGATAGTTATTGACAGAATTGTTAATTATGTATCTGCCAATCTGGGAAAATTACCAACAAGTAAAATCATGGTTTCCCAGGTTGATTACGAGCGTAATCCCTTTTATGGATTGAATCAGCTTCCTGCCTTTTTAAGTCCTTTTCCAGATGAATTCATATATGAAATCAAGTTTTTAAAAGCCTATTTATACAATTACTTAAAGTCGTCAATGAAAATCGACTTGCGCAAAGACGGTTACATTTTTGACGCCATTCAAGTATATGTCATGATGAAATATATTGAAGACAATTATCCTGAAATGAGACTTTTAGGCAATTTATCTTCTTTTAAAATATCCAAAAGCTACCATATAGCCAATGCCGATTTTAACCAGCAATATAATTTTTTATATTTATTGATGGCCCGAAAAAACTTAGACCAGCCAATTGGTGATTCAAAAGAAACTTTTATCAAGTTTAACGAGCAGATTGCCGGGAAATATAAGGCAGGATTGAGTTTTATGTATTTGAGTAAATACTTTGAAAACGATGGTGTTGAGAAATCTTTTCGGGAATTTTTGAGCCTTAACCAAGATAAAAAGACAGATGCAGCAGATTTTGAGGTCATTGTAAAAAAGAATGCTACAAAAAACATTGACTGGTTCTTTCCAAATTTGATTTATTCGAATACAATTATCGATTATAAATTTGGCAAAAAAGAGAAAACAAAAGATGCTGTATCTGTAGTAATTCTGAAGAATTCAAGAGAAACTATCCCCGTTACACTAACAGGAATAAAAGATGACAAAGTTATTTTTACAAAATGGCTTGATACTATCGAAACAGATACTACTTTGGTTTTTCCTAGAAATTACGCGGATAAATTGATTTTAAATCAAGGGAATGAATTTCCTGAGTTTAACTTAAGGAATAACAATAAGTCATTACGAAGTTTTTTCTCTTTAAACCGGCCAATCAAATTCAATTTCCTAAAAGATTTGGAAGATCCTAAATACAATCAGATATTTTATGTTCCGGATGTTGGCTACAACTTATATGATGGTGCTATTATTTCAATTAATTTCAAGAATAAATCTTTTCTGGAAAAACCTTTTTATTATAACATCAGTCCGAGTTATTCGACAAACACGAGTTCTTTGACAGGATTGGTAGCTTTTTCTTTTAATCAGCAAATCCGAAATAAAAAGTTGTACGGGATCCGTTATGGATTGGGAGCTTCTTATTTTCATTATATTCAAGATGCTGCTTATTCAAAAATAATCCCTTCAATCCAGTTCAAATTCAGGGATTTGGATTTACGAAGCAATAAAAAGCAATTTATAACATTGCGGGAAATAATCGTAAACAAAGAAGATTCACCTTTACTGAATCCTAATAATAAGACACCGCTGAATTACTCCGTTTTTGATGCCAGTTATGTGTACCAGAATTTCGAAATGGCAAAAGGTTTTGGTTTTGGAACCGATTTTACTTTTTCAGGAGATTTTGGTAAAGCATCATCTGAAATAGTTTACAGAAAATTATTCCGAAACAATTACCAGTTAGGATTACGATTATTTGCAGGAGCCTTTTTGTACAATAATAACCCGGCCATTTATGCTTTTGGACTCGACAGACCTAAAGATATACTTTTTGATTATAATTTTTACGGGCGCTCAGAAAACACCGGATTTTTCAGACAGCAGATTATTATTGCCGAAGGTGGTTTTAAATCAAAATTAGACAATCCTTTTGCTAACGAGTGGATGACCACTTTGAACGCGACTTCTTCTATCTGGCATTGGATTGAATTATATGGTGATGCCGGATTTTACCAAAACAAATCCCGTAAAGTTCAATTTGCTTACGATAGTGGTATCCATCTTAATTTAGTTCCTGATTATTTTGAGCTTTTTTTACCGGTTTATTCAACCAATGGCTTTGAATTAGGTCAAAAAAATTACCAGGAAAAAGTACGTTTCATTGTTACGTTTACACCAAAAACCTTAATCAGTCTTTTTACCAGAAAATGGTTTTAAATCATGATGGATTTTATCTTTTATTGAATTTTATTTGTTAAATTTTTATTTTTTAGAATAAATCAACAATTAAAACATAGTATTCAAACTCAAAATTACATATAATTCAAAAATATTTTTCGCAATAGATGTACATCATATATAGTTTTTATATAAATTTGTACTTATTACATTGATAATTTTATGACACAAGTTGAAGAAAAACAGCCGTTGACTTTTGAAGATTTCAAAACCGAAGTGATAAACGATTATAAAATTGCGCGCATCAGCCGTGAATGTAGTCTTTTAGGCCGAAAAGAAGTACTTACAGGCAAGGCAAAATTTGGAATTTTCGGTGATGGAAAAGAAGTTCCGCAACTGGCATTGGCAAAAGCTTTTAAAAACGGGGATTTCCGTTCCGGATATTACCGTGACCAGACTTTTATGATGGCTATTGGACAAATGACTATTCAACAGTTTTTTGCAGGTCTTTACGGTCATACCGATTTAGCTCATGATCCTATGAGTGCCGGACGTCAGATGGGTGGCCATTTTGCTACACATTCCCTTGACGAAAACGGAGATTGGAAAAACTTAACGCAACAAAAAAATTCAAGTGCAGACATCTCTCCTACTGCCGGGCAAATGCCCCGTTTATTAGGATTAGCTCAGGCATCAAAAATATATAGAAATGTAGGTGGCATCAATCAAACTAATTTTTCTGAAGAAGGAAATGAAGTAGCTTGGGGAACTATCGGTAACGCTTCTACTTCTGAAGGTTTGTTTTTTGAAACCATCAATGCTGCCGGTGTTTTACAAGTTCCGATGGTAATGAGTGTTTGGGACGATGAATACGGAATTTCGGTTCATGCCAAATACCAGACTACTAAAGAGAATATTTCAGAGATTCTGAAAGGTTTTCAACGTGATGAAGAAAACAATGGTTATGAAATCATGACTGTTAAAGGTTGGGATTATCCTACTTTGGTGGAAACTTATCAAAAAGCTTCCGATATTGCCAGAGAACAGCATGTTCCTGTTTTAATTCATGTTCAGGAATTAACACAACCACAAGGTCACTCTACATCAGGTTCTCACGAACGCTATAAAAATGCAGAACGTCTGGCTTGGGAAGCTGAATTTGACTGTTTATTGCAAATGCGCAATTGGTTAATCGAAAACAATTTAGCAACTGCCGAAGAGTTAGATGAAATCGACTCTCAAACTAAAAAAGATGTTTTAGAAGGGAAAAAAGCAGCCTGGAGCGCTTTTGTAGAGCCTACAAAAACAGAACAACAGGAATTAGTTGCTTTATTAACTGCTATCGCTGATTCCAGTGAAAACAAAATTTTCATCGAAAAATACTTGAGTGATTTGGCATCAATAAAAGAGCCAATCCGAAAAGATATAATTACAACGGCTCGTAAAGTATTACGTTTAGTTATAAAAGAAGAAAACAGCAGAACACAATTAGCAAGTTGGATTACGGCTTATACTGAAAAAATTCAGCCAAAATTCAGTTCTCACTTATTCTCACAATCAGATGCAACAGTATTTTCTGCCAAAGAGATATTGCCAACCTATGATGATACTGCAGAAGAAGTAGATGCTCGTTTAGTTTTGCGTGACAATTTCGATGCTATTTTTACCAAATATCCTGAAAGCTTAATTTTTGGAGAAGATGCCGGAAATATTGGTGACGTAAACCAAGGTTTGGAAGGCATGCAGGAAAAATACGGCGAACTTCGTGTTGCTGATGCCGGAATTCGCGAGGCTACTATTTTAGGCCAGGGAATCGGAATGGCAATGAGAGGTTTGCGTCCAATTGCAGAAATCCAGTATTTGGATTATCTGTTGTATGCCATCCAGATTATGAGCGACGATTTGGCTACATTACAATACAGAACAGCGGGTCGTCAGAAAGCACCGCTTATTATCAGAACACGTGGGCACCGTTTGGAGGGAATCTGGCATTCGGGTTCACCAATGGGAATGATAATTAATGCTATTCGCGGAATCCATGTTTTGGTTCCAAGAAATATGACAAAAGCTGCCGGATTTTATAATACTTTATTAGAAACGGATGAACCTGCGTTAGTAGTAGAGTGTTTGAATGGTTACCGTTTGAAAGAAAAAATGCCAACCAATTTAGGTGAATTTAAAACTCCGATTGGCGTTGTAGAAACAATCAAAGAAGGAAATGATATTACCTTAGTTTCATATGGTTCTACATTGCGTTTGGTGGAACAAGCAGCCAAAGAGTTATTAGAAATCGGAATTGATGCTGAAATTATAGATATCCAATCTTTGTTACCTTTTGATGTGAATCATGATATTGTAAAATCAGTTGCAAAAACCAACAGATTATTAGTTATTGATGAAGATGTTCCCGGAGGTGCTTCTGCTTATATTTTACAACAGATTATTGACGAGCAAAAAGGATACAAACATTTAGACAGCAATCCTGAAACATTAGCTTCAAAAGCACATCGTCCTGCTTATGGAACGGATGGTGATTATTTCTCAAAACCATCTGTTGAAGATATTTTTGAAAAAGTTTACGCCATGATGAATGAGGTAAACCCTGTAAAATATCCGAATTTATATTAAAAATAATAGATCCTATAAACAGCCGAACAGATAATTTTGTTCGGTTTTTTTATACATAAAATAGTTTTTTTTGCGTTAGTAATAGCAAACTCTTTGAAAATGAAACGAATACTTATATTATTTTGCCTAATTTTTCTCTTTTCCTGTAAAAGTAAGAAAGCTGTAATTGAAAAGTCGATTGTGATTGTAAATGTAAGCGATGTAGAAGCTGTGAAGAAAAACAGAGCGTATGATTTGGGACATAGACTTCTGGAAACCTGTAATACCTCCCGCTTCAAACCATTTACCAATGAAGAAGCGACTGAGAAAGTAATCCAGAATGCTACCATTGAAAGAATATCGGCAACATGCAAAAAAATAAACATCCGAAACGGAAGATTCCTCTCTTTAAACCTGATTGATGTAATGCATGATGAAATAAATAACCAATACATTTTCCGGTATAACATTAATTACGAGAAAAAATATTTCAAGCGTGAATTAACCGTTGTAGTAGATCCTGATAATAAAGTATCGGCCATTTCTACAAAAGAAGTGAAACCAAAACCTTTATGAAAATCAATAAACCTCCAATTATAATACCATTCGGGCAAAGTTATTTGCCCGATTTTTTTTATTCCCAATTGAAGTAAATCAAAAATCACAATTCTTAAATAAATGTTAAATTAATTAATTTCAAAACCATAACTGAAATCATTGCGTAAATCCCTTTATAACAAAAAAATTATAAAAGATGAAAACACAAAAAATTTTATCAGTTGCAATTCTAGGAATCGCACTAGTATTTGGTTCAACAGCAAACGCTCAAAAAACAGTAACTGTTGGAGGAGCTCCAATGTATCCGGCCAAAAACATTATTGAGAATGCGGTCAATTCAAAAGACCATACAACATTAGTAGCAGCGGTAAAAACTGGAGGTTTAGTTGAAACTTTATCAGGAAAAGGACCATTTACCGTTTTTGCCCCAACAAATTCAGGATTTGAAAAATTACCAAATGGAACCGTTGAAACCTTATTAAAACCTGAAAATAAAGGAATGTTACAAGGTGTTTTAACTTACCATGTTGTTGCAGGAAAATTGGACAGTAAAGCAATCGCTGCAGCAATCAAAGCCGGAAATGGAACTGCAGAATTCAGAACAGTACAAGGCGGAAAAATCTGGTGCAAAATGGTTGGAAAAAAATTAGTTATAACAGACGAGAAAGGTAATCAATCAACGGTAACAATTGCTGATGTTTACCAATCAAACGGCGTTATTCATGTTGTTGATACAGTTATAATGCATAGCTAATATCCAGCCGTATGTATCTCACAAAAAAAATCCCGATAAAAAGGGATTTTTTTTATTCTTAAATAATGGAACTATCAGATATGATTATATTTGTTAAACCAATAATGAATCGATTTAAAATCAAGTAATGAAAATAGTAATATCCCCAGCCAAATCATTAGACTTTGAAAAAGTTTTGCCAACCAATCAATTTTCAAAACCGGCTTATTTAAAGCATACTAAAGAAATTGTTGCTGTTTTAAAAAAGCTAAAACCTAAAGATTTATCGGAATTGATGGATATTTCAGAAAATTTAGCAGAACTGAATTGGCAACGCAATAAAAAATTTAAAACACCTTTTACTGCTGAAAATGCCAGACCAGCTGTTTATGCGTTTAATGGAGATGTTTATTTAGGCTTGGATGCTTATACTATGCCTGAAGAAAAACTACCCGCTTTACAAAGCCAACTCCGAATTCTATCCGGGCAATACGGAATTTTGAAACCTTTAGACTTAATGCAGGCTTATCGGTTAGAAATGGGAACACAATTGCCAATTGGCGATCATAAAAACCTATATGGTTTTTGGAAAGAAATCGTTACCAATGCTTTAAACAAAGAATTGAAAAAAAATGAACTATTTATCAATTTGGCCAGTAACGAATATTTTTCTGTAGTTGATGTAAAAAAGCTTAAAGTTCCTGTGATTACACCTGAATTTAAAGATTATAAAGACGGAAAGCTGAAAATGATTTCGTTTTTTGCCAAAAAAGCACGAGGAATGATGGTTCGTTATATTATTGATAACGATTGCCAAACTTTAGACGATTTAAAGGGTTTCGATTCTGAAGGATATCGTTTTGATGCGACTCTTTCGAAAGGAAATACATTGGTTTTTACAAGATAGGCCCGCGTGAGATTTGCTACGCCAGTTCGCAATGCTCGTGTGATATTAAGAAGGGATTGCCAGTTGCAATCAGGTATAAATACCAATAATGATTGAGTCTCTTTTTAATACACTTATATTTTATAAGATAGGCTCGCGTGAGGGATAGCAGTGAAAAGCCCACAGCAAGTGAAGTGCAACGGAACTTGCGAGGACTTGTAACGGATAGACCGACCGAAAGAGGAACGAAAGAGGGCACGCCATAATAAAAAAAATCCCATCTAAAAAAAATAGACTGAACCCAAAAGTTTAGACAAATTTATAATTAATTTTGATAAAATGTCGTATAACTCACAAAGATACACAACCCATTTTATTTTCTATAAAAAATAAAAAATCACATAATAAACTGTTTTTATCATTAACAATGTATAGCGTTTATACCTGTTTTTTTAACCCAAATTAAAGACAAACAAAAAAGCCCTGCGATAATCACACAGAGCCTTCGCTAAATCAAAATAAAGCGTCTACTACTTAAACAACAACTGTTTTTAACTTGTCTTTCATATCCCAATATAGCATTCAAAAATCACACTATTTTACCTTAATAACCACTTTCCCTTTAGCACGTCCGGATTCTACATAAGCCATCGCATCATTGGTCTGTTCAAAAGGAAATACCTTATCAATAACAGGTTTAATAATTCCAGCTTCTATCAAAGAGGTAATTTCGCTTAATTGTTTGCCTTCAGCTCTCATAAATAGAAATTGAAAGCTGACATTTAGTTTTTTTTCTTTTTTCTTTACACCTGCACTCAAAAACTTTGTAATCAATTTAAAAAACCACCCTGTGCCAATTTCTTCAGCAAACTCTGGTGTAGGTGGCCCCACTAAAGAGATTAGCTTTCCTCCGGGTTTTAATATTCTCATTGAACTTTCTAGTATTTTCGGGTCCCGATTACTATGCAACACCAAATCAAAATTTTTCAGTTTAGTTTCAAAATCTTCCTTTTTGTAATCAATCACCAAATCAGCACCAAGATTTTTAACTAAATCAATATTAGTAGTACTTGTTGTTGTTGCCACAAAAGCGCCTAAATGTTTTGCTAATTGAATGGCAAATGTACCTACACCACCTGAACCGGCTTGAATAAAAACTTTTTGCCCTTTTTGAAGGTTCGCAATTTCAACAAGAGACTGCCAAGCCGTTAAACCTACTAATGGAATTGAAGCGGCTTCTTCCATCGTAAGATTCTTGGGTTGCAACGCTAAATCATTTTCATTAACAGAAATGTATTCGGCAAAAGTCCCTATTCGGTAATCTGCTACTCGGGAATAGACTGCATTACCAACTTTGAAATTTTGTACTTGTGAGCCGATTTTAGTCACAATTCCAGCCAAATCATGCCCATTAACAAAAGGAGTTTTGTAAGGTAAGAAAAGTTTGAATTCACCCATTCTTATCATAGAATCTAACAGATTAACACCTGCTGCATGAATTTGAACCAATACTTCGTCACTTTTTAAAGTCGGGTTGCTTACTTCGGTTAAATACAATGGCTCTTTTTTACCATATTTTTTTACAATAAATGCCTTCATTTTATATTCTTTTAAATTTATTTATCTTTTTTATAATAGTTTTTTCGAAAGTCTTATATGCAAAATGTTGAATGGCTAGGATTACAGAAGCTCCTTTACCTACTGGGTGATTAAATTTAGGAGCCTTATCCCCTACCAATCTTACTATCGTATTGATAACAGGAGTGGGTTCAGGTGAATTATTGAATAAATCTTTGGCGAAATCTTCAATTTTTTTGCGATAAGAATCATACTCGCTTATTTTTCCCTCTGCTATAACTGAACTATTAATAATATTCGTTTTAAACCCCATTGGCTCAACCATACATACCTTGATGTTGAATTCATTTAGCTCAAATCGCAAAGACTTAAAGTATCCTTCTAAAGCATGCTTGGAAGCCGCATAGTAAGCCGCATTTGGAAAACTTAGCAAACCCATAATAGAACCTACAGTAATTATTTTACCCAAACGTTGCTTTCTAAAATAGGGCAGTAACTCATTAGTCAACTTTACAGTACCCCAAAAGTTAGTTTCCAATTGCTTCCTGCCCTGTTCAATAGTAGTTTCTTCTGCAAGTCCGGACAAATAAAACCCAGCATTGTTTATCAATACATCCAATTGACTAATATGTTTAAACAATTCTTCGCTAAAAGACCGGATAGATTTATCATCAGCAATATCTAATGCCAACAATTTGAACGGTACTTTGTTCTGATATTTTTCCGGATTTCTGCTTGTCCCAATTACTATATTACCATTTTCATGAAATTTATTAGCTATTTGAAGACCAAAACCGGATGAAGCTCCTGTTATTAAAATTGTTTTTTGCTTTAATTCCATACGTTTAAAAAATATTTTTTAAATTTGCTTGCAAAATGCAAGTGTAAATATATTAATTACTTTCGAAATGCAAGTAGTTTTAAAATAATTTTTTATGAAAAAAACAAAAAAAAGATCGGATTGCCCTATTAGCTGCACTTTGGACGTGTTTGGAGACAAATGGTCTTTTCTAATTATTAGAGACTTACTCTTTGCAAAAGAGTGTACTTATGGTGATTTTTTAAAATCTGAGGAAGGTATAGCCACTAACATATTAGCAGCAAGATTACTAATGCTGGAAGAAAATGGAATTATTGAAAAATTAGAGCATCCCGGCAGCAAAGCAAAAGTATTATACAAGCTAACAAGAAAAGGAATTGACCTGTTGCCTGTATTACTTGAAATGCATTTATGGTTTGATAAATACTTTACAATTCCGGAGGATAAAAGAGAAATATTAGAAATCGTAAAGAAAGACAAAGCTGGTTTTATAGAAAACTTTATAACGCAGCTTGAGAAATGATTTTAAATTAAATAATTAAAATCCACTTTCTATAAAAGAAAAAACCCTTTAAACTTTACGTTTAAAGGGTTTCAATCCAATTTGCCTTTCAGCTCGCGGAGAAAGAGGGAACAAAACAGCTTAATTGTTAATTAATTCAAAATAACTAAATCAACGGGGAAAACCTTACAAAGTTAAGTATTTAAAGGGTTTAAAGATGAAATAGATAATTAATTTGGATTAGGTGAAATTAGGATTAATTCACTTTTCGTCGGACAAAAGTCGGACAAATATTTTTTTATAATAATTCTACTATTTATATTTGCTACAATTAAAATATCAAATATGGCTACAATAAAATTTTCTATTAGAGGAAATAATAATCCAACAAAAATATATATTCGATTTGTTGCAAATAGAGAAACTGATATCAAACTGGCAACTCCGTTAGTCATCAATCCAGCCTATTTTAATAACGCAAGTGGCAAAATCAGAAAGGTTGCCCAATTTACAGAAAGAGATAGTTTGCAAAATGATTTAGACACTTTGGAATCACATATAATTAGCAGGTATAACAAAAGCGGTACAGGAGCTGATATAGTCAATAAAGATTGGTTGAATGATTGTTTAAATTCCTACTTTAATAAAGCCGACAAAACAGATAACAATTTCATTCTTAATTATTGTGACCTCTATGTAGAAAAATTGGAGTTAAAAACAAATGATCGAACTGGAGAACTTGGAACATCAAAAGCCACAGTTACAAAATATAAAACAATAAAATTAAAAATACAGGGATTTCAAGAGTATAAACGTCATAAGTATAAACTATCTGAAATTGATTTGAAGTATCGAAATGACTTTCTTAAATATTTACTTGAAGAAGAAAAATTAAGCCGAAATACAGCAGGGCGTTACATTAAATTTTTAAAGACTATTTGTTTAGATGCTCAAAAGTCAGGCTATGCTGTTAGTCCACAACTTCAACAAATTAAAGGCTTTAGTGTTCAAATTGATAAAATTTATCTTAATTGGAGTGAGTTAACGGAAATCGAGAATGTTGATTTGAAAGAGCCACATTTGCAAGATGCAAGAGATTGGCTTTTGATAGGTTGTTACATTGGGCAACGTGTTGGGGACTTATTGCAATTAACAAAACAAGATATTAAGCAAATAGGTAATTTGGATTTTATTGAACTTATCCAACAAAAAACTAAAAAAAGAGTTTCCATACTTGTACACGATAAAGTAAGAGCAATTTTAGACAAAAGAAATGGAAATTTTCCGCCTCTTTACAGCAAAAACATAGAAAGTTCAAAAGCTAAATTTAATTTGTATATTAAAGATGTTTGCAAAGAAGCTAAATTGAATGAAATAATTTCGGGAGCAAGAATAAACCCCGATACTTCTCGAAAAGAGAATGGAGATTTTCCAAAATGGGAATTAGTTACATCGCATATTTGCAGACGTTCATTTGCTACAAACTATTATGGAGATATCCCGACAGGTTTACTATTGAATGTAACAGGACATAGTACCGAAAAGGAATTTTTAAATTACATCGGAAAAACTCCTATAGATTACGCTCAACAAATGGCAATTTATTGGAACATACAAAGCCAAAAACAAGAAAGGGAAGCAGTTTTGAGAATTGCTGAATAAATCAATTCTTGATTTAGCATAAAAACCATTGCAATGATATTGCAATTATCATTGTTAATCATTGCAGTGGCATTACAATTATCCTTAAAAATTTCAATCGAAGTTTTTCACCAAATGTAGTTTGAAATATTCGCCTTCGGAGTGGACACTAAAAATTGCATTTTCTCTTTTTACTTTTGTATAAATTGAATCTCCCAAATCAAAAATTACTTCTCCTTTTTTTATTCTTTCAGGGTTTGGAAATTCATCTTCGTGATAAATAACGTTATTACCCTTTACAAAAATCATTCTGTTTCCTATATCTTCAAAATATGGGTATTGGAATCCTAATTTACTGTTTATGAATTCAAGCGAAGCTCCAGTCTTAAAAATATACATATAGTCCCATTGTTCAGGGACTATGTCAGTCATATTAATTTCACAATTTTGAGTTGTACAAACTTCTTTGATTTTTTTTCCTATTTGACTATCCGAACTCTCATCACAAGAGATAATTAGTAGAAATGATAAAAAGAAAACTATTTTTCTCATAATATTAATCATTATGGGCTAAACAGGCTTCTTTATAATCCAATTTTTTTTCTTTTGATTTACTTTCTAAAAATTCTTTGATAGGCGAATATTTAACTTTTTTAGGGACATTAATTGAGATATACCCTTTTAAATGACTTCCTTCCCAACCACACTCAAAATCTTCAATTTTTTTTGTGATGTCATTAATGTCATTTTCATTAAAAATTATTATCTGCAAAGTACTATTTCCCGATTCTTCAACTATATCATCAAAAAACAATTCATCTTCATCTTCTTCAACTGTAATTAAATCGTCATAAGCTATATTAGGAGCAAAAAAAGGAATATTTTTTATTCTATAACAATCTCCTTCTCTTAAAGCCCATACACTTTCAATAGCTAAATTATCTTCTATATCGTAATAAACAAATTTTACTTTATCTCTAATTTCTTCTTTCATTATCCTTTTTTAATATTACAACCTCTACACAAAACTTGACCATTATTAGGGGTTCCACTTCCACCTTCTCTTTTTCGTTTTACGTGGTCGACTTGTGTTTCCTTTTTAGATGGTGTCACACCTCTTTTAGACTGTGTAGCTTTAGTTGTAGAAGTACCACAACTTTCACACACCGCTTTTCCATTATTTTTTGCTTTATTCACATCAATAACAGATTCCTTCCCTGCCTTTGTAAAATCTTTTCCTTCCCTTGATGTCTTACTTAATTTAGCCGCTCTTGATTCCGCTTTAGCCAAATCGCTTGCTTTATCAGCATCTTTTACCGCATCAATGGCATTACCAATTATTTTTACATCTTTTTCAACTTTGCCAAGTTTTGCTAAATCACCCGCATAAGGGATAATTCCAATACCACTAATAATTGCATCTCCCCAATTTCCATCAGTTGCAGAAATCCCCGCATTTATTGCATCAGCTACTCCAGACGGGTCAAATATACCAACAATATCTAATGCTGCTCCAAGCACCTCACTTCCTCCAATGGAATAATTTCCTCCAAAATCAATTCCTAAAGAACTTGCATTAACCGAAACATCTATAAGAGAAGTTTGTACAGTTACACTTGAATTATTAGCTCCGAAAATAACAATATCAGTAGGAGCCATTCCGTCTGTATCAACATATTTAACTGGATTGTCAAAACACATTGAGTAAGGCGACCAATCTGAAAATTCCTCGCTTAAAGGATCCATCGACATCCAACGTCCTGGTGCGTCGCCAATGGGCTGTGCATCGGGATTTAGAGTGTCTTGTTCAATTCTTCCAACAATTTCTTCTTTATCAACATGCCAACGCATTGTACCAATAGTGACAATACTATCAAGGTCGTGAACTTCTAAATATTTTCCTTTGCTCAATGTGGCAACAGGGGCTTTAGAACCATATTTAATAAAAGGGTTGCCAGCCTGTACATTTTTCTCTCTGCGAGCTTCTTCTTCTTTTGATAATTTTTCTTGGGCTTGCGTTACGCCAAAGAAAAGCAGGAAAATAAATAAAAAATATTGCGCTTTCATTGTTTATTTTTGTTTAGTAAATGTATTCAAATTTTTGTTTTCGTATTTGTCCCTTTCTGTTTTTAATGTAACTAACCAATTTAAGTACATATCTTCGGGCATATTTCTGTATCCAATTTGGTGAATATGTGCATATTCTTTTTCCAAATTTTTAAATTCCAAATCGTGTTTTGCTTTGTCTTGTATTTTTTCTATTTGATTATAACGCGTTTCTGCTCTTAAAATTAATGCAGTAGCAAAATTTGGATAAGTTTTTATGGCTGTTTCACAACATTTCAAGACAAAAGTACCGTCATTATTAGGGTATTTGGCATTGTAGTTATCAGCTAAATCAATTAGAACCAATGCAATACTTTCTTTGTTGTTCAATGCTTTCATATACACTCCGTTTGTAATAGCATCAATATGCACAAATCCTGATGCCATAATCCAAGAATCTATTGGAAACATTCCGCTTGTAAGTTCGGTATTATACCAACCGTTTTTTATATTTCTATGTTTTATGTAAACGTGATTTGGTGCAAGTGCTAAATTGGCTTCAACACCTAATTCTTCTGCTAAAATCTTGTATAAATAAGGTAGAGAATGGCAATTCCCTTTTCGGGTCTCTAAAAGCTTGGAAACAAATAGATTTTCTCTTTTGTTATGTCCAAAAGTATCATTAAAATCGTAGCCAAAGGGTTCATATTTGTAAATCTTGTCATTTATATTTACTGGAATTGTATCGTGCATAACTTCAAAAACTGAAGCCCATTTGTTTACTTTTTCTTTATCTCTTTCAACGTAAGCCAAAAATCTTTCTTTGATTAATGATTGGCTTAAATTGTTTAAGAATTTGATTTTTTTATTAATTGAAAGTGTATCTAAACTATCCTCTAAATATGCGTTTTCCGCAGAGAAAACTGCTTTTTTAAAACTATAATTATTCTCGTTTTCAATCATACTATTGAGTAAAGTATAACTTTGTTCAAATAGTTTTTCCTTATTTTGAGCAAAGACACAAAACTTTGAAAATAGCAATAGTAGAATTATTGAAATGTTTTTTGTCATTATGATTTATTTTGTTTGTCCATTTTCTTTTTACTATCGTTTAAGGTTTTTGACAACCTTTTTAATTGTTCTCTTTCTCTTTCGTTATCTTGTTTGTTTTTTTCGTTTTTGAGAGAACCTAACCATTTTTCATACGCATCTGACGGCATATATTGAAAACCTAATTCATCAATTACTTTGTATTGCATTTGCATTGCTTGTAATACTTCAACAGCCTTTGGATAATTCAATATTTTTTCTCTTCCCTCTTGGGTTTCAGTATCAATGTTTAATCTTTTGACAACATATTTTAAAAGTTCCGTATTGTAATTCGCTTTAACCATATTGGCCGTTATACTGGTCGGATATAATTCGAGAGCTTTATTAATTACTTTTTCTACAAATTCATCATATCCGAACTTATGCAAATAACCACCCGCTAAATCAGTATAGAACTGAGAAAGCATTTGTTGTTTGGTTAAATTCTGCATATAGATTTTATTTTGAATTGCTTCGGCTGTTATATATCCGTTGTTTAAAATAAAAGACGGAACAGTAAGCATACCATTAGTAAGTTCCAGATTATAGCATTTCCCTTTTTCATCTTGAAATTTTATATAAGAATGATTTGGAGAGTTTGACAAATAGGCTTCTGCTCCGATTTGTTCCGCAAGTGTTAAGTATAGTAATGGCATTGAATGACATTGTCCTGTATTGGTTTTCAAAAGTTTTGTAACAAACATTTTCGACCAATTTTGTCTGCCCCAGTAATCCTCAAAATCGTATTTAATTGGGAAATGTTTTTGTTTAAACCCTTTAACCTGCATAGATTGTGAAAAGAATTCAAATAGCATAAAGTTTTTAGCAGTATTACTATTCAAATCAAAGTTTTTTTCTTTCATTTTAGCCAAGATAAATTCAGCAGTTTCTTTAATAGTTCTGTCAAATTCATCTTTGCTAAGTTTGTTTTCAAAGTAGGCATTTTCAATATCGAAATTCACATCCTTAACGGAATAATTTTCAACATTAAGTAAAATCATTTTATCAAAAACTTGTCTGTAAAACTCTGTTCCTTTTTCATTTGAATGAGAGGGTAGATGATAACCTAACGAGTTGCTAACCTCGTTAATGTCACTTTTGATTTGGTTTAGCGTTTCTGTTCTCTGTTTTTCATTTTGTTCAACCTCACGCATTATTAATTGATGCTGTTGAGCCTGCCTAACATCAACAAATTGAGTTGTTGGGTTTGCTATTATATTCCTGTTGTTTGGATTTGAAAAACTTTGATTAGAATAGTTAGGAATTTGAGCCGGTTGCGGAGTTACTGGCACAACAGGAACTTGACTAAACACAGCCAAAGGAGACAACAATAATAAGACATTTTTAATCATACGGTATAAAATACAGCGCAGGCTAATTCCGATGCTCGTCCTTCAGGGAGTCGAAGCCCTTTGTACAGAAGCAAAGGAACGCCCGCGCATATCGCAGGCGTTTCCACTTACTTCCCCTGTACAATTAATTTTCGACTTTTGAAGGACAGGATTAAAGCTAAACGCTGATTATTTTTAAATTAATTTCTATTTCTAAAAATCAATAGTGCAACTTATATTTACTATTCTATATGTGATATTTTCTTGCAAATATACTATAATCTATATCGTTCTGAAAAAGTATTGCAATGTTTTCTAATTTTAATTGCAATGGTATTGCAATTATTGTTTTACATGAATTTACTTAACTTTAAAGGAATTGAGAGGATATTGCAATGGTATTGCAATGATTTGTAATTATAATTGCAATAAAAAATTAGATAATTGTATTTCTGAAAATATCTTCCAAATCATTATTGTAAACTCCTTCGAGTTTCAATTGCTCGTCAGTTTTACCCTCCGTCATATCCCATATTTTGACATTAATTCCCAATGAAATAAGAAATGGTATTTTATTTAAAATTATATTGACTGCATTTTCACTCATATCGGGAATGATTAGTACATTATGACCTATTAAACAACTTACTTTATTTTCTGTTAATCCATTAATTCCACCATAAGCCACCCAAACATATTGAGGAAATAAAATGTAGCCTATAATCGCCGTTTTTTCGCTTTCAGTTAATACAATTATTTTTTTTGCTTTAATTTTATCACAAATCAAATGTTCGCCAAATAAACAATTGAAATAACCGTCTTCATTTTTATAAGGAACTTTAAATTTATTGGTTCGTTTGCCGTTTGTATCATAGTAAGCTATTTTGGCTTTTTGAACTTTTAAATCAGTATTTATGCTCCAAAATATAACCCCTCCGTCTTTACTTGTTCCTAAAGCATAGGTTTCTTTCGCATCTTCTGTTTTTAAATCCCCGTATTTTTTGCGTAAATATTGCAGAAGATTGTTTTCGGGATTTACTTTGAAGTACTTCCATATTATTGATTCATCAATGTATTTTTGAGTAATTTGTTTGCTTATAGATATTACTTTTGATTCTCTTTCAGGTTTCTTGATAGGAATTAAAGAAACGGCTTCAAATCTATTATCTAAATCATTCCAATAATATTCGTTTTCATTTTCATCAATGTATATTGAGGTTGGTAATGTTGCTTTTCCGCAAGAATGGCAATAACCAAATTCCTCGCTAAGATTTTTATAATTCACAAACTTACCGTCTGTATTGCTTTTATTACAACAAGGGGTTATTATTTTGTGATTTCGTTTTACATCAAAAACAAGCTCTAATTCTCTTTTTTGTAACATTTTATAGATTTTGTCTTGCAACCTGCAACTTGCAACTTTAAAAAAAAGTCTTGTTAAGTATTGATTTTACTAATAGTTAAGCGATTTTTTGGCTTAGTTTCAAGTTGCAGTTGCATCAGTTCATTATTCCATTTTCTTGAAATGGTTGATTTGTTCATTCCTGTAATGGCTACAACATCTTTCTGACTGGCATTGTTTTTTATTGCCAATCTGATGATTTCTTCAACCGTTGGCAGTTTCTCTTTTTGTGTGATATTTTCATCTAAAACAATCTTGAAGTTTATAAAATAAAACTCAAGAATCAGAATTGCAATTTCAACGGTGTCAACACTCATTTTACTTTGATAGGTCTGCTTTTCAGAATTTAAAATAAGGTGTGTTAATAGGCTTATTTTATGAATGTTAATCATCATTTTAGAGATATACTCCTTACTTAAATCGGTTGCTTTATTTTGACGATTAATTAATTCCTGTGAATAATCAAAAAGGCGTTTATTGGCTTTAAAATCAAGTGCTATCTGTAAATCATCCATCTCAAAAGTGTTCTCTATTTCGGTGCGATAATTTAAAAGATTGATTAAGGATTTAGAATAGTTTCCATATACTTCATTAGAAATATCATTTCTTGACAATTGGTCATTCATCGTAAGCTTATTGGTAAAAAGGATTCTGTCGATTAATCCGCTTTCTAAATTTCCATCGGCAAATAGCTTCGGTACAAATTGATGTTGAATTGAACCTAACAAAGTGGGATATGATTTTTCGATTCTAAAACTTTCTGTTGTTTTACGAGATATATCAATGTGTTTATTGGTATTTCCCTGCAAAAAGAAAGTTCTCCAAGCTGTGCCTTCCGTACTATTTTTATTTGCCATTTTTTCAATAATAAAATAGAGTTCATCTATAAAAATCCCAACGGAATATTTGTTTTTATAGTGGGTAAATATTGCGGATTCAATTGTGGCATCCTGAAGAAACAATTGTTTTCTGTCAATCTTTTCAAGTTCTTCTAAATCCGCGTTGTTTCTTTTGAACTCCTTATATTTTTCATTGTCATATTTTACCAATGGAAAAGTAGCTAAATCCATAGCAGGGGATTTACTATCTCCACGACTTCCGATTATTGCAAAATATAAATTGCCATAATTTACATATCCCATTGCTTTAATTGAAAAGGCAAGTCCACCAGCGTTACTAAAAGCAAACAATATTGAACTTAATAAGTATTCTTTGGGTATTCTCTTTAAAGTAAACGCTTCATTAATTAGCGACCTAATTTCAACAGGCATCTTGGAAATTATTTCCTCCAATTGATTAATTGCAATTTCTTTGTTTGTCTTAAAAGCATTTCCAATTTTATTATCAATATCGCTCAAACTATTTATTTCCATAATCATAATTTAGATGATGATTCCACAATTGCAATGGTGTGGTTGTTTTCATTGCAATTAGTTTTCCTTAATCTTTTTTTGTTTACTTGCTTAATTAGCACATATTACAGAACCATTGCAATGATATTGAAAGATAATTGCAATGATATTGAATAACCATTGCAATGGTTTTTTAGCAATAAGATTTTAGATAATTTCTATTGAGAAGAAAATTTATTCATTTGCTGTAAAGCAGTTAGGACTTCCGCTTTTTTGTAGCGTACTTTATTTCCTATTCGGTAGGCGGGAATGATGTCTTTTTTTGTCCAATCCCATAACGTTACAAGTGAAACGGAGAGCATTTTGGCTGTTTCTTCCCTTGTCAGTAATATTTCATTATCGGGATTTTGCAAAGCATATCCTTTTAGTGCTTGAGTAACGTCCTTCACGATTTCATTTTTAAAATCATTAGCGTTAATGTTTTCGATTTGCAAGATTTCTTTAGCCATAACTTAATTGTTTATTTTAATTAATTATGGTACAAACTTAATCTGGTCGAATGGAGTTAAAACTATTAGGGTAACCCTGTGGGCTACCCTAATAGTTTTTTAATAATTTCATCTGCTTTTTTCCTGTCGCTTAAAAGCTTATCTGAATTTTGAGAACTTTTTTTGTCAAGTTCAAGATAAATCTTTTTAATGTTATCCTTATTTTTTCCAAATAGGTGGCTGAGAATCTCACCTTTTTTTGTGGCACTTATACTGCTCCAGTCTTTCATATTTATGATTTCCTCAAGTAGAAAAACCTGCAATGAAGTGTCAACAAAGTTTGATTTCTGTTTAGTGTTTTTAAGTGTATCAATCTGTTCTTTACAAAAGTCAATTTGTGTTTTAATCGTGTAATATTTTACCCATATATCCAAAATATCTTTGGGAATATCTGAAATTTCAAAATCTAATGTTAAATACTTCTGAATAAAAGTACTTTCTCCACTAAGACAATCAAAGATTAATTCCTGCCAATTTTCAAACCCATTAAACTCTTTTATTTCAGCATAAACAAGATATTCGGATTCATTTTTAACTTGCGAATATAAATCCTTATGTTTTTTCTCTAAGTACTTTATTTTTTCATCGCTCTCAATTCGTCCCTCCAAATTGGTTGAAATCTTGTTTAAATCAAATTGTGGGTCGGAAACTACAACTTCAACAAAGAAGCGGATGGATGTATATATTTCTTTTAAAATGGCTTGATTTATAATATACTCTTTTGATTCCAAAGTTATCATTGTATCAAACTCTATTGAATTTGTTTTTTCGTTGTCAATTAAAGATTCATCTTCAATAAAAACATTTTGCAGAATAAGGTTTGCTATATTTGAAAGCTCCAACTCTTGTGGCTTGAATTTCTTTACAAATTTTCTGTCTTCTATTTCTTGGTAATCGAAATTCATTTTGCTGGATTTTTTATTTTATTTACATTTCAAAAATAAACTTTAAAAGTTAAATTTTTAATCTAATTAAATTTACTGAAGTTTATTTTGGATAAATTATTTATTATCGGACAATAATAAGAAAAGAATTAAAAAAAACTTCACAGTTTTTTAAATTGGGACAAATGTCGGACAAGAAGCAAATAAAAAAACCGTAAACACTTATTTATAAGTCGTTTACGGTTTAGTGTTGCGGAGAAAGAGGGATTCGAACCCCCGGACCTGTTACAGTCAACAGTTTTCAAGACTGCCGCATTCGACCGCTCTGCCATTTCTCCAGTAAGACTACAATCATTTGCTGATTGCGGTTGCAAATATAGTAACCTTTTTTAATTATCAAAAATAAAATCGACTAAAAAATAAAGTTTTTTTAACCTTAAATACTAATTCATTCATTTATAAAAACTTAACGAATGAAAAAAAAATTAATATGTTACGTATTCTGTAATTTCCAAGCCATAACCTATCATTCCTACCCTTTTTCCTTGTGCTGTATTGGATACTAATCTGATTTTTGAGATGTCAATATCATGCAATATCTGTGCTCCAATTCCAAAATCTTTGCTATCAATAACAATTTTTGGAGCTTTCATTACACCTTGCGTCTGCAATACTTTAAGTTCGGAAATTCGGCTAAGCAAATTAACAGATTGCATATCCTGATTAATAAAGAGTACAGCCCCCTGCCCTTGCTCATTAATAACTTTAAACATATCATCCAGCTGCTTGTCTGCATTGTTTGTTAAAGTACCTAATAAATCGTTATTTACCTGTGATGAATTGATTCTTGTTAGAACTGATTCGCCAGTATTCCAGGTACCTTTGGTAAGTGCTATATGGATTTGCTTATTAGTCGTTTGTTCGTAGGCACGAAGCCTGAAAATTCCAAAACGGGTCTCGATATCAAAATCTTCTTTCTTAACAATCAGACTGTCGTGCTGCATTCTGTAAGCCACCAGATCTTCAATAGAAACCAATTTCAGATTAAATTTCTTGGCTACTTCATACAACTGTGGCAATCTCGCCATAGTCCCGTCTTCATTCATGATTTCAACAATCACACCAGCCGGTTTAAAGCCCGCTAGCCTTGCAAAATCTATGGCGGCTTCAGTATGTCCAGTTCGTCTTAAAACACCGCCTTGTTTGGCAATTAATGGAAAGATATGTCCAGGTCGAGCCAAATCAAACGGTTTTGTATTTGAATCCACTAAAGCCAATATTGTTTTTGCTCTGTCTGATGCCGAAATACCTGTAGTTACACCGTGACCTTTCAAATCAATTGAAACAGTAAACGCTGTCTCCATATGATCTGTATTATTAGTCACCATTGCCCTAAGTTCTAACTCTTTACATCTGCTTTCTGTAAGTGGGGCGCAAATCAAACCACGCCCGTGTGTCGCCATGAAGTTGACCATTTCAGGAGTGATTTTCTCAGCTGCAGCTAAAAAATCTCCTTCATTTTCCCTGTCCTCATCATCAACTACGATGATAACCTTACCTTGACGAATATCTTCAATTGCTTCCTCAATGGTATTTAATTTAATGGTTTCAGTTGCCATTTTTTATTCTGATTTGTTGCGTTGTGCAAATTTAGTGTATAATTTCTGGAACGGTTCTGTAATAAAATCAAAATTGATACTACCGTTATCATTTATGGCTTTCTTAGTTAGGTAAATAGCCAATGGAGTTAAAACTATTGAAGAAATCCAGGCACCCATAAACGGTGTAATTCCTGATTCTTGTGCTACTTTCTTCCCAAATGTGTTCAAAAAGTGGAAGGTAATAAAGATCAGCATTGCAAAAACTATTGGCAATCCCAATCCACCCTTTCTGATAATCGCACCTAGTGGAGCTCCTATAAAAAACATTAAAATACAGGCAAATGCGATAACAAATTTCTCATATATAGACAACCAATGACTGTTTATATCTTTCTTTTTTGCTTCCAGCATTAAGGCATTCATTTCAATATTTTGTTTCGCGCTTAAAGCATCACTCACAGCTATCTCCAGCACTTTTTGTTTTTCCTTAGTCTGCAGGAAACTGGTAAGTTCCGGTGTTTTAGATTGTTTTACCTGTGATGAATCCGACTGCGAAGTCGAGTTTATTCCGGTACGTATGTAAGCATTATCAGCCACAGACTGAACTTCTTTATCATAATTTATTGAAAGTGAATCAACAGTATATTTCAGTTCACTGAATTTCAACATATTATTTGTGTTCGCAATCTGCTCTTTATCGGTATCTACATTATTCAGTTTTGATAAATCAATATTGATATTGTATTTTTTGAAATAGACTTTTGTGAAAGGTAATTTTTGCCTGTCCTCGTATTTTTTTGGAGTAATATCCTCGTAATAATAACCGTCTATTAAAACCAATTGAAGTAAATTGGATTTTTCGCTGCTTATCAGTTCACCTCTTTTGGATCTGATAACGGTTTTGGCGCCTTCTCCAAGGTTTGATTTTTTATGAATCGTAACACCTTCCAGAAACTCTCCCTTTTCGCCTGTTTTTTTATTCACCTTAATGTTAATATTCCCAATGGTGCTGAATTGTCCTTCAGCAATTGCCATTGCAGGCTTAAGTTGTGCTATATTCTTCCTGAAATTGATAAACTTATATTCGGAGTATGGAATCACATTATTGGCAAAGAAAAAAGCACAAATGCTCAATGCAAAAATAAAAATCGACAAACCTTTCATAGTTCTCTGGAAAGAAACTCCGGCTGATTTCATGGCTGCGAATTCGTAATTTTCAGCTAAATCACCAAATGTCATGATAGATGAAAGCAGTACGGTAAGCGGCAAAACCATTGGAACCAGCTTCGGTGATCCAAACATTAAGAATTTTAATATTAATGCAAAATCTAAGTCTTTACCCGCCAATTCCGATATGAATAACCATACCATTTGAAGGACGAATATAAAAAACAAGATTACAAATACAGAAGTAAATGTAATCAAGTATGTTTTTAATAAATATCTGTCGAGGATTTTCATTCCAATTAATCCAAGTTATTGATGTAATAGTTGGGGTACTTGCTTTTTACAAAGGTAAACTGATTTTTCGGCAATGTTAAATTGGTTTTGAAAGAATTAACAGTTAATGTCACCTTGGTCCCTTTTTTACCAATAGTGATTGTATTGTAGACTTGATTGGTTTTAGTATCAATTCCAACCAATATTTCTTTTCTTTCGTCTTTCGAACTTATAGGAGTCAATTTAATATATTGGATTTTCTTT
Source organism: Flavobacterium sp. (assembly GCF_050696275.1). GTDB lineage: Bacteria > Bacteroidota > Bacteroidia > Flavobacteriales > Flavobacteriaceae > Flavobacterium. The sequence goes on from NZ_JBOGUT010000019.1 coordinate 65,084, forward strand.
CCTTTCACAGTTTGTGTAATGTCCCAGGTATATTTGAATCCTTTATTAAAAAAAGTAAGCATTTTAGCCGGCGTATCTGTATCGTCTTCATTTTTTCCCAAGCTTGAAATTGAAATTTCTTCATCTTCTGTAGAAATTGTGTATACTTTTTTACCATCACACATTTTGGTAACACCTAAAAAATTCAGCACATATTGATTTCCGCTTAAAGTCACATTTCCCTTACTATCCTGATTGATGTTTTCTTTCAGATTCTGCAGCGAATATTTAAACTCAATTTGAATATTTTTATATGTTTTTACTTTAGCCGAAACTTTATCCAGCAATGCTTTCGCTTTTACAGCGTCCTGAGCCTGAGCTGTTATACTTAAAACAATAAGTACTAAACCAATTATCTTTTTCATTATTGATTGTTTTTTTCATTATTTAAAAAATGTTCCAAAGCTACCAAATCAGGAATGTTAACCGAACGGGCTTTACTTCCTTCAAAAGGGCCAACGATTCCGGCAGCTTCCAGTTGATCTATTAATCGGCCTGCTCTGTTGTATCCTAATTTCAGTTTTCGTTGAATTAGTGATGCCGAACCTTGCTGAGCCGTTACAATAACTTCTGCAGCATCTCTGAACAAGGAATCTCTGTCTGAAATATCTACTTCAAGATTGATGCCACTTTCTTCTCCCACAAATTCAGGTAACAGATAAGCAGTTGCATAGGCTTTCTGAGAACCGATAAATTCAGTAATCTTATCTACTTCAGGTGTATCTACAAAAGCACATTGCACACGGACTAAATCATTTCCGTTTGTATACAACATATCTCCACGTCCTATCAGCTGATCTGCACCTCCTGAATCAAGAATTGTTCTTGAATCAATCTTCGATGTTACTCTAAACGCAATTCTGGCAGGAAAATTGGCTTTAATCATACCTGTAATTACATTTACCGATGGTCTTTGGGTTGCAATAATCAAATGTATACCAATAGCACGTGCCAACTGCGCCAAACGGGCAATAGGAGTTTCAACCTCTTTACCGGCCGTCATAATCAAATCGGCAAATTCATCGACAACAAGAACAATATACGGTAAAAAGCGGTGACCTGCTTCCGGGTTTAATTTTCTGAGTCTGAACTTTTCATTGTACTCCTTTATGTTTCGGACCATGGCATCTTTTAGCAAGGAATAACGGTTATCCATTTCAACACAAAGTGAATTTAAAGTCGTAATTACCTTTGAATTATCTGTAATAATTGCATCTTCAACATCTGGTAATTTGGCTAAATAATGACGCTCAATCTTATTAAAAAGTGTAAGTTCAACCTTTTTCGGGTCAACCAAAACAAATTTAACTTCCGCCGGATGCTTTTTATATAATAATGAAGTCAGTACTGCATTTAATCCAACCGATTTTCCTTGTCCTGTTGCTCCAGCCATTAACAAATGGGGCATTTTGGCTAAATCAACCACAAAAGTTTCATTTGAAATTGTTTTTCCTAATGCAATAGGCAATTCCATTTCTGCTTCCTGAAATTTAGCGGAACCAATAACCGACTTCATGGAAACCATACTTGGGTTTTTGTTTGGAACTTCAATACCGATGGTTCCTTTTCCTGGAATTGGCGCAATAATACGGATTCCTAATGCTGATAGAGACAAAGCGATGTCGTCTTCCAGACTTTTAATTTTTGAAATACGGATTCCCGCTTCAGGAACAATCTCATACAAAGTAACAGAAGGTCCAACTGTCGCCTTAATTTGCGCAATTTCTATTTTGTAGTTACGTAATGTTTCTACAATATTATTTTTATTCTCTTCTAATTCGGCTTGGTTAATGGTAATTCCGCCAGAAGCATATTCTTTTAATAAATCGATAGTTGGAAATTTGTAATTTGATAAATCCAAAGTCGGATCAAATTCACCAAAATCAGAAACCAATCGGGCGGCCAGATTTTCTTCAACAATGTCCTCTTCTTCGACTTTCTCGATTACAAATTCGTTTTCATGCGGTTTTTCAACCTCACCTTGAGAAATTATCTCTTTTCTTGTTGGTTCTAATATTAATTCAGAAGCCGTTGAAATTGTTGGTTTTAGAGCTTCCTTATTAATTTCAAATTGAGAAATGGGTTTTAAAGTAATTTCACCTAAGTCTTCTTCATCCGATTCAAAATCCTTTTTGTTTGGACTTGTAATCAGTGAATCTTTGATATCATCATTATCTTTAACGGCAAATTCTTCTAAATTATAAGCTGTAGATCCATTATTCTCAGGAACCAAATCGCTATTGATTTCTCCTTTTGCATTTTCAAAGAAACCTTTTATTTTGTCTGGGGAAATTTTAATTTTAAAAATCAGATAAATAACAATTCCGAAGATTAATGCCAGTAAAGTTCCTGATTTCCCAATATAGTCCTGTGAAAACAAATTCATTTCATATCCGATAACTCCTCCTAATTCCGGTAAAAAATCGCCGAAAAAACCAAACAGTATCGATAAGATTATGATCACAAAAATATCCCAAAACCAGGTTTTTTTCAATTTGGACACGGCCATATCTAAAACCAAATAGGCTCCGGTAATAAACAGTAATCGAACAAATAAAAATGATGCTACTCCAAAACCTTTGTAAATAAAGAAATCGGATAAAAAGGCTCCAAATTTGCCCAGCCAGTTTTGAACATGCGAATTTCTATTCGTAAAATCATTTAATTCACTCTGATCAAATTTTCCGTTAACAAAATAAGAAATAAAGGAAACAGCAAGTGCGACAGCAAGCAGCACTAACAGCACTCCAAAAGCAATTTTGTGCTGACGTGAAGGACTGAAGCGACTGAATAAGTTAGTTTCGCCCGGTTCTATGGAAGTTGTTTCTTTTTTAGTGGATTTGGCCATTTAAATAAATACTTTTGAACAAAAATAGTCAATATTACCAATTAAACTAATCGTGGTAAATAAATAAAAAGCCCAATTGTTATTGCTGTTAAAGCGGCGAAAAATACAGCCCCAGCGGCAATGTCTTTAATAAAACCTATACGTTCATGATAATCAGGATGAACAAAGTCAGCTACTTTTTCTACAGCGGTATTCAAACCTTCAATGCTTAATACCAAACCAAAAGCAAAAATCTGAAACATCCATTCGTATCTGTCAATTTCAAAATAAAGACCGGCAATAATCATCAGCACCGCAATCGATGACTGAACCATAACACTATGTTCTGTTGTGATTAATTTTATTGCTCCTTTTACTGCAAATCCTACACTTTTTAAACGTCCTGTAAAAAAAGAATTGTCTTTCTCGAATCCCATTAAATCAGATTAAAGTGAAGCTAAAGCAGCTTCATAATTAGGTTCATTTACAATTTCTGAAACTTGTTCGGTGTATTTAACTACACCATTTTCGTCAAGAACTACAACGGCACGCGAATGCAATCCTGACAATGGTCCGTCAGTAATTGTCAAACCGTATTCTTTTCCAAAGCTGCCTTCTTTAAAATCGGAAAGGTTCACTACATTTTCCAAACCTTCAGCACCACAAAAACGATTTTGAGCGAAAGGCAAATCACGTGAGATACACAATACTTTAGTGTTAGGCAATGCACTGGCTTTCTCGTTAAACTTACGGACAGATGTAGCACATGTTCCTGTATCTATACTTGGGAAAATATTTAAAACGACTTTACTTCCTTTATAATCTGATAAAGAAGAAGTTGATAAATCTGTTTTAATTAGTTGAAAATCTTTTGCTTGTGACCCTATTTTAGGTAGTTCTCCTATTGTATTAACTAAATTACCTTTTAAAGTTATTTGTGCCATTTTGATATATTTTTTGAAATTCAAAAGTAATGAAAAAAAAGCAATATTTTTTACTTCAAAAGTGAATCTTAAACATCCTTTTATAATATTCCAAACTTTTAACAAAGAAAGTAATATGTTGATTATTTTGTTTATTATTTTTAAAATATTAAGAATTTTTTTGCATTTTATTTACTAACTTTGAGTAATAACTAAAAAAAGAACACTATGAAAATCGCTACAATTATTGTCAGATCATTAATGGGTTTGTTGTTTATTTATGCCTCATTAGCCTTTTTTCTAAAACTTGCCCCTGAACCTGAAACAACCGGTGCTTTCAAGGCTTTTCAATCAGGAATAGTGGCTTCAGCTTATATCTTGCCTTTCGCAAAATTATTAGAACTGCTCTGTGGTTTGTCTTTCCTGACCGGAAAATTTGTTACACTCGCAAACATTGTGATTTTACCGGTAACCATTAATATTTTTATGATAAATTTATTTATGACTCCGGAACAACTGCCTATAGCGATTGCTCTTATTCTCGGAAACTTATTTTTAATTTACAGATATTGGGACAATTATAAATCTGTATTTACACCATAAAAAAAAGCTCCTTTCGGGAGCTTTTTTATTTATCAATTGAGCCTAAAACACGTTTCATAAAATCGTTTAGGGCCTCTTTTTTAGTTTTTCCCTCCTGAACCATTTTATGCACTTCGAGTGCGCCATACATATTGGAAATCAATTCACCAATAACATCCAGTTCTTCATCTTTTAAAGACGAAACTTCTGTTAAAGCTTCCAGAACCTCAATGGTTTCGATTACATAATCCTGATCGTTTTCTTCAATAAATTCGGTCAGATTTTTAATAATTGGCAGCTTCATAATTATGATATTCCTTGAATCAATTCTGTTAAAACCTCTGCTTTGTTAGTTTGTGTTTCATTAACCAGTTGCCCTTTTACGAATGTAGCAAACGTTGGCAAATTTGAAACATTAGCCAATTTTCTTGATTCCGGAGAATTTTCGGCATCGACTACTACAAAAGTGATTCCTTCGTTCTCTGCAGCCAGTTTTTTAAATTTCGGCTTCATTATACGGCAATTACCACACCAAGATGCTGAAAACTGAACGGCAACCTTGTCATTTTTTGATACTAAATCAGCTAGTGTATCCTCGTTTAATTCTATCAGCATAATTTTAAAATTTCAATAAAAATGGCAATAACAATACACTATTTATTACAATGGAATATGCTATTGCCATTAAAATTATTTCTTAGTTTTGGCTTAAATAAGTTGCAGTACTTAGTCTGTCAGCATTCATTGCCTCTTTACCTTCTTCCCAGTTTGCAGGACAAACTTCTCCTTTAGTCTGAACGTGTGTGTAAGCATCGATTAAACGGATATACTCATTCACATTTCTGCCTAACGGCATATCATTAACACTTTCGTGGAAAATTTTTCCTGTTTCATCAATTAAGTAAGTAGCTCTGTAAGTTACGTTTGAACCTTCAACTAAAATATCGTTTGATTCTTCATCATATACTTCTTCAGCATCTAAAATATCTAATGCTTTAGATAAATTTCTAGTTGTATCCGCTAACAATGGGTAAGTAACTCCTTCGATGCCACCGTTGTTTTTTGGTGTGTTTAACCATGCGAAATGTACTTCATTAGTATCACATGAAGCTCCGATAACGATTGTGTTTCTTTTTTCAAATTCCCCTAAAGTTGCCTGAAAAGCGTGTAATTCTGTTGGACAAACAAATGTAAAATCTTTTGGATACCAGAATAATAAAACTTTTTTGTTGTTTTTTGTTGCTTCTTCAAGAACATTGATTCTTAAGTTGTCCCCCATTTCTGAGATAGCGTCTACTGTAATGTTTGGAAATTTTTTACCTACTAATGACATAATGTATATGGATTTAAATTTATTTATTTTAACGGTGCAAAAATAACCATATAAACGGACGTTACACAATAGGTTTTAATTCTATTTTTTTATTTCACTATAATTTAATCTTATTAAAATATTTATCCGCAGAAAATTGCATCACATTAAAGCTGTACTATCCTATAATAATAGCAGGAATACATTATTAAAAGTAAAAAAGACGGCCTGTTTTCAAGCCGTCTTATAATTTATAGTAATCTGTTTTTTTATTAAGCCAAATCGAAGCGGTCTAGATCCATAACTTTACTCCAAGCGGCTATAAAGTCTTTAATAAACTTCTCTTGAGAATCCTCACATCCGTATACTTCGGCGAGAGCTCTAAGTTCTGAGTTGGAACCGAAGATAAGATCCACTCGGGTACCTGTCCATTTCAATTCACCGGTCACACGGTCTCGGCCTTCAAATATATCTTCATTCGCTGAAGTAGCTTTCCAAGCAGTTCTTAAATCAAGTAAATTCACAAAGAAATCGTTAGAAAGTACTTCCGGACGATGGGTGAACACTCCATGTTTGGATTGATCAAAATTTGTATTTAGTACACGCATACCACCAATAAGTACTGCCATCTCTGGTGCAGTCATTGTCATCAGCTGTGCCTTGTCTACTAACATTTCTTCTGCTGACACTGTATAACGGGTTTTCATGTAATTACGGAAACCATCTGCTTCGGGCTCTAATACCGCAAATGAATCAATATCAGTTTGAGCTTGAGAAGCGTCTGTTCTTCCCGGCGCAAAATGAACTGTCACATGATGACCTGCTGCTTTTGCCGCTTTCTCAACACCTACTACACCGGCTAACACAATTAAATCGGCTAAAGAAACTTCTTTACTGCTGGTTTGAGCATTATTAAATCTAGATTGAATACCTTCAAGTGTTGACAAAACCGTTGCTAATTGAGTTGGATTATTTGCTTGCCAATTCTTTTGAGGTGCTAAACGAATTCGGGCGCCATTAGCACCACCTCGCTTATCAGAACCGCGAAATGTTGCGGCAGATGCCCAAGCAGTACCAACCAATTGTGATACTGACAATCCTGAATCTGAAATTTTGTCTTTTAAAGCAACAATATCATTACTATCAATAAGTCGGTGTGTAATTGCCGGAACAGGATCTTGCCAGATAAGCTCTTCTTTAGGTACTTCCGGGCCTAAATAACGTGAAATTGGTCCCATATCACGGTGTGTCAATTTGAACCATGCACGGGCAAAGGCATCTTTTAACGCATCCGGGTTTTCATAAAAACGTCTGGATATTTTTTCATAAGCAGGATCTGCTTTTAAAGAAAGGTCGGTTGTCAGCATAAATAGTGTATGTCGTTTTGACGGATCATGTGCATCGGGAACTAAACCGACACCGGCACCATTCTTCGGCTGCCACTGATGCGCCCCTCCAGGACCTTTTATTAATTCCCATTCGTATCCAAAAAGATTCTCCAAAAAGTTATTGCTCCACTTTGTCGGAGTGGTTGTCCATGCTCCTTCTATACCGCTGGTGATTGTATTAGCTCCATTACCACTTCCAAAAGTGTTTTTCCAGCCAAGGCTTTGTTCTTCAATACCAGCAGCTGCCGGCTCACGGCCAACGTACTTACCTGCATCAGCAGCACCATGGGTTTTTCCGAAAGTATGACCTCCAACGATCAATGCTACCGTTTCTTCATCATCCATAGCCATGCGCCCAAAAGTCTCACGAATGTCTTTTGCCGCTGCCAACGGATCAGGATTACCGTTTGGTCCTTCAGGATTTACATAAATCAAACCCATTTGAACGGCTGCTAAAGGATTTTCTAAATCCCGATCACCTGAATAACGTTTATCATCCAACCACTTTCCTTCAGAACCCCAATAAATATCTTCTTCCGGTTCCCAAACATCTTCTCTTCCTCCTCCAAAACCGAAAGTTTCAAAACCCATCGACTCAAGAGCACAGTTTCCTGCAAGAATCATCAGATCAGCCCATGAAATTTTCTTACCGTACTTCTGTTTGATCGGCCACAACAGCAAACGTGCTTTATCAAGATTAGCATTGTCCGGCCAACTGTTTAGTGGTGCAAATCGCTGGGTTCCTGAGCCACCACCACCACGACCGTCAGCAATACGATAGGTACCTGCACTGTGCCACGCCATTCTGATAAAAAGCGGTCCGTAGTGTCCATAATCCGCTGGCCACCAATCCTGTGAATTGGTCATCAAATCGAAAAGATCTTTCTTTACAGCTGCCAAATCAAGGCTCTTGAATGCTTCAGCATAATTAAACCCATCACCCATCGGATTGGATAATGAAGAATTTTGACGAAGGATATTCAATTTTAATTGATTGGGCCACCAGTCATTGTTTCTCGTACCGGAACCTGAGCTGAATTTTGCAGTACCTCCGGAAAAAGGACATTTACTTTCTCCATTGGTGTTAGAATTTGTGTTGTTTTCCATAATTATAATTCTTTTTTTGATTTTTACGTTACTCTCTCAAATTTAAGAATTTAAAAAGCTGGTTCACATCGCAAATGATTATTAATTTTTATTTTGAAATAGTAAATAACTATGATTCTTAATAAGAAAAATCGAACATCAAAATTTTATTCAGTAAGTTTTATATATTTGTTTCCTGCTTAAAAAAGCGGACTAATCAACTATAATTAACCAAATTATGTCTTTTTCAAAATTATTTAGAAAGAAAAACGTTCAGGATATTTTAGACCAAGTTAAAAGAAACAATGCCGATGACAGCCATCATTCGCTAGGAAAACACCTAACAGCCAGAGATTTAACAGCTTTTGGAATTGCTGCTATTATTGGTGCCGGTATCTTTAGTACCATTGGTAAAGCAAGTGCTGATGGAGGGCCTGCTGTAATTTTCTTATTCCTTTTTACAGCTCTTGCGTGTAGTTTTGCCGCTTTTGCATATGCCGAATTTGCTTCAATGGTTCCTGTTTCAGGAAGTGCTTATACGTATTCTTATGTTGCTTTTGGTGAAATTATCGCCTGGATAATCGGTTGGGCATTAATCATGGAGTATGCTATCGGAAATATTACCGTTGCCATTTCCTGGAGTGATTATTTTACGGGATTACTCCAAAGCGGAGGTATTCATTTACCGCAATGGGTTCAAATGGATTACCTGACAGCTTCCAAAGGCTTTAATGAAGCTACAGCTTTAATGCGTGGCGGAAAAACTTTTGAAAATCTGGATGCTGCTTTACAGTCTGCTTACACTGCCTGGACGACTTCTCCAACTATTGGTTCACTTCATTTAGTGGCTGATTTACCTGCTTTATTAATCATCGTAATTATTACGGCATTAGTATACCGCGGAATGAAAGAATCCAGAAACGCCAGTAACTTAATGGTGGTTATAAAACTTTGCATCATTTTATTGGTTATTGCCGTAGGTATATTTTATGTAGATACTGCTAATTGGGATCCTTTTGCACCTAATGGCGTTGGAGGTATCTTAAAAGGAGTTTCAGCTGTTTTCTTTGCATACATTGGTTTTGACGCTATTTCAACTACTGCCGAAGAGTGTAAAGACCCGCAACGTGATTTACCTAAAGGTATGATGTGGGCTATTATCATATGTACTATATTATATGTTATTATAGCACTGGTTTTAACCGGAATGGTACATTATTCTGACTTAAATGTGGGTGATCCCTTGGCTTTTGTTTTTGAAAAATTAGACCTGAAATGGATGTCAGGCATCATCGCCGTAAGTGCAGTTGTAGCCATGGCAAGCGTTCTTCTGGTTTTCCAGATGGGACAGCCTCGTATCTGGATGAGCATGAGCCGTGACGGATTATTACCAAAACGCTTCTCAAAAGTACATCCTAAATATAAAACACCTTCTTATGCCACGATTGTAACTGGTTTTGTGGTAGCAATTCCTGCTTTATTCCTAAACCTTACTATGGTGACGGATTTATGCAGTATCGGGACTTTATTTGCTTTTGTATTGGTTTGCGCCGGAGTGCTGGTTTTACAAAACAAACCGGATATTCCAAGAGGAAAATTCAAAACACCTTATGTAAATTCCAAGTATATTTTCCCGCTTTTATTAATTGTTGGAGCCACTATCGCTTTTACTGTCAATAAAGAGGCAACAATGGGCTTTATTAATAATGAAAAGCAAATCAATGATCCTGCTGCCATTGTAACTTCATTAAATGAAAATCAGACAAAAGAAGTCTATACATTCTTAATTGAAAAATCTGAAAACAAAGAAACAACTGATTTAGAGCATCTGTTAAGCCAGTTCCAGGAAGATGAAGCACAATATAAAACAATTGTTGATTCATTGCCTATTGATAATTCTCTGAAATATGAAAGTGGTTTCGGTTTGTTCAAACACAAAATTCCAATGTGGATTTTCTTAATTACACTTTTAGGATTAACGGTTTGGTCTTTCCGAAAAAACCTATCCTTAATTCCATTATTAGGTTTGGTTTGCTGCTTGTATATGATGGCCGAATTAAGTGTTTGGAACTGGATTTACTTTACCATCTGGTTGCTGATAGGACTTTCTATCTACTTTGGCTTCAGCCGAAAAAACAGTAATCTTAATTTCACCGAATTAAAAAATACAATAGAAGATTAATATTCTTCCTTCTCCAAATAAAAAATCTCCGTCTGTCGATGGGGATTTTTTATTTTCAACAGAAATGAATCCTACAAGGACAAGTATAACCTACTTCTCCCGAAAATAATTGGCTTACTGCAAAGTAAGTTTTACACAGCAAAACATCTCTTTAAAGCATCACCCACCTTTAAATCAAAAGCATAAAAAACAACGCCGAAACAACGCGGCAGCGTTCCGCATAGACGAGGAGGCAATAAATTCTCTACATCTATCCGAAGCACCATTGTCCTAAAATCCGCAGGCGAGAGTCAGAAAGCCGAAATTTCCGTAAAAAGAAATGCTGTTTGAGCGAAGCGAGTTCATTTCTTTTAGGAAGTAAGGCGTATCTGACCGCCGAGGATTTAAGACTTGATTTTTTTGTTTCTTTTTTTATCAAGAAAAAAGTAAAGAGAAAATCTTTATGAAAATAGTACCCACATCAATACCCACAATCTTGTCATAATCAATGAAAATCATTTAATTCGTGTCAAAAAAATAACACACACACAATCCACTCCCACAATCCCATCATAAGCCCAATAACCACCTTACATACATTTGAAGACCACCCCGCCCTTAAATCAAAAGCATAAAAAACAAC
>NZ_JBOGUT010000020.1:0-75517 GCF_050696275.1 Flavobacterium sp.
ACCTCTGCTTTCCTTTGAAAAAGGTAACCATTTTTTATCAAAGACAAAGTAAAGGCGGATTTGCAATCCGTGCCCACAAAGAAAAGTAACAAGCTACAACCGTAAAAAGTTGTAGTTTTGTTTTTTATAGGAAGCACATTAAAAGTTATAAGATTAGTAGTATAGTTGGAATGTGCACGGATTCCAAATCCGCGCTAACGGGTGGGAAAGCTAATGAAGGTAAAAAACTTACTGAAGGGACAAAATTGGTAGGTGATTTAATAAAATCTGACAAAAGAGTTACCATTGAGGCTGTAGATGGTCATGAAAACATTACCCATAAAACAAAAGACGGTAACAGTAAAGTTATTGTAGACCTATCAAATCCAGCTGACGGTTCAAAAGGAAATTCAGTCCAAAATGCTGATGGAAGTTACGGAAGACCTGCTGAAATTGGACTTGGACATGAATTAATCCATGCTGATATGAATGCAACAGGAAATACAGATAGCACCCCTGTTAAAGTAATAAAACCAGACATTCCAAACTCAGTTGCCTTTCCGAATGCAATTCCTCAAGGAGCTGTTGGAACTACAACTCAAGAAGAAATAAATGTTAGGGACAGGGAAAATAAAATTAGAAAAGAGCAAGGTGTAGAACCTAGAGCTGAACTTAAAAAAGCTAATTAATTTTTGAAAATATAAATATGAAAAATAAAATTGCATCTATAATATTTGGGCTTTTTCTTTTGTCTTGTACAGGACAAAAAAAAGCGGTCAATAACGCAATGGGTGATGAAAAGCTAGCCATCATAAGTAATCCTGAATACACAAAATATATTCTCGGTAAAACTTATGAAATGTGGAAACCTGAAGAATCAGATTTAAAAAAAGTAAATGAAATTTTATCTAAGGCAATAAGTGATAACCAATTTTATTTCTTAAAAACAAAAGAGATTTCAGAAATCAAGAAGAACTACAGACAATATTTATGTTACATAAACGAAAAAGGAGAAAAGATAATTTATGTAAATTCAATGTGTGAGTTGTTTACGGATTACGATAAAAATAACAAACCAGTAATATTTGATTGGAAACATGAAATGACCAAAACTGCCGATGGTGGAAGCTGTTATTGGAATATTAAAATAAATATAACTACTAATACATATTATGATTTAATGATTAATGGGATTTCATAATAATTTCAGATTCCCAGATTCGGTTTGTGCTCCCGATAGCTATCGGGAGTGAGGCACACCACCCCGACAGCGCGGATTTGCAATCCGTGCCCACAAAGAAAAGTAACAAGCTACAACCGTAAAAAGTTGTAGTTTTGTTTTTTATAGGAAGCACATTAAAAGTTATAAGATTAGTAGTATAGTTGGAATGTGCACGGATTCCAAATCCGCCATCGGGATAAATTATTTCGGCAATAGCCAAAAGTGAAAAGCAGGCTTTAATTTAACAGATATCAGGTTTATTGTTGAAGAACTGAAGAAAGAAGTCAAAGTTGCATAGAAATCGTATAAATTATTTCCAGCACTACGTCAGAAAAAAATTTCGCGTTTGTGGTATTTTTTTCAATTCTATTTTTTTACCACAGAAGTTGTGGTATTTTTTTTAAAACAAAAATTTTACCACAACTTCTGTGGTAAAATTTTCTGTTTATTTTTTTTAACACAGATTTCCCCTAGTTGTGCAGTCTCCCGACTTTGAGTTATAATTAAAAGCTACAACAATCACATTGTGGCTTTTGTTTTATATAGTCTGATAGGCGGATTTACTTCGTCTATTCACTATGCCCAAGCATAAATCCTCACTATCTCGATTACTAAAGGCTTGAACGAGTTTGTCATTTTTTCGGTGCCTTCCCTTAGGATTTTCCCGCTCTCTTTTTCTCCTCTTCATTTCCAAGTTCGCGTTGTTTTACATTAATCTTATTATTTCCAAAAGTGTATGTTACGGCTACCCTAAAAAACCGGCTGCTTTCGTTTTCACTGTAAACCTGCCTGATGCCGTGAACAACCGAAGTATAATCTTTTAGGAATGCCGTATTGAAAACATCATTGATAAGCAAGGTCATCTGCAGGCTTTTCTTGAACAGCTGCTGTTTTACCGCTATATCCAGCCCGGATACATAACCAACAGAATACAAACCGCTTTTGTTGGGAGAATTGTACGTATAATCCAGTTGCAGCTTTGTTCCTTCCCCTAAAGAAAAAGTGTTGCTTGTGGAAAAATAAAACTGAAACCCATTAACAGGTACTGCATCAATATCGGTTGTGAAATTGGTTTTGGATCCTAAAAGATATACCGAATTCTCGCTTTCCCACCAATTGGTGATTTCAGCCGCATAATTTTCACCTATCCCATATGAATATCCGTTGTAATAATTTCCCCGGCTGATAATTTGTGTATTTGTGGCCGGATTGGAAGTAAATAATACGCCGTAACCGTCAGTAGTGGCATTGAAGAAAATATTGGATCTTAGTTTTTTCTTATAGGTGTACGTAAAATTAAAGTTGTCATGAAAGGAAGGTTTCAGAAAAGGATTGCCTTCCGAATAACTGTTACTGTTGATATACGAACGGAACGGATTCAGCATGCCAAAACCAGGCTTGTTTATTCTTTTTCCGTAACTGAAATTAAAATTATGATTTTCGTTTTCTTGATAAGAAACATACACGGTAGGAAATAGTTTTAAGTAGTTGTTTTTCGTTTGCTGGCTTAACGTCTGGGAATACCCGCTGGTTTGTGTGTTTTCCAATCGCAGTCCTAATTGCATCTCCCATTTCTCCTTCCATTTTTTATTTCCGTTGATATAAACGGCCTGATTGTTTTCCCTGTAAGCAAACTCATTCGACTGGTTTGGGTCTAATTCAGGAGTCCCGGTAATGGTGTTGAAATAACGCACCGCGCTTTTACTGTTTGTAAAGCTGGCCTTAAAACCATAAGACAGCTCAAAAAAAGGCAAAGGATGTTCCATATCAGCTTTTATACTTGTATTTTTTATGTTTTGGCCGGATAGATTTCTGGCAGATTGGGTTATATTCTGGAATGTCCCATCCGAAGCGTATGCCGTTGCGACAAAACCTTTATCAAACCCGGAATCAAAGGCAAGATGATCGATGTCTATTGCTATTTTTTTGCCTGAATCCAATTGGGATAACACATGGGCATTATATGTCTGGCTGTTGGTATGCTTGTCGTTGAGTCCTTTATTGACTATTATTCTATCAATAGTATTTGTCGTATTATGAATAGCAATAGCTGTGTTAGATTGGCTATCGGGATTTCCATTGTCATTCAAATATTGCAAACCGACAGTGGTTTTATCTGAAATAGTATAATCGAATGTAACACGGCCGGAGAGATTGTCTTTTCTTATTTTTGAATCGTCTTTTAATTCCCAAAGCCCGTTCGGATAATAAATATTAAGTGTCTCGGTTTCTCTGCTGCTTCCCAAGCGTCCGTTTTCGGTCCATGAAAACCGGATTTTGTTTTTACTGTAATTAAAACTGTTTCTCAGGGTATAAAAGGCATGAGTGTTTTGGTCATAAGATACTGTTGTTGTGTTTTTCCAGGCATCCCGAAGGCCTTTTTTCAAGATAATATTGATTAACCCTCCACTACCTCCAGCATCATATTTTGCCGGTGGATTGGTGATGACTTCAATATTTTTGATATCGCTTGCTGCCAAAGATCTTAAAAAATTATGGAGTTCTTCTCCTGATAATTCAATCAAACGACCATCTATCATGACACGGGTGATGCCTTTTCCCAATAGGCTGATGGCATTGTTTTGTACCATTACCCCCGGAGCAGTTGCCAAAGCACTTAAAGCATCGCCTCCGGCATTGGTAAGATTGTTTTCTACATGATAGATAAGACGGTCTGTTTTCTGTTCTATTATTTTTTTAGACGTGATAATGGTAACTTCACCAAGGTTTGTAATGGGTTCGCTTAAGAGTATCAGGCCTATGTCAGTATCTTTTTCCATCAGGATGTTTTTTTCCCAAACCGCAAAACCTGTAGCGCTAATCTTGATTTTGTAAGTATTGCCCGGAATGAGCATGGCAAAGGTTCCGTCTGTTGCAGTTACTGTTGTTCCAGCTGCTATTCCTTGTTGGGTTAAGAGTTCTATGCTGGCTTCGGCTAAAAGCCCTGAATTGGAAATTACTTTTCCTTTTAACTGAAAAGTGGTCGATTGTGAAAAACACCATAACGGCAGTAGTAAAAAAATAAACAAGGTTGCTTTATTCATGATTTCTAAATATTTGGATTGCTTTTATTAATTCGAAGCAAAGGTGCTTTAGGAAATCTGAAAGGGCGACCGACAAAAAAAAGTCGAACTCATTTAGGCTGGTAGAATGAGTCCGACTTTTTTAGGCTACCGTTCGATTTTTTGCAAAATACTCATAATGAGCTGTTTCTAAATTCTGTTGGCGTGAGTGTGGTGTATTTTTTAAAAGAAGTATTGAAAGAAGATTTAGAGTTAAAACCTACTTCGTATAAGATTTCGAGAATAGTCAGATGACTTTTGGTCTTGTCTTTTAATATTTTCATTGCTTTTTGGATGCGGAATTCATTTACAAAATCAAAGAAATGCTGGTTCATATGATGATTGATCAAAACAGACAAATCACGAACCGGCATATCAATCCGGTTGGCCAGTTCCTGTATGGTCAGTGAAGGGTCAAGATAGGGCTGCTGCTCTGCCATATAGGCTTTAAGTGCTGCGATTTGAGAAACGGTAACTTCATCCGGAAGGCTTTGAGTCTTGTCAGTAGTGGCTTCTGCTTGCGGCTTATGAATATCTTTGGCTAATTCGAGTTTGGAATCAATTCCCCTGAAAAGCTCTGGGTTATTTAAAGCCTTCAGTACAAACCAGCAAGTAATAATCAGGACGGCGATTCCTATCCCGATATTAATCCAGAAGAACAGGTTATTGTAATCCGTAAATCGCAGCAAATCCCTGAGAATGACAATAGAATGGGCTATCAGGAAAACCGTTGTCATCTGGAACAGCCATTGGTAAGAGGATCTGTTCGGATTGGTATAATTCTCAAGATAGAGCACTTTGTATTTTTTCAGGAGGATAAAAACGCTAATAATATAAAACGCATATTGTGTTTCCCCAAGAATATGAGAAAAATACATTTCGGGCGTATGCTGCAGGTGTTCAAAAAAGTGCTGTTTTCCAATAGTACTGGCAAGATAGAGTCTTGGAGTTAATACTACATTCAATAAAAGAAAAGGAACAGCATGAAGCAGGTGAATTGCTTTCAGTCGGAAATCGGTATAGCAGACGGCCAGTACATAAAGATAAAAAATCGGCATGGCTAACAAGAACAATGACATTCTGAAGGTTTCCAAATTCAGGGAATTGTCAAGGAAGCTGTTACTAAAGAATCCCATGACATCAATGGCATTCAGGATAAGAAAACAGGCAAATAAGCGGTTGGCTAATTTGTTTGTTGTTTTCACCGTCAGCAAAAAGAGGGCAAGGAGCAAGGAGATAGAAACAGCTATTGAAGCGATAGTATTAAAAAAAGGAATCTCATCCATTTGCTATTAGTATTTCCGCAAATATAATATTATAAATTTGGATAAAAAGCTTGATTTTTGAAGCTTTTGTATTTTGGCGGAATATTGTAAATTAGAAAAAAAATCAAGTTATGAAAGATTACTTTTCAGCCAATTCTTCCGAATATTCCAAATTCCGTCCCAGTTACCCAAACGATATGATTCAGGAGATTGTCGCCTTGGTAAATACTAAAGATAAGGCATTAGATGTGGCTACAGGAAACGGTCAGGTGGCCGCTGTACTTGCTGATTTTTTTCAAACGGTTTATGCGACGGATATCAGTGAAAATCAATTACTGCAGGCACCACAGATTCAAAATGTCATATATAAAAAAATGCAGGCGGAATATACTGATTTTGATGCCAATCAATTTGATCTGATCACGGTGGCACAGGCTATTCATTGGTTTGATTTTGAAGATTTTTACAAAGAAACCTATCGTATTTTAAAGCCTGATGGCATTTTTGCGGTTTTAGGCTACGGCTTTTTTTCTGCTAACGGGGATTCCGATGGAATACTTTGGCACTTGTACGAAGATATCCTTGGAACGTATTGGTATCCGGAACGGCAATACCTGACAGACAGGTATCAGGGAATTCCATTTCCATTTAATGAAATTGCCAATAAGAGTTTTACACAATCCTACACTTGGACCTTTGAACAGTTAATCGGCTATCTCGAAACGTGGTCAGCTACTGCAAATTACAAAGCACAGAATAAGGAAAATCCTATTGCTTTGGTCTATGATGATTTGAAAATCTCCTGGGAGAAAGGGGGTAAAACAGTCACCTTCCCAATGTTTCTGAGAGCCGGAAAGCTGAAAAGAGAATAGGAGAGAGCTGTTATAAGTATCAGGATTTAATTTTCCGCTTTTTTAGCATTCATCATTAAAAGAAGATAACCCAAAAGCCCTGATAATAAAGAGGCGATTAGGATGGAAAATTTAGCTTCTGAAATAAGTGAAGCATCGGAAAAAGAGAGTAACGATATAAATATAGACATTGTAAATCCAATTCCTCCCAACAGGCCAACACCCAGAATATGAGTCCAAGTGGCATTCTTTGGCAGTTTACAGATTTTTAATTTGACACTCAGCCAGGAAACCACAACAATGCCTATTGGTTTTCCAAGAAGAAGGCCAAGCAATATTCCCAAACCCAGACTTGAAAACAAACCTTGTAACATTGAGGATTCTATAGTGATGTTTGTGTTCGCTAATGCAAAAAGAGGTATGATAATAAAGTTGACAGGTTTTACCAGTAAATGCTCCAGTTTTTCTAACGGAGATTCTTCAGCACCTTCTGTCGTTGGTAAAGCAAACGCAGTTAGCACTCCGGCAATGGTAGCATGAATGCCTGAATTATGAATGAAATACCAAATAAAAACACCTGGGATTACATAAAAAAAGAGGTTTTTGATTCTCATACGGTTAAATACAAGTAACAAAGCAAATACTGCCGCCGCATACATTAGATAAGTATAATCGAGTTTGGAAGAATAGAATAAAGCAATCACCAATATGGCCATCAAGTCATCTACAATCGCTAATGCCGCTAAGAAGATTTTTAAAGAGGCAGGAACCCTTTTTCCTAACATTGTAATTACAGCCAATGCAAAGGCAATATCGGTAGCCATGGGAATTCCCCAGCCTGATGCCGTTGGTTTGTCGTAATTTAATACATAATAAATTACGGCAGGGATAAGCGCTCCGCCAACAGCGCAAAGTATCGGTAATAATGCATTTTTAAGGGAAGAAAGTTCTCCTTCTACAAGCTCTCTTTTAATCTCCAACCCAACTAAAAGAAAGAAAATGGCCATCAGTCCGTCATTTATCCATAAAGAGATAGGATAATTAAGATGTAAGGACTCAGAATGAAGTCCTATTTCAGTTGACAATAAATGATTAAAAGAGGCTGCCAGTGGCGAATTTGCAATAAGTAACGAAACGATAAGACAAAGAAAAAGAATTATTCCCCCTAGTGTGCCTGATTCAGAAAATTCCTTCCAAATAGTTGTATTAATTAATTTGACCATAGGAACAAAGATACTATTTCTGTCTATTATTTATCTTAAATATTTGCCCAAATTCCATTATTTTTCCATGTATACTTCGACTTTTTTCTTTGAAAACCGTTGTGCTAAAAATCGTTCTAACTTATCTTTATGTTCTGCAGACAATTCCTTTTTGGCGTTATAAATCAATACGGGTATTGTTTTGATGCTGTCTGTATTTTCATTAAATGTGTGATTACTTATGGCTATATTCTCCACACTTGGGAATATGATTTTAATTTCTGATAAAATAGATTTATTATCATATTTGGATTGAGATAGCTCCTCCTTCAATTTTAAAATCACTCTTTCCTTCTCATTTACAATACTTCTGTTAGCATTTATTTCGTTAAGTATGTCCTTCTTAATATCTGTAGTATCCTGACGGATGAGCAGTACTGTATTTTCAAGGCCGTACAATTTTAATTTTCGATTCAGGCTGCTGATTTCCGGATCACTGAACTTTTTATTGAGAAATACCAGTTCGATTTTTTTAGGGTTGCTATTGAATTTTGTCTTCTGATACAGAATCGTGTACCCATTCTGAATGAATTCACTTTCTACAAACAATTCTGATTTTTCTTTGTATTTTTTCTCCTGAAACAAATGATAGGCAAAATACACACTCGGAATCAGCAGGATAAAAATTAAGACCGATATGATCCATTTTACCTTCTTCTGGTGTCTGGCATCTATTTGTTTTACGATCGGATACTCTAAATATTTAACGATCAGGAAAGTGGCAATACAAATAAAAACACAGTTGATAGTATAGAGATACAGTGCTCCTAAGAAAAATTTATAATTGCCTATTGCTAATCCGTAACCTGCCGTACATAAAGGAGGCATGAGCGCTGTAGCAATAGCCACTCCCGGAATCGGATTGCCTTTTTCTACCCTTGTTATGGCAATTACACCTACTAATCCACCAAAAAAAGCAATTAAGATGTCGTAAATATTCGGGGATGTTCTGGCTAATAATTCTGTTTGTGTCTCTTTAAAAGGACTTAAAAAGAAATAAACGGTAGATACTAACAAACTGACAATGGTTGCTATGGCAAGGTTTTTCAGAGATCTTTTAAGCAAAGCGAAGTCAAAAATACCCAACCCGAAACCGGCACCTATTATAGGGCCCATTAATGGTGAAATAAGCATTGCTCCAATAATAACTGCCGTCGAATTGACATTCAATCCTACGGAAGCAATCACAATAGCACAGGCCAAAATCCAGATAGCCGAACCTCTGAAGGAGGTATTGGATTTTATGTTTTCTAAAACTTTGTCTTTGTCCTCTTCTCCTGAAGTTAGGTTGATGAAATTTAATAGCCTGTTCATAGGTGTCTGATTTGTAGCTAAAATACTAAATTTTATTGGATTGTGAGGCAAAATAGACATGCTAATCGAATACCGTAGACCAAAAAAAGAGGCAACGGTTACGCTGCCTCTTTGACTTCAGGGAATCACATGCTGGTTTAGTTTAGTGTTTGTTTATTTTTACCATCCCAGGTAATAATCAGGACTCAGCCAGATAGGACGGTGCAGGCCAAAATACTCCTGAAGCATTTTTTCTGCCTCGCAAAAAGCACCTTCTACCCAGCCTTGCTGGTCGGAATAAGCTTCTCCGCAAATATGTATTTGCTCGTTAGTCACTGGTTTTCTCATGTAAGGCATAACGTGTTTAACTGAGAATCCTGCTTTCCAAGCGTGGTATCCTGCACCAAACGGAGCATCGGTCCAGTCTTTAAAATAAGTAACGTAAGGTTCCGGTATTTCCACATCTTTGCCATGCAGCTCACGAAGCTGGTTCATTAATTCTCCCACCATCATCTTGGTCGCCTGTACATCATTCAATTCGTGCAATTCTTTGAGCGAAGCTGATTTGGCTGCTTTAACCTCAAACAGCACCTTGTCATCTGATAAGGCTTTCCAGAAGGTTTCGGTCGACATATCTCCGTAACTGCCTAATAACATCGAATTGTCATTTTGAGAGTCTGTACCGAAATAATAGCATTGTCTCATCGGCAGATCCGTAATGGAGTGCCCGGAATCAATACCTAATTCTTTCCACCACGGATATTCAAAGCCCATCAGGATTTTGAAAGCAGGCTCCATAATTACCGAACGGATATTCTCGTTTAATACACTGTTCTCATTGATGTTGAAAAAGAAATTATTCTGATCCAGCAATTCCAGCGATTTTCTCGGCATGGCTAGTACCAGGGTATTGGCATACACTTTCCATTCCTTATTGGTTTTGAGGTTCAGGAAAGTCAGTTCGTATTTGTATGTGGCTTTGTTAACGTGGTCTTTGTTGAAAGTAAGCAGTTTGTTTTCGGACCAAATCGTTGCGCCGTCATAATCCGTATAGGCATTGGCCAGTGCATAAGCAATACTGTCATAACCTTCTTCAATTGTTTTGTAAATGGTGCCTGCAGAAAAATCTCCAACCATATAAGGAAATGCTTCGGCTGAATTCCAGTTAATCGTATTGGAATAATAACCTCCGGCATTGGCCAAAAAATCATAACCTTCCTGTGAAACCTGGTCTTTGATTAAGTTCCAGAAGCCCAGATCGTTTACTTTTCGTTTATTGTATGGAGAATGCTCAAAATTATACACTAATTTCGGCTTTATATCATCCCAGTCTCTGCTGGTCAGCTCAAAGGAATAATCATAGTCGGATGGCCCTTTTTTAATTTTTGAAGCATAGTTTTGAACTACCCAAGGATCAGCCATCAATACATCATAAATGATTTTATTAAAGAGCTGGTCAGAACTGAAACCGAAATCGTTCTCATCCAGATAATAGCGGGTAAGCAGTTTTTCCCCTTTATCTTGGGCAACATTCCATGCGTCTTGTTTGAAACGTTCTTTACGCAGGTACATTAATAATTTTGTAGGGTCACCCATAGGAAAGGGAACGGGAGTCATTTTATCCTTAAGAACGGGTATCCGTTTGTTGGGATCTGTTTCAGTAATAGGGTAACCTTCAATCAGTGTCGTTACAATTTGCTGTGAAGTTAGGTAGCGCATACCACCTAATTCGCCCCAGAAATTCATTCCCGGCATAATAACTGATTCAAGTCGGCCTCCCAGTTTACTGTTCATGTCAAAAATCTGTACCTGATCAGCGGTATATTTTCGGTCTGTCAGCAAACGATAGGCGGTATACAATCCGGAAGTTCCTGCGCCTATGATGGCAACTTCTGTTTTTAAATCAGGATGCATTCCTGCGTTTAAGGGGGTGTTTTTATTCATGACTGCTGTGTATTGGTTGTAGTGCTTTAAAAAATTGTGGTCCTAATCGGAATGGAGTAATATCGAAATCCGTATGCCCGTCCAAAGCAAGATCAGCCATGATCTTACCTAAGAAAGGAGTGAATTTTGCCGCCCATCCGGTAGCATAAACCACAATATTTTCATGGTTTGGTACATATCTTGGGGCAAAATCAATCAGTAGTTCCTTATTTGGTATTTTACTTAGAGCGATAAGACAGGTTGAGGTATAGGTAGGGTTGGTATCCAGTCCTTCCATATGATCTTTTACCCATTCTGCGGTATAAGCCAGTTCCTGCTCGTTTGGAATCAAAGTGCGGTCTCCCGGTTCTTCCAATGGAGTAATGACAAAGTCAGGAGCCACCCTGATATATTCCGGATGATCCCAATCTACAGCAGGGAAACCATAAAACTGATTGCCGTTTTCTCCTATGGCGTTTTGGAACACAAACCAGGTTGGATACTGTATTTTCGGGTCGGTTTTTTTGAAGTAAGCGGAAGACATATTCCAATAAGTAGCTTCCACTGTAAAATGCAGTAAATTAATAACACTATTGATATACGGCCCGGGAACAATCGCTAATTTTTTAGCAATATAAGTGCCTTTTGGTGTGGTAATTTCAAAGAGGTTATCCACTTGGTTGATTTTTATCACAGGGGAATCTTCTTCTAAATGAACAGAAGGATCTTTTTGGCATTGCTCTAAAAGCGTTTCAATGGTGGCCTTAAAATTAATACTGGCACCGTCTGGCTGAAACAAACCGGTATACGTTTCAGGCAGGTCTCTGAAGTGGTATTGCTCTTCTATTTGTTTTGACGTTAGAGAAGTGTAAGGCACATTCAAGGCTTTTAAAGCTTCTTCGGCTTCTTTGATATTCCCTTCGGTCGATTGTACATCCGGATCCCCAAACCAGAGTGTACCTACTTTGTCCAGTAGTTTTCTGTCGGTCTTTGTTTGTAATTCATCCCAATAAGGTTCAGCATCAAGTGCCATCTGAACCATGTATTCATCAGGATATGGGATTCGAAATTGACGCGATACACCAGCGGAGCTTCCCAATTGATTTACAAAGGTAAATTGCTCCAGCACGAGTGTCTTTGCTTTTCGTTTGCCTAAATGGTACGCAGTAGCTAAGCCTATAGCACCACCACCTATGACGATGACATCGTAATTTTTGTCCATGTTGTTTATTTTAGTTGTTTTGTAAGTATTATCTTTCTATTAAGTTGTCTTTTGACCAAAAATAAAATTATTATAAAGTTGTTTTTAGCGTATAATTACCTGTTTTTCTTTTATGATTTGGAAACAGTAGCCACACTCTGCAAAGCCCCCAACTTTGCAGAGTTTCCTGATTTTTGGGGCAATCTCTTTTTTTTGATTGCTTAGGAAGTGGCCCTCAAACACCGTAATGCCGGTTTATTAGTCTCTGCTCACCATATAAAAAGTGGCGGTAACACCTGCTTTTGAAGTTCCGTGATCTACTACCCGGATAACGGAACCTACAACAGTTAGAAGCTGATTGATTCCATTAGGCCAATCTGGCACAACAATGCCCTGATAATCGTAAATCCATCCTTTAGTTGGTGAGGTATCTACGCCTATGGCTCTCATTTTAAAGCCTGTAGTATTCCCGTCTTCATAGATTGTACCTTCTAATGTCATGAGGTAGTTGTCTCCCATGTCAAAATTTCCTGTAAAATCGCCGTCTCCTTTTTGCGTAAGGGTCATTAATCCTTCTCCAAATTTCAATTTCAGAAAGTCCTCCCCAATAAAGGTGCTGTTGAGTAAGCTTCTGTAGACAAAATTGCCGTTAATGTTAGGTAAGCTCATGTTGTTTTGTTTTAGTAAGTATTATTTGTAAGAATAGTATTGCTAATTTAAAGTATTATATTTTAAAATAAAACTTTTATTAGGTTAAGTTTTGCGTATATTATGCTGTTTTTTTTATTTGACTGATACAACTTTTAAAATGTACCGCATTGTATTTCAGTAGTTAAGTCTTAGGATTTAACCGAATGGTAATGCGTTAGCAACGGCTTGAGTGACAAAATGAAGAAAGACTGCATAAAAAAAACTGCAAGCGCCAAAACGTGCAGTTTGATTTTATTTTGAGGGTAATTTAGGCTGGTTTTGAACCTGACGGATGAGATAAATGGCCAGTATTGTTCTTAATTATATTTTCAAGCTAAGTTAGCCATTCGTTTTTCGTCCCTGTAGCGGACAGATTCCCTAAACTACTTTTCCTTTCAGAATAGCTGAAGAGATTTGTCCGCAATGGTGTGCCGTATGGAAAAGAGTGATTGAAAACAGTTTTATTCTTGAAATTTTCCCAAACCAATGAGTTTCAACTGCAGCTAACCATTCTTCTTCACTAGTTTCATTCACGATTTTTTCAAGTGTTGCATAGCCTTGTTCAAAAAGGTTTCTGCTTGTTTCCAGGTCATATTCCTTTCCCGAATCGGATTGTCCCATTGTCGACCCTTCAACATCGGTCGGATACCCGAATGATTGGGCGAGTAAATGGATGGTTTCACCAATATGTCGGTAGATAAAGCCAACTGAGGCTGTTGCTGCCGTTAATCGAAAAGAAGCATTTTCAGTATTGATTTTGTTCAAAAACGTGTCGCTGTCTTTTTTGCTCTGTTCCAATAATTGGAGTAGTATTTCTTTCTGCATTACTGATTGCTTTAGTTTATATCTTTTTTGCTTTTTAAAATGGTTTCCAGATTTTGAAGTTTGTTACTCCAAAACTCGTCAAAGAAGGTGATCCATTTCTGGATTTCAGTAAACCCTTTTTGATTTAAAACACAATAACGTTCTCTGCCCATCTCCTGAATAGTAACAAAACCTGCGGTCTCTAAAATTTTAATGTGTTTTGAAACCGCAGGCCGGCTCATTTCAAAATTGTCCGAAAGACTGTTTATGTTGTAACTGTCTTTGGTGAGCAGTTGTAAAATCTGCCGTCTGCTTGGGTCAGCAATGACCTGGAAAACATCAAGGTTAGGTATGGCCATTAGTGCTTTAAATTTAATTGATCGGCTAATTTTAGGCTAATTTTTTCCCAACCATCCGTCATTCCGTTGAATAGGGCCAGGTTCGCTTCTTTGAAACCTGTATGTTGTAAGGATAACAGCGTTCCCTTTCCATGAGGTTCTAATTTCCATTCAACAACTGTATCAAGCGAAAACAGGCCATCACCCGAACCGGCTTTCCAGCTGTATACCAGCTTTTTAAAAGGCTCGATTTCCATCACCTTACAATGCATAATGCCATCTAAATCAAGGCTTGGCATCGGATTTGTCTTGAAGTGGAATTCGTGTCCTAATGCTAACTTAAAATCGTTCGGCATAAGCCATAAAGCGATTAACTCTGCTTGTGTGAGATACTCCCAGACTTCGTTAGGAGCTTGCTCATAAATCCATTCTTTTTTGATTGTTGTTTTCATATTTATGTAACTTTGAAGTTACGAATATAAGCGTAACTTTTAAGTTACACAAGTTTTTGTCCATTTATTTTATCAAAAGGATTTTTTTGGGAGTATGAGTTAGCACAGTGTCATCTTATTCGTTCTTATTTGGTATCAACATTTTTATTACTCCATAGTAGGACGGGACAAAGCCATGGTAAAGCCATAGATACAGCATGTACAAGTTTACTGTCATTCTCTTTTAAACTGATTCCTATTCAATGCTAACTTTCCTTTCTTTAAACCAAGAAATAATGGTATTTTTACCAAAAAATACCATGCCTAGAATTCTTGCTATAGACTACGGACAAAAACGCACAGGAATTGCTGTTACCGATGAATTGCAGATTATAGCCTCCGGTTTAACGACCATTCCTTCTGAAACGGCTTTTACTTTTTTGAAAGACTATTTCCAAAAAGAAGATGTACTGAAAGTACTTATCGGGGAACCAAAACAAATGAATGGTGAGCCTTCTCAAAGCGCCCCGATGATTGAAGTTTTTGTAACCAAATTTAAAACGGCCTTTCCTGACATGGAGGTGGTTAGAGTCGACGAACGCTTTACTTCTAAAATGGCCTTCCAAACAATGATTGACAGTGGTTTAAAAAAGAAACAACGTCAGAATAAAGCGCTAATAGATGAAATTTCTGCAACAATTATGCTCAGAGATTATCTTTCCCGAAAAATGTTTTAAGTTTTATTTCCAATTCTGTAAAAATGGTTTTTATGCTCCAAACCGCTGAAAATTAAGATAATTTTTGCACTTTTTGATAGTATCTTTGTGGAACAACTATAAGAAATGGCAACAACAACAGAAAAAACAGAATCTGATGTGGTTTTAATTGGGGCAGGAATTATGAGTGCCACATTAGGACTGCTTCTCAAAGAATTACAACCCGACTTAAAAATTACAATATTCGAGCGTCTCGACATCGCGGCTGCAGAAAGTTCCGATGCATGGAACAATGCGGGAACAGGTCACGCTGCGTTTTGCGAACTCAATTATACTCCTGAACTGGAAGACGGCTCAATTGAGACTAAAAAGGCGGTTAAAATATCGGAATCTTTCGAAATCTCACGCCAGTTTTGGGCTTATCTGGTAGAAAAAGGATTGCTTCAGAACCCGGAGAACTTCATCAAAAGTGTCCCTCACATGAGTTTTGTCTGGGGTGATGAGAATGTGGCTTACCTCAAAAAAAGATACGACGCCTTACAAAAATACCATTTGTTTGAGGCTATGGAATATTCTGAAGATGTAAATCAAATAAAAGAATGGGCTCCGCTGGTTATGGAAAACCGTAAAAGCAAAGACAAGATTGCTGCGACTTCCATGAAATATGGTACCGATGTCAATTTTGGTGCTTTAACCAGAAGTATGTTCAAATACCTGGAATCCCTAGAAGGGGTAACCATGCATTTTAATCATGAAGTGAAAAACCTGCGTCGTTATGAAGACGGCACTTGGAGAGTTAGGGTCAAAGACCTGACTTCAGGTGACAAAAAAAGAGTAAAAACGCCTTTTGTCTTTATTGGTGCCGGTGGTGGTTCTTTGTTATTGCTGGAAAAAGCTAAGATTCCGGAAGGGGAAGGTTTTGGCGGTTTCCCGGTAAGCGGTCAATGGCTGAAGTGTACCAATCCGGACGTGATTAAAAAACACGCTGCCAAAGTGTATGGTAAGGCTTCTGTAGGAGCGCCTCCTATGTCAGTTCCGCATATCGATACCCGAATGATTGATGGTGAAAAAGCATTGCTTTTTGGTCCTTACGCAGGGTTTTCTACTAAATTCTTAAAGAATGGGTCTTATTTCGATTTAATCAAATCTATCGAATTAGATAATATCAAACCAATGATTTCTGCCGGAGTGCATAATATTCCGCTGACAAAATATTTAATCGAACAGGTATTCCAGTCTTCAAACGATAGGATGAAAGCCTTAAGAGAATATGTCCCTTCTGCCAAGAAAGAGGATTGGGTTCTTGAAAACGCAGGTCAGCGTGTTCAGGTTATCAAAAAGGACAAAGACGGACACGGTGTTCTCGAATTCGGTACCGAAGTGGTTACTGCCAAAGACGGTTCTTTAGCGGTACTGCTTGGTGCTTCTCCTGGAGCATCTACTGCAGCGTCTATTATGGTTGATCTGATTAACAGGTGTTTTTCCAAACAAATGAAATCGGAAGCATGGGAAGTCAAAATGAAAGAAATGATTCCGTCCTACGGACAGTCACTAAATGATAATGTTGCTTTGTGCGATGAGATAAGAACAAGGACATCAAGAACCTTAAAACTGACTACACAAACCACTGCTTAAGTGGTTGTCTAAAAGTAAAAAACGCACTCGGGCAGTGCGTTTTTTTTTATTCTTCCTGATTCAATCGGGTGGTGGCTTTCAATATGCTTTCGGATAAATTAATCAGCCATATAAGCTGGTCTATCACAAGCTGTGCTTCTTCCATTTTCAATTGGAAATTGGCATCATCAATGGTGTTATTTTTTAACTCTTTGGCCCGTATATTTTTCAGTTCGGAAAAGCTCAGGTCAAGTCTTTCTTTTTCATCATGGGTCAGGGAAATCGCATTTCGCTTTCCGTTTAATGTTGCGATGGCTAAATCCAGATTCCGAATAACGGTGTTGGCAACAACATTAAAAGCTGCTGAGGCTTCGGTGGTTTTGTGTGATTGCACATAGGTCCCTAAAGATGCCGCAGAGGAAAGCAAAGTATGATTGTGAACCACTAGCTTGTAGACTTTTGTCATTTGCTTCTGTTTCGATTTAGGCTCCTGTTTCATCCTCTGAAAGGAAGCCATCAGATTTCCCAGTTCAATAAAGGCATGTTTTCTGGATAGCTTATAAGGCGTAGTAACCTCTCCTTTCTGATTGTAAAAAACAGCAATTTCTTTCAGGTAATTCCTATTGGCTTCAATAGATTTAATCAGGTAATTGTTAAGATTCAGTATTTCCCATGAAGGCCAAAGGAAATAGTTTCCTAAAAAGGCCAGTCCTGCACCAAAAAGCGTATCCAGAATGCGGTACTGAATCACTTCGGTTACATTCGGCGTCAGCATTCCATAAATAAAAACAACATAAATGGTAACGAACGTGGCACCTATCTTATAGTCTTTCACCGAATAAGCATAGCCTAAAAGCATGGCAATAACAGATAATCCTCCCAGAATGTAATTGTTATGCACAAAGTACAGCACTGCAAAAGCAATAAACCCGCCCAGTATGGTTCCGAAAATCCGCTGGAAGGAACGCTGCTTTGTCAGGCCGTAACCCGGGCGCATAATCACGACAATGGTCAGCAAAATCCAATATACATTCTGAAACGGAAGCAGTTTACCTATAATAAAACCTGCCAGAATCGTTAGCGACAGGCGGAGGGAATGCCTGAAAACCGTTGAAGAGAAACTCATGTTCTCCATCAGTGTTCCAAAACGATAGTTTTGAGGCGTGAGGAACTTCTCTATTTCCTTGTGCTTTTTGTTAAACTCTTCTGTATTCATGGAACCGGTTAGTGCCCGCTCTATGATTTTGACTTTCTCAACTTGCTTTTCGGCATAATGCTTCATGTTTTTGAGCATCAGAACATTCTGTGAAGCTACTGTTTTGCCTACTTCCTCCTGATAGTTTTCTATCGTTTTTTCCAGATTTTCTAAATCGCGCAGCAGAGAATTGTTGTGAGAGTAGGAGATATTGGTTTCCAGGCTTTGGGAAAGCTTTTCAAGTGTGGAAGCAATGTTATAGGCCAGCTCCTGATAGGTTTTCAGCATTTTGGGATGGTCTTCAAATTTCTGCTGTAACTCGTGATGATTGAATGAAAAGGAAAGGGCTATTTCAAGTATTTCCATCAGATTAGTAAAAACAAGGAGCATTTTTCTGTTCTTATCCGAATTACTGGAATGCAATGCGCTTCGGATTAATGACTCCCGGATGTTTTCGTGAATAGCATTCAGTTCCACTTGAATTTCAAGCTGGTTTTCGGTTATTTTGATTCTGTCGGCATCTAAATTCCATAAATCACCACGCAGTTTCAGGTATTTGGAAGTTAATTTCAAACAATCTGAAATCTGTAATTCAACATAACGATGTGGTCTTAAAAAGTAAAACAACATCGAAACAAAGAAATAGAATAACCCGCCTAAAAGTAAGTAACCGCAATGTTCAATAAGGGCTTTTCCGGTATAATTGTGGCTGAAGGCAAGCGTAACCGTAATGAGGCACACAAATGAAACCATGCTGGCCCGATAGCCATAAACGGAAATCATAGAGAAAAAGAATAACAAAATAAGCAATACAGGATAAAGCAAGGCCGGATAATTTTGCATATAACCGAGCAACAAAGTAGTGGTGGCAATTAGAAAAACAGCCGTAAGAATGCCTTTTACTTTATGATTCAGGCTTCCTGCAACATCGCTTGGAAAAGTCAGCAAGGCTCCTATGGCTAAGGCAAATCCTTCGGTAAAATGATCAAATTGCGATAAAACAATCACTGGGAGTACACACGAAATTGTCGCTTTTGCCGCATTGGCAAAATTGGTGTTATCGGTAGTTTTTTTAAATAGCTGAAACATAATAATTAAGAGTCTGCGAAATAATTAGGAGTATGCTGAGGTTCTGATGTAAGAAAAACTAGTATAAATTTAAGGAGGATTTTACATAATATGTCTAAAAAATTGCCAAAACCATAGAAAGGGTATTTAAATCTCTGTTTTTTGATTATTTTTGCTGCCTATATTTAATCTTAGAAGAATGATTTTACCAATTGTAGGTTATGGAGATCCGGTTTTGCGCAAAGTAGGAATCGATGTAACTAAAGATTATCCTAATTTAAACGAAACGATTGACAATATGTACAATACAATGTACAATGCTTGTGGTGTAGGTCTTGCTGCTCCTCAGGTTGGCTTGGCTATTCGTTTATTTATCGTAGACACAGAACCGTTTAGCGACAGTGATGATATTTCAAAAGAAGAAGCAGAACAATTAAAAGGCTTCAAAAGAACATTCATTAATGCTAAAATGCTAAAGGAAGAAGGAGAAGAATGGGGTTTTAATGAAGGATGTTTAAGTATTCCTGATGTTCGTGAGGATGTGTACCGGAACGAAAAGATTACTATTGAATATTTCGATGAAGACTTCAATAAAAAAACAGAGGTATTTGATGGTTTGATTGCAAGGGTTATCCAGCACGAATACGATCACATTGAAGGAATTTTATTTACAGATAAGATTTCATCTCTTAAAAAACAGCTAATCAAAAAGAAACTGCAAAATATCATGGAAGGTAAAGCCCGTCCTGATTACAGAATGAAATTTATCGCAAAAAAAAGATAGATAATTTTTACGTTTCAAAACAAACAATATTATATTTGCTCTTCTTAAAAGAATAAAAAATGAATTTAGATAAAATATTAGCCATTTCAGGTAAACCGGGATTATACGCTTTAAAATTACAAACGAGAACAGGTTTCGTAGCAGAATCATTAGTTGATGGAAAGAAAATCACTGTTGGTTTACGCAGTAACGTAAGTTTGCTTTCGGAAATCTCTATGTATACGTACAGTGAAGAAAAACCGTTAACCGAAGTGATGAGAAACATTGCTAAAAAAGAAAATAACGGAGCAACGCCTGCTTTTAAAGATGATAAAGTACAATTAGCGGCTTACTTCCTTGAAATCTTACCGGATTACGATCAGGAAAGAGTATATGCTTCTGATATTAAAAAAGTAATTAACTGGTATAATATTTTACAATCTAAAGGATTGGTTTCTTCTGAAGCACCTGTTGCTGCTGAAGCTAAAACTGAAAAAGTCGCTGCTGCCAGCGAAGCTAAACCGGCAAAAGCACCTAAAACGGTTGCTCCTAAAGCAGCTGGAGCTGCATCAGCTAAAAAAGCACCGGCACCTAAAGCGACAAAGTCAACAAAGAAATAATTGATTTTAACATAAATATAAGTCCTGCATTTGTTGTTCAAGTGCAGGATTTGTTATTTTTACACACACGAGACCTTTAGGTCGAACTGTACGAAGTAAAATCAATTTCAAAAAATGAATTCACGCCAGCAACAACTTGACGCTTTTAACCGTTTGCTCGACATCATGGATGAACTTCGTGAGAAGTGCCCATGGGACAAAAAGCAAACCCTTCAGACCCTTCG
Organism: Flavobacterium sp.; assembly: GCF_050696275.1. Taxonomy (GTDB): domain Bacteria; phylum Bacteroidota; class Bacteroidia; order Flavobacteriales; family Flavobacteriaceae; genus Flavobacterium. The sequence continues at coordinate 20,522 of NZ_JBOGUT010000020.1, forward strand.
TCATTTAACCATCGAAGAAACGTATGAGTTAGGAGATGCCATTTTAGATAATAATCTGGAAGAAGTTAAAAAGGAATTGGGCGATTTGTTACTGCATATCGTTTTTTACGCTAAAATAGGGAGCGAAACGGCTAGTTTTGATATTGCTGATGTAGCGAATGATATTTGTGAAAAACTGATTCACCGCCATCCGCATATTTATGGAGATGTTGTTGTTGCTGATGAAGAAGAAGTCAAGCAAAATTGGGAAAAACTAAAATTGAAAGAAGGCAAGAAATCTGTTTTGGAAGGAGTGCCTAATAGCTTACCTGCTTTAGTCAAAGCCAGCCGAATACAGGATAAAGTAAAAGGAGTTGGATTTGATTGGGAAGAATCGCATCAGGTTTGGGACAAAGTACAGGAAGAATTAAACGAATTACAGGCTGAAGTTCAGAATAAAAACCAGGATAAAATTGAAGCCGAATTTGGAGACGTATTGTTCTCCATGATTAATTATGCCCGCTTTTTGAATGTGAATCCGGAAGATGCTTTGGAACGAACAAATAAAAAATTCACCAAACGCTTTCAATATCTGGAAAGTAAAGCAGGAGAATTAGGAAAACCACTTTCAGAAATGACATTGGCGGAAATGGATGTGTTCTGGGAAGAAGCCAAAAAAATATAATAGTATGAGAAACGTATTTTTAATCTTCTTGGTGATGCTAATAAGTTGTTTACTATTATTGCAAAGCAAAAGGATGTAATTACTTCAAAGTTTGTTTTTTTTGAAGATAAAAACCATGCGACAATTTTTCATAATGCTGTTTATAAGGCATTTGAAAGTTTTATAAATTAATTTGAAAGCAATTATGAAACCGCCTTATTATGCCGTAATATTTACTTCAGTTTCAACTGAAAACAATGAAGGATACAGCGAAATGGCTGAAATAATGGAATCACTTGCCCAACAGCAAGAAGGATACCTTGGAATTGAATCTGCCAGAAATGAAATAGGAATTACGGTTTCGTATTGGAAAGATCTGGATGCAATCCGAATGTGGAAACAAAACGTAGATCATCTTGATGCACAAAGAAACGGAAGATCGTCTTGGTATAAATCGTATACGGTGCGAATTGCACTGGTAGAGAGAGAATATAGTTTTGAGCTAAAATAAAATTGAAATAACTTTTGATAATAATCAAGACATGAACTTGAAGTGTTTACTATTTTTTTTAATCGGTTTTACAGCAAATGTTTTTGCTCAGGACAATTCGTCTATTCCTTCAACCTCCATACCTAAGACGGGAACTAATACTCCTTCTTCTGCTGGAACACCGCAATATTCGATTTCGAATCCTTTTAATCCTACAAGATTCAAAGCGCCTCAAAAGTTCGAACCCATTTCAATGGATAAACCGATGCAGATAAAACCACAAATAAGCGATTTGAATCCGGGTTTAAGTTATGAAAAGAAGCTCAATAAGCCACAAGGAGCCGAGACGACTAAACCATATAGAGGAAATCAGTTTTTAGGTGATTTTAAAACCAAATCCGGATCGGCTAAGATTGTTTACAGAGATCATGAGTATGTAGACGGTGACATGATAAGAGTGTGGGTAAATGGTCAATTGATGGTAGACCACATCGAGTTGGACGCTGATTTTAAGAAATTGGATTTAGGTCTCACTGAAGGATTTAACAAAGTTGAATTTGAAGCTCTTAATCAAGGGACATCAGGTCCTAATACTGCAGAATTTAGAGTGTATGACGATAACGGGACTTTAATTTCAGCTAACCAATGGAATTTAGCTACGGGGTTTAAAGCATCTATAGTTATTATTAAAGAATAAAAAAAAAGCCATCGTTAGATGGCTTTTTATTTTACATACTTCTTATTTGTTTCAGCTTTTCTTTCCAAACAGCTAACTCTTCTTTGTGTCGCTCAATACTTTTCTTTACTTCAAGTACCATTGGATTGTCTTTTTTAGCATTAGCAAAAAACTGAATGTTGTTTTCTAACTGGAAAATTTCGTTTTGAACTTCTTCTACTTTTCTAATCAGGAAGATTTTCTCATTGTCAATTTTTCTTGAATCATTTGCTTCAGATAATTGATCCATTCTGTTGCTAAAACGCATCATGTCGGTCTCTTTTTTGCTTAGGCTTAATTTCTCGAAAAGTGTATCCAGTATTTTATTGAATTTTCCTTCGATATGACGTCTGGCAAAAGGAACTTTTCCAATATTTTTCCAAGCCTCAATATGTGCTTTTATTGCTTCTAAATCTGTTTTATGGCTTCCGGTCAATTCAAATGATTTCAAGGACTCTAAATAGGCTTTTTTCTTTTCAAAAGCTTCAATTTCAACCTCTTCGTGCTCATTTTTGACTGCATGCAGCCTGTCGAAATAGATATTACATGCTTTTTTAAACTCAGCCCAAATCGTATCTGAGAATTTTCTTGGGACGTGTCCAATTTGTTTCCATTCCTCCTGAATTTTTTTCATGATTGGAGTAGTGACTGCAAAATCTTCGCTATCCTGTAATTCTTTGGCACGAGCTACTAAAGCATTTTTCTTATCAAGATTGGCTTGCTGCTCTTTTTTAATGTCTTTGTAAAATGAATTTTTATGCACATTAAAATTACGTACAGCGGTTTTAAATTCACTCCAGGTTTGTTCATTTATTTCAGCAGGGACTTTTCCGGCACTGAAAAAAGCAGCACGCAAAGCTTCTACTTTTTCAACCTGAGTTTGCCATCCTGAATGCGCTTCTACCTTTTCTGTTGCAATAACTTCAATAGCAGCAATTATTTCTTTCTTCTTGGCTAAGTTTTCGAGTTCTGTTCCGCGTTGCATTTCAAATAATGCTTCACGTTTCTCATGCATTTGTTTCGTTAAATCACTGAAAATTGCCCAGATTTCTTCTCTTTTTTCTTTAGAAACAGGACCGATATCTTCCTTCCAGATTTTATGCAACGATTGTAATTCTCTAAACGCTTTCATCACATCGGCTTCCTTAACAAGCGCTTCTGCCCGGGTAATGATTTTTAATTTAGCATCCAGATTGTGTTTGAAATCAATATCACGTGCTTCACGATCTAAGTGCAGGTAATCATAAAAATTCTCTACATGAAAATGGTAATTGTTCCAAACATGGTTGTATTTGTCTTTCGGAATTGGCCCAGCCGTTTTCCAGCGTTCTCTTAAATCATTAAATTGCTTAAGATTATCTTTTATATTTTCCCCAGGATTTATTAAAGTTTTCAGTTCTTCAATTATAGCCAAACGAGTTTGTAAGTTTGATTTTAAATTGGTTTCTAAACTTTTAAAATGACTGTTTTTCTTGCTTTTAAAATTGTTATAGAAAGAATCAAACTTTGATTTTAGGGGTAAATGATATTCAAATTCTTCTTGAGATTCCGGGTTTTCATGAAGAAATTCTTCTTTTTTCTCCTCAATGAAATGGTTGTATTTTGACAAGAAAGCTGTTTTGATTTCTTCAACATGGTCTTTTACAGCCATTATTCTGTCAGTTTCTACCAGTTTTTCCAGCTCGATCACAAGTGTTTCCATATCCATTGCTTCATAATTCTGCATTGGAATATCATGGCTTTCTTGTATTGAAACATCTTCGCTGACTTCAGCATTTAGGATTTCTATAGTTTCAATTGCTTCATTTGTAGTGTCTTGCACTTGGTTTCCATCTGTTTCGTCTATTTGACTTGACAGGTTATCGTGTTGTTCTTCTTGCATGATGCAGGATAATTTACTGTTATTTTCACGCCGAAGTTACTAAAAACACATGAAAATCAAAAGCAAAACAATAGATTAAATTGCTTTTAATTTTTTTATTTGACATTTTTATTGCTTCAATCGTAAGTTAAAAGCTTAAAATTAATGATAGTTGAAGTGCTTGGTTTTCTATTTGTTAGCGTTTGCTATAAAACCCAGTCAATCATTGATTTTCCTGTCAGGCATTAGAAATGGAAAAGATTAATGATATAAGTAAAGACAAAAATAACGTTTAGTTATTCCAGATTTTCCAAGCTTTTTCTGCCTGAAATACTAACATTTCATATCCGTTTTTTATAACTGCTCCTTTATTTTCTGCTTTTTTGAGAAATTCTGTTTTTTCGGGATTGTAAATCAAATCAAAAGCAATATGGTTTTGAGTAAGAAAGTGATAGGGGATATCAGGGAATAATTCGATTTTAGGGAATGTTCCCAAGGGAGTACAGTTAATGATTATTTGGCATTCTTGGAAAACTTCGTTTGTTAATTCGTCGTAAGTAATACAATTTTCGCCGGATTGCCTTGATACAAATTTTGAATCAATTCCAATTTCATTTAGCCCGTAAGCAACTGCTTTTGCAGCACCTCCGGTTCCAAGAAGCAAGGCTTTTGTATGGTGCTTTTTAAGTAACGGTTTTAAGGATTGTAAGAAGCCGAAATAGTCGGTATTATAACCAATTAATTTCCCTTCGGGTGTAATTTTTATAGTATTTACTGCTCCAATCTGTCTGGCATTTTCAGATAATTCATCCAAAAAAGGAATTACTGCCTCTTTGTACGGAATAGTGACATTTAATCCAACTAAGTCAGGGTTACTCTTGAAGATATCTGAAAACTTTTCAATGGAATCAATTTCGTAATTTTCATAAATGAAAATATTGGCTAATCCTTCATTTTTGAATTTATCTGAAAAATAATTTCGCGAAAAAGAATAGCCAATACTTTTGCCTAATAATCCCAGTTTTTTCATCAGGAATTACTTTTTATGTTTTAAAATATACTCTTGAACCATTGCTCGCTCCCATATAACAGGAAACAACTCTTGGATTAGCGTTCTTTTTTTATAGTTTTGACGAAGACCGTTGCTGAGATGGAAAATTCCTTTTTCAGTTTCATGGAGCATAAAGTATAATCCTGACAGGCGATATTCGATTTCGTGCTCTTCAGGGAAATATTCGCTGGCCTGCAATAACGTTTGCACTGCCGCTTCAAATTCACCCAGATATTGTAATATATCTGTCCAGAATAACCAGGTATCTAATTGATAATCACCATATTCTACTGCTTTTCTGTAGCCATATTCAGCTTCTTCAAAAAGATTCATTGCTTTGTTTATAGCTGCAAAACGTTTCCAGTATAATTTGTTTTCAGTGTCAATTGCAATGGCTTTATTCGCAAAATATAATGCTTTTGCATAGTTTTTTTTACGGAAATAAAAATCGGTTATGGCAATCCATCCTTTATCTAATAATGGGTCTTCATGAACAGTTTGATTGAAAAATTTTAATGCTTCAACTTCATTACCTAGTTTTTCATAACATTTTCCAATACGTAATAATGCATAGGAAGTAGGATCATCCAGGCGTATGGTTTCGGTGTAATTTTCGATAGCTTCTTCATAGCGTTTTAAGCGCTCCAAAGCTTTGGCTTTTTCCATAAAAGCACCCATAAAACTATCGTCAATCAAAGTGGCATAATCGAAAGCAGTAAGAGCTTCTTCATATCTTTTTAATCCGTAATTCAATCTTCCAAGCTGATGCCAGGCGATTTCACTGTATGGATTTTGATTGATATAATTGGTTAAGAAATCAATTGCTTCCTGATTCTGTTCTAAAAATTCGAAGCAATAAATTACATTGTATAAATTTGATTGCTCTTCCGGTTCTTCTTCAAGACATTTGATAAAATTCTCTTTTGCCAATTCCAAATCGTCCATGAAAAGATATTCCATGCCAATTAAATTGTAAACATCGGCATAATCATCAGTGTATTTCAGGGCAATTCTTAATAATTCAACCGCTTTTTCATGATTGTCTCTTTTGGAGTAAATGTTAGCCTTTTGAATGTAAACCTCTTCATTTGTCGGTTCAATTGCATAGAGTTCGTTAAGCATTTTTTCGGCAACATCTAATTTGTCATCAAAAACAAGCATTTCGACTTGGACGAGTTTTAATCCTGTTGATTTTGGATGTTGTTCGAGAGCTAATTTTAAAGCCTTCTTGGCTAGACTCGATTTACCAATATCCATGTAATGTAGTATGATATCCTCGAATTCTTCTGAATCAAAAAACAAAACTTTGTTCGTTTTTAACATCGATTCGAATTTTGATAAGGATAAATTATGATCTTCTTCTTCGTGGCTCAAATGCATACTCATTGTTTTTAAAATTATCCTTAATAAAGTTAGGAAACCTTTAATTTGTATTCGTGTTTTAAATCAATTGTTGTGAACAATTTAATTAACATTTTTTCAATGAAAATAGCCATGTTCAGTGGTAACTTTAAGAATTTAAACTTAAAACGATTACTGTATCCTGATAGCCCCGAAACATCGGGATGAATCCTTTCTCATTGTCAGAAATCTTCGTTGAGACGAAAATAGTCCAGAACAAAGAAGCAGGTGACGAATAACAGGAATAGTTTCGAATAAAAAATTAAATTCCGTCTATTACTTCATTCATAGCCTCAATAATGATGCCACAACCTTCGATAATTTCGTCTTTTGTAATCGTTAAAGGTGGAGTGATGCGAATGGCGTTGCCTTCAAAGAGCAGCCAGAACAATATAAGCCCTTTATCCTGACATTTGAAAATGACCTGATTAGTAATTTCAGGACTTTCTGTCATAGCGGCAAGCATCAAACCTTCACCACGGACATCTTTGATTAATGGATGAACTAACAAGTTACGAAATAATTGTTCTTTTTCCAATGTATCCTGCATGATATTGGTTTCAACCAATTCCTGTAAAGTTGCCAGACAGGCGGCAGCGATTACCGGATGGCCTCCAAAAGTTGTAATATGGCCCAATTTAGGATCATGACTTAATAAATCCATGTGAGATTCATTTGCAGTAAAAGCACCTACAGGCATTCCGCCACCCATACCTTTACCCATTACAACTACGTCTGGAATGATATCGTAGTTTTGGAAACCGAATAATTTTCCGGTACGGCCAAACCCAGGTTGGATTTCATCGAGAATCATCATCGCCCCAACTTCATCACAACGTTGGCGTACTTTTTTCAGGAAACCATTGTGTGGCTGTATAAACCCAGCACCACCTTGGATAGTTTCTAAAATAATCCCAGCAGTTTTAGTCGTTATTTTTTGTAAATCATCCTCATTGTTGAAAGTAATAAAATCAACATCTGGAATCAGCGGACGGAATATTTGCTTGCGTTCTTCAAATCCCATCACACTCATCGAACCCATTGTATTTCCGTGGTATGCGTTGTGGCAAGAAATCAATTGGCTTCTTCCCGTAACGCGTCGGGCAAGTTTTAAAGCACCTTCTGTTGCTTCGGTTCCGGAATTAACCAGATAGGTTTTGTTAAGTTTAGCCGGCATGTTTTCAGCCAATAATTTGCATAATGCTACTGATGGATCCTGTGCGTATTCTCCATAAACCATTACATGAGCGTATTTGTCCAACTGGTCAACAATGGCTTTTTTAACTCGGGGATGCTGGTGACCTAATGTACATGCTGATACTCCGGCTACAAAGTCCAAATATTTTTTTCCTTTAGTGTCGTATATATAGGAACCTATGGCATGTGAAACTTCCATGCCCAGTGGGTGAGGAGAAGTCTGTGCCTGGTATTTGTAGAAATCGTTTAGCATTGCTGATGCAGTTATTCGTTAAGGGTTATTAGAAGAAAGTAGCAACTATTTTCCTTTCTTTTTTATCGGAGTTTTTTTCACAGGAGCCGGTTTATCGTATTCTAATGTTTCTTTTGAAGCTTCCATAGGAATATTAGGTTTAAGTTCTTCAGCCTTGATTTCTTTTTGAATTTTTTCGTCAATTTCGAGTTCTTCCTTTGGAAAAATGTCTTCTTTGGAGAGAATTTTTTCATCTCCACGCCAAATAAAACCTCTCAGCAAACGCGTATTTTCAGGCAATTCGGATTCTGTATAAATGGTTCCGTCCGGTTTAGTAAAGAAAGTGATGGTTTCAATATCATTTCCATCGAGAATCATATTAATTCTGCTGCTTACATTTTTATTGATTCCAATGAGTTCCTGCTTGTCATTTCGCATATAATACAAGACCTCGGTATTCTTAATGATATCAACTTCATGGAGTTTATTGTCTTTGAATTTTCCAAATAAATTTTGGCCTTTTACCTGATTGTATCCGGTCCCAACAGTGTCTTTAGAAATAATAAAGGCATTGTTCAGTACTTTTAAAGAATCCATTTTCTCCGTTTTACTATCAGAAATTAAGTGCATTACATCTCCTGTCATCTGATTATCTCCATTCCAGAAAATCGGTTTTCCAATCATTTGGGTCAATCCTGTTTTCTGATTGTAATGAATGGAATCGCACTTTCCACTCATGTCTTTTTTATAAAAACGGGCATTATTTGAACCTCGGATAATTCGGTTTTCAGGTTTTCCGGTAACCAGTAATTTTTTAGCATGGAAAAACACTGAATCTTTTTCAAACAAAGTAATTGCTACAGCCTTTTTAGTAATAAACATAGAATCTTTCTGCTTATATACTTCGGCATAATGTCCCTTTACCACAAAATTATTGATGGTGTCTGTTATTTTTACATTGTTTTTGGCTCTGGCAAAATCGAGTTTTCTGTCATAATAAATATCATTTCCTTCAATCAGACGATCCTTGTATTTTATTCTGGAACCCTTTAATAATCTGCCTTCGTCTTTTTTTGTGTCGTAAAATCCCTTTTCGGTATAAATTGTATTGGTACTTGATGTTATTGTTGATGGTCCAAAAACATAGGCATGGCCGGAATTGGTATAATAATCCAAATGGTTGGTTTTTATCGTTTGTCTCGGATTAGTTACCGTAACAGCAGTTTGAAATTGAAATTTCTTCTGATTTAAATAATAATGCCCTGATTTACTGGTTAATGTGTTTTCCGGATCACGAATAGTTCCACTCGTGTTGTAATAAGCTTCTTGCGAATTTCTGTCGAAATTAATCGTGTCGGTTGCCAATGTCATTTTTGGATCCCGCATGATTACATCTCCTGTTGCAATAGCAAATTTGGTGTTACCATTGTATTCGGCATATTTACTATTCATAAAAAGCGTGTCACCTTGTATCATTTGAACATTTCCAAATGCTTTTACAAAATTAGAATTTCTGAAATGATATGCTTTATTACAAGTCATTCGAACGCCTTCATGTACAATGCGGACATTGCCAGTAAAAACAATGGCTCCCGGAACTTCTTTTTCAGTAATGTCAAGAAAATCGGATCCTTCAATAATTATTTTTTTTGTGTCTTGCGCCCAAAGAGTGACCTGACTAAAGAATAATAAGAAGCAAACAAGACGAAAATATAGTGTATTCAATGGAATTTATTTTTTTCAAAATTAACTAAAATAAGAAAACTAACCTTTTTATTAAGAATAATTTATAAAGTTAATCCTTTTATTCTATGACAAGTTCTTTCAGTTTTTTACGGTATTCTTCAAGGATGTCTATTTTTGAAACAAAGCCAAAGAATTTCCCATACTTGTTTACAGGCAAAACGGTTTCATTGGCATTTTCAAATTTCTCCATGATAATTTCCATACCGTCATCAAACTCAATACAGTTTTTCGGTTGAAACATTACCTCGTTAATAGAAGTGTATTTTACTTTAAAAGGACTGAAAATAAGTGGTCTGATCGTTTCAAAATCAACTATGCCAAGCAGTTTGTTTTTGTCGTCTAAAACCGGAAATTGGTGTTGGTTGGTAGTGGCTAAATTTTCAATCAGATTTTCCAGAGAATTATTTAAAGAAATGGTTTTAACATCCGTTTGAACCAAATTCAGAAAATCAATACTTTGCAATACGTTTTTATCCTTATTACTGGTGAAAACGTCTCCTTTGTCTGCTAATGTTTTGACATCCATTGAATGTTTTTCAAATCTTTTTGAAACCGCGTAACTTATTGAAGATACAATCATTAAGGGAACCATTAAATCATAACCACCGGTAATTTCACCAATCAGGAAAATAGCCGTTAATGGAGCATGAAATAATCCACTCAAGATTCCTGCCATTCCAACTATAGTAAAATTTGCAACAGGCAAAGCATTGGAAATACCCAAAAGGTGCATAGATTTTGCTACAAAAAAACCTAAATAGGAGCCTACAAAAAGCGAAGGAGCAAAGTTTCCGCCATTTCCGCCGCTACCTAAAGTTAATCCGGTTGCAAACGATTTCAGCAGCGCTGTGACTCCTATGAAAATCAATAAAATCCACTCGTTGCTTTTGTAATTTTCAAGTAAAGTATTGTCTAATAAAGTTTCAGGATGGGTATCGGATAATGTTTTAATGCTTTCATAACCTTCACCGAAAAGTGTTGGAAAAAAGAAAATCAAAATAGCCAAAAGAGAGGCTCCGAATAGTGCTTTTTTATAAACATTTTTCTTAAATCCGCCAAAGAAATGTTCCACTCTTCCAAAATTACGGGCATGATATACCGAAACGAAACCGGCTAATATCCCAAGTAAAATATAATAAGGTGTATTGTAAAAGTTAAAAGTAAGTTCTTGCTTGAAACTCAAAAGTATATCCTGACTTAAAACAATCTGTGATACCAATGCTCCGGTCGCAGCTGAAATCATGATAGGAATAAAGGCCGAAATACTGACATCGGTTAAAATTACTTCAATAGCAAATAAAACTCCGGCAATAGGCGCATTAAAAGCGGCTCCGATACCTGCCGAAACGCCACAGGCCAAAAGAAGGATTCTGTCTTTTTGCGACAGCTTGTATTTCTGAGCAAAATTAGAACCAAAAGCCGCTCCGGTAATTACAATTGGGCTTTCAAGTCCCGCGGAACCTCCTAATCCTACGGTTAGTGAACTCGTTATTATTTGGGCATACATTTGTTTTCTAGGTACAATTCCGCCTTTTTTGGCTACAGCATAAAGAATTTTAGAACTCCCTTTTTCTAATGAATTGTCAAGAAACTTTTTGATTACCAATACGGTAAGCAGTATTCCTACAATAGGCAAAATACTGTTTATAAACGGAAGTTTTAAGTAGCTGTTAATGTAATTTGCGAACAAAAAGACATTGTGAGCAAAACTTTTTAAAACGATTACAGCAAACGAACATGAAATAGCAATGACGACACAGGAGAGATAAATGAAATTTCGCTCTGATAATAATTCTTTAGCTAAAAAGAAAATGGTCTCAAAACGGCGTATTATTTTTCTAAAAAATAACTGTATTGTTGCAGAATTTCGGGTTGTCATTTTTGGATTTTTAGTGGAAAGCAAATATACTTTAAAGAATTCAATGGAAAAAAAACGCCTTGATAAATCAAAGCGTTTTTTACTATTATTTCATAATGGTTTGTTTTCTGTCCGGTCCTACCGAAACAATGGTAATCGGAACTTCAACTTCTTTTTCTATGAAAGCGATATACTCTTTTAATTCTTTTGGCAATTGATCATAGCTGCTCATTCCGGTTAAATCAGCATTCCAGCCTTTAAATTCGGTATAAACAGGAGTAATGTTTTCCGGTTCGATGTTGTAAGGCAAATGTGTGATGTTTTGACCTTTGTAGTTGTATGACGTGCAAACTTTTAAGGTTTTAAAACCCGAAAGAACATCACCTTTCATCATCATTAATTGTGTAACACCATTTACCTGAACAGCATATTTAAGCGCAACTATATCCAACCAGCCACAACGTCTCTGACGCCCCGTAACCGATCCAAATTCGTTACCTACTTTAGCCATTACAGTTCCGGCATCTTCAAAATCTTCTGTTGGGAACGGTCCGCTGCCTACACGAGTTGTATATGCTTTAAAAATACCGTAAACTTCTTTGATTTTATTTGGAGCAATCCCTAAACCAGTACAAGCTCCAGCTGCTGTTGTGTTTGATGATGTTACAAATGGATATGTTCCGAAATCTACATCCAGTAAAGAACCCTGAGCACCTTCGCAAAGGATTGATTTTCCTGCTTTTTGAGCCTGATGTAAATATTCTTCAGAATCAATGAAAGTTAATTTTTTTAATTCTTCAATAGCTTCAAAGAACTCTTTCTCCAGTTCAGAAAGATTGTATTGGATCGACACATCGTAGAATTTGATCATTTCTTCATGCTTGTTAGCCAATATGCGGTATTTTTCCTTGAAATCTTCTAATTCAATATCTCCTACACGAATTCCGTTTCTACCCGTTTTATCCATGTAAGTTGGGCCAATTCCTTTTAGAGTAGAGCCAATTTTAGCTTTTCCTTTCGAAGCCTCAGAAGCAGCATCAAGCAATCTGTGCGTCGGAAGTATTAAATGCGCTTTTCTCGAAATGATTAATTTCGATTTCAGATCCAGGTTGAATTTAGCCAATCCGTCAATCTCTGATTTGAAGACTACAGGATCAATTACAACTCCATTTCCAATTATATTGATATTGTTTTTATGAAAAATCCCGGAAGGAATAGTTCTTAAAACGTGTTTTATTCCGTCAAATTCTAGTGTATGTCCGGCATTTGGTCCTCCTTGAAAACGTGCAATAATGTCGTATTTTGAGGTCAATACATCGACAATTTTTCCTTTGCCTTCATCTCCCCATTGTAATCCTAGTAGTAAATCTACGGTCATTGTGTTGTGTGTTTATTTATTATTGTGCAGTTATTTTTTTCTGTTTGCGTAAAAGTACAAGGAGTGATTTTGAATATCGATGTTAAAGATTTCTTCCATCGTTTTTTTGATGGTTTGAATTCTCGGATCGCAAAATTCGATGACTTCACCATTATCCAGCATGATGATATGATCGTGCTGCTTATCGAAGTATGATTTTTCGTAATGTGCCTGATTCTGACCAAACTGATGCTTACGTACCAAAGCACAATCTAAAAGAAGTTCAATGGTATTGTACAAAGTGGCACGGCTCACACGATAGTTTTTGTTTTTCATTTTGATATACAAGTTTTCTATATCGAAATGCTCCTCGCTATCGTATATTTCCTGAAGAATAGCATAGCGTTCAGGCGTTTTTCGGTGGCCTTTGTTTTCAAGATACATTGTAAAAACGTTTTTTACAATCTCCTGATTGTTAGTATTGTCTGTAGCTATAAGTGTCATATCCTGCAAAGATAATGAAATTGTATTAAAGACAAAAGTGTAATCAGCTATGAATTATAAGTTTTAGTTAGCAGTATCATTTTGCTTCTGTAACCGAATATTTCCTTCTGTGATTGTCTATTGCACTTCTGTGAAAGTTCATTTCGCTTCTGTAACCGAATATTTCCTTCTGTAATTTCCTATTTCGCTTCTGTGACTGTTCATTTCACTTCTGCAACCGAATATTTACTTCTGTAATTGTCTATTTCACTTCTGTGAAAATACATTTCGCTTCTGTAACCGAATATTTCCTCCTGTAATTGTCTATTTCACTTCTGTGAAAATTCATTTTGCTTCTGTAATCGAATATTTCCTTCTGTGATTGTCTATCTCACTTCTGTGAAAGTAAATTTCGCTTCTGTAATCAAATATTTCCTTCTGTGATTGTCTATTTCACTTCTGTTAAAATTCATTTCGCTTCTGTAACCGAATTTTTTCTTCTGTAATTGCCTATTGCACTTCTGTGAAAGTTCATTTTGCTTCTGTTATTGCATATTTCATTCTGTAGCACTCTATTGTACTTCTGTGACTGATTTTACATTTACATCGAAAGGAAAATTGTAAGAAATAACTTAAAATTTATGATGTTTTTTCTTATAAAAACTTTATTTTTGAAACTCAACCTTAAAATAAATCAGAATGGCTCAAGGAGTTAAATTAAGAATAGAAGAGTATGTGCCTATGGGTACATTTTTGAAGGCAAGTTTTGTCAGGGACAGAACAGAACTGGCAACACGTTTTAGCGAATTTACCGCAGAATATGAAGAAGAGTTTACGACACAGTTGGAGAAAGTAGATCAACTGGAACAGTCGCTAAAATTGACCAATGAACAAAAGAAAGTGACACAAAGTTTGTACGAGCAGGCTGATGCTTTAAATAATGAGTTGAATTTTTTATCTTTTTATTTTAAGCGGGCAGCGCTTGATACCAGTAATTTGTCTCAGCTAAAAAAAGACCTGAGGGTAAAAAATATTGAAGGTGCCTGTTATAAAATGGAAGGTTTTGTACAATATGTTTCTGAAAACGAGGAGGTCCTTGTAGAGAAAGGAATGAAGACAGGGTTTGCGGACACGCTTAGGATAGTAAAACAGGATCTTGCTGCAAAAAATGCTTCCCAGAATGAAATTATGGATATTAAAAAGCAGTTGTATGAGGACAATACCAGAGAGTACAGAAAACTATATACTTATATTACAACTATCGTCAGTGCGGGTAAGATTATGTATGCTAGTGTAAATAAACTGGACGAATATACTTTGACCAGGCTTATTTCCAGAATGCGGGTGCTGAAAGGGGAAGAAGCCGTTACTGTTTAAACTGTTTTATGAAAAAGCCCGCTGTGATGCGGGCCTTTTTTGTTAGTGAGAGATGTTTGTTTTATAGTTAATTGCTAACTATTATAAACCCTCGTTACTTTATCTACACCGTCAATCTTTTTGATGTTATCAATCAATTTCTTCAATACCGTGTTGTTAGGTACAATTACAGCCACAGTTCCGTTGAAAATACCAGCTTCACCGCTCAATGAAATACTTTGAATGTTTACATGCATATTGTTTGAAATTACACGGGTCAGTTCATTGGTAAGCCCTAAACTGTCCATTCCTGTTATTTCGAGAATCGCTTTAAAATCCTGTTGAGAAGAATCAATCCATTTGGCCTGCATAATTCTGTAAGCATAATTGGACTGCATACTGATCGCATTGGGGCAATCCCGTTTGTGTACTTTGATTCCCTCATTTATCGTGACAAAACCAAAAACAGGATCTCCGGGAATAGGGTTGCAGCAAGTAGATAATTTATAATCCAGTTTGTCCTGCTCAACACCAAAAACAAGCATGTCATAACTGCTTGAAAGTTCATTTTTCTGAACCAGCTCCGGATTTGCAGACGGACCTCTTTTTATTTTATTTTTAAAGAAATTGATGAAAGAATTGCTTTTTTGAGCTGCAAAATCTTTTAATTGCTGATTATCGATAGACCCGATTCCAACCCTGTAAAATAAATCCAAGCTGGTTTTAAGTTTCAGGAAGGCAACAAGTTCATTGATGGTCTGCTCATTTAAAGTGATTTTTAAATGCTTTAATTTGCGGCTTAATGTTTCCCTTCCGTCTTCAGCAATTTTCTTTGTGTTTTCGTTGAGAACGTTTCGGATTTTATTTTTAGCTCTGGAAGTAGTTACATAATCAAGCCAGTTTATAGTAGGTTTCTGATGTTGAGAAGTAATAATTTCGATCTGATCACCGCTTTTTAATTCGTGGTTTAGCGGAACTAAACGGCCGTTAACACGGGTTCCACGGGTTTTTATACCAATTTCTGAGTGAATACTAAAGGCAAAATCGAGAGAGGTAGCTCCTTTAGGCAATGATTTGATTTCTCCTTTTGGCGTAAAAACATAGATTTCTTTGGCGTACAGATTCATTTTGAAATCTTCTACAAAATCTACGGCATTGGTTTCTGCATTTTCAAGTGCTTCTTTCAGTAAATTCAGCCAAACGTCTAAACCGCTTTCTTCATTAGCGCCTTGTTTGTATTTGTAATGGGCTGCATATCCTTTTTCAGCAATTTCATCCATTCGTTCGCTGCGCACCTGAATTTCTACCCAGCGTCCCAAAGGTCCCATAACGGTAATGTGCAATGCTTCGTAACCGGTTGATTTTGGTGAAGAGATCCAATCCCGTAATCTGCTCGGACTTGGACGATAATGATCTGTTACGACTGAATAAATTTTCCAGGCTAAGAATTTTTCGTCGTGCGGATTGGACTTGTAAACAATTCGTAAAGCAAATTTGTCATATACTTCATCGAAAGTCACATTTTGTGCCGCCATTTTTCTGCGGATAGAATAAATGGATTTTGGACGCCCTTTAATGATATATTCTACCCCTTCGTCGTCGAGTGATTTCTTCAAAATATCGGAAATACTTTTAATGTAAGCATCCTGTTCTTCTTTGGTTTCTTTTATTTTACTTACAATATCGTTATAAATTACAGGTTCAGTATATTTTAGACCTAAATCCTCCAGTTGGGTTTTAATATTGTACAAGCCCAATCGATGGGCGAGCGGTGCATAAATATAGAGTGTTTCCGAAGCGATTTTAACTTGCTTGTAATCGACCATGGAATCCATGGTTTGCATATTGTGAAGTCTGTCAGCCAGTTTTATGATAATTACACGAACGTCATCGTTGAGCGTTAACAACATTTTTCGGAAGTTTTCGGCCTGCATCGAAATGTTCATGTCTTTTTTGACCTGAGAAATTTTGGTCAGCCCTTCAACTAACTGGGCGACTTTCGGATTAAATAATTTCTCAATATCCTGAACGGTGATATCAGTATCTTCAACTACATCATGCATTAATGCGGCAGCTATAGCAGTGGCACCAAGGCCAATTTCGCCAGCTACGATTTTTGCCACAGCAATAGGATGGAAGATATAAGCTTCTCCCGATTTACGGCGTTGATCCTGATGCGCTTCAACAGCAACATCAAAAGCTTTTCGTATTAGTTTTTTATCTTCAGGGGAAAGGGTCTGATAACTTATTCGAAGTAACTCTTTGTATTCTTGGGCAATCGCTTTGTTTTCTTTTTCTATATCAATTTCAACCATGGCATACATCTTCTATTCTCTAAAATTACAAATAACTACTGAAATACGCAAGATGTTTAATTTTTGACAGTTACTAAAAACCTCGTTGCCTTTTTGCTTCAAAAATAAGTATGGCAGCGGCAACTGAAACATTCATGGAATCGATTTCTCCCTGCATCGGAATTATAATGTTTTGAGTAGCATTGTCTCTCCATTCGTCAGAAAGCCCTGTAGCTTCTGTTCCTACAACAAGTGCTGTGGGTTTGGTATAATCCTGCGTGTGATAAGAAGTCGAATTTTGCAATGTAGCCGCGTAAATATTGATTTTTTTTGCTTTCAGAAAATCAATAATTTCTTGTGTTGTCCCTGAAGCAATCTGGTTTGTAAACAAGCAACCTACGCTTGAACGAACAATATTTGGATTAAATAAATCACCTTTAGGATTGGCGATAATGACTGCATCAATATTCGCAGCATCAGCGGTACGGAGCATGGCGCCGATATTTCCCGGTTTTTCAGGAGCCTCAGCAACAAGAATCAATGGTTTTTCAGATAATTTAAGGTCAGATAATGCCAAAGATTTGGTTTTGGCTACAGCCAAAATACCTTCGGTTGTGTCCCTGTAAGCTAATTTTTGATAAACATCTTTTGATATTTCGATTAACTCGACTGTCCGACCGGCTAATTTAGTAATCTGATTTTCAGAAATTAAATCGGATAAAAATAAAATGGTTTCAATTTCATAACCGCCTTTTGTGGCCAATTCTATTTCACGCTGTCCTTCAATTAAAAAAGCTCCCGACTGTTTTCGGGCTTTGGATTTTTCCTGTAGTAAAACCAATGATTTTATAAATGGATTTTGGGCTGAAGTAATTTGTTTCATTTTAAAGCGTCAAAAGTGGCACGGGTACAAAGTTACAAAATTCCTCGGGCCTTTATTTCCAAGTACTTATTAATTGTGTCCAAAGTAAGATTTTCAGGTTGTGTAAGTACAGAATAAATACCGTATTTTTTTAATTCGTTTACGATTAATCTTTTTTCGAAAGCAAATTTTTCGGCAATAATTTTGTCATAAACCTCCTGAACATTGTCCGATTTTTTATCTATAAGCTGGTTTAGTTCCGTATTGTTAAAAAAGACTACTACTAGCAAATGACTTTTCGCAATCCCTTTTAAATAAGGTAATTGACGATGCAATCCATCTAAAGTTTCGAAATTGGTATATAAAATGATCAAACTTCTGTGGTTGATATTTTTTTTAATGTCAACATATAAACGACTGAAATCGCTTTCAAAAAAATCTGATTTGATATTGTATAAAGACTCAAGAAATTTTGACATTTGTGAAGAACGCTTTTCAGCAAAAACCCGGTTTTCCACTTTTTTGGAAAAGGCAAACATTCCGGCTTTGTCTTGTTTTTTCAGAATTACATTCGACATTACCAAAGTAGCATTAATAGCATAATCGAGTAAACTCAGGCCATTAAAAGGCATTTTCATGACACGGCCTTTGTCAATAACCATATACACAGACTGTGATTTTTCATCCTGAAACTGATTGACCATCAGCGAATTTTTTTTGGCTGTGGCCTTCCAGTTTAACGTTCTGATATCATCGCCAGGAACATATTCTTTGATTTGTTCAAATTCCATGGTGTGGCCAATTCTGCGTATTTTTTTTATTCCGTATTGAAATAAATTATTTGAAAAAGCGAGCAAATCGTATTTTCTTAATTGGATATAAGAAGGATAGGTAGGAACCATCTGGTTTTTATCAAACGTAAATCGTCGGGAAACAATTTGTAAAGGTGAGGATACATAAACGTTTAAATCTCCAAAAGAATATTCACCGCGTTCTGTTGGTCTCAAAAAATAATTGATTTCATCTTGCGAAGAAGCTTTTATTTTTCGTCTGATTTCGAAATCTCTAATTTGGAATTGAAAAGGAATTTCGTCAATGATTTTAATAGAAATTGAAAAAGTATAGAAATTTTTTACATTGATATTTATTGGGTTTTCATCTCCGTTTGATAATTTTTCGGGAGTGATTCTGTTGGCTTCGATTCCGTTTTTGGCAAAAAACAAAATCAGGATATCCAAAGCCAAAAAAGTCAGTAAAATCAATAAAATATACCACGTCATATTGTACAGTGCAGGGAAAATAAAAGCACATGCAAATAGGGTAATAACTCCGCATAAAGCGTAGAAAAAGAGATTATTGAGGTATAGTTTTTTAAAGAAATTCAATTTGTTTTTTGTTTAAAGTTTATCTTGGAATTTCAACGGTTTCAACGATTTGTTTGATAATTTCGATACTTGTAATACCTTCCATTTCTCTCTCAGGTGTAACAATAACGCGGTGCTGTAAAACCGGAATTGCTGCATCTTTAATGTCTTCCGGAGTTACAAAATCGCGTCCGCGAATGGCTGCGAAACCTTTAGAAGCATTTAGAATAGCAATTGAAGCACGCGGTGAAGCTCCTAAATATAAAAAGGCATTTTCACGGGTATTCACGGCAATTTTAGCAATATATTCCACTAAATCATGCTCTACAACAATCTGTTTTACCAATGACTGGTAATTTTTGATGTCTGAAGCAGTAAGTACTGTTTTTATATTTTCTAATTTTCCGTGGTTTTGCAATAAGTGTTCACGCTGAATAATTACAATTTCTTCCTCCAGTTTAGGGTAATCGATAGCTATTTTAAATAGAAAACGGTCCAATTGTGCTTCAGGCAAACGATACGTTCCTTCCTGTTCGATTGGGTTTTGAGTGGCAATTACTAAAAATGGAGTGTCTAAAATAAAGGCATTGCCATCAATGGTGATTTGTCTTTCTTCCATTACTTCGAAAAGGGCAGCCTGTGTTTTAGCAGGAGCTCGGTTAATCTCATCAATAAGGATTAAATTGGAAAAAATGGGTCCTTTTTTGAATTCAAATTCCGATTTTTTTAAATCAAAAACAGACGTTCCTAAGATGTCTGAAGGCATCAAATCTGGTGTAAACTGAATTCTGCTGAAACCAATTTGCATTGTTTTGGCCAATAATTTAGCCGTGATTGTTTTGGCAACACCCGGAACACCTTCCAGTAAAACGTGACCATTTGAAAGTATGGCTACTAATAATTGGTCTATCATTTTCTCCTGACCAACAATTACAGTTCCAAGTTCTTTTTTTATCGTAGTAATACTGTCTAAAAGAGGTGTTAAGTTTATTCTTGATTCGAAATTTACGTTTTCGGTTTGCATTTCCGTATTGGTTATATCTTCCATAATTTTATTTTTCTGATTTTATTTTTCAAAAACTTTTGAGTTAGTGATTTGTTATTTTTTCAATTGCATTATTGATCTGGATTAAATCTGCTTCAATACTGTCGTTTGGACTTCTTCGATGTACGTTGATTAAAAACACTACTTTTTGAATATCAGTAATGCTTTTTCCTGATTTATGATGTAATCTTTTTACAAAATCATCATCAAGTTGTGAGGTATCTATTAAGTATTCGTTTCTGATTTTCTCCAGGAAATAAATAATTTTTTTATCGATTATATTATCATGATCTCCTTCCTGATAGTATAAATTCCCGATAGTTCTGATAAAATCTACCGTAGTGTTAGTCAATGGTTTTTTTATTGGAACAATCCGTTGTTTTCGTTTGGCATTAAAAATTATAAAAACAGCAATTCCTATTAGTGAGATCCACCACGCCCATTTAAGTGCTTGCTGGCTCAAAATGTAACGCATAGGAGAGTCTGAAATAACTTCTCCGTTTTGACCTTTTGTGTACCAGTAAATAGTTTCTTTTGGAATATAAGAAAGCACTTTTTCAGCATATTCGTGATGATCGGCTTTCAGTAAATGGAAATTCGTAAATGCGGCAGGCTGGGTGTGAAGCAGGAATGCACCATCATAATATTTTACTTTTATGAAGTTTGCTCTGGTCGAGTCACCACTTTGATACCCTAAAACAGTGGTGTTTAAAGTGTCAATTTTAGAAAAATAGGCATTGCCTATTCCTTCGGTTATTTTGTATTTTTTTGTTCCTAGTTTTTTGTTGGCAACCCAATTGTAAATACTGTCTTTATATTTGTACTCGAGGTTTGTTTTTATTTTTAAAGAATCCAGTAAAAAAGCCGGTAATTCTTTAGAACTCAAAAACACAGTGTTGCCATAACTGACATAACTGCATAATTCTTCGGCAGATTGCTCGTCTAAATCTGAGAATTCAGAAATATTCAGAACTGTTCCTTTTACGGTATAGTTGTTTGAAATAGTATCTTCATAATCGAATTTGTCATTTAGGAATTCGTAAGGTGTCACATTTACTTTTTCAATTTTCTGATTTTTAAAAAAAGAATTTGCTTCCTTGTCAAAAACATATAACCCAAAAGGAGTTTTGTCTTTTAAAGAATAAGTAGGTGTCCAATTTATAGGTTTTGGAGAATTTATATCGATAATTACAATGCCAATCATGAGTAAGACCAGAAACGCAATGTATATTTTAACTGCTTTACTCATTATCGGATAGTTTTTAAAGTGTTATCGAAAGTGTTTTTTGCCTTTTCGAAAGTCATATCGTCCAAATCAAATTCGCCGTACCAAATATAATTGTAGAGGTAAGAAGAATAAGAGAAATCATCTTTAAGTTTTGGGTTTTTTATTTCATATAAATAATCAGAGTTGGTTTTTTCAATATCCCAAATGATAATTTCTTTTGCTGCCATTTTTTGGAGCAGCCAAAGATAATAGTAACGAATTACCAGCCTTTTTTCATCTGATTCAAGGGCTTGCTTAATTAGTTTTTCAAAATCTGCATTTTTGATGTTTTTTTCTACATCTTCGTAATGAATTATTTTCTTATCGGAATTTCTTCCAAAAACCCACTGTCCTTCTTTGTTTAAAACTGATTTTGCAATAAGATAAATTACATAAACAACAATAAGTACAGCAATAATTTTTAGCAGAAGTTCAACAAAATTCATCGAAGCTTCATTGTCTGTGAAACTAAAAAGACGTTTGAAAATACCGGATAACCATTCTTTGAATCGGTCCCAGGCATTTTTTTCTTTCGATTTGAATTCGTAAACAAAAACTTCATCGTTATATTTCGACTTGAATTTTTTATCAAAAGCCCGTGCTTCAATTTTAGCAGTATCAATTAAAATGTTGGATACTGTATAAATAACTTTTTCAGGTTTTGTTATTTCAATAGCATTTGATTTGGCTGTTGCCAAAGAATCTCCTGCACCATAACTGATGAAAGGCAAAAACAGGAAAAGACAAATAAGTTTATTCGTCTTTTTTATGCAAGCTGTTAAAAATTGTAACATATTATGCTTTTTGCTTTTTGTGGATGATAAATGGATAAACCAAATAATAAAAACTGATGACAGCCAAAGTAAAAAGGATAATAAAACAGCTTAACCAAATAGGCATATCAATAGAATATCGGGTAATAAAACCTTCAAGAAAGCCTGCGGCAATGGTAAAAGGAATGGTGCTTAAAAATATTTTGAAACTGTTTTTAAAACCTATTTTAAATGAATTCATTCTCGAAAATGTTCTTGGGAATAATATGGAAGCACCTAGAATAAATCCGGCAGCAGTTTCGATTACAATAGCAAAAATTTCCATAGAACCGTGAATCCAGATTCCTCTTACGCTTTCCCAGAAAACACCTTGCTGGTAAAAAAAATATTGAAAAGACCCTAGCATTATTGCATTTTGTAAAGAAATATAAAAAGTACCCAGTCCTATAAAAATTCCAAACATGTAGCAATAAGCGCCAACCTTTAAGTTGTTTACTGTTATGCCTATAAAACTTCCCCAATCACTTCCGGATTTGTATATGGCTACGGGATTTCCGTTTTTAATGTTTTCCAGCGTTTCATTTACATAACCATCACCAAGAATCAAACGAACAAAATTTTCGTCGTATTTTGCCGAAATCACTCCTAGAGTAACCATAGCAAAAAAGAGAACAAAGGCATAAATCAGATACCTTTTGTATTCATAAAGTATAAGCGGTACTTCGGTTTTGAAGAAATAAACCAGTTGATTAGTCTGTGTCCGTTTTGTCTTGTAAATTTTTTGGTATATTTGAGAAGCTAAATAATTTAAATAAACAACTGTCTTACTTTTCGGATAATAAGTTTGGGCATAAGACAAATCATTAACTAATTGAACATATAAATTAGCGATTTCATCAGGATTTTTTTTAGTTTTGCCAAAAATTACCTGTTCAAAATCAAGCCATTTTTGTTTGTTTTGTTTTATAAATGCAATTTCTCTCATTGTCGGCTAAAATATAAAATATGTCAGAATTATCAATAAATACGACACAAAATGTTAATATAAATTTTACTGCTGCTTCAGTAGGAGAACGAATATTGGCCAGTTTTTTAGATCTTTTGATAAAAGCGGCTTATGGTATTGTTGTTTTCTACATTTTCTTTTACTGGATTGGTTTAAGCGATAAAATGGCCGAGATGGATTATTGGTCTGCCGTGGCTATAACGATCATTATTTATTTTCCTGTTCTTATTTACTCAATTACACTTGAAAGTATCTTTGAAGGTCAGACTTTTGGAAAAAAAATAGTCAAAATTAAAGTAGTCAAAATTGACGGTTATCAAGCTGGTTTTGGGGATTATCTGATTCGCTGGATATTTAGAGTTATCGAAAAAAACTCCATTTTTATTTTAATTGGAATCATTGCCATGGCTGTAAATAAAAAAGTCCAGAGAATTGGAGACATGGCTGCAGGAACCGCTGTAATCACTTTAAAAAACAGTATTACAATAAATCATACGATTCTTGAAGAATTAGGTTCGGAATATGTGCCAACTTATCCCGCTGTGATTAAATTGTCCGATAATGACATCAGAATTATTAAAGATACTTTTGATGTAGCCAGAACAAACGGCGATTTTGAAACCATAAGTAAGCTTTGCAGAAAAATAGAAGCTGTGACAGGGATAAAAAGCCAATCCAAAATCGAATCAGATTTTATTAGAATTATAATTAAAGATTACAATTTCTATACACGGAATATGTAATTCGTTTTTTAATACGTAGCCAACTTTCATACAAAATTTTAATGTTTTACCTTTTAGATATCATAGGAACCATGGCATTTGCCATGTCTGGTGCATTGACTGCAATGAATAAAAAAATGGACCCTTTTGGCGTTTTCATCATTGCATTTGTGACTTCTGTTGGAGGAGGAACCTTAAGAGACGTCATGATTGGAAGAACTCCGGTAGGATGGATGCGCGATTTAAATTATGTGTATGCAATATTGATAGGTTTTTTTCTGGCACTGGTTTTTAGAAAAAAATTGGACAGATTTAGAACCTCATTGTTTTTGTTTGACACCATCGGGCTTGGTGTTTTTACTTTGATAGGACTTCAAAAAGGAATTGACATTCATCTTAATCCAGTAATTTGTATTGCTTTAGGAACCATGACGGCTTGTTTTGGAGGTGTTATCAGAGATATTTTATGTAATGATATTCCGGTAATTTTCAGAAAGGAAATTTATGCCACCATTTGTATTATTGGCGGAATCGTCTTTTTTAGCCTGAAAGAACTGAATCTGGAAAACGATATTCTGTATTTAATAACGTCATTAGTAATTATTGTTATCCGATTAATGGCTGTGAAATTCAGATGGACATTAAAACCTGTCGAAAAAGAATAACCTATCGATTCATAAAAACCCAGCCGGTGAGCGATTCGGGAAAACCGGATTCATTTAGATTTAGAATATAATAATAGGTGCCTTCGGGTAAATTCCCAGCGGAAACTACATTGGATTGATTCGATTTTCCATCCCAATCAGTTGTGTTGTTGTTCCCTTCCCAAACTAAAGTTCCCCAGCGATTATAAATTGAAAGTTTGAAATTTAAAAAGATATCTCTTAATCCATCCACAAAAAAAGAATCGTTATAACCATCACCATTTGGTGTGAAATGATTGAAAACTATTGGTGGACAAGGAATAGCTATAAGGTCAAACTGGGATATTGTAAAGCAGTGTTCGTTTTCTATTCTGACATAAATTGTTTTTGGTGTTGTTTGTGTGAAATAATTTGATGTGTTTGCAATTGGATTCTGGTTTAATGCTGCTTCCGAACTGCTTTCAAAGAAATCCACCACATCATCAGGATTTTTCTTTACCAATGCTGCCTGACCTGAAAAATTGAAAGTTCCTCTTCCGTTACCTTCATTACAAGCTGTCACGTTTTCGAGTATATTAATTTCCGGTGAAAGCCATAACGCTATCTCTTCCGTAAAAATATTATTGTTTTCGTTCGTTTCGGTAACATTAGCAACACCATTGTTGTCATCTACAATAAATTTCAATTCAAAAACAGATGGGACAGAGGCAGGAATAATAATAGTAGTTTGGTAATTCCGTATTTCACCTATAGGAATATCTTCGGAGGTCTGAACAACGCCAACAGCAACTCCATCAGCATAAATAGTAGTAAAAGTTCCAGCGGGGAGAAAATCGGTAGCATTTAGATTTTTAACCGAATAATCGATTACCAATCTTCTTGTGTTGCATTCCTGACTCATACTTTCAATAGTCACAGTCGCATCCGGAAGTTGACTGTTTAACTTCGTTACAATAGCGTTTATCATTACGAAATCACGGTCTGAAGTCAGTTGAATAGTAGCAGAGTCATCTCCAATCTGGATATTGTTCTGAATATTGTAAACATCCAAATCCATATTGTATAAAGTGGCAGAACCTGTAAAACTGTTTGTTCCGTTAAACGCGTTATCTGATGGATTTAAAGGAGGATTGCTGATCAGATTTCCATTAATTCTCAAGGATTCGTTTTCAGCAATGCTTCTATCACCTTCCCAAGCGACAAACCCTATTTTTGCATCCTGATTATCAATTACATTCAAACTGTTTAATGTAATATTGATAGCATCTGGCACAAATTGTAGTCCGTCGTAAATATTCAGCTGATTTAACGGTAAATCGGTGTTTTTGTAGACTATAATAATGGCCCAGCCTCCAAAATTTGTTCCATTCGGGCAATATTGGCTAATGATACTGGTCAAATCCAGTTCGGAAAGTGTATATGTCCCATTTCCTGTGGTTTGAATTTGTGACGTGATATCAGCAAAAGCACTGAAAAACGGCCTTTGTGAAGCGGGTTGAATGATGGAAAACTGCCTCGTTGCTGAAATAGACACATCATTGAGTTTAATATCAAAATCACCCGTTCCTGAACCGGCCCAATATAAATAAGCCGCTTCAACAGCATCTGAAGCATTAAGATTTAAAAGAGCTGATGAGGATGTAGTTATCGAACAAGGAGCTCCGGTACCATTTTCATCCGTATTTAATGTGTTTCCAATAAATACAAAATCATAGCGACCATTAAACTGGTTGAACAAAGAAACGTTTTGACCCATTACGGAAGCAATGCCAAAGAAGAAAAAAACAAGCTTATACAGTATTTTTTTACTCATTTTTGAATGAATGTCTAAGAATAAAGATACAATTTTTAATATTCCAGCTCATAAAAGTACTCAATGTTTTATAAAAAATGTGTACTTTTCGAGTGTTAAAATAAGCCATGTGAAAGAGTTTTCGATAAGACAATATGAAACAAAAGATTACACTGTTTGGAACGCTTTTATAAAGGAAGCTAAAAATGCTACATTCTTATTTCATCGTGATTTTATGGAGTACCACAGCGATAGATTTACAGATTATTCGCTATTGATTTTTAAAGGAAGCAAACTAGTGGGATTGCTTCCCGCAAATAGGGTTGAAAATGAGATTTATTCTCATCAGGGTTTAACGTATGGCGGATTGGTTTATAAAGAAAACCTCAAACTAGCTTCCGTTATTGCCGTTTTTTCCGAAGTTTTACGTTTTTTAAATGAAAATAATTTTTCGAAAATCCATTGTAAGACCCTTCCAAGTATTTACCATCAAAAACCTGCTGAAGAATTATTGTACGTTTTGTTTTTGGCGGAAGCCAGATTAACCCGACGTGATTCACTTGCTGTTATTAGCTTAAAGAAAGGATTTTTAATTTCTAAAGGCAGAATCGAAGGAATAAATAAAGGAGCTAAAAATAATTTGAAAGTTGTTGAAAAAGCTGATTTTGAAGACTTTTGGCAACATATTTTAATTCCGAATTTAGAAACAAAGCACAAAGCAAAACCAGTTCATTCTATTGATGAAATAAAATACCTGCATTCAAAATTTCCTAAAAATATCCGACAGTTTAATGTGTATTCTGAGGATAAAATTGTAGCGGGTTGTACTGTTTTTGAAAGCGATCAGGTAGTTCATATTCAATATATTTCGGCAAATGAAAGCAAAAATGAATTAGGAAGTCTTGATTTTCTGTTTCATCATTTATTGACGCGTGTTTTTAAAGAAAAAACCTTTTTTGACTTTGGTATTTCAAATGAGAATCAAGGGAAAAATCTCAATAACGGCCTGTCTTTTTGGAAGGAAAGTTTTGGAGCCGGAACCATAGTTCAGGATTTTTACGAAGTAGCAACCTCAAATTTCCATTTGCTGGAAAACACAATTATATGATTCCATTTTTAGATTTACATAAGATAAATAAACCGTATGAAGAGGCTTTTCAGCAAAAATTGAAAGGAATACTTGACAGCGGTTGGTATATTTTGGGGAATGAAGTCAAGACATTTGAAAATAATTTTGCTGCTTATTGTGAAACCAAATATTGCATTGGAGTAGGGAATGGGCTTGATGCTTTGGTTTTGATTTTTAAGGCTTATATGGAATTGGGCAAGCTGCAAAAAGGCGATGAAGTAATTGTTCCTGCAAATACCTATATAGCCAGTATTTTAGCTATTCTGCAGGCTGATCTGATTCCTGTTTTAGTAGAGCCCAAACTGGAAACTTTTACTATAAATCCGAGTTTAATTCAAGAGAAAATTACTTCGAAAACAAAAGCCATTCTGGTAGTTCATTTGTACGGACAATTAGCCGAAATGGAGGAAATTATTGAGACAGCAAAAAGAAACGATTTACTGATCATTGAAGATGCGGCACAAACGCACGGAGCAATTTTAAATGGTAAAAAAGCCGGAAATTTAGGTCATGCTGCCGGTTTTAGTTTCTATCCCGGGAAAAATTTAGGTGCTTTAGGCGATGCAGGTGCAGTGACTACAAGTGATCAGGAATTGGCAAAAACAGTGAATTCGATTCGTAATTATGGCTCGGAGGCAAAATATTATAATGATTTTATTGGTGTAAATTCAAGATTAGATGAGCTTCAAGCTGCTTTTTTGAATGTAAAATTGCCAGATTTAAATTCCGATAATGAAAAAAGAAGAGCTATTGCAAAAAGATATTTATTAGAAATTAAAAACAGTAAAATAGTTTTACCGGATTGGGATCTTTCTTCCAGTCATGTTTTTCATTTGTTTGTAATCAGGGCAGAAAACAGGGATGAATTACAAAATTATTTACTTGAAAACGGAATCCAAACCATGATTCATTACCCCGTTGCCCCACACAAGCAAAAAGCATTAAAGCAATGGAATGATTTATCGTTTCCAATCACCGAGAAAATCCACAATGAAGTTTTAAGCTTGCCAATAAGTCCGGTTATAAGTGACGACGAGGTGAGTCACGTGATCTCTATTTTAAATAAATATTAATTGAAAATTTTAAATAAAATACAGTCCTCTCAATTGTTTAAAATTACTTCTTTAAACGGTTTAAGTATTTTAATCAAAATTGGAATTGGGTTAATTACGTCCAAAGTCCTAGCGGTTCTTATCGGACCAGGAGGAATGGCACTGGTGGGCAATTTGAGAAATTTTATGACTTCAGTAGAGAGCATTTCATCATTGGGATTTCAAAATGGCATTGTAAAATATGTAGCTGAAAACGAGGAAAATAAGCTGGAATTAAAAAAAATTATTTCCACAATATTTATCAGCGTGATAGGTGTTACACTGTTTGTAGGGAGTGGTCTTTTCTTTTTTGCGCCGTATTGGAGTCAGAAAGTTTTTGGCAGCGGTACCGATTATTCTTATGTATTCAGGATTTTGGCATTTACACTGCCCTTTTACATTATTTCCTTGTATTTAGTTGCAATCATCAATGGATTAGGGAAATTCAAAAAAGTAATTTATCTCAATATCATCGGGAATACCATCGGATTATTGGTTACGGTTTTTTTTGTTTGGAAGTTTATTGTGTTCGGAGCTTTGGTATCTATCATAGTTACACCATCGCTGTTATTTTTTGTGAGCCTTTATTTTATTTCTAGTGAAATTCCAATTTATCACTTCGTGAATCTTAAAATTTTCGATACCAAAATTTTTAAAAATCTGTCCCATTATCTTTTAATGGCAATGGTTTCAGGAATTTTAGGACCTTTGGTTCTTTTAGTTATCCGAAACCATGTTATTGAAGATGTGGGATTAAAAGAAGCCGGTTTTTGGGAAGCAATTTCAAGAATATCAACTTATTATCTGTTGTTTATAAATACATTGTTAACAGTATACTATTATCCTAAATTAGTTGTGTCAAAAAAAGCTAAAGAGACTAAATCAGTAATTTGGAGTTTTTACAAAAATGTATTACCATTGTTTGCAGTCGGATTGTTTACTATTTATTTTTTAAGAAACTGGATTGTAACTATTCTTTTTAGCTCTGATTTTGAACCGGTAACCAATTTGTTTTTTTGGCAGCTGGCCGGTGATTTTCTAAAGTCCGTTTCCTGGATACTGGCGTTGCAGTTTTTTGCTAAAAAAATGACCCGTGCATTTATCATAACCGAAATTTTGTCATTAACAGTGCTGTTGACTTCAAGCTTTTATTTTGTTGGTATTTTTGGTATTAAAGGAGTAGTAATGGCACATACTCTTACTTATTTTGTTTATTTAACCGTACTTGGGATTTATTTTAGGAAAAGCTTGTTTTAAACGAAATTCCTTCAGTTGTATAAATAAGCCTAAATGTCTCTGAATTAATTGTTTTGCCATACGGCGATATATTTCTCCGCTATTCGGATATAGTCATGCTCTTTTTCTATAAATATCCTGGCACGTTTACTAATGGCTGAAATTTCATCAGGATTTTCTATAAGATAAGAGAGTTCCTTTACAAGATATGCTACATCAGGTTCGGCATTTATGACGGCTTTTTCGTTTAACTGATAGTATTCTGTAAAATCTTTTCCAGCTCCGGTAAAAACCACTTTTCCTTTTGCCATAGCCTCAAGAGCGTTGTAACCTTGATCAAGGGCATAAACCTGATCAAGTAATATATGTGACTTATTGTATAAGTTAATATAATCATCATAAGGAATATTTTCTGCTGTAATAATCTCTACTTTTTCAGGGTATTTTTCTTTTATGGTTTCTAATGCGTCCTCAAAATAGCAAATACCTTTCTGATTATAATTCCCTCGGTTAATTCCTAGAAATATGACGATTTTGTCTCCTGCTGTCAATTTATCGCAGCTTAAATTTTTAATATTTACCGGATTTGGGATTAGTCCCAAAAATTTAGGGTTTCCTTTTAAGGGAATTACATAATCAAAATCGGTTGCAATGATTCCGTTACAGTTTTGGTAAACAAAATCATGGTTTTTTCGATGTGTTTCGGATAAATAGTTGAAGATATACTCAAATTTTGGCTTGAGGGTTTCGTTTTCAAAAAAAGGAGTCAGGACTGATTTTTGGGATTTTTTTTTCATCCAGAATGAAACGTTCAAGTAGTCGACACCACTGGATAAAAGAAATAATTTCGAATTCAGCTGGGCAAGTTTTTTCAATAAATACAGTTCTAAAGCCGGATTAGTTTTTATAGGAGTTTCATTGATTAACTGAACCACATCAAATCCTTTGAATTTCGGAAGTAAAAAATAAAAACGGATACCACGCTCCAATTTGGCAAAATCATAACCACTGATTTTGTAAATAAGTTGTCTCAGAATATTTAAAATCAGTTTTTTAGACCATTTAGCTTCGATAGAATAGTCTACATTATAGTTTTTAAATCCGTCCCCATCACCCACAATACTTACTTCATGCTGCAACGAAACCAGTCCTTCTTTTAAGGAATTGTGCAATCTACTGTATTCGCCAACCAGTAATATTCTCATTAATGTTTATATTTGATTTAAAAATAGTACTTCTGTGGCGATAGCACAAAAAAAATATAAAATTTGTTTGGTTAGCGAATGTTTGTCAACGGGTGGAGCGGAACGTGTAGCGGCTTTATTATCCAATTTTTTTGATGGCAAAGGAATTGAAGTTCATCATGTAATTGTTTTAGACAGTGTAGTTTATGACTACTCGGGAGAGTTACTGAATTTGGGCAAACTGAAAAATAAATCGAATTCTGTCTTCAATAAATGGAACAGGTTTTTTGTTTTTAAAAATTATATCCAACAGCATCATTTCGATTATATTATAGATTTCAGGGTAAAAAATAATTTTTATCAGGAATGGATTATTTCCAAATGGGTTTATAATGTCCCTAAAATTTATACTGTTAGAAGTTATATTCTTAAATTTTACTTCCCTAAAAATAAATGGCTGGCACAGAGTATTCACAGTAAGGCTTTCGGAATCATCACAAATACGGAAACCATAAAAGAGCATGTTCAGGAGACTTATAATTTTCAAAAAGTAACTACTATTTATAATCCGATTGATATTGATTTTGTCCAACAGCGATCAGCAGAACACTTGGAAGTTGATTTTGAATATATTATCTGCGCCGGAAGAATGAATGATAATGTCAAGCAGTTTGATAAACTAATTGAAGCGTACGCGAAATCAATTTTGCCATTTAATAAGATAAAACTAATTATTTTAGGGGATGGAAAACAGAGAAAATCATTAGAAGACTTTGCTTTAAGTTTTAATTTGACTGAAATGATTTTGTTTAAAGGACATGTTAAGAATCCTTTCAAATATTATAAAAGAGCAAGTTTTTTTGTGCTGTCCAGTCAATTTGAAGGAATGCCAAACGTCATTTTAGAATCTCTTGCCAGCGGTACACCTGTTGTGTCATTTGATTGTCTTTCTGGACCAAAGGAAATGATTTGTAATAAAGAAAATGGAATTCTCGTTGAAAATCAAAATGTTGAGAAACTTACTGAAGCTATGAATCTTTTTATTGAAGATGAAAAATTATATAGTCATTGCAAACAAAATGCCCTGCAAAGTGTCCAGAAATTTTCGTTGGAAAATATCGGAAATCAATGGTTGGATTATTTAAAAATAAATGTAAGTTAGCCGTATGAATATTGAGATTATTGAGATTCCAAAAATTGAAGATTACAGAGGAAACATTGCTGTTATAGAAAACGATGTGGTTCCTTTTGAGATAAAAAGAGTATATTACCTATTTGACGTTCCTAGTAATGCCAAACGCGGAGGGCATGCTCATAAAGAACTGTTTCAACTTCTGCTTCCGTTATCTGGTAGCTTTGATGTTGTGCTCCATGATGGTGAAAATCAACAAAAAATCACACTTAACAAGCCTGATAAAGGCTTACTGATTAAACCGAAAACCTGGCGTGAACTGGATAATTTTTCTTCAGGAGCCGTTTGTCTGGTTATTTCTTCAGATGTTTTTAAAGAAGAAGATTATATCAGGGATTTTAATGAGTTTTTGGAATATATTCGTTAGTCATAACTCGTTATTTTAATCCCTTTTTGAAGTAAAAACTGCTTTAATTGCTTTATTTTTTTTATCAGAAATAATGGTGACTGAAGTAAAATCCGTTGTTTTAACGTTAGGTCTCCAACTGCAATTTTACTTTTCAGGCTGGAGTATTTTGCTTTTTCACCGGCCATTTTATAAAGCACGGCCATTGTATATCGCTTAAAATCAAGGTATTTTTTTACTTCAGGTCTGGTTTCTTTATAATGCTCGTATTTATCAAAATCAGTAATTATCTTACCTGAAATAGTTGAGTTTGTAATTTGGTTTTCGGAAAAAACGGTATAAGAGGCACAAATCCTATTTGAATAGGCTAATAAATAGTTGAAATTAACCCGGATATTAAAATCGATATCTTCTCCAAAATTGATAATTTCATCAAAATAACCAACGGTATCAAAAACTTCTTTTTTAAAAGCAACTGAAGAAAAGCAATATATGGGCTGCTGGATATTGGCCGAATAGAAATCAGGAATTATTGCTGTTTGATTATTGGTAAGCTGAACAGCATTTTTTCTGATAGTTAGTTTTAAACCGCTTTGGTAAACTTCTTCATAATTTGTCCCATAAATTCCGGCTTCGGGAAATGTGGAAATCAGGTTGGAAATTTCGGTTAAGAAAAAAGGCTTCCAGACATCATCGGCATCCAAAAAAGTAACATAATTGGATTGGCTGGCTCTGATCCCGGTATTTCTCGCAGCAGAAAGACCTTTGTTTTGTGGATGCTGAACAAGCCTGATGGTATCACTTTTATAGGTTGAGGCAATTGAAAAACTGCTATCTGTAGAACAATCATCAACAATAATAATCTCATAATCTTCCAATTCCTGATCCAAAATACTCTGAATAGTGTGTCCGATATAATTTTCTTTATTGTAAAGAGGGATAATAACAGAAATAAATGCCATTTAACTTGGTTTAATAGAACAAATATAACCCAATCTGTACAAATCAAATGACAGTAAATTAGGGTTTCTGTTTAAGATTAATTTTTTTAAAACCGGCTCCGATAGTTTAAAAAGAGTTGCAATTAAACGATCCAGTTTTCTTTTTCTCAATATATTATAATGCTTCAAAAGCGAATTGATATCTTCAATGTTGGGCTTGTTTCCTAATAGTTTTATTCTTGAGTCAAGTGAGTCTAATGATTTCTTGAAAAAAACTTCGTTGTCTTCCAATCCTAAATGATATATTTCGTTATCTATATGAATTACAGGGACATTGTCCATATAAAGCTGATAAGCAAAATAAATATCAAGACCATAAAAATTACCCAGAGAAGAATAATTGTGAGCAATAAAAATCACTTTTCGGATTAAAATATTTCCCGAAAAGATAAAACTGTACGGATTTAACTTTCGAATATCAGCTTTGTTTTCTTCTCTTGATTTTCCGTATTTGTAGCGCAGTATTTTAGAATAATCGGCTTTTTTTTCTTCGTAAAGAATGCCTCCAATAACCACATCATATTCTTTTCCAATGGCAGCAATATATGTTTTTAAGTAGTCTTTTTTAACAGGAATAACATCAGAATCCAAGAACAGGCACCACTCATATTTTGAAATTTCAGCCAGTTTATTTCTGGTTTCAGCCCGGCCTAAGTTAGTTTCATTTCTTTCAAATCGGCAATGACTTAAGGTGTTTATTTTTGAATTTTCTTCAATTGAAATCCTATCTGAAGAACCATCATCCAACACAATAATTTCAAAATCAATTCCAGTTTCCAAAGCTTGTTTCCATAGTATTGAAACTAATGGCATTGCACAGTAATTATATGTCGGAATTAATATTGAAAGCATCAGGTGTTTTTTAAAATTCAAATATAACCATTCTATTGATGATGATACGGTTCATTTCTTAAAATTGTGAAACCACGGTACAATTGCTCTATAAAAAATAACCGGACCATTTGATGTGAAAAAGTCATCTGCGAAAGCGAAATCTTTCCGAAAGCTTTTTTATACACTTCGTCACTAAATCCGTAGGGACCGCCAATTACAAAAGCCAAAGTCTTAATTCCGGAATTCATTTTTTTCTGCAGCTCATCTGCAAAACCGACACTCGAAAAGGTTTTTCCATTTTCATCCAACAAAATCAATTGGTCGGTTGGGCTGAGTTTGGCTAGAATTAATTCGCCTTCTTTTTCTTTTTGCTGGCTTTCAGACAGATTTTTTACATTCTTAATATCGGGAATAATCTCCAGGTCAAATTTGATATAAAAAGACAATCGTTTAGTATAATCATCTATCAGCGTTTGAAGGCTTTTATTATCGGTTTTACCTATAGCGATTAGTTTTATGTTCATTTTTAGCAGTTATGAAGGACAAAGGTACAAAGCTTTTTCAGAAAATAAACGGGATGTTTTTTAGACTATATCATTGAAAGTCTTCGCAAAGCTTCGGGCAATGCATCTACAAAATTAATTTGTCTTAATTTGTTGCTTTCAAAAATAAAATCTTTGATGCTTTTGCTTTGGTATTGATCATAATCACCAACGATTACCAAACGAACACGGTAATTCGAGAACTTTTGAAGAATTTCACCGGCAATCCCGGTTTTCAAATCAAAAAAATGAGGTGTAATGTTTTTTTCGTAAAGTATTATGCTGTCGAAATCCTGATAATATAGGTTTCCTAACAAATCCAATCCATTCTCAACAGATTCGATTATAATGTTTTCAGCAATTATTTCAGCAATTTTTGTGTCGTTTATATTGTGTGTTTCGATTTTCATCTTTATGCAATTCCGTCTTTTAATTTAACCCAAATATAATCATCAATGATCGCATCATTTTTAATCACTGCTTTTTTGTGAATGCTTTCCAGAATATATTGGTTCTTTTCCAACGCTTTCATGGACGCTTTATTATGCTCAAAAACGCCTGCAATAATCCTAATGATATTAAAATTTGCAAAAGTATACTCGGTCATTAATCGTATGGCTTCGGTCGCAATACCTTTTCCCCAAAAGGGTTCTGCTATAAAATAGCCTAATTCAGCGTTTAATCTGTAGATATCTTCATTGAGCCAGATACCAATCTCTCCACACAATTGATTGTCTTGAAAAATTAAAAACCTTTCCGCAGGTGTTTTACCAATTTGCTTTTGAAACAATTCATTGGCATCTTCAATTTTATATGGGTTTGGCGTTCTGTCGAAACCGTTTTGTGAAATATTGGGATTGTTGCGGTATTTTGCAAACTCTTCGGCGTATGCCATTTGATATGGTCTCAATGTTGTCATTTATGAGAGATTGATTTGTAGTTCTGATGTAAACGAAGTTAAGAAAAAAGCACTACAAAACCCTTGCAGATTGGCTTTACTGTTTAAGATCCTGCGAAAGGTGTACCGAAGACCCCAACTGCAAGTTCAACCCAAACTAATAGGAGCAGCGTCAGCAGAATTGCACAAATAGCAATTCGGTGTTGGATTTTGCTTACTTTCCTTAAGACAAGTTCACACAGCAGACCAGTACCAAGCAATAGAACAGCTGCAATTATAAAATCGAACGGTGACCAGATTACTTCATTTGTAAACTGCATTGCTATTAATGGAATAAGTAATAGAAACGCTACTGTGAGCACGATGCCAATAAGCCTTTTGTTTTCCATGATGATATATATTTAATGTTATTATTTGTTTGTATTCTGTGAAATTGTTTTACAAATATAATTAACTTTGAAATGCAAAGTACTTTTAATTAAAAATATTTGTACTTTTATTGAAATAATTTGAACTTATGCAATTCTTCGTAGAAAAAAAATCAATTGTTAGAGAAATCTGGGGTAAGAGTGATACTGTATTATTCATTTTTGCAGGCGCCGCCGCCGAATTTGCTCTTAACAAAGCAGTAGATTGGCTTTATTTTACCGGTAAGTTGCCTTCTGACCCTTTGGGGAGGCTGTTCTCCACGGTCAGGTATGCAAGATGGATTGTTTTTTCGTCCATGGAGGAAGCTCACGGAGCAATTGACAACTTACGACAAATACACTCTGCTGTAGAGCAAAATCGAGGTGCTGTAATACCCGATTGGGCTTATCGAGATGTGTTGTTTATGCTGATACATTATTCTATTGCGTCGTATGAGCTGCTCGAAAAAAAGCTGAGTAATGAAGAAAAGGAAGAAGTATACAATGTTTTTTATCAGGTGGGTTCACGGATGGGATTAACGGAATTACCGCTCACTTATGCAGAATGGCTGCCTGTAAGAGAATCACATTTAATGGAAAACCTGCAGGAAAGCAAATATACTGCGGATCTTTTTAAACAATATAAAAAACACCTTGGCACTATCCGGTTTACCATACTGTTAGAGGGTCAGAAATTAGTTGTTCCCAACAGAGTCAAAGAGTTGTTGCGTTTTAATCGGTTTTCTTTGCTCACACCAGTGGTTCCGTTATATAAAATGAGCAGGCTGGTGAAGATGGACGGACTGGTTAAAAGCATATTGCTTCCTTCGGAGTATAAAGAGCAGATAAACGAGCTGGATGTGCATTAAGAGGTAGAAGGAAGTAAGGACAAAATGGAACGGCTGCCAGCAACAACTTTTAATGTAAACTGATCACTTTTATAATTTTCCAGTCGTTGTTTATTTTTTTCCAGATTATTGTAAATCGGGCAACGGAAGGAATACTGTTAGGTTCTTGGCTGTTGTGAAATTTATGCAGTCCGATTTCGATGGCTCCGAAGTTTTTTATCGGGTAAACTTCGATGCTTCCTTTGACAAGCTCTCGGGTTACTTTTCCGCAGATATTTTTTTTGGTACCCTCGACAATTTCTTTTTTGGAATTCATAAAACCGCCGTTGTCATGATAAAATTCGATTTCTTCGGCATAAAATGAGCTATACTTGTCGAGATTCAGGTTACAGGTATTGTAAGCTTGGAAAAAAGCACTGTCTAACGCAACAATTGTTTTGTATAATTTGATGTCGTCGGGTTTGTAATTTTTTGTGAGGCGATAGGTATTGCTTTGAGAGGAACAAGCGGTAATAAGGCTTATTATAAGAAGTAAGAAAAGTGTTTTTAGAATGTCTTTTTTCATGATTTTTTTATGTGTTACTGTCACTAGACTTCTAATCAAGTACAGGGTAAGGGATGTTCAGTACAGTTGAATTTTCTGTTGAAACGAAGATAGGAAAATATTGGTTAGAAAATATTCGGTCTTAGTTGTAAAGTCTTTGGTACCAGTTAAGAAATGATTAGTACCAGTTGCAAAGTCTTTGGTACCAGTTAAGAAATGAGTAGTACCAGTTATAAAGTCTTTGGTACCAGTTAAGAAATGAATAGTACCAGTTATAAAGTCTTTGGTACCAGTTAAGAAATGAATAGTACCAGTTGTAAAGTCTTCGGTACCAGTTAAGAAATGAGTAGTACCAGTTACAAAGTCTTTGGTACCAGTTAAGAAATGATTAGTACCAGTTACAAAGTCTTTGGTACCAGTTAAGAAATGATTAGTACCAGTTGCAAAGTCTTTGGTACCAGTTAAGGAATGATTAGTACCAGTTACAAAGTCTTTGGTACCGGTTAAAAAATGAATAGTACCAGTTGCAAAGTCTTTGGTACCAGTTAAAAAATGAATAGTACCAGTTACAAAGTCTTTGGTACCGGTTAAAAAATGAATAGTACCAGTTGCAAAGTCTTTGGTACCAGTTAAGAAATGATTAGTACCAGTTATAAAGTCTTTGGTACCAGTTAAGAAATGAGTAGTACCAGTTACAAAGTCTTCGGTACCAGTTAAGGAATGATTAGTACCAGTCAAAAGCTCTTTGGTACGAACCAATTTACTTTTGACTGATACTATTGTAATTAATTAGTTATAGCAACGATTCTTCTGGTAGCAGGTCTTAAGTACCATGAAGATAGGGCTAAGCCTACAATTATTAGGGGTACAATGATGTGGAATGCGGAATCATTGACTGATATGTGAGAAATTGAAGCTCCGGTCATTGCAAAAATGATACCTGCATAAGCCCATTCTTTGAGTAATGGTAATTTAGGAAGGAGTACGGCAATTATGGCCATAATTTTCCAAAAGCCGATGATTGAGATGAAATAGAGCGGGTAGCCTAGAGGGATAAATCCATCTACTACTTCTTTAACCTGAAATAATTGTCCGATGCCGCCAAGCATTGAAAAACAAAGTAATCCTGTAGTAATCCAGTACGCTAATAATCTTCTTTTTTCCATGGTAATTTAGTTTAGTTTGGTTAGTATTTCTTGTAATTGATCGTGTGCTTTGTTTATGCCATAGGCAAAAGGTAATTTTAATTGTTGTTCTCTGTGTGCTGCCGATTGATATACAATTTGCATGATCAGTTTGCTGGTGTTTTCCGTTAGTTTTTCAAATTCCAGAAATTCCAGCTGGATACCAAAAGGCATGTTCTCAAACTCAAAAGTACGTGTTATTTTTTTATTTTGGTCGAATTCGTGAATTACTCCATTGAAACTGTGTTTGTTACCTTTAGGGTCTGTGGTTTCGAATTGGTAACTGCCGTACTTTTTGTTTTCAAGTCTTAGTACTTTCGTTCCCATCCATTGTGCTACTATTTCAGGTTCGACATAGGCTTTGAAGAGTAATTCTAAAGGCAAATCGAATTCGCGTGTTATCACTAAGTCCTGTTTGCCGTCTTCAGCATTAATTTTTGTTTTTTGTTCCATGTTATTCATTTGGTTTATAGTTTTTCATTATCGCTTCTAATTTGTTAAATCGATCATCCCACATTTGACGGAATGGTTCGAGAAAATCGGCTACATCTTTCATTTTACCAGCATTAATTTTATAATATATTTCTCTGCCGCTTTGCTCTTGTTTCAGGAGTTCGCATTCGGTGAGTATTTGCAAATGTTTTGAAACAGTTGGTCTTGCGGTGTTAAATTTTGATGCTATGGCACCAGCAGTCATTGATTGTGTAGCAACCAGTAAAAGTATGGCTCTTCTTGTTGGGTCAGCTATGGCCTGAAATACATCTCGTCTTAAATTCATAATATGAAGTTATTTGACTACAAATGTAAGTGTAGTTATTTAACTACGCAATTTTTTTTGCATTTATTTTTTTGCTATTGCTACTCTGTAAAACTCGTAACCGCTTTCATTTCTGTTCGGTACGTATTTTTCGCGGTAATTTACAGCACTTAAATCGTCGATAAGAGTTAAGTCAAATCGGTTTAAATAATCGTTTAGTTCTGAAGGTAAGAAACCAAATGTCCAGCGTTCTTCTAGTTTTTCGAGGTCATCTAAAAGTTTTTTGCCTCCTAAAAAAGCATCAGGATTAGTAAGAATGTCACTGTGAACATAGGTGAAAATGACATAGCTGCCTTTTGGAAATCTTGAAATAAAGGCAAATGTTTTGTCTATTGCGTCAGCATTTAAATAGTTAGTTACACCTTCCCAAAGTATTGTCGTTGGTTTAGTGAAGTCGAAATTGTGCTGTTCAGCCAGTTGGTCCAGGCTTTGGGTATTGAAATCAATTTGACAATAGGTAATGTTTTTTGAAAGTGGACCAATGCGGTTTTTAAGCGTTTGAATTTTAAAATTTGAAGTATTGGGATGGTCAATTTCAATGGTTGGGATTGCTTTCAGAAGCTCGAGCCGCATAGCTCTGGTATCAAAGCCGGCACCTAATATGATTAATTGGTTTACACCATCTTTAATAGTTGTTTGCAGCAGATCATCAATATATTTTGTTCTGGCCAGGCCTGAAGAAAAGGCCCCGGGAATTTTTTGCTGAATGACATTACTGATATACTTTCTAATGACAGTATTTTTGGATAGGCGAACAGCAAACCTCAATTTAGGCTCTAAAAAATGGATAGCAAAAGGGTCAGAAAATAATTTATCACTTTGATTCCTTTGTGTTTCAATTGCTCTAAACAAAGCCATAAATTGAGCGGTTCTACTTGTTTTGTTTGTTTTCATGCTCTGATTTTTAGTTTTCTTATTTTGTTATATCTATAATTTCTCCAATACGTTTTGGTGAGTTTTTCTGCATTTTTAAATTGATATAAAGCCTCCAGTCACCCCTGAATTTTACTAATTTTTGTGTATAGGGAGTGTCGTTTATTGTACCTTTTATTTGTATTGGTCCTTTATTTTTACCAGCTTGTTTGAAAATTTCTTCCAAAACGTCGTCAGGTAAAAATATAAATGGATTAACACCAATGATTTTTATTTCAGCTTTTATTTTCTGCATTATTGATGTTTCGTCGTTTTTCTTTGAATATGAAGTTGTAAATCAAGTGGCTAAATAAGCCAGTTAAGATAGTGGCGCCTATGTTCCAAAAAGTTATTGGTTTGCCAAGCGTTAGCTACAGTTCTTCCTATTTATTGCAGCATCGCAATTTTGAAATACATAACGCTTATAATTGAAGCAATAACTAATAGAATCCACCACATTCCTGTTTTTGTTTTACTGTCAATGTTTTTACTTTTCAGTATTTCGAAGAAAGAATAGGCTAAAACCACTAGTAATATTGTTCCACAAATGCCAACAATTATTTTGTTCTTGGAAATGTAAACCGTAGCCATTAAACCAATTGCCAAAATAGAAGACAATCCACGAAATTTTTGAAGAAAGGGCTCGCTATGCTTTGTTGAAATTTGTTTTAATTGAGCTAATGATTTTTCTAATTTTTCATAGTCACCTATTTGAGAAGGAATGTTTATAACATTTACTGATGAATTCCCTTTAATAATAAAGCTTCCGTTTGAATTTTTAATAATTTCATTCAGGTTTGTTATTGAAATAGTTATTCTTGGAGTATTGTGCTGTTCTCTTGTTATGTCATTATTGTCAATAATTAATAAATAACTCTCGAAAATTTCTTTTTGCCTTTTTATACCACGAGAGAGCCCAAACGCTAATATTCCCAATATAAAGGGAATTGTAAAAGGAAGCGTATTAATACTGCTTTGTTGCTCATTAGAATTAAAATAACTTATTGCAAGCCCACCGAATGCAGCTAATATCAAAATGGGCATTGATTTAATAAGTAGTGCTTTTTTTATCTCTTTAAAACCGTCTTGTCTGATTTTGAATTGTTCCATTATTATAGTTTAAAATTTATGCTAAATTCCATCAGCCTTGGTAGTCTGGCGGTAGATTTATTAGTGAAGTTTACAAATGTATTGAAAAGGGTGAAAATAAGAAGTTTGATTTTAAAATAAATGTGTAAACATAGACTCTTCAGATGTAAATAAAACTCGGTTGTGTTTAACTTAAGCAACGGTGAACGGATGAATTAAATTGCGATTAGCAATAGGTTTATTTGGAATATTCATCAAGTTTTTCTTTTTCTTTTTTGGTTAGTCTATCTATCCCTTTACTGCTTATTTTATCTAATATCTTATCGATTTCTTTCTTTTCATTTGCTTTTTGTTCATTGTATTTATGATCAATGTTATAATGTTTTTTATGTGTTTTGAAATAAAAATTATCAACTAATAGAATGTGTGGTTTTTTAACTATTAAAACTACAAAAATTAAAGTTGGTATAAATATTATCAAAATAGATAAATAGTTTACAACTATAGCATTTGGGTTAATCGCAATTGCAATTAGCATTCCAATTAGAGCTCCGCCAAGATGAGCTTCATGTCCAATATTATCCTTATTAGATTTTATTCCGTAAATAGAGTAGGCAACATAAAGAAGCCCATAAAGCCAACTTGGAATTGAGAATGGAATTCCAAAAAAACCAATTCCTAGTCCAGGAAATAAAGCAATTGATGCGAAGATTATTCCACAAATAGCTCCTGAAGCACCTACTGAACTATAATCTCCATGATTTCGATGAATATAAAGAGCTAATAAATCACCACCAATTAAACTTGCAAAATAAATTAAAGCGAAATAAAACCAGCCAACTTGTAATTCCAAAAGTCCACTAAAAGCATATAAACTTAGCATATTAAAAATAAGATGAGACCAGCTTACGTGCAAAAAACCGGAAGTTATCAGTCTCTTATAGTCTTTATTTATTAGAAT
Source organism: Flavobacterium sp. (assembly GCF_050696275.1). GTDB lineage: Bacteria > Bacteroidota > Bacteroidia > Flavobacteriales > Flavobacteriaceae > Flavobacterium. Next base: position 62,896 of record NZ_JBOGUT010000020.1, read on the forward strand.
TTTATCAACTTCAAATTTGTAACTGTCAAATAAAAGTCCATTTGAAAAACCTTTATATGAGAATACGACATTCGCAATTATTAATAACAATCCAATTATTCCTATTTCAGTCATAGTTTTTTTCGATTTTTTTAGCTAGCAGTTAGCCTTCTGTAGCAAGCCGTTTTTATTTATTGATATTTGCTATTGAAAATACGATAAACAGTATTCCGCTGATAAATGTTATAAAATAAACGAACTTTTTTATGTCGTCAAAATTTCTATTTTCTTTCAAAATTAATCTTCTGAATTTTTCAGAAACAATAGCTAAAACAGCACTTACAAAAATTATCCCGATGGCTAAATTCATTCCAATTCCAATGGGTGAGCCTTCGGTTTTGCCTTGCAGGAAAAAAGGCAGAATATCAGAAAGAAAAAGTAAATTCCAGACAATCATAAAAAATAGGCCTACTGATTTTTTTAAGGGAAATCCGCCTTCGTTTTGTTTTTTTAGAATTTCTAAGTCATCAGCACTTATTTCACTATTTAAGTTTTCTAAAAACCCTGTCTTTTTAATTTCATTAATTACAGAATTTGGATTTTTTAAAGTCCAGAAAATTACTTCAGCAGCATAATTTTCAATTCTGTGGTTAATTTTTATACCATTTCCAATAACTGGAAATGAAGTATAAGGTTGTATTGAAATGATATCTTTAGGTTGGAAAACTAAATTACCAACAATGGAAGCATTTATTTTTAATAGTTCTTTGTTAACGAATAAATCTGCAAAAGGAAAAGTTGCATTTGCCATTCCAATTCTTGCTCCACCAGTTAAAGTGAATTTTTCAGTCATATTTTCTAGGTTACTTTATTGAATTTTAATTTCTATCTTACTTTTAAAAAAAGCTCCGTGTCTATTATTTTGCAAAAGAGTTTTTATTGAACTTTTAGTTTTATATGTGGTTTTAATTTCTCGAGTATCAATTTCAATACTTTCTATTGATTTCGTTAATTCGTCAATTTTGGCATCGGACCAACTCCCAATTCCAAAATGGATATTTGCAGTATCTTTTTGTTTTAAATTAAAAACGATTGAATCACCGGTGGCAATTTCTTTTAAACGGTAACTTTCAACTTTTGAGTTTAAATTTAATTTTACTTTTACTATTGAATTCGAATTATTTACGAAGTCGATATAATGTGGAGGATCACAACTGACAATGATAATTGCCAAAAACGAAAGAACTAATAGTTTGGATTTTATTTTCATTATTATTTTTGATTTGTTTAAAGGTGCTCAACACTTTATTAGCTTCGCAAAATCTTCTCCATCTTTCTGCCTTTAGCTAACTCGTCAACCAATTTATCCAGATACCGAACCTGTTGGGTCAAAGGATTCTCGATTTCTTCTATCCGATATCCACAAATGACTCCCGTGATGAGATGTGCATTGGGATTTAGTGTGGCATGCTGAAAGAATGTTTCAAAAGTTACCTTTTCCTGTATTAGTTCCTGCAGTTTTTCGTTATTGAATCCTGTTAACCATGTTATGACCTGGTGTAATTCTTCTTTTGTCCGGCCTTTCTTCTCCACTTTTGTGATATACATGGGATAGACCGAAGCAAAGGTCATTTTGGCAATGCGCTCATTGTGTGTGTTGGAAGTGTTCATACCTCGTATTTTAGCGTTATTCTTTCCCGTTAGGGGAGATTTAACTTTATTTTTTCTATATCGGAATAGCTGATATTGCTATTATACAGAAAAGTAAAAAGGAAACGTTATAATTAAAGAAGAAAAATACGTATTGGATATTATTCGGTTGGTTCCCACAATTCAATTTTATTTCCTTCCAGGTCAACAATGTGAACAAACTTTCCGTAATCATAAGTTTCTATTTTGTCAACTATGGTCACTCCTTCTTTTTTCAGTTCTTCCACCAGCGCTTCCAAATCAGCAACTCTGTAGTTAATCATAAAGTCTTTTGTGGAAGGTTCAAAATATTTTGTTTTTTCAGCAAACGGACTCCATTGTGTAGCGCCTTTTTTGGTTGAGTCTGACGCTTCTCTCCATTCAAAAGTAGCTCCATACTCGTTAGTGTTTAAACCAAGATGTGTTTTATACCATTCTCTCATTTTGTTAGGGTCTTTGCATTTGAAAAAAATGCCTCCAATACCTGTTACTTTTTTCATTTTTGTTTGTTTAGTCAAAATTGAATTGAATGTGAAACCAAAACCGAATGATGTCACAATTGCTAAAATTACTATTATTCTTTTTATCATTTATCAATATTTTAATGTTGTTTACGGTTACCGTTAAATCCCAGTTAAATTATCTAAACAAACCGATGTTGGCTGCAGTCTTATCCTATTTATTTTGAATTTGTTGTGACTCAATAAATGAAAACACAGCTTGTGTGAATTCTTTGTTTCTTTCATAGTACAAAACATGTCCTCCATCTATACGCACCGTTTTTTGGTTAGGAAACTCAAATAGTTTATAATGGTCTACGCCAATGGCATAATCTTTTTTACCAGTAATCACTAGAACAGGTATGGAAATAGCTGCTGTCATTGGTCTGAAGTCATGAATATATTCTTCAATTTTCCACACATTCCTGCCAAAGTCATTATTGTTGGGTTTTTCCCGATCAATGCTGTCTAATAATGCTACCGTTTTTTTGCTCTCAGACAGCAATGTGTATTCCAATCCTTTTTCCGAAAGTTTATTTTTTGCCTTTGAAAAAACAGGAAAAATTTCATTGCTGTTTGTAATGGTAAAATTGGTGTTGAGCAATCCATTGATGTATTTTATTTGTCCTTCAATAGAATTGTTTACGCACAAGGTGGAGTTTAATAATATCAATCCATTGAGATGTTCGGGGAATTTTTTGGCATAGTTAGCCGCAATAATCCCTCCGAAGGAATGCGACATAAGATACACTTTTTCAACTCCCAAAGAACGTCTAATGTCTTCAATGTCTTCAATCATTCTGTCGATAGAATAGTTTTTTGAAACCGAAGCGTCAGATCTGCCAGAACCTCTTTGGTCATAATAAACCATTGAAAGTTTCTTTTCAAGATTATTACCTTTCAGAACTTCAAATGATTTACTCCACATACCGGGCCCACCATGAACGAAGATACAAACAGGCCCTTTACCAGAAACCTTGGCAAACAATTTTGTGCCATCTGATGCATAAATATAGTCTGCTGGTTTGTTCGCAGTGACTGTTTGTGATGCTACTGTGTATGCTGTCAGAAGGAATAATAACAGCGAAATAGGTGTACTTTTCATTGATTATCTAAATTTATTAAGCTACAGTATTTGATATCCTTATGATTTCGTCACTGATGATTACAAATATATCGAAAAGTTGGAAAGAAAATTTCTTTTAGAAGAAGGGAAGTTTGTGTTGATGTTTTCCTTAAAACCTATTGTTTAGTCAGAGTGATAGGGAGCAGGCGAAATAAACTACTATAAAGGCAATGCATAAATCAATCAGCCAGCAGTAGCATATAATTTATGCTGTATAGAATTTTTAATATTGCACGATTCAATTGATAATTTATGAAATGTATCTTCTGCTAACAAAATCAATTCCATAATTCTTTCATTTAGTTTTATATTGGAATTTAATCTTTTAAACATTTCATTATCGTTTTTGGAAATTGAAGCATTGAAAAGTGAAGAAATAATATCTTCTAGTCTATGGGAATCTATTTTTTCGAATTTGACTTTTAACTCGGCTAATGGCTTTTCAGAAACATCAAAAATTGAAAAATTAAATAGGTTGATCAAGGTTGAATTCAGTTCGGTTAATCTGCCTAGTTCAGTTTTCTTTTTTCCTTCAAATAGCCATTCAATAAATTCCGAAAACTTATTAATCATTAATTCAATTGCAATATATCCTGATTGAGACATTTAAATTTTTTATTTTAAATCATAATTTCTTTTTGCCCACATTTTAGTTGGTTCAATCCATTCTTTTAGCGGTTTAAAAAGGAAACCGTGTTTTAGATTTGTATTTAATTCGATTTCTCTAAATTTATTTATTTTTAGTTTCGAAGTCTTTTTTCTTTTAATTGCCGAAACGCCATACAAATCTGATTTTTCATAAATAGTCAGGATATTGCCGCAAAAATTTATTTCAGGATAATTTTCACAATCAGTATCTTGATAGCAACCGATAAAAACAAAGTTCAGTTTTGGATTTGCAATGAATGTTGAAACATATTGTGCAATATAGCCGCCTTTGGAAGTTCCGACTACTGTAATGTGGTTTGGTTTTATTCCTTTTTTTAATAAACTATCAATTTGTGAGACTATCTTTTTTGCATAATTTTCTGTGTCTGTATTCCTCTTTCTCTTTTCACTTAAAACTACAAATCCGTCTTTCTTAAAAGCTTTTATAATTTCTGCATATTCGACTTTTCCATATTCAGGATGCTCAATATTTAAATCATTTTCTTCGGCGAATTTATTATGAAGGAAAAAGATATAGTTTTGTTCTGCTGTTTTGGATGCAGTTTCTTTTTTTGATTTTTCACAACCGGTTATAAAATAAAAGCTTAGTAGGAAGAATAAAATATAGTTTGATTTTTTCATTTATGCAGGGTTTCTTGGTTTGAAAATATTTTACTTAACTCGAGTGACAGCGAATCCTGAAGACGCAAATAAAACGACTGTTGTATTCTTTTTATTGCGGTATTTGTTCTTCTAAAATTTTGTTTCCTGCCTTGTCGTAGTAAGTACAAGTCATTTTGTCGAGGCTAACAAACCATTTTTCAATCCCTGTTTCAGCACAATGCTTGCAGAAAGTGAAATAATCGGTTTCTCCTTGCTGATGAATTTTCAGGTAATGCTCAAATTTGGCTTTGTCGCTTGAATTGCTAATTATCAAATCTTCATACATTGATTTTGATGCTGTTTGAAAATTATTGGCACCTGAATAGTCTGTGTGACTGTCTTTTACCCAAGTTTCAAAAGCAGTAACACCAAGTGTTTTAATTTCCTGAATGTAGTTTGGAAAGTCAGCTCCGGATCTTACTTTGCTGTGAGCTGCCTTGATTTGTTCTGTTGTAAACATCGTTTTTGATCTTTAATGTTAGATAATTTATTGAATTACACGCAATCTTAATGCTCAAATTACGAAGTGTTGGTTTAACCTTTGGTTGTAAATCACTATTTAGAATTACTCCATTTCAATTTTCATTTTCTCAACTGCAGCTTCACCTTCTTCGGTAATTCCCATTATTTCGGTAAAGACACCAATCTCATTTCTTGTGTCAAAAAATACAATTTTAGCAATAGGTGTATCGAAACTGCTGACAACAGTGAAACCATTATTTTCAAAGTCGGAAATTACTTTATCCAAATTTGCAACTGGAGTGCTGTAGGCAATATGTTGAACTCCGCCCGTTGGATTATTGTCTATATAATCCTTAAAAATACTCTTCCCGGAAAGGGGTTGAATGAGTTCAATAAACGTCCCTCCAGAATAAGTCATTGCGACAAGATTTTCCGCATCGGATGGTTCTCCATAATAAGTTCCGTCATACTCTTTAAAACGAGTCGTAAATGTCGGACTGAAATTGGCAACGCCAAGCATTTTCTGAAAGAAGTTTTTTGATTTTTCTACATCTTTTACTACCCATGCAATTTGAGTCGGTATTAATCCGGATATTTCCTGTATCTTATCCATAAGATTGATTTTTTTGATAATGCAATTCTGAATTGGATTCCGTAGCATGATCTATAGTGTGATGAAAATTAATTTTATCATCAACCAATAATAATTTCTTTCTGTTAAAGATAGTGCTTTTTGGTGAAGACCCAAACGTAGCAGACAAGCGTAACAAACCGGTGTTAGAATTTAGAGGAGTGATTTTGACATGCATTCTCTCTTTTTATTTTGGGATGGTATTTTTCTTCTTTCTGTTTAAAGTTAGCCAAAAAAAAAATTTCAAATCCGATTATTGATTGGTTCTATTTCTAAATTTTTTGTTTCTTTTCTGTATAAAAGCAGCACTAATCCAGATGCAAAGACAACACAACTTAGCAACATTAAAATGCCATTATTCCAGATAAAATAGGAAAGCCCAACAAAAGGCCCGCCTATTATGACCATTAGCGAACTTATTGGATTTGATTTGATAAAATTCAAAGCATGGGTTACAAGACCTAGAAATAGTAAAGAAGGGCCAACTATGACAAAAGGGTATAAAATTAATGGTGTATTGCTTATTTGCTCTCTTAATTCATTTCTGCCAATGTCATTACTTCCAAAACTCCACATAACAAAGTCAATGGTACAAAGTCCAATATGGGAAACAACTCCTAAAGCTGTTAAAACAGAAGCCACAGAATTAATCTTATTTTTAGGAAATACATCATTAAAAGAAATTAGTAATACTGCTCCAATCAAATTAAACCAATGGGCTAAATCGATATTTTTTTGAGCATTCAAAGATACTTGAGAAAAAAACACGTAACTCGTAACGAAAAAAAGCAGTCCGATTAAACAGAGTGTTTTTGGCTTGATCATATCTTTAATTTTTAAAGTTCTTTTTCATTTATATTGTTTAATCCGAAATAAATGCTGCACGACGTTCCTCCGGCTTCATGAAGTTGGGGATTCTTTATTACTGATACTTACAAATATACCGAAAAGATTAAAAGAATAAATTTAAAAAATAGGAGAGGAGCATAAATACCGACCCTTTCGGATATTAACTAAAGACCACTTGCTGGAAACCGCTGCTAACGCTACTTTTCAAAATATTGAATCATTAAAATTATCCCATAAATCCAAAAATTGTAAAGAACTGTATAGCTGAAACCATAAAACAAACTTTTAAGATAATCACCTTTACATTCGGCTGATTTTTTGAATACCAATCTCAAAGCTCTGAAAAAAATCCAGTAAAGCATTGCAATGAAAATCAAAACTGTAATCCATAAAATTGCTCCAAAAAACCAAAATAAATAACTGATTATAAAAGCGGCTATAAGCCAGAAAATAAAACTCATTATTATTCCCACAACTCCATCTCCAATGTCTGGAACATCCGAATTGGCATCTAAAACAACATCCTTTAGTTTCTCTATTTTCTTTGAATCAAATCTATCCGTTATTTTTCCAAGATTGTCTTTTAGTTTTATGCCTTTGTAAAGACCAATTGATATAAAAAGAAGAAAAGTTCCGGATAAAATAGTTGTAGATAAATACGAATTCTCAATAATGGTTCTATGAGTTCCAAGACCAAAGAACCAAACGGATAAAACTGTTAAAGCCATTACCATTAAAGTAATTATAAATACATTTTTGGAATTAAGGATCCTGAATTTTTTCATTTTTATGCACAAAGTTGAGATGACTGCAGTTAATGCTCCGTGCCTTCGCGAGGTTGGAGACTAAATGAAGATTTATATTTCGGTTGGTTGCTATTTCAAATACAAAACCTTATAAAAAAGCCTTGAAATCTAACTTTTGCAAAACTCTTGTTGTCAATACTATTTTATTTATGTTCAATTCTATATTGTATTGCCGCTTTAAGCACATTAATATTTATATCTTTTAGTGTTTTAAATTTAATACAATAGCCACTCACGCTAGCCTTGCCTAGTTTTTCTCCGTACGTCTGGGCTAAGTATGTTTTATCTTTGAGGCCAAGGATATAGACAGAGATTCCGGTTGTGTTTGCACTCATGCCAATTTGATAAAACTCTCTAGTTGTCCCATCAGCATATTTCATAGTCTGAAACCCGTAGCCTATATTAGGATTGGATACAGTTTTATTTTCACTGTTTTTACCATCAAGGAACCATAATTTACATGCTGGCATTACTTGCAGAATGGCACTGTGCAATTCTAGCATGTCACTTTGTTTTGGCTCAGGCTGACTGGTAATATATTTTCTGATTTGTTCTTGTACGTCCATATAAAATTATTTGTTGCTTATTGGTTTCAAAACCAACGTTTGCGAAATCCTTGTTATGACACAGCTTTTATTCTTTTAAAACTTCTTGAATGATTTGTTTAAAAGTTGCAACCCAATCTAAACCTAATTCAGTTGAAAGTCTGGAAATTTGACCAAGCCAACCAGTATTTCTATACTCAATGTTGTATTTTCGACTTACTATTTCGCTAATTTTCTGTGTTATTATATTTTTATTTTGTTTGTCAATTTCATAACCAGTCAGAAAACTCACAATATTATTTTTGTCTATTTGAGACATAAACATCCCTGTTTTTTCGATAAAAAAAATGAGAAATTCTTTTTCCTCGATATTCAGATTTTCATTTTCTTCCATTTTGCTGGTTTAGAATTTTGATACTATCGGTATTAAATAGTCCTGCATAATTTTGTCAACTTGTTTTTCTCCATAAGGAGTATTATAGGCCGTCGAAGTAATTACAATTACAATAGGCTGGTTTTTGAAAATAAAAATTCTATTTCCGCCATTACCGCTCGAATAGTAAACTTCATAGTCAGCGGCATTTACTTTGTACGTTTTATTCCAAAACAGATAACCGTAATACTCGTTTTCTGAAATTGTCATTTGGTGTGATAAACTCTTTGCTACCCAATCTTGTGATAGGATTTGTTGACCATTCCAAACTCCTTGATTTTTGTATAATTGCCCAAATTTTGCATAGTCTAACGAACTTAATTGCAAACTACCGGCTGTATTAGCTACTTTTTGAGGAGTAAACTGCCATTTGTATTTTGTGATGCCAAGTGGATGAAACAAGTTTTTGGCAGCATATTTCTCTAAACCACCCGGAACAGATTTGTGAATGACGTCGCCCAAAACGACAACGCCGGCAGTAAAGTAATCCCACTGCTTGCCAGCTGTTTTTGTTTTGTCAACTGGGAGGTTTAATGTGAAGTCAACCCAATTGTTTGTAGGATACATATTTTCCTCATGACCAGGTGAATCTTGGTTTATATCAGAACCGTCAAAAGGAGAACTCATTGTAAGCAAGCTTTGTAAAGTAATACTATCTTTTGAAGAAGAATAATTTTGAAAGGTTTTCAGATTGTAAAAGTCTTTTAAAGTTTGTGTTTCGTCTTTTATATAACCTTCTTTGATTGCGATACCTAACATAGTGGATGCAAATGATTTTCCAACTGACCTTGTATCGTGAAGCGTATTTCTGGTTGCGCCGTTAAAATACTCTTCAATTAGGATTTTTTTATCTTTTATTACGACAACACTTGTTATGTTTTTATACGTTTGCGTTGCGATTTTTCGGTTCAGTTCTTCAATTTTAGCGGAATTTATTTTCTCTGTTGAAATCTGCCAGTCTTTAAGTGGTTTTATGGTCTGAACTTTAACAAGTTTTTCATCGATTTTTATTTCCGGGACTATGATTTTTATTTGTCCTTCGGCAATGATATTACCAATCAGCACTTCAGTTAGTTTTAGGTAAGGTCTGATTTCAATTTTAAGAAGATGTTCCCCATTTGTTAATGCTTCTTGTCCTCCGTTCGTTAAAAATCTATTCCAAAGAAATCTGCCCCAAGAATCTTCATTGGTTGAACTTATTAACGGAATTCTAAAAACGGTTCTTTGATTTTTACTATCAGCACTTCCTGCCCCGACATTTAGATTTTCAGCATAAATCTTTTTGTCATCAATAAAGAATGTAAATTGATAATTTCCATTTTTAGTTAATTCGTCAGCAATTGATTGAGATGAAAGTAAATGAAGAGAATTTGTCAGAGAATTTCCTAAAAAAACCCGAATGTTAAGGTCGGTTTTCTCTTTAAAATCAAATGAGGTAAGAAAATCAGATTGTTTGAAAGTCTCAATTGGAATAGTCTGCCCCATAAAAGCAATTTTTCCAATGTTTGCCTTGTGAATAGGATAAATTATACTGTCACTTTTTACCAAATTGATTGTCTGTCCGAACAGGTTAAATGTTGTTAGAAAAATTGCGGTTAAAATAGCAAGCTGTTTCATCATATTTCTGTTCTTTAATGTTTGTGCTGTCGGGTTGTGCAACAGCTACCGCTGTTAACTGCCGTATTTGTTTCTTAGTATCTTTTTATTTGTACACAAGAAACGTTTTTTATTTTAAGTTCTTTACCAACTTTTTTCAATAATCCAGTTTCAATATTCCGTTTAAACACAAATACATTTCCAGTTACTACGTTTGTTACAATAAGAAATTTTCCAGTTTCATCGATTGTAAATGTCCGTGGATGTTCTCCTAAAGTTGATTGATATCCAATTGCTTTTAATTTTCCGTCATTTTGAATTGCAAATATGGCAATGTTATTTTCTTCCCCACGATTTGACGCATACAAATATCGCCCGTCTGGCGAAATGTGAATGTCAGAACTTTCAAAATCTTCTTTATATTTTTCTGTGTGAGTATTTATTCTTTGAATACTATCTAATTTTCCATTTTCATATTTATAAGCATTTACAGTTCCAGTTAATTCTTCAATACAATATGCAAATTTTTCGTTTGGATGAAAAGTAAAATGTCTTGGTCCACTTCCTAAAGTTGTTTTCGTAAATGGTTTTTCTGCAATTTGCAGAGGCTCGCTTTTTTCGTTTTCAAATTTGTAACATCTAATTTTGTCTGCTCCTAAATCAGGCAAAAAAACATAGTCAAAGTTTGGTGAGAAAACTGTAGAGTGAATATGTGAACGATTTTGTCTTTCTGGATTTATGCTTCCTTCTGAAAATTGAAAGTTTTGAGTAATTGGATTTATTGTTCCGTTTTTAGAAATTGGATAAACCGAAACGCTACCTTCTGTATAGTTTCCATTAATTAGCCATTTTCCACTTTTGTGAACCGCTACATAAACTGGATTTTCTCCACCACTTTTCTGACTGTTTATAAATGTCAGTGATTTATTTTCTGGGTTAAACTCAAAACTGCTTACACTTCCAGCATTTGGAGTTTTACTTTCTGTACACGCGAAAAGATACTTTTCGTTTGGCGATAAAGTTAGAAACGATGGATTTATAAAGCCTTTTACAGTTGTTATTTTTGATAATTTTCCGTGAATTGTGTCTAATTGATAAACATAAATTCCTTCAGTTGTTTTGTCATGATTAAATGAACCAAAAAAGACGTAAGTATTTTGCGAATAAAGATTTATACAGGCAAAAAATGTTATGATTAATAGTATTCTCTTTTTCAATTTCTTTTTTAGCGGTTTTTTTAGGTAATATGACAGTTAACGTCCCGGCGCTTGGCGATGGTTGCGAGGTTCGGAACTTTTTATTTTCTGTTAAAGATAAAATTTCTTGCGAAATGTGAACATGAATTTACTACAAAATTCGCAATCTCGCCAAACGCCTGTTAACCGCTGGTTTTGTTTTAAATATTTGTTGAATTAATTTTTCATTTCCATTTCCAATCCAATTCAATATTTTGTTTAACATTATAATTTTCCGCAATATTATTGAGTTCAACTTTCAATTCTTTTAAATTCCCAACTTTTAATTTAGGTATTATTAAACTTCCACCAGTTTTCAATTTTAGAAAAAAGTAATTTTCAATTTCATTAAATTCTTCGAATGCTGAATATTTTAATTTGGTTTCAGAATTAGAATCATTAGTTAAAAATTCACTTTCTAATAACTCAATTTTTGCATTTTCACCGAATCTGTTTTTATAGGTGTCTTTAATAAATTTTTGATAATGATTTCTATAATGATTTCGAAGATAAAATGGATAAAATATTAAAGTAATAAATCCAACTATTAAAAAACTATAGAAAGTTACTTTTTCTTCTTTTTTTAAAAACAACAGACTTAAAATGAAGAATGTTAAAGTTACAAATAACCAACTTTTTCTTCTTTGCATTTTTATTCTTTCTGTTTTTGATGCAGTATATAACTGATGTTGCAAAAAATCGTTTTCATTTAAGTTGTATTCTAATTTCATATTTGTTGTTTTCTATATTCTTGATTCTGCGGTAAACTTGCAGTTAACGTTCCGCGGCTTGGCGCTGTGGCGACTTTTCACGGTTTAAGTGTAAATATATGGAATTAACCTTTTAGTAATTTCCGGCTTAGAAAAATAAAACCAGCCATAGCGCTAAACCGCTGTTAGCAGGAGTATTTTATTCTGATTCACAAAATTGGTTAAGCAATCCTTCGCCAACTGAGTCTGGATTGACATAATTCATTTCAACGAGGACTTCATTTTGTTTAAAAGTCTGTAGCATTTTCCCGTCTTTAGAGTATACCGTTGACTGGATGATTCCCAATTGTTTTGAATTACAATCAAATTTCCAAAGAACCATTTGATAACCATCCACTATTTTCTCTTTTTGAGATGCTTTGTTTGGATAATATTTTGTTTTTTCTGATACAATTTTTATCCATGCAGTATCGTATGTGTTGGGTTTATAATAGTATTCTCCATTTTCTTGATCGAATAAAAGCTTCCAATCTTGCGAATAACTAAATGAAAATGTAAAAAGCGATAATAATAGTAAAATCTTTTTCATGATGTTTATAGTTAAGTTGTCTGAATATTTCTGCTAACTCTCAAATATACGCAACTCTCACAAAATGATATAAAAAAGATACTATCATTGCCGAACAGACGAAGTAAATCCGCCTTTACTTTGTCTTTGATAAAAAATGGTTACCTTTTTCAAAGGAAAGC